>NZ_CAXURV020000003.1:482500-822500 GCF_964253335.1 Paenibacillus sp. LjRoot56
GATCAATTTCTTTCTATCCCCAACTCGCTCTCGCGAACAGGAATTATAATATAGCATATTCACCCAACCAAATGCAAGCTTTATTTTTACATATTTCGATAAAATTTGCAGCCCGTTTTGGCCGGACCAGTAATATACCACGGGCATTGGGATTATGCAACACCTTTTAAAAAGAATATCGATTCAACTCTTGCACCACAAGTTCTTGCTCGAATTGCTCCTTTAATGAATCATTGCTCGGAGAAGTCGCAAGTCCAATTTCCTTGAACTCACGAATTAGATTCTGAATCTCATGAAGGTTACCTTGTTGCACATAATGCTCCGTCTGATTAATGACATGGAACGCCATGGCCTGGTACGCATCCGTAAAGCTTTGATCAACACCCTCTGCGCCTCGATAATCAGCATAATACCTTTTGAACGTATCCATTAAACTTTCTTCCATCATAACCATCTCCTCTCTTTATATAACATAGTTTCCCATTAACTTTACCAATTTATACAATATAACGAGCAACAAGCCCCATGCGAATTATGCAAGGAGCTTGTTGTGTGAATCTAACCTTTTTATCTCATATATAACTATTAGTAAGAATGCAACTTATTAGCTTTATTTAACGTCAATTGTAGTAACGGATTGATTTTGGCCTTTAAGCTGAACCAAGTGACCTGCTGAGAAGTTAGTTAGGTTTCCTGTCAAAGCGAAAGTCGAAGATACATTATATGTAGTTGATTGATCAACTCCATTGATATTTTGTGTGATTGTGATTGTCGCAATTTTACCTTGAGCGTTAATTGTTGTTGCAGTCAATGTACCCAAGATGTCGAAAGAAGTGTTTACAGGCGCATTACCTGTTACTTCTACGAATACAACAGTATTGTTGAATGTACGTACTTTAACTGTATCACCAACAGCAATTTCAGTAGGGGCAACCTTCACACCATTACGCAAAACGAAAACATCTGGGTGCAAGTTATACACAGTCGTTGTACCGTTTTTAGTTAGGGAAAGAACATTGTTGTACACAGCTGTGTTTACAGTTCCTGAATTTGTGTTTTGATCTTCGCCAGGTAATTGGTCGTTCGTACGATCTAGAAGAGCTGCCAATTGAGCACGTGTTACGCTTTGATTAGGTTTGAAGGTATTGTCTTCAAAACCGTCGATTAAACCTTTATCAACCGCTACTTTCACATAACCAACGGATCCAGCTGGAATTTGTTTAGCATCCTTAAATGTAAGTGTGCTCGTCATGTTTGCTTTTGCTTCTGCTTCTAATTTCAATGCTTTCACTAGAAGTGTAGTTGCCCATAGACGGTTTGCATCTTCATTAGGTTTAACACTGTCATCACTCTCTGTGAACAGGTCGTTCTCAAGTGCTACTGCAACATAACCTACTGCCCATGCAGGAATTTTGTCAGCATCTTTGAAGTTCAATTTTGTTTGCTTTTCAGCATCGGACTCAGCCTGCTCACGCAATCCCATCAAACGAACAGCTGCTGTAATCGCTTCAATACGAGTTACTGTTTTCTCTGGTTTGAAGCTACCATCTTCATATCCTTCGAAAACACGTTTGGAAGCTAGGCTTGCAATATAACGCATTGCCCATTGTGAATTTTTCATATCGTTGAAATTAATGTTAATTGTTACGTTTCCATTAATAACATTTTGTGTATAGCTCGTATTATTTTTAGATCCATTGTTATTATTGCCTTTACCACGATCGTCGTTTTTACTTCCATTTGCAAATGCGGCAGTTCCGCCACCAGCAACCATAGTTAGAACAAGACCTGTAGCTACGAATTTTTTCATTAGGTTTTTTTTCATTTTAAAATCTCCCTTAGTCATTTTATGGTTTATACATAAGATTAAGATGGAGCCTTCGCGAAGGGTTCCTGGTTATGCTACAAGGATTCGCCAATGCTTGTCAGTTTTTGGGGGTGCAGGTTGTAAATCTTTCAGAATCAATTCTCAAAGTCTATTAAATCCCGCCTGAAACTGCTAAACTTAGACCATATAGTTTAATGCTAAAGGAGCTTATGTATGCGCTTACGAAACCCGCGAGTTCAGCTCGTTATTGCTCTGGCTGTACTCCTAATCGTTGTATCAGCCTTCTCATTCAGCAAGATTTGGTTCAAGCAAGGAAGCATGAACGTAACCGCTGTAGTTCCAACTGTTACCCACCAAGATACACCTCAAGTGAGTGATGTACCTTCAGCCGTACCCAGTCCAGATACGAAAATAGCGAGCGTTGCCACATATCCAACTGAAAACGTAGATGTTGTTGTAATTGGTAGTGAGCTTGAAGGTCTCTATTTGGCCCGCGCTGCCATGGATGAAGGCCTCAAAGTAAAAATATTAGATCCCCATCAAGCCTTCGGCGGTCAAATCCTTCAAAGTCAAATGTTATTTCTAGATGAAACACGAGATGAACAAGGACATTTACTTGTACAGGGCCGCGCTAAAGAACTATTCGATGGCTTCCGCAACGCTAAGATTCGAAAGCTTTCTGAATTCACGACATATATGGACAAGTTAAGTAAAGATATCCCCATTGAGTCAGGCATCACCATTCAAGAGGTTGAACAAATTCAAACACCTGATTTTATGCACAAAATCCCATCCATCCTATATAAAACGAATAAAAATGAAGTTAAAAAAATTACGGCCTCTTATTGGGTAGATAACAGTGATTTTGCCGCATTAATGAGCCGCTTGGATGCTAAGCGTTTACCAGGTCTTGAGAAATTCTATGGGCAAAAAGATATTGAGTACATGAGCGCAGGCATGATGATGAAGTTTAAACATGTAGATTGGAAGAAGTTCAATACGACCTTCAACGCACTAAAACCTGAGGAAAGATCGAAACAATTTGGCGGTGGAAGTGTCAGCGATAGTTTCGCTATTGGGCTTAGCGGCATGACGAAGACGTATCATCCTTCTAATGATCGTGTTTTCCTAAGAGGTTTGAATGCCGTGAATCAACGTGATGGCGAAGTCCTCATTAATGCGTTGCTAGTCTATACCGTGGATCCTGCCAAGCCGGCGTCTGTGCAAGAAGCAGTCTATTTAGGAAATAAGGAAACAGCCCAGATCTTGCAGCATTTCCGAAAAACATTACCAGGCTGGGAGAAAGCTGAGCTAGGCGAACTGCCAACTTACCCTTATATTAGAGAATATAATCACTACGAAATGGACTATACCCTTAAACCATCTGATCTCCTTGCAGGTACAATGTTCTGGGACAATGTCAGTATTGGCGGTTATCCGCTTGATCTTCAAGGTACGAGTGCCAACAAATGGGGAATTGAGATGGGACGCCCTGACAAATACGGCATGCCGCTTCGCAGCTTTTTACTGAAAAATTATGAAAATGTCATAGCAGCAGGAAAAAATGTTGGTTCCTCCGCGATCGCATACGGCAGCACACGTATTCAGCCAAACACGAGTTTGGCCGCAGAGTCCATTGGTGTCATCTTAGGCCAGCTGCA
Organism: Paenibacillus sp. LjRoot56; assembly: GCF_964253335.1. Lineage (NCBI taxonomy): Bacteria > Bacillati > Bacillota > Bacilli > Caryophanales > Paenibacillaceae > Paenibacillus > Paenibacillus sp. LjRoot56. The sequence continues at coordinate 485,990 of NZ_CAXURV020000003.1, forward strand.
TGGCAAGCAGAAACTTCGCGAAATTAAACCCGAAGACATGCTGAAGCTCCAATCGTACTTAGCTACTCGTTATCAAATCAAGTTAACTGGCGTAACAGGGACCAACAAAATCACTGGTTGGAATGAAGAGGAAATTCGCAAACTGGATACTGGTGAAATCACTTATCCCAGCTACGTTCAAACACGTAAAAAACCAGCCGTTAAATGAGATTTAGATCGTAACGACCGTGTCCTCGTTCATGTAACGAGTGAGCACGGTTTTTCTTTTTCAAAAAAGGATTGAAAGCTAAGCAACATGCATATACAATAAGTATTATACTTATATTCACTTACAAATACTTAAGCAAAGGAGGCTATCATCCTTGTTTCAAGAAGAAAGGCTCGTTTCCATCCTGGATTACTTAAAATCAAATAAGCGTATCTCCGTAGATCTGATTTGTGAGCTCTATGAAGTTTCTCGTGATACAGCTAGACGAGATATGGTCAAATTAGAGGAACAAGGATCCATCGTTCGTACGCGAGGTGGAGCAATTCTACCCACGCTTTCTAAAGAAGTCGGCAATTATGATCAGCGCCTTCAGGAGGAATCCACTTCTAAACTGACAATTGGTAAAAGAGCAGCTACACTCGTTCAAGATGGCGATTATCTGATGATGGATGCTTCAACAACTGTTCTGCATGCAGCTACTGCCCTGGCCTCTAAAAACAACATTGTCATCACAAGTTCCATACAAACAGCCGCTATCCTTACTCGTAAGGATGGCATTACGATTCATATGCTTGGTGGTGTGCTAGATAATAAGCAACATAGTGTCTACGGGGCTAAGGCGATTGAAATGTTAAACGAGTATCACGTCGATAAGCTTTTCATTGGCACATGTGGTATTTCCGAGAATGGGCTATCCGCCCCCAATGAAGAGGATTGTTATTTAGTAAGAGCGATGATGGAGCATGCTGATCAAGTGATCGTTCTCGCGGATCATTCGAAATTCGGCAAGCGTCTGTTCCATCGTGTTGTAGGATTTGAAAGTATAGATATTCTGGTAACGGATCAAGCGCTGAGCGAGGAAATGAAAGAGCGCTTATTGGCCAGTGAGGTTGAAATCGTACTAGCAGGAGGAGAAGAACAACATGATTAAACTAATCGTTAGCGATCTGGACGGCACGCTGCTTGACCATCATAAGAAAGTCACGGAACGGGAACTGAAAGCTCTAAAGCAAGTGAGAGACGCAGGAATAATGCTTTGTCTGGCCTCTGGTAGAATGAATTCGGAGATGCAGAGAGTACTTCAAGATATAAAACATCAAGCTCATTCTGTTTCCCAAAATGGTGCTTTCATCCATTTGATGGATGGTGCGCTTCTGCAAGCGAAGCTATTTGATCCTTCCATCGCTCACCGCGTGTATCAACTCATCCAATCTTTCGATGTAGTTAAGTTTATCTGCTCCGGAAGTGCCAATTATATTGAGCGCTTGAGTCCTGCTTCCGACGAGATTCAGAAGAGGATGTTCGAACCTTTTATAGTCAAAAGCGAGATGGAACAATCCCTGAAGGATGCCTTTCCAATTTGTAAATTTTCACTATTCGGGCAGGAAGAGGATTTACTTAAGATCAAGTTGCTGTTAGAAAAAGAACTCTGTGATCAATTGGACATCTATATGGCTGATACGGATTGCCTCGATATCATGCCTCACCAAGTTTCCAAAGGCAGCTCCCTCCTTACACTTCTTGCACATTTGGGATTAAAGCCTGAAGAGATCGCGTGTTTTGGAGACTCCTTTAATGATGTCTCGATGTTCGGTATTACTCCGCATAGCTTCGCCATGCATACAGCTCATTCTGATGTGAAAAAGGTTGCTGCGAATACCGTGAACTCTGTTTCCGAAGCGATTGCCCATGTACTGGCTTATAATGAAAAGTTTACGACTGAACGTAAAGGAAGCGCCGCATTATGAAACGATTATTAATTATGGGCTGCCTATCCTACTTATTAACAGGCTGCACGCACGTTATTTTTGGCGCTGTGTTGCCTGAACTACTAGCCCATTATGGTCGAAGCTACAGTGGCGGAGGGTTGCTGGTCTTTTTACAGTTTGGAGGTTTCATGCTAGGTGTGCTTGCGATGCCTACACTCATTCGTCGTATCAGTCGTCGAAGTACAATAACAATGGCATTTTGCTTCTTGTTTGTGGCGATGCTTGCTATCGGCTTACTCCCACCCTGGCCGGTGGTTATTGGGTTGACCTTCCTTGCAGGTATCTCCTTCGGACTCGTGGAGTCTAGTATTAGTACCTTCGTCCTCATGGCTGCCAAAGATCAACAAGCGGTTGCCTTCAGCAAGCTTGAAGTCTTCTTCGGACTAGGCGCTTTATTCATGCCGCTTGTATCCAGTCTACTCATTGCAAATGGGTTATGGAAACTTGCCTTTATGCTGCTTGGATTAAGTGCTCTTGCAACAGGCATCATTTGGTCAAAACTATCCTTAGGCGAACATGATGAATTACTTGCCCATAAAGCGGATCGTTCGCAGAAAGCGGATCGAATTCCTGATCTTTCTAAAAAATCGTTCATTTTTTTAAGCTTACTTATGACTGTCTTCTTCTTGTATTGCGGTATGGAAAATACGATTGTAAATTTCTTACCGTCCATCTTTAAGGACCAGCTGCAGGCTTCAAGCTCTGTCTCTACACTCGGTGTCACCGCTTATTGGTTAACCATGGTTGTTGGTCGCTTATTCGCAGGTGCCTTAGCTGAGAAGATGACCTATTTCAAATACTTAGCTTTTTCGTTCGCTTTAAGCGTGATCACCGTAATCATTTGGGTGTTCAGCACGAATTTATGGAGCAGCTTTGCCGTCATTCTCTTGCTTGGGTTATTCATGTCAGGTATGTTCGCTGTTGCCCTTATATATGCCAATCAACTCTTGCCTGGACGTACGGAGCAAACGACGAGTGCACTCATTGCCTCTGGTGGTTTAGGCGGAGCTATCCTGCCGCTTGGTGTCGGTTGGGGCATGGATCACTTCCATGTAGGTATCTCGATCTGGTTTGTACTGGTTAGTATGTGTGCTGTGTTTGGTATTATCATGTATACACGTAGATGGCAGGCTCCTGTGGTGGTGGCAAAAGTTTGATGATAAGAAAGCCGTGAAGTGAGAATGAACGGCGTGCAAAAAACAGTATGATGAAATAAAAAAACAGACCCTTCACATCCACTTAAGTGGTAGGAAGGGTCTTTCGTTTCACTGAAATGGCTTTAGTTGAACGAGAATGGCATTGTCTTCGAACACCACATTTTTAATGCCAATTAATTTAGGTAAGTATGATTGCAGTGGAATTTCAATCGGAGCTAGTTGAAGCCAAGTACTCGGCAGCTGCCAATTCCGGATCTGTGTATTCACATGCTGGATGACCAAGTTAGGCGGATCCCATGCCAATGTGAATGTCGCGTGAGCACCGATCGGTATCCGATTGCGCCACCTCACGTTTACATCCGCGTCTACCATAGCACCCTGCAGATTCAACTCTGCACCTTCCATCCGAAAGTCATGTGGCAGTGTGCTGTGCGAGGCTAATTGCTTTTTCAGCAATTGATTTACTTCCTCTTCCGAAAGCCGTACGTCCAGCTTTCGGGAGAGGATCATTTCTGCAATTTTGTTGCTTATAGCGATCTCTTTATATTGTAGATCCAGCGACTTCGTTGGTTTCACATACTGGATGATGATGAGTAGCATCACCGCGGTGATGACAACCAGCATCAAGAGTGTGATCGTAACTTTCTTCAGCATGCTCTTACACCTCGCAGATCATGAGTAGGCTTCGCGAGGAAGCGAGCTACTCTTCTTTATTCTGCTGCTTCTCTTTCAGCCAGCGCGGAGCGCCCTTGCTCTTGCGATCGCGCTCGCGTTGTGCTTTGCTGACGGCCTTGCCTGCGGCGGCCGTCTTCCCTTGCGCTGCCGGCTTCGCCGGAGCAGCGCCCTGCTGGCCGCGCGCGTCTGGCGCCGCGGCACTTACATGCACCGCGCCCGCAGGCGCGGCAGCCTCACGCGCGCTGGTGGAGCCGCTGCGCGAAGGTGCTGCGCTTGGGCGCGCGGCTTCACGGCGGCTGCGCATCGTAGCCGCACTGCGATCTTGGGCCGGGTCAACCAATCGGCCCTCGTACATAGCCTTCGGCTCGATGGTGATACCGAGCTGCTTCTCGAATTTCTCGATGATGAAGAGCTCTCTCGAGGTTACGATAGAGATCGAAGTCCCCTCACGGCCCATCCGGCCTGTCCGACCTACACGGTGAAGGTAATACTCCGCATTCGTCGCCACATCCAGATGGAAGACGTGCGTCACACCTTCAATATCAAGTCCTCTGGCAGCAACGTCAGTCGCCAACAATAATTGAAATTTTCCCTCACGGAAATTGCCCATGACTTTGGCTCGATCCTGCTTGCTCGCTTCTCCATATAGAGCTTCAACAGAAAGCCCTACATATTGAAGCTTACCAACGACTTGTGCAATATCATCAGTTACATTAATGAAGACAATCGCTGAAGTCGGCTTAATCATCCGAACAAGTCTTCGGAGGGTGTCAATCTTTTCACGTTCCTGACACACAACATAGTGATGCTCCAACGTTTCAGCCGTACGCTGGGAGGGGTTAATTTTGATAATAACCGGTTCCTTCAACCATCTGCTTGCTGCTTGCTCCGTACTTTGAGGAATTGTCGCCGAGACAAACACCATTTGACTCGTGCGAAGCATACCTTTAAGTACCGCTTCTACATCCTGCATAGAGCCAAGTTCAAACACTTGGTCAACTTCATCGACAATGCCCATTTTCACATGATGCAGCGTAAGCTTGCGAACTTTCATTAACTCAAGCAAACGTCCTGGCGTTCCAACAACGATATGCGGATGAAGGCGCAGCTTTTCGATCTGTCTGGCAACAGCCGCTCCACCAATCAAGGATTGCGACCGAATAGGTCCTCCGCTCGTCAATTTCTCAATTTCCTGCATGATCTGCATGCCCAACTCTCGTGTAGGGACAATAACCATGACTTGCAATTGTTTCTGTGTTGGATCAATTCGCTCCAAGGCAGGCAGCAAATAAGCTAGGGTTTTGCCCGTTCCTGTCTGGGATTGAATAATGGCGTCTTTCCCTTGCAGGAGAACTGGAATACCTTCCGCTTGAATCGGGGTCGGTTCACCAATCCCTAATTCTTGTAATTTATCTAAATAAGTCTGTGCAATCTGCAGCTGTTCGAAACTCGTACTCAATGCGATATACCCCTTTTCTCTTCCAACCTCATGCCCATATTATATGCTAGAGTGCTTCAGCAAACAAATATGTAGATGCCGTCCTCTATCTATCTGATCCCCATTCATCCAAAAACTTCTGTTTAATGGCATCCCGCGCACGAAAAAGCCTTTGTCGCACAACGCCTTCGGTCACACAAAGTTCACTAGCCATATCTTTATAAGATAAATTATGAATCCATTTCATGGCGATAATCTGTCTATAGGAAGGATTAAGTTGATTGATATACGCAATAACGGCTTCTCTCATGACTTTCATTTCAACCTCTACGTCTGGCGTAGCCGAATAATCCGAAGTTGGGGCTGACTCCTTTAAGGAGAACAATACCTCTGTCTCGAGTTCGTCACGGTTACGTCGATGTTTGCGCAAATGATTGAGAGTCACGTTCCGCGTAAGTCTCTTGAGCCAGCCCTCATATTTATCAATTTCCGTTAATAAAGGGGCTTTGTGAACCGCACGGAGAAAGGCTTCCTGGATAATATCCTCCACGGCAGCGTGATCTCTTAAAATAAAATTAATCATCGGATAAACGAGCAAGTAAAATTCTCTATAAATTTGTTCCTGCAACCCTTTATCTAATGTATTAAAGTCGCTGTTAAATATCTCTCTCAGTGACTTCATTCTATCCCCCCTAGCCTACAGGTAAAAAGACCCATCGGTTATCTACCTTATTTTAGGTTAAAAAGGGGGAGTAAACAATCGTTACCGCAAAAATTAATAGGATAAATTTTCCCGATATAAAAGAAACGATTACATGTAAGATGGGAGTTGCTTCGCGACATTTTGACAGCCTCTTCTTCATCTATTAAACTAAACTAAAAGTGCTCCAACTACTCTATTTCCATCCGAAGGGATGACGTGCATGCCTACCGATTTCGAAAACGATTTTAACACGTTGGTCGCAAAGACCGCAGAACTTATTACAGGTGATACTTCCCCAGAAATGATCGAGAAAATCAAAATATGGGCTTTCTTCAATCATGTTCATAAGGCACTGCCCGCGCTGGCCTCCCACTGGAATCAATCTCATCCTGAGGGCAAAGCAGAGATGCGAAAGATTTTCGAAGAAATCCGCGCATTGAATCAAGCGAAGCAAGCAGCGAAGTCTGATCCATCCGAAACGTAAAAAAGCAGAGAAAAAGCGACCCCAATGTGACTGGGAGCCGCTTTATTTTTTATTCATGATACCTGACGCCAGTTTGTTAAAAAGGCGAGGAAACAGATGAAATAATTTAATCCCAACACCCGCTACAAAAGGCAGGTTCTTTTCTGGAATGTTTTTCTCAACAGCATGAATCAGCTCTTTGACTACTTTTTCGGGCTTTAACATAAACCAAGCGATGTTCTTGACATAATTACCACTCGGATCCGCCTTGTCGAAAAATGGTGTCGCAATCGGACCTGGATTAATCGCTGTCACAGATACCCCTGATCTCGCTAGTTCCATCCGCAAGCTATTCGTAAATCCTAGCACCGCATGCTTGGTTGCCGAATAGGCTGTTGATTTGGCAGAACCAATTTTACCTGCCATGGAGGCAACATTGACAATATGGCCACTACCTGCTTTTAACATGTGCGGGAGCACTGCCTGCGTGCAACGTACGAGCCCCAGATAATTCACATCCATCATCTCTTCAAAATGAGCAAGTGGCGCTTCCGTAAATGATTCAAATATGCCATATCCAGCGTTATTAATTAGTATGTCAATTCGCCCAAACTCGGCGATGATGCGGCTCACAACTTGATTTACCTCATCTGTATGCGTCACATCCATGGCGTAGACAGCGTGTTTCCCCGGCAAACTTGAAGCAATTTGTTTCAACATATCCGTACGCCGTGCTGTCAACACAGGTACAGCACCTTTAGCTGCAAATTGCTGCGCCATCAATGCTCCAATTCCACTTGAAGCACCTGTAATCAAGACGATCTTGTTCTTGATTTCCAACCTATTCCACTCCCTTCTACGCACAAAAAAAATGGAGTTACCATCCTACTGGCACTCCAACGTTCTTACTTATATTACGTAATTATCACTTGAATGTCTAGTTCACCAATACCATCCATAATTAAAGGAATGGTTAATGCTCTCTTCGGCACAAATCCTGCTGCCGTTGCAGATTGGACTAACTTCGGTGGTGTAATGTCTACCCGAACACCTTGGTTAAAGAGCATCGTGCTCGCATTACCACTAATCATATTGCCCAGTTCAGAAATGGCACTCTTACCCATTTCATCCATCTCAGTGATGACGAATCCACCCATCATGGCAGAAACCATTTTCAGAGCAACATCTTCAGCCAAGCCGAAAACGACGTCGCCTTCCATTTGTCCAGTCATACCGATTTGGATCCAGATATACTTTTCCACAAATTTGACGTCTTTAATGCCGAGCTGCCCTGTCGTTGGGCGAATGTTAGCAACTTGCTCGATGACGATTCTAGCCGACTCCAAAAAGGGATTAATGTACTCAGCCTTCATAGCTCCGCTCCGATCTCATTTGTGAATAAGTTCCACAGAAAAACGACCTTTTTCAACATTATACATAATATTTTAGGACAAGTATACTGTCAATTTAACAAAAATAGTTCCAACTACTCAGATACACGCCACATTTCTACCTTCATACTTAAATTGTCGAAACCTAGTATTGAAACGCCTCCAAATAATTAATATACAAAAAGAATGGTAAATTATACAAAATAATAGCTATTCCTGTTAAACTATGAAAGAGAATCTCAAAAAGGAGAGATGAGAGTCAATGACGATGAACCCCCCTCCTGTAAGTATCCGAAAATTCACGATTTATCTGATACCCGTCATAGCGATCTTCGGTTTTCATTTATTTTATTTGCACCATTTGCCTTTTTTTCAACATAACCGTATGGCAAGCATCGCTCTCGATAGTGGTATGTTCGTCGTATTCATGTTACTCGCTTTATTCGGAATACGGCTGCTCAAGCGACGTGAAACCAGTATTTCGGAAACTGCTGAGCGATATAAATCACTATTCGATAACCATCCTGACTCTATCATTTCCTTTAGTTTGGATGGTGAAATCCTTTCTTCGAATCATGGACTTGAAAGCTTGCTCGGGTTGGGTGAAGAATCGTCCAAATCCGCCTCGTTTCTTCCAATGATCCATCCTCCTGATCTACTCAAAACACTGCACCATTTCCAAGTGGCATCAGAAGGAATGCCCCAAAATTTCGATGCTTCTTTCTTACATCAAAATGGATTCCCTACCCCTTCTAATGTAACTTTTGTTCCTACCAAAGTGGGCAACCAAATCGTTGGGGTTTATGCTATTCTGAAAGATTTGACTGAGATCAGAGAACAGAAGAAAGAAATTGATAAGCTCTATAAACAAAATCAGCTCATTCTCAATTCGGTTTCGGAAGGCATTTATGGCATTGATACGAATGGACGCACTATTTTCTGGAACAAAGCCGCGGAAGCCATCACTGGTTGGAAAGTGGATGAAATGCTAGGTAGACGCATACATAACCTGATTCGGCCACTTCATGAGGATTGCACTTTGGTCATACCTGAGGATAACGCGACAGTAAATACGATGCTTCAACGTGAAGGCGCGATAATGAATGAAGATTTGTTTTGGAAAAAAGATGGAACCAGCTTTCCAGTAGAGTACATGTCCAGTCCTATGCTAGATGGTGGTGGTCAGCTGTTAGGTACCGTCATCACATTCAGTGATATCACAGAATTGAAGAAGACGCAGGAATTGCTTATTAAATCGGATAAGCTATCTGCCGTTGGACAATTGGCTGCTGGTGTTGCACATGAGATCCGCAATCCGCTGACCGCGTTAAAAGGATTCCTCAAGCTGCTCAAAACAAGCTCTGCCAAGGAGCAATATTACATTGAAATTATGCAAAAAGAGCTGCAGCGTATAGAATTCATTGTGAATGAGTTTTTATTTGTATCCAAACCTCAGGCTACTCATTTCGTTACTAGTACGTTATATACGATCATCATGAGCACTGTAGAGTTACTTCAACCACAAGCACTTCTCTCTAATATCGAAATTGAAGCAGAGGTTGACTCCGGGCTTCCGCCAGTCATGTGTGATGAAAATCAAATCAAACAGGTCTTCATTAATATTATGAAAAATGCTATAGAGTCGATGTCGCAAGGTGGCAGTCTGCACATTCATGCAGAGCTGAAAGGTTCGGGCAATCAGATTCTTGTTCGTTTCGTGGATCAGGGCTGCGGCATTTCACCTGAACGTCTTCCCAAGCTTGGAGAACCCTTCTATAGTACGAAGGAAAAAGGAACAGGACTGGGCCTAATGGTTTGTTATCGGATCATTGAAGCGCACGGTGGATTCATGAACATTAGTAGTAAACTTACGGAGGGTACGATCGTCGAGATCACACTGCCGACAACAACTTACCTATCTAAAGGAGAAGCAACAGGATGAACGGATTTCTTATCGATCTAGATGGCACACTTTACAGAGGGCACGAGCCTATCCCTGGTGCCGCCGCTTTCTTGCAATGGCTCCAGCAGGAGCAGTTGCCTTACCTCTTGGTGACGAACAATTCTTCCCGCACCCCCGATCAGGTTGCCGAGCATCTACAAGCACTCGGCATGGAGGTACCCGCGGCAGCCGTCTATACGTCTTCGCAGGCGGCTGCGCAGTACTTGACCGAGCAGCGCGCTGGCCAGCGCGTGCATATGATCGGCGAAGACGGCCTGCGGATAGCTTTGGACGCAGCCGGCTTCGCCATGGATGGGACGACGACGCCGGATTACGTCGTCCAAGGCATTGATCGCAGCTTCACCTATGGGAAGCTGACCGAAGCGGTCCGCCATCTGAAGCATGGCGCGACCTATGTCTTAACCAATCCCGACCGGATGCTTCCGTCGGATGGAGGGCTTATGCCAGGGGCTGGCTCCCTGGCCGCTGCGATCACCGCCGCCTCTGGCGTGGAGCCGGTGGTGATCGGTAAGCCTTCGCCGATCATTATGGCGTATGCCATTGAGCGGCTTGGTCTGCCTGCCGCCGATGTCTGGGTCATCGGCGATAACGTGCACACCGACATCCGCGGAGGCGCGATGGCGGGTTGCCGCACTGCTCTTGTCTTGACGGGCGTCGCGACGCCCGACAATGTGCACGAGCAGCTGGAGTCGGCTGGCTTGACGCCGGACTTGGTCTGCACGGATTTGCCGCAGTTCATAACGCAGCTGAATTTGTTATCGTCACCGACCAAGTAAGGGATGACTGCTGTACAGTCGCATTACTCCGATTTTCCCAATTAAAACGTGGATTTCCGTTTGCTTTTCTATTGTGGTCAAAAAAAAGCACTACCTTGTTGGCCAAGGTAGTGCTTTTTTCAATTTGCTTCACTCGATCCGATCCCAATCCACATCGAGCTCCGAGTTTCTTTCCTGCAGCCTGCCGTCTCGAGCATCTTGCTGCAGCTCTTCTAGCCATTTCAACTCGGTGAAAGCACGTTTATAGCTGCCGACCATCATTTGTAAGACAACGCGAGGAACAATGTTCAAATGCTCGTTGTACAAACTTTTCATCTTATTCATGATCATTTTCTGTTCCAAAATTTTATGTTCAAGAATATCTGCAATCTTGGCTTGATCTCCGTGAACGGTAAATGGCAGTGCCACATAAAGCGGATGATAATGTTTGATCTCTTCATGCAATTGATGAGACAACAGTTCTTGAAATTTTTGCCTACCAGCTTCGGTGATTTGATAAATTGTTTTCTCGGGACGATTCGTATCACGCACGACTTCTAAGGCTTCTACATGACCATCCTTATGCAGTTGATCCATGGCATAGTAGAGCGAGCCGTCTTGCAGTTTCATATAATTCGTCATACCGCGATCTTTCATCGTTTGACGAATCTCATAGGTATGCCGATTGGCTTCCATTAATAGTCCGAGAATGACCAGCTTCATCGACATTTGTGCCCAACCTCCTAGTGTCCTACTGGTACATCTCCTTTGACAGGCGCTTTACCAACTTCTAGTTTAGCATTTCCCATCAATAAAATGAACGCGAGACCTAGTATAGCTAAAACAATCGTAGTTTGGAAAACAACGGCAATCGAATCCGCCAACGCGGTTAAGAGCTTATGCAATACCTCTTGGGGTATATTCGCTCTCACTTCGGGTTGGAGCAGCATCCGCGCATCATGGAACTTCTCCGCCATAGCTGGGTCATTCAACGATTTGGTGATGTTGTCTTTCAAAGCATTTACTTGAATACTCCCGAATATCGCTACCCCAATGGCAGAACCAACGGAACGGAAGAAAGCAACCAAGGATGTTACCGTACCCCGGCGACGGAAATCAACTTTATGAAGTGCAGACATCGACGTGATCGGGAAACAAGCGCCGATACCTAGTCCGAGAATAATCATGTAGGTTGTGATAACCCATCTCTCCGAATCAATGGAGATACCGCCAAGTAGCGATGTCGCCAACAGAAGAAGAGCGACGGATACAAGAAGCACATTCCGATAGGAGAATTTACCGATGAAGCGACCACCTAGTGCACTACTCACGACGACACCAAGCATCATAGGAGTCAATGTCGATCCAGCCGATGTCGCTGAACCTTCGAATACGCCTTGGATAAATAATGGAATGTACGTCCCTGCGGAAATGAGAACCGCTCCATAAGCAAAGCTAACTCCCATACTGGACGTAAATAACCGATTTTTGAATAAATCTAGAGGTACAATAGGCTCTGCAGCGTTTTTCTCAATAAGAATAAACCCTGCTAACAGTACGACGAACCCTGCAAATAAACCAATAATTTGCATCGAACCCCAAGCGTATTCTTTCCCGCCAAACTCCAATGCGAACATGAGTGTAACGATAGCTGCCGTTAGTACAACTGTACCGCCCCAATCAATCTTAGCCTTACTATGTTCCACGGACTCGTGATAAGAGAAAATAATCATAATCAGAGAAATAATACCTAGAGGTAAATTGATAAAGAAAATCCATTCCCACGTCACATGATCTGTGAAGTAAGCCCCAATAATAGGACCAAGCACACTGGATAATCCGAAAACTGCGCCGAATAAGCCCTGCATTTTACCCCTTTTCTCAGGAGGAAAAATGTCAAAAATAATAGCAAAAGTAATCGGCATCAACGCTCCGCCGCCAATACCTTGTATCGCACGGTAGATGATCAGCTGTGTCATCGATGTTGCTGTTCCACATAACGCAGATCCAATCATAAAGACAACGATACCGATAATGAAAAATAGTTTGCGACCATACATATCCGAAAGTTTACCGAAGATAGGCATTGCTGCCACATTGGCAATCAGATAGGCCGAGAATACCCAAACAAATTGGCTAAATCCGCCTAGCTTAGATACAATCGTTGGCATCGCAGTTGATACGATCGTTTGATCTAGAGAAGCCAACAAGAGTCCAAGCATCAGGGCTACAACCGTCACGGTCGGATTTGATTTACGTGATAAAGACATACGTGGAGTCTCCTTAATCGTTATGTTTTATATTACATAAATTATTATATTCAAATTTGAGTAATTTGAAAAGATAAATTTCAGTTATCCGCTTTGCTTTCATACCTCGGTAGCTTGCGCTCTAAGACCCGCTGTTATCCCGCCTTGTTGCCTAGTTAGCACTTCCTATCATATAATAAAGTCAGAAAAGGTTTTTATGTCCTTTACAATTTCGATAAATTTTATTTGTACCTTTGATCTTACATCTAACTTGCAGGAGGTAATCTGATGAATATGAACCAGTTAGAAACCCTGCTCACGATTTCTAAGACGATGAGCTTTCGTAAAGCTGGTGAAATTCTAAACTTGACCCAACCTGCCGTTTCCGCGCAAATAAAAAGTCTTGAGGATGAATTCGGTACGATTCTCATTGATCGTAATCAGCCTGTTACTTTAACAGATAGTGGAAAGCTTTTCTTGGAGCATGCGGAAAAAATATTACGGATCACCAGTGACCTGAAACAGCGTCTTTCCGATCTGAGTCAAACCCCTCAAGGTCATATCCATATTGGCACAACGACTTCCATTGCCATGCAGATCTTGCCGAGGGTTCTTTCCTATTTCCAGGATCAATTTCCGCTGATTAAAACGACCATTCATTCCATGACCTCTTCTCAGATCATGACATCCGTGGAAAACGGTCATATCGATATTGGGATCACGTATTTATTTGAGAAGAATCCAGCTTTGGAGACTTCCGTGCTTTACTATGATAATTTTGAACTCATCGTCTCCACGCACCATCCGCTTAGTCGTTTCACACATTTATCTATCGAGAAGCTTAGAAATATTCCGTTTATCATGCTTTCTCCAGAAACTGCAGGTCGACGTTTCGTCGATCAAATCTTCAAATCCTATGATGTCTCGCCTCATATTGTCATGGAGTTGTCTAGCAGTGAGGAAGTGAAGCGCATGGTCGAGTTAAATCTAGGTGTTGCGATCATATCCAAAATGTCTGTTGCTGATGAACTGCGCCATGGCTCATTGAAGATGGTAAAAGTGAACGAACTGGATATTACCCATCCGGTAGGCGTAGTATATAAGTCAGGAAGATACTTGAATTCTGCTATGCAACAATTTCTACGCGATCTCAAAGGAATGCCTGAAACACAATTTATTGGTTCAGAATAGCTTACTTTTTAGGAGGGCTTGCTGTGAAATTCGATCTACATACGCATCATGAGCGATGCGGACATGCGCAAGATACCATACGTGACTATATTGAGGCAGCCATTGCAGCTGGCCTTCAAGTAATTGGCATCTCCGATCACTCCCCATACTTTGGAAGCTCGGAAGATCGTGCACAACCTGCCATCGCCATGGCAAAAAGCGAATTTCCCCGCTATATAGAGGAAGTACTACACCTCAAACAAGCGTATGCAGGCAAAATTAATGTACTCTTAGGTGTGGAGTCTGATTATTTCCCAGAGCACGTGGAGATTTATAAGCAAGAATATGCAAAGTATCCATTCGATTACATCATTGGCTCCGTTCATCTATCCGGAGGTGTGAGCATCTTCAATCGTAACAGATGGAAGAAGTTGAACGAAGCTGAGCACGTTGAGCACAAGGAAGAGTATTATCGCCTGATTGCTGATTCCGCTCGATCGGGAATGTTCCAAATTCTTGGACATATCGATGCGATGAAAGGCTTCTACCCTGCCTTTTCCGATATCGCGACACCAAAGGTGGATGAGACTTTGAAAATCATCGGAGAATCCGGCGTTGCGATTGAGATTAATACGTCAGGCAAAACGAAAGATGTTGGCGGCTGGTACCCCTCCCATGAGATTCTAGAGCGTGCGCTACATTATGGCGTTGAGGTTACTTTCGGTTCTGACGCCCATGTCCCTAGCCGCGTTGCTGATGATTGGGAAGAAGTTCAGAAAACTTTGAAGGAAATTGGTTTCCATCATTGGGTCTATTTCGAAAATAAACAGAAGCAAATTGTCGCTCTGTAGCGAACTTTTTCTTTTTCCAAATACCAAAGAGGTGCCCTAGTGAAGGGCACCTCTTTGGTATTTATTTATTATATATCATAATTATGAACAGACTTTGCTCCTAAGAATGCCAATTTTTCATGCAGCTCTTCTTTCAAAATCGCTTGCAACTGTGCGGGTTTCATCGGCTTATAAAAATAATAACCTTGGATGTGATGGCATCCATTCGCCACTAAGAAGTCCGCCTGTTCTTCCGTCTCTACTCCCTCTGCAATCATTTGCAGCTGAAAAGCATTCGCCACAGAAATGATAGCTTTGATCATAGCACGATCCTTGTCATCAGTCTGAATACCGCGAACAAAGGACTGGTCCAGTTTAATCTTCGTGACCGGGAACCTTTTCAAATAGCTTAAGGATGAATAATGCGTACCGAAATCATCCACGGAAATAGAGATTCCTAATTGGCGAAGTCTATTCAGAACACCCATCTGCTTGTCCTGCATCGCTACATTTTCCGTGATTTCCATCTCCAAGTATCGCGCTTCAAGCCCGGTCTCTTCCAGAATCGCAATAACCTTATCCACAAAGCGTTCATCATGCAGCTGTTTGACTGAGATATTAACGGAGATCATCAGCTGTTCATCCGTCTGACGATGCCAAGCGTTCATCTGTCTACAAGCGCCGCGGAGCACCCACTCACCAATCGCATCAATAAGTCCTATTTCCTCCGCTACTGGAATAAAATCGGACGGTGAAATGTAGCCTTTCGTCGTATGATTCCAACGTAACAGAGCTTCAACACCTGTAATTGCCCCCTTCATGCAATCTACTTGGGGTTGATATACAATCTCAAGCTCTTTTCGATCCAAGGACTGACGGAGATGATTTTCCATTTCCAACTTAGAAATTGATAACATCTCCATGTGTTGAGTGAAGAAGCTATAGGAGCTGCCACTTTCTTTTTTAGCCATATACATCGCAATATCCGCATTTTTCAGCAGCGCTTCCCACGTTTCACCGCCATATGGATACTGTACAATGCCAATACTCGCATTTATAAAAAAGGAACGATTCGCCAATATACAAGGCGGTTTCAAGACGGCAATAAGTTGTTCGCAGAAAGCTTGAATTTCCCGCTCGCTAGAGCAATTCTCCAGTAAAATTGCAAATTCATCTCCACCAAATCTAGCAAACGTGTGGAAAACCAAATGAGATTGCTGGACGCGTTGAACAACCTTTTGCAGCATATAGTCTCCCATATGATGCCCATGTGAATCGTTGATCATTTTAAAATTATCAAGATCAAAGAAAAGGACGACGAGTGAGGTCCCCCTCACCTGATTGTAAGTAATTTGCTCTTTCAACATCATCTGAAAATGAGCACGGTTATGTATGCCTGTCAGTACATCGTGGTAGGCCATATAGGACAACATTTGCTCCGAATCCTGCATCCGCTTCGTAGACTCCTGTAGTTCCTGCTGTCCTGCAATCAACTCTTCATTGGCCGCTGTCAAGTCTTCATTGGCGATCTGCAGCTCTTGTGTCCGCTCGTTCACAGCTTGACTAAGCCGATCACGTTGTCGAATGATATAGATAATGAAGAATAAGCCTAGAAATAAAACGAGCAGTATAGCGCAGCGGATGATGAGCATTTGATTATTGACCGTTTTTACCGCATTGGCGGGAGAGGTAGCCGCTAGTTCCCATTTCGTATCCTGAAGATCGATCACTGCGATCAAAGGAGACTGAAAGAACGTTGTATTTTCTCCGTAAAATGCTGGGATGCCTGGACTTCGAATGGCCATCCTCGGCTCTTCAGAAGCACCGTCTTTGATCCCCGCTTCAATAAGCAACTTATCCATGTTAATGGCAACAGAAACGAAGCCCCAGAAAACGCCATCTTGAAAAAGAGCTTTACGAGCTACCAAACCTTGCACACCTTGAAGCAACATAAAAGGACCGTCGGTCGTCATTTTTTTCGATTGCAGCGCTTGATAGACTTGAGTCTGTACATTCTCTCGAGGATCATGCAGGAGATCCCAATTGATAATATCTTCATTCCCTTTCGGGGGATACACGAACTTCATAACCCCATGTGGTGCAATGACAACATTGAGGGCAGACGCTTGTGAACCCGCATATAACGCTTCAATATAAGCATGAACCTCTTGTTCACTTTTGTCTTGCAAATAGTCGGCGCTGACAAAGGCCTCTAGACTTACCATCAAATTGAAATTACGATTAATGACGGACTGTAAGGCAACAGCTTTGGCAGATAATTGAGCAGCCTCCGTACTTTGCAGTTCATTCAAAAGCGATTTTTTATAGGTAGTGAGAACCGATTCAGTTGAAGTAAACAGAAGGACAAAAATGAGGGATACGAAGAAATACTGCATTCTGTTCATAGGTCTCTCCTCCCAAATTTGACTTGAAGCAGGAACATTATTCGACATATTTCTCTATTATTTCATCTCCTCTCCCTTACTGGCAATACATTTATTTGCCTCCGGGCTTGTCTATTCCCCCTCTACCAATCCCTTCCAAATCCTTTCTAGCGAATTGGCGTTCCCACACTTCCGTCCTTGATATATAATTAGACTAGATGACCCTGACGAATGGAGACATGAAGATGGACATACATAACATTTCTATGCATCTCATTGATGAGGACACGGACCAGCCCCGCTACCAGTTCGATGAAGAAGCACTGCAAGAATTAATGAAAAGCATTGGGGAAATTGGCTTACTCTCTCCGATCAAAGTGCGTACAACCGCCAACAACCGATATAAGATCATTTATGGAAATCGCAGATATAAAGCTACCAAAATGCTCGGGCTTCCAACCATTTCATGTATCGTATCCACGGTAACGGATGAGATGGAAATCTATCTAGAGCAGATTGCTGAAAATCTAACACGAGAAGGCTTCTCTCCCATTGAGGAAGCCGAAGCCTTCCATAAGCTTATGCATGATGCGAAATTTAGCTCATCTATTAAATATCTTTCTGGCAAGCTTGGCAAACCTGAAACGTATATCAAAAACAAGTGTGAGCTGCTTAAGTTTGGGAATTCCGTAAAGAAGCTCATCGTAGGCGGCACGGAGATTCGCAAAGACAAGCTTACTGAGGATCAAATATTGCCTCTGAAGGATCTGCCAATGGAGCATCGTGATCCACTAGCTTTAATCATGGCACGTGATGAAATGCCAGTCAGTGATGTGAAGAAAATTGCCAAGATGTTTAAGGATAAAGACATCTCTGACCGAATCAAGGGGCAGCTGCTCTATAAATCAGGACCTGAATTAATCGAAACCTGGTCTACCTTCCAGAACAATCGAGCTGAACGAGCGAAGCCAGTCGCAGCCAAGGCACCTGCTAAAGCTGAAAAGATTAAAGTTGAGGTTCAAGAAGTTGTAGTATCTGCGCAGGGGAAAGAAGTTAACAATGTGGAGCTATCCGTTGAAGCTAAGCTTGCTGTACCGCAAGCTGCTGATACAACTGGAACTGCTGCTGCCGGATCGCTTTTACAAGCTAGACTACAGCAATTACTTCAAACGATTCCCGATCCACCTACTTCTAGCGAGTTGCAGCAGGAGCAAGTTGGTATGAATGAGCAACAAAGAGAACAGTTCTCCCAAGACGTCTCGACGTTAGTGCAACAGTTGGAGAAGCAATTGGAAGCTTGGAGAACGGTTCAAAGCTTAGCAGTCTCTCGTTAAAATTAACCTACACCGCATGTGATTCGTGTTATTCCTAATAAGGAAAGCACGGGGTGCATGCGGTGTTTTTATTGCTCGTTCAAATCGGTAGGCGAGCCAAATTAACGAAGGTTGACTACTCATTTTTTCACTTCCATACTACCATACAAGTATGGTAGTATAAGTTTAAGCTTCATTTTGCAAAGGAGATCCGCATGGATTACTTCAAAAAACCTCTGATTAGTTCGACCCGAGATGCTGTTTACCACACACTAAAGGCTCAAATACTGAGCTTAAGCCTGCTTCCAGGTGCTACCATTTCGGAGAAAGAAATGTCGGTAAGCTTCAATGTTAGTCGGACACCTGTTCGGGAAAGCTTCGTGCAATTAGCACAGGAGGGCTTGCTGGATATTTATCCGCAACGCGGTACGGTTGTCTCTCGCATTGATCTGGAACTGGTGGATGAAGCTCGCTTCATTCGCGAACATCTGGAAAGCGCCGTCATTCGCTTGGCCTGTCACTCTTTTCCGGAAGAGTCCCTGCGCTTGCTTCAAATGAATTTAGCCTCACAGAAAGTGTGTATGGATGAACAAGACTTCAAGAAAATGTTTGAGCTTGATGAGGAGTTTCATCGGACGATTTTTGAAGGATGCAAGAAAATGAACACCTGGGCAGTCATTGGGCAAATTAATGTGCATTTGAACCGTACACGTATGCTCCGCTTAGCGACTGATCATCACTGGGATGAGCTCTATGCGCAGCATGGGCAGATTGTGGAGGCCATCAAAGAGCAACAGCCCGATAAGGCAGAGCGATTAGTACGCGCGCATCTTCAAGTTGGCATCTCCGATCAGGCATTACTGAAAGAGAAGTTCCCTACTTATTTCAAATAGGTTGATTACATGGGAGGCGAGTGTGCAACTATGAAAATGGTATTCCGTTGGTTTGGAGAGGGCAACGATACGGTCACTCTTAAGCAAATTAAACAAATTCCCGGTGTTGAAGGTATCGTCTGGGCCCTGCATGATGTACCTGCCGGTGAAGAATGGCCGATGGCTAAGATTCAGAAAATCAAAGCCGAGGCTGATCGTGCTGGGCTGCATATGCAGGTCGTGGAGAGCGTCAACATTCATGAGGATATTAAATTAGGACTGCCAAGTCGCGATACGTATATCGCTAATTATAAGAAAACGATCGCCACGTTAGCGCAAGTTGGTGTCAAAGTCATTTGCTACAATTTCATGCCTGTGTTCGATTGGGTACGGACAGATTTACATAAGGAGCTGGAAGACGGCTCGACGGCACTATTTTATGAAAAAAGTAAAATTGCCAACCTCGACCTTGCTGAGCATGTGGGACGGATTAATGCCAACCCTGATTTCAGTATGCCAGGCTGGGAGCCCGAACGACTTGCTCATTTAACGGAGCTATTCGACGCCTATAAGGATGTCACCGAGGAGCACCTCTGGGCAAACCTCAAGTACTTCTTGGATGAAGTTATTCCCGTGGCCGCAGAGCACGGCATTCGAATGGCGATTCACCCGGATGATCCGCCTTGGTCCGTCTTTGGATTGCCAAGATTGATGACGAGCCAAGCGAACATTCGCCGTTTCTTAGCCTTGCATGACAGCCCGTATAACGGGCTTACGATGTGCAGTGGTTCACTCGGTGCGAACCCGAGCAATGATATTGTCTCGATCGTGCATGAGTTCGCGGATCGGATTCCTTTTGCCCATCTGCGGAATGTTCGCTTGTATGAGAATGGTGATTTCATCGAAACCTCTCATCGCACGCAAGATGGCACGGTTGATATGTCAGGCATTGTGCAGGCGCTGCATGCGAATAATTACGAAGGATTTTGCCGTCCGGATCATGGTCGACATATTTGGGATGAACGTTGCAGACCTGGATACGGGCTTTACGATCGTGCATTAGGGATCATGTATTTATGGGGACTTTGGGACATGCTGTGTCGCCAAAGCGCTACTTTACAAGAAGGAGCTGTCACTGCATATGAGCGGATTAACTAATTTCCCTTCCCTGCAAGGGAAGGTCGTTGTGATTACTGGAGGCGCTGGCGTATTATGCCGCGTGATGGCATTAGAATTAGCTAGACAAGGTGCACGCATTGCCATTCTGAATCGTACGCATGAGAAAGGGGTAGCCGTTGTTCATGAAATTCAGGCTGCTGGTGGCGTGGCGATTGCTGTTGCTTGCGATGTTACCGTAACTGAAAGTGTAGAGCAAGCTGCGGCATCCGTGACTGAATTACTGGGTACCTGTGATATTCTCATCAATGGTGCGGGTGGTAATCATGCCAGCGCGAATACGACGAATGAAATTTTCAAAATGGAAGATGTGGCGAATCCGGATGTGCAATCCTTTTATGATCTAAGCATCACTGGATTCCGCAACGTGCTGGATCTTAATTTCGTGGGCACCTTAATTCCAACGCAAGTGTTCACTAAGCATATGCATGGCAAAGCAGGTGCAACCGTGATCAATATCTCATCCATGAGCGCACCTTCGCCCATGACGAAAGTTCCTGCATACAGCGCAGCCAAAGCGGCTATCGATAACTTTACGAAATGGCTAGCTGTTCATTTGGCAGAAAGCGGCATTCGTGTGAATGCCATTGCACCTGGGTTCTTTTTGACAGAGCAGAATGCCAAATTGTTAATGAAAGAGGATGGCAGTCTGACGGACCGCTCTCATAAAATCATTGCTCATACCCCGATGCGCCGCTTCGGCAAGCCGGAGGATTTACTAGGCACGTTGCTGTGGCTGGCTGATTCCGATATGTCCCGCTTCGTTACGGGCACAACGATCCCTGTGGATGGCGGGTTCATGGCTTATTCAGGCGTTTAGATTTAGTTATTGTAGTAATCCGAGCCTTTTTCTTTTATACTCATTTTAATAAGGTAGACGGAGTGAAGCACACGCCGTTTCATTGCATAACGCTCAATATGAGCTATGCGGTGGAACGGTTTTTGTTTGTTTATGGACGATTAACTGGAGGCTGAGAGAATGTCATTTGAGCAAAAATATAACGAATGGATACAGGCGATGATCGTGCACGCTGGAAATAATACTGGGACTGTAAATCATACTGTAAATCATCGAAGGCTTGAATTGTTAGAGAAAGGATTAGGCCACGGAACCATTGCGTTTTTACGTTACATTTGGTTTCCTGTCATCGGTAATTTCAATCATTTATACCCTGAGTGGGAGGTACGTGATTTCAATAATGGCTACCGGTATCTGGATCTTGCCTATATGCCTGGAGGTGCAAAAGGCGGTATCGAGATCCAGGGATTTGGATCGCATGCAAGAGATCTTGATGTTAGAAGATTTAAAGATTTATGTATGCGGCATAGCTTACTAACCCTTGATGGATGGACTTTTATGCCAATTGCTTATTTGTCCATCCAAGAAGATCCGAAGCAATGCCAACAGCTTATCCTGTCATTCGTCGGAAAATTCCTTTCAGCTGATGTGTCAGCTGGCTTGGATTGGGCAGAGTCAGAAGTAGTGCGTTTTGCTCGTCGTTTGCTTCGGCCGTTTACACCGATGGAAATTGCTGAACACCTTCGACTCTCCGATCGCCATACAAGGCGGATTTTGCATCAACTCGTTGAGAAGCAAATCTTAATTGTCGTAGGAGGACGGCAGCGATATCGTACTTATCAGTTGAGGCTTTGATTGTTGGGAGGCGGGACGGCGAGCGGGGCGGCGGCATGCGAGCGGACGGCTAACGGACACAGGAGGCGCTATTTGCTAGAATTCGATGCTCTTGATTCGCTAACGGACACAGCGTACGCTATGGAGTGGGAATCGGGCTAGAATCAGGGGTTTTGGGTAAAATTGCGGCCGTAGTGGCCGTTAGCGTAGGAAAGGGGCTGTGTTTGGTTAATTAACGGCTGTGGTGGCCGTTAGCGTGACTAGCTGCTACTCCTGTGCGCTCGCGTTGATCAGATGTGCTCGCTCCTCTGTTCAGTTGAAGTTGAGATTGTTGGGGGTGGGGACGGCGGGATGCGGGCTGGCGGCTAACGGACACAGCAGACGCTATTTGCTAAAATTCGATGCTTCTGATTCGCTAACGGACACAGCGTACGCTATGGAGTGGGAATCGGGCTAGAATCAGAGGTTTTGGGCGAAATAGCGGCCGTAGTGGCCGTTAGCGTAGGAAGGGGGGCTGTGTTTAGTAATTAACGGCTGTGGTGGCCGTTAGCGTGACTGGCTGCTACTCCTGTGCGTTCGCGCTGATCAGATGTGCTCGCTCCTCTGTTCAGTTGATGCTACGCTCCTCCTAACCGTAGCTCGCTCTGCCTCACCACAGCAACCATTCCTCACTCTCCCCATATTGCCCAATACAAAAAAACCTTAAGTCTATCCTCATCCCTCCCCCTTGCTTACAAGAGGTTTATGATGAGTGTCTACTTAAGGTACTACTTAAGGTACAATTTCAGGGATCATTCATCTCCGCTTATCCTTCATCCGGAATACAAACGATAATGCGTTCTATTTCTGCTGCGATCTCGCCAATCTGATCCTCATAATTCTCATTCTGGAGAATTGTTGTTTGGAGCTTCACTGCTCCCGCATGCAGCGCTTCTGCCGATAGGCTGCCTGCTACACCGATTAGCGTATGCGCAGCTCGTTTGGCAGCGACCCAATCCCCTTCACGGTGATTGATCCGGAGCAGATCTGCGAAGTCACTGTAATTTTTCTTGAACAGCTGCAGCATGACGAGAAGAATACTCTCTTTACCCTCCACTCGGGCCAAAGCTCCCTCCCAGTCTATCGCGGCGATACCTTGGTAATACGGGATCTCTTCTCCGCTAACAGGTTGAGGTTCCTTGAAGTTTCGCTCTCGTTCCTTCTTCTTCTCGGGGTCCATCCATTTGTGAATGACTCGAAACAGCAACTTCACATCCAGCGGTTTGCTTATCACATCGTTCATGCCCACTCGGACGTACGCTTCTTGGTCTTGTTTAACCACGTTAGCTGTAAGCCCGATGACCGGTATTTCGCGGAATTTTGGGTTCAAACGCAGAAGTTTGGTCGCCTCTACACCATCCATAACTGGCATATGAATATCCATGAGGATCAAGGCAAATTCGCCTTTTTCCAGCTTGTCGAGCGCTTCTCGACCATTTGTCGCTAACGTGACTCTGTAGCCCCGCTCCTCGAGCAGCTCCATGGCCACTTGTTGATTAATTTCATTGTCCTCAACGAGTAAAATGTGTCCCCATTCCTCCACTGTAGCAGAAGGATTGGGCATAGATCCTTGCTCAGTCACCCGCGATTCATGTTTAGGATGGAACAAATATTCCAACGTCTGATATAGCTCTAGTCGACTAATCGGTTTAACCAATACGGCATCAGGCCTTATCTCCTCAGGGAGTGTAAGCAGCTCTTCCTTCCCCATAGAGGATGTTAGACAAATTAAGCGCGTTCGATCTCTATGAATTAAAGCAAGGAGTGTATCCCATGTTTCTAGGCCATACATATCATCGCTTTCCATATCCAAGATGAGACAATGGAATTCATCTGCCCCTTCTTCTTTCCCGCTTAGCCTTTTGAACAATGAATCCCAAGAAGGAACCGTTGTTACGATGAGTGCAAATGATTCTAAAGTTTCCTGTAAGCTGTTTCGCATAAGAGGATGATCCTCAACAACCAGCACGCGATAAGGCTCATTCCCCTCGCCAATATCCCACTCATCAGGATCGTCCTGCTCTATGATTTGAAAAGGTAACCCAAATGTGAAACGGCTTCCGTTTCCAAGGATACTTTCTGCTTGGAGCACACCGCCCATTAGGGTGATCAAGTGTTGGCTGATCGGCAGTCCCAAACCAGTTCCTCCGTACTCACGGCTCGTTGATCCATCAGCCTGAGAGAAAGGCTCAAAAATGTAAGAAAGCCGATCAGCTGAAATACCAATCCCCGAGTCTTCGACGCTAAATCGCAGCAGCATTTCCTCACTGGATGTCTGTGGCACCAGCTCAATGTGAAGCATCACATAACCTGCACGTGTAAATTTAATGGCATTGCTGCAAAGGTTCAGTAAAACTTGCTTCAACCGAAGTGGATCTCCGAGAAGTCGTCTGGGCAGCTCAGCAGGCGTGCTGAAAATAAGCTCTATGGGTTGGCTCTTCGATAGTACGCTGCAAATACTGGAAAGCTCCTTCAACAGCTCGTCCAGATTAAAGCTCGTTCGTTCCACCTCTAATTTACCTGCTTCAACTTTGGAAAAATCCAACACATCATTAATAATACCTAACAACGTATGCGAAGAAGAGGTAATATTGGTCAAGTAATCCTTCTGATGCTCGGAGAGCGGTGTCTTCCCTAACAGTTGAGATAGACCGATAATCCCATTCAAAGGCGTTCGAATTTCATGACTCATTTTGGCAATAAAATGACTCTTCGCTTGATTGGCTTGATCAGCCGCATGGCGCATAGAGGCTTCAGTAAAATCGTGAATCGTACCCACAATTCCTTTCACTTCACCAGAGGCATGATGATAGGCTGAAAGTGTTACCCGATAGTCTCTTCTTGGCCCATCCGACGAAGGAATCGCGATTTCGAATCTCACATTATCACCACTCGTTAGCACTTCTTGAAAGTGCTGCTCCCAAAGCTCCTGCTCGGATACGGGTAAAAAAGCAGTCATTGGAAGACCCAGCATGTCCTCAGCTCTGGTTTGTGTTAGATGACAGGCCGCTTGATTCACTGACGTAATTTCGCCTTCCGTTGTGAAACCCAGAATGCCCTCCTGCGAGTTCTCTACGAGAATCCGATTCCGCTCTTCACTTTCCTGAATCCGACGTTCTGCCAGACTCTTCTCCGTAACATCCGTCGCCGAGCCTATGACTTCAACCACCTCTGTGCCATCGAAAACAGGCTGTAATGTCGTGAAAATGATTTTTCCACGCACATCCATTTCATAGGCGACTTGATTTCCTCGGTAGGCTTCTTCATATTTGGATTGCAAGAATTGCGCAACTTCCATGGAAGAATACGGAACCGTCTGGACACTCCTATTAATATAGTCATCTGGTTTAAGACCAAGCTGATGTAATAATTGACCCTCAATGATCGTATATACCAAGGAATTCTGTACTTTTTTGAGCTTAAAAGTAAGACCTGGTTGGAAACGCAGAATATCAGAAAGCTCCTGCTGAATCTGCCGTACTTGCCTTTTAAGTTCTTCAGAGCGTAAGAAATAGCCAATAAGTCCTGCAACGAACATGCCCGCTCCTAAATGCAAAAGTAAATTCGGAATGACAAGCTCAATAGCAGGAAGCTTATAAATAAGCACCATATCAACGAATAACACGCTGACAGGACATAATGCGAGCAGCATCCATTTCTTCCAATAGTCTCGGATGTAATAATGAATAAGCACACAACCCACATAAATAATGAAGCCTAGCAGCGATACGCGAAACAAAACCTCTGGATCGATCATCGTCCGGCCAATAATAATGACTGCCGTCGTAATAAAACCAGAAAGGCCTCCACCAATGAAGGTAGACATCAGAATTGCAATCGCTTTCAAATCTAGGATATGCCGTTCGCTCACGTGGACCCCAGTATAAGCAAGCATAACTCCGAAAAGTCCGTGTGTTATGCCTGCCCATATCTGAAATTTCCATTGGGCTGCTTTTTGTAATTTGGGGGAGTAAAAAATTTGAATCGAAATAAAAACAAATACGGCAACAAGCGAGAAATTGTTCAATAAGTCTCTCAACATCGTACTCACCCCATCGGATTACAAACTCGTCCATCTACATCTATTATAGATGTCGAATTATGTAAGGTCTATACGGTTTCATAATCTACGTGTTTAATGGCAGAGAAGACTAAATCAATCAACTCTGCACGAGCATTATGGATGAAGCCTAATGACGTTTGCTGTAAATTTTCGATGGAGATACAGGAGGTCAGCATGATTTTACTTGAGAACACATACATCGATAACTCGTAAGCAGAAGTTACACTTTTGATAACCTCGCTAATGTTCGTTCTTTTATAAGACTCTGGAAGCTCCATGGCATACATCAAATAAAGCGGTTCCTGTCTCGTTTGTGTCATCTGGAACATTTCTTTATACGAATTACTTACATGTGAACGCCATAGAAAACCAAATTTATAATTCGAATCTTCCTCCCACTCTTTCTCAAACTGAGCTGTTAACTCGACAAACTGTTGCCGATAATAGTGGATTAAATTCATGAATGCCCCTCGCAATTCCTTTAGAAGTTCTTACAATACTTAGATGATACCTAGTAATTGTTGTAAAACTTCTATCTAGACTTTTAGGCAAGCATGTTTTTTACTCATACTTCGCTAATGAATCTGGGAGGGGAATTAACGCTTCTGCAAAGCAACCCACATCGACTTATTACGAAACTCTTCTTCCGATCCCAGCTCTCTGCCGAACCAAGTCGGTGGTACAAACTGCTGAGCAGCTTGCAAATCAGGAAACTCCACCTCAACGACAAGCAGGTCAATTTGTTTATACTCATCGATCTCGTATGTAACCCCATCCGCTTCGAGGGTCGTACGAATCTTCTCTAATGGAATTAATCCTGTGCGCTCTAGAAGCTGCTTATAGATAGGCTCCGTGATGTTGTATTCGACTTCTTCTCGAACCATCCCATGTCCTGACTTGAACGTGTGCGTAAAGTGGGATTCTCCTGAACTGTCCACTAGCTGGCGTACGCGAATTTCTTGATCGTCCGAGAAAGCTAAATACGTCTGATAAATATATTGTTTAGACACTTGCGTCAACTCATTATTCGCTAGTTCAGCCGCAGGAAATGCGGTCAACAAATACTTTCTTTCAATTTCGGCACCCATAATTCGGTTAGCCCCTCTCTATTTGTTCATTGTTCGAAAACGAACCGGTGAAATCTCGTTCCATACTCGAAACATTTTACCAAAATGAAACTCATCTGCAAATCCACAAGCATCGGCGATCGCCTTCATAGGCTCATCGGTTAGTAAAAGCATCGTCTTCGCCTGCTCATTCCGAATCTGATTTAAATACGCTTTGGGCGAGATGCCCACATGCTTCATAAACATTTTGCGTAATTGCGACACGGATATATGGTAGGTTTTCGCCAGCTCTTCCAGCCGAATCGGCTGATGATAGCAGGTCTCCAGCCACAGCTTCGCTTGCTGAAAAGCTTTCATGTAGGGATCACTAGACGTATCCGTATCCTTCATAAATTGGATTAATCGTGATAAAACATATTGGAATTCCGCTTGGCGTTCATGCGGGTCCGTTCCTCTCATTGACCATAAGCGAGTAATCTGTGCTTCTAGCCAATCTGACTGCTCTAATGTGTGCGGTTTATAAAAGGGGATCCGCAGTTCCTCCACAGGAACTGGCTTCAGCCAATTGAGATGCTCATATGGGATATCAAAAGCATCGAAAAGGAGCATCCTAATACATAACGGATTGTCCGTAGACGAAGTCATGTTCAGTTTAAACCCGGGCTTCAAATAAAACAAACTCCCAGCTTGTACATGCAGCGGAACTTCATTCATCTCATGGTGAAATTCCCCTTCGCCACTCCGAATCCAATACAGTGAGTGCACGTCTGTCGTATTTCGAATATCTTTCCAGCCAGGATCGGGTGGCTTCTCATACGAAAGCCGATGATGATAAATACGGTGGTTATTCATTGGTTTTGTTCACCAGCCCTATAGCGATTTTGACAAATAGAGATGAGGTTTATCCATTCAAATTGACTCTTCTTCTATGATACGCTTTACGAAACATACATGAAAGGGGCTTAATGCTCGTGATACGTACTTTTCAGCAGCATAACTTACGACCTACTCGAATTTTGGATGGATTATGGGATTTCATCACGGATCCTGACAATAAAGGTGTTTCTGAAGGGTGGGCGTCAACCTTCCCTGCCGGATCAAAAAAGTCCGTCGTCCCTTCTTGTTGGAATAACGAATTAGGTACTTACGATTACATTGGTGCCGCTTGGTATCGCACCTATTTTGATACGATGCAAGATGCGAATATTCGACTGGTTTTTGAAGGCATTCTTCACCATGCCGATGTGTACGTGGATGGCCAGCATATTGGCTACCATTTTGGCGGGTTTACACAGTTCTCGATGATTCTCCCTCACCTAACAGCAGGCAAGCATGAACTCGTAATTCGCGTTGATAATACCGTTGATTGGCAAACTTTGCCGACGGATATCGCCGACTGGCACTCCTACGGAGGCATCATTCGTTCTGTCGAGCTTCAAGAGCTGCCGCATGTCTACATTGACTCCATGAAAATTGATTATCAACTGAAGGGCGATACAGCTGATGTTCAGCTGCAAATTCAAGTCAGTTCGCTAAGCCAAGAAGACTGTCAGATTGAGGTAAGTGCTAGTACCGAAGGACTCTCCCTCTCGGCTGGTCATGTCGTGGTTACTGCGGGTCAAACGACTAGCCTCACCCTGAATGGAAGACTGGCAAATATTAAACGTTGGGATGTCGGCCAACCTGCGCTCTATACCTTTACTGTCCAAGCTGGTGAAGATGATCTTATCGATCGGACTGGCTTCCGTACGGTTGAGGTTCAGGGCAGTGACATTCTGCTCAATGGTAAAAAATTATACCTACAAGGCGTGAATCGTCATGAGGAGCATCCCGAATGGGGATTTGCTTTCCCGCCGAAGCTGATGCTGAAAGATTTGGACATTTTGACCGACCTGGGCTGCAACATCGTTCGTGGTTCCCATTATCCGCAAAGCCAGTTCTGGATTGATCTGCTTGATGAGCACGGGATGCTGCTCTGGAGTGAGATTCCAATGTGGGGTTGTTTCATGAGTGTGGAAACGTTGGCAAGCCCGATCTTCAGAGAGCGTGGCGTTCACATGCTCGGCGAAATGATCAGCCGCGACTACCATCATCCGTCCATCATTTTCTGGGGAGCACATAACGAAATCGATACACGTACTCAGGAAGCGCTAGAGCTTACGAAAGCTTTCGTGAGCAAAATCCGCAGCATGGACGCAAGCAGGCTCGTCACTTATGCAACTATGCAACCTGTGGAAGATATCGTACTATCCTACTTTGATGTCATCGGGATTAACAAATATTACGGCTGGTATGAAGGCAGCGTGGATGGATTTAGTACTATGCTGCAGGACTACTTCGTTAATGCGGAGAAACAAGGCGCTGCTGGCAAGCCTGTGATCATGAGCGAGTTCGGCGCGGCGGGGATTTTTGGCGATGCGGGCTGGGAGCCGCGCCTATTCAGTGAAGACTACCAAGCGGATGTCGTTACACGCGCCTTGAAAATCTTCCGCGACGACCCTCGCATCGTCGGGACGCTCATTTGGCACTTCGCCGACATTCGCGTCGATGTGCGTAGTGACCGACCTTACTTCCGCGATCGTGCGCGGAGCTTCAATAATAAAGGATTGCTGAGCGAGTATCGCAAGCCGAAATTGGCCTATCGCTTAGTGAAGGAGATTTATCGCTCGGAACGGTAAGGCAGTAAAGGGAAAGGGACTCAGCCTGTGTGGCTGGGTCCCTTTTAAACTCATACTCACTTATGTAAAATATCGTCCTTCAACGTCGACACCTTCGCCAACACTTGATTGATCTCGTCTGCCCCCACCCCGAAATGAGCAAGCGCATCATGAAGATGAGTCGCTATCGCTTTGAAATGCTCTTCCTGCAGATTCATCCCTGCATGCGCCTTGGCCATAGATGCCCCCGTATACTGATTCGGTCCCCCTAACGCAAAACTAAAAAATTTTGCCTGATGCTTCCGTTGCTTCTCCATATCCGTGTTGTTAAAAAAGTGTTTGACGGTCTCATCCGCCAAAACCAGCTCATAGAAGTAGTCCACCACTGCCGTGATCGCCCCTTCCCCGCCAAGCTTATCGTATAACGTTGTTTCACTCACCATGTTTCCTCCTTCAGGACTTTACCTAGATACGTAGTTAGATTATCCTGCATATAGGGAATTTATTGCTTGTTCCTGAACTCCGCCCATATCCAGCACACAGTCAACGGCTAAAATGGCCTCCGACTTCTCTTTTTCTTGCCCTCATTTTCCAACATCCTAAGCCAGGGCGCATACTTACGTCCTTCTCGGATGGCACCGATTATCTTCGAGTCATTAAATGTATATCAGCAGTCCTTTTGCTCCAAAACAAAAACAAGGGACCTAGCAAACAGCGCCAAGTCCAAACTGACAAACTTCAAAGAATCTTACTACTCTAGAAGTCCAATAAATGGCTTGAAGACGATCATCATAAACTTATTAGGACCTGGAGTATTAGGCAGATCCAACATGGACAACAACCATACGATGAGGAGCACTGAAAAGAATGCCGCCTTTTCTTTTTTTGGCTTTTGTTTTAGTTTCGGCCATTCCAACCAAGTAATCAGCAACACAGCTAACGTGACACAAATGAAAAAACTCCTACTAATTTTCCTTCACCCCATCTTTGGGCATGCCCCCCGGTGCGTTGACGAGCCCTGGTCTGTGAATATGAGCTTTAACATCAGTCTTCACTTCAACCTTGGGGAATATCTCATCCCAATTGTCTTTCGCTTTTCCCCATTCGTTGGGGTACTTCCTGTGAAATTCCTTTGCAAAGTTGAAAATGTCTACCTGCAATCGGCCCTGAACCTCATGAAGTGCTAACTGGATTCGTTCTTTCACGATATTTTCAAACGCCTTGTCCAGCGCGTTTACAACATCTGGATCCATTGGATTCACCCGAGAACTGTTCTGAACGATCGTACCTTCCGTACGTACCTTAACAGTCATTGACCACTTATCGCCCTCAATTTTGGGTATCAATTTCACACTCGCAATAACCGGATTTAAGGACACTAAGCCATCCTCTTCGTCAATCTTGTAGGTAATTGTGTAATCCTTGATTTCATTAATGATCCACATCACGCCACGTGTTACCTTTTCCGAGATTTCCCCAACCATCTTGTCTTTTTTGAAAACAGCGGTTCCCATTATGTATGGAATGGTTTGAAATGGTGCTGAAGATTTGCTTAGTGGAAGAATTTTAACCAATGGAATAGAAGCTGATTGGGAATCCCCCTTTAACATCATGCTCAGTTGCTCCATGGTTACTTTGATACCAATCTGCAACTCGGCTAACTTGCGTACAACTTCCGCCGAAGTGCGTTCAATTGGCGGAAACAATTCAAGCGCATCCGCTGCTTTTCCATCGCTGACAAGCAGGTAAGCATGCTCTCTGGGATTGGGATGTCTAACCATAAAGTCAAAATGTTCATGAATGCCTGCCCTCGCCAATGTATCGCTGAAAATAAATATTTTACATTGTCCCCAAAATAGTTTCCTGGGAACTACCCGCTGAAGCTTGGATAAAGCATCGGCGATATTGAGTCCTTTTGCAGATCGTATAATGGTGTGTTTCGTTGCTCCGCCGCCACCACCACCACCTACTCCCATCATTCCGGCACTACTTTGGCTTTGTGGAACGAGGATTTGAGCGGTCACTTGAATTTGGTTGTCCTCTGATTTGTCCAAGGCTAAGGCTGAAATTAGCGCCAAATCATTGAGTTCCGTACGGTCCCAGCAACCACTAAGCAAGCATAAAGACAGGATTAATAGGGATACCTTCCAACATATTTTCATCTTGTCTACGTTCCTTCACTTGTCGTTTTCCTTTTGCGCAGAACGGCTACTATAAGCAGAAGAAGCGGGATGAGCATATAGAAAAGAGATAAAAAAAGTGGAGAAATAACCTTAAGAATGAACCCCAAATAAGAAAAACTCGCTATATCCCAAAAACTAAATACGAGAATAAACAGTCCCATGGGAAAGACAAATGGACGGTATTCTGACAACTTCAAACTTTGTGCGATAGAAAGAACCGCTATATAGTAAAATACGCTGATTTTAATGAAATTTCCAACGACCCACATCGCCAATAGCAGAGATTCCAAATTTTCAAAGAAGTTGGCGACGCTGATATAACGGATTGCGATCAGAATAGGATAAATTTTATTTTCTGTGTCCGAACCAAGTAAAAATAATGAAATCAAGTCGACAAATATCATAGTTACAACTATGACACAAAGTGATATGACACTCCATTTCCCAGATTTTTTTAAATCAGTTAATAAAGGAAGAAAAAAGGATATCAGGAATAATTCGCTAAACCATGCCTGTGGTACTATCGCCCCCTTAATTACTGGGATAATCCCATGTTCCATTACGGGGAGCACATTTCTCATATCCATTTCGGGGATAAGCAGCAGAAGAATGGAAAGTGGTAAAATAAAGATAGGTGTAAAAATCACAGCACTTCTTGCTAGTATTTCCACACCGCCGCGAACAGCGAAAGCCGCAAGCAATAGGATAGAGAAGATGATTATCAGGATCGGTGTTTTGAACAGGAAACATGACTTGACAAATTCTGCATATTGTCTTGCAATCAACCCCGTCGAATAAGCATTAACAAGTACATATACCAAACTCAGGACATAACCAGGTATGTTCCCAATTATGTGTTTACTGTACTGGCTCACAGTTTGCTTGGGGTATAGCTCGTGCAACTTCATTGCAACATAAATAGCGATGAAGCCGCTCAAGGATGCGATTACTGGCGTCATCCACAGATCATTATGTGCTTTCTCGGAA
This sequence comes from Paenibacillus sp. LjRoot56, assembly GCF_964253335.1. Classification (NCBI taxonomy): domain Bacteria; kingdom Bacillati; phylum Bacillota; class Bacilli; order Caryophanales; family Paenibacillaceae; genus Paenibacillus; species Paenibacillus sp. LjRoot56. The sequence goes on from NZ_CAXURV020000003.1 coordinate 519,135, forward strand.
GTAATCGTCGGCAAAGCAAGAAAACCTGTCGCTAACACAGTCGGATACATCATAATACCCAACTGGAAAGCAGATATTTTCCCTTTCTCCAGCATCTAAGTTTCACCACTCCTTCCATTACGTATCATTTCCCTGTTCAGGACCTGGTTTTTGCCCAGTCCCCTGCCTAAACTTGTTATAATCCCCTGTAAGGCGCGGACGCGTATCCATCTTCCACCAAGGAGCCCTGATCAAAATGTCTTTCCATTCACTCGGATTTGGAGTAGCTAGAGAAGACAGGTAAGGAACGCCGAAAGAACGCAAGCTGCACATATGAAGAACGATAGCGATGAGCCCCAACATAATACCGAGAAGTCCCAAAGTCCCGGCAAGTATTATTAATGGAAAACGCAGCATTCGAATCGCAATTCCGGAGACATAGCGCGGAACCATAAAAGACGCAATGCCAGTAATAGCAACTACAATGACCATCGGGGCAGAGACAAGACCGGCTTGTACTGCCGCTTGGCCAATGACGAGTGCTCCGACAATGCTGACGGCAGCGCCTACTTGTTTGGGCAATCTCACTCCCGCTTCACGGAGCGCTTCAAAGGTAACTTCCATCAACATCGCTTCGATTAATGCTGGAAAAGGCACTGCTTCACGTGCACTCGCCATGCTGATCAGTAAAGAGCTCGGAACCATCTCTTGATGAAAAGTAAGCAGAGCGACATAGATCGATGGAAGCATGAGAGAAACCAACATAAAACAATAACGAAGCCAGCGAATTAAAGTGGAGATGACAAAACGCTGATAATAATCTTCCGCCGACTGAAATAGGGAAAATAGGGTAGTGGGGGCGATTAATACAAACGGAGTTCCCTCAATAAGAATCGCTACCCTTCCTTCCAGCAGACTGCCGCAGGTCACATCTGGGCGTTCCGTACTTAGCAACTGAGGAAAAGGGGAATAAGGAGCATCCTCAATCAGTTCCTCAATATATCCACTCTCCAGTATCCCGTCTATCTGAATGCGCTTCAGTCGATTCCTGACTTCTTCCACTAACGTTGCATCCACGAGTCCTGTAATATATGCAATTACAACGTTCGTTTGGGTGTAGTCGCCGATTTTCATCGCTTCCATTTTGAGTTGAGGACTCTTGATGATTCTACGTATTTGCGATGTTGTGACTCTCAACGTTTCAGTAAAACCTTCCCGTGGTCCTCTAATCCCCACTTCGGCGACAGGTTCTTCAATGCTGCGCTTCTCCCATTTGCACAAACCCAATGCAAGAGCGCTAGCTTCATTGTCACAGAGCAGAATCGGATTTCCATTTGAAAGATACTCGACACACTTCGTAAACGTATTGACTGTATTCACCTGAGAAACAGAAATGTTTTGCTCGATAAACTGACTTATATCCATGTTTTGCTCTAAATCTTCCCGTAACAGTGGCACAATCACGTAGTCTTCTATTCCAGCTTCATCAGATAACCCTTCTATATATATTAAAACTGCTTTTTTTCTTCCTGCAATTAACATCGTACGATAAATAACGTCTGAACAATTGTCATAAATGGAGCGGAGCAGTTCTTCATTTTTTTGTAAATCCGGATAAAGTTTTTGTTGTTGCATTTCATTGGCAGGCTGCTGTGGCTGTGGCTGAACTAGATTCTGTGTCGTCGGCTTTGTTGACATTTTTTTAAAAAGCTTGTTGATCAAGTTGTGTTCCCTCATTGGGATAAATCCCCTTCAACATATTCGTTTACTTGTAGAGTGACCAAAACTTCCTTTTTTATGTAATTACAATTTCTTGCCGATTTGAACTCATTAGAAAACAAAAAAAGGGACCTAGCCAACGGGGCCAGGTCCAAAGTTTATATTAAAAAAGGGGGTCTTGTTTATTATAATACCCTTTCTATGTTAGAGGACTGTAACAGGAATGTTCCAATTGTGTTACAAATGTTTCGCGTTTTCACACCAGACAGCCGCGCTCCCTTATGCTTCTCACTTCAGCAGCTTTCGAAGCCCAACCTGCGGTGCCTCCAATGGGAAATATTCCAGCCCCATATGCCCCTCAAAACCTGTCTCATCTATGGCTTTGAAAATCTGTTGGTAATTGAGCTCACCATTGTCGAGTTCATGTCTACCAGGGTTACCAGCCGCATGGAAATGGCCAATCAATCCAATATTCTCTCGAATGTTAGCAATCACATTTCCTTCCGTGATTTGTTGATGGTAGATATCGAACAAGACCTTCACATAAGGGCTGCCTACTTGTTTGATGATTTGGAAAGCTTCTTCCGATGAAGCCAAGAAATACCCTTGATGATTAACACGCGTATTCAGCGGTTCAATCAGCAGCGTTACGCCCTCTTTTTCCAAAATAGGTACACACGCCCGCAGCCCCTCAATCAGAGATTGGGTCTGAGCTTCTCGCGACACGCCTTCGAGTGCTTGTCCTACTTGCGAAATGAGCTTGGTGCAATTCAAGCGCTTCGCGACGGCGATCGATTCGACGAGTCCTTCTAGATAGACACTACGCTGTGTTGGATCAACCAAACTCGAGAACTTCGTGCAGAATGTTGAAATCGAAATTCCCGCTTCAGCCACAGCATCCGCGACAACGTCAATATCCTTTTGCCACCAAGACCAGAACTCAATTGTATCGTAACCGATCTCCTTCAGTTCATTCACACTTTCTCTAAAATCACGCCCTTTATAGAGCGCATCCATACAAACGGAGAGCTTCATCCCAATCCCTCTTTCCATTCTAATCTTTCTCCATTGTATGGTAAAATGAAGCAAATGCCTATGATAAATTGATATGCTAGGAGTCCTATATGATACGAACGCTTGCCGTCACAACCGATTTTGCTGTGATCCACGATCTCCCTCTTGAGGAATTATCAGCCCCCTCGATTCGGTGGTACTGGGTTGATTTCTATAATCCAGATGAAAAAGAAGCCTTAAATCTGAAGGATCATTTCCACTTCCATCCCCTCACTATCGAGGACTGCTTTCATTTCATGCAACGACCGAAAGTAGATCACTATCAAGACGTTCATTTCTTCGTCATGCACGCCATTGATCCTAAGACGCTGGATGCGGAAGAAGTGGATATGTATCTCGGCAGCAACTATATTGTCACTTTCCATTTGCATGAATCCCGAGAAATAGAAGATGCTTGGGCCCGAGTGTCCCAGCAAGAAAGTCTGCGAAATCAGGGGCAAATCCATGCCGCGTATTTAGTTCTAGATAATCTCGTCGATCAATACTTCCCAAGTGTCTATCAAATTGAGGACCTGCTCGATGATATGGAAAATAAAATGAATGCCGAAGCCATTGATGCGTTGATGAACCAGGTTTTTGAAATTCGTTCTCAGCTATTGAAATTACGTCGTACCATCGTCCCGATGCGTGATCTGCTGTATCGAATCATTAGTTCGGATCGCATTGAACAGATGCGTGAGCACCTCGTATTTTTCACGGATATTCACGATCATCTGCTCAAACTCTCTGAAATGGTGGACTCGAACCGTGAGATTACAGCGGATATTCGGGATAGTTATATCTCGCTCAACTCGAATCGGATGAACACGATTATGAAGACATTGACGGTCATTACGACGATTTTCATGCCACTGACGTTTATCGCTGGGCTGTATGGGATGAATTTTGCTTACATGCCTGAACTTGAATGGCATTGGGGATATTTCGCCATACTCGCTATCATGCTTGGCATTGGTATAGGCATGTTCGCCTGGTTCCAGAAGAAGGGCTGGTTTAAATGAGGATGGGAAATGAACCGATTAACTTCGCTATCGATGATTATACGAATCATTTTCTGGCTGCTTATCCCGTGCAGCACTGTGAATTTCGGACAATTCCGCTGGGGCAAGAGCAGCAGTTACTGCATTCGCATAACGGATACGAGATCTATCTGGTTTTACAAGGTACGGGCACTTATATCGTTGGTGATCGCTTGTATCCGCTTCATGCAGGCAGTCTTACGATCATTCATCCGAATGTCATTCATCGACCATTCCACGGACATTGCAAAGAATTTCCTCGTTATGTCCTTTCTATTGATGAGTCCTATTTAGATCAACTGCACACCATTTGCAAACTGTCAGATTTATCCATTCCTCGGCTTCTTGCCGAGCGTCATCCGAATTCTAGTCACTATTTCTTGAGTACACAGCAATTGGATCGTGTGCAGACCATCTTCGCCGAGCTGACGAATTGTTTAACAGTGCGTGATCGAAGCTATGAATTGGCTGTGTTGAAGCACATCGCCGACCTTTTCCTTTTTTCTCTTGGATTACAAAATGAGAACACGACAACGCTAACCACCGGCGACCAGTATCTCGTTGGTGATGTGCTTTCCTATTTGATTGCACATTATCAGGATCCATTACACATTGAAGATCTCGTGACACGTTTCCCGGTCTCAAGATCACAGCTTTTTACGTTGTTTAAAGAGACAACTGGAACGACGATTAAACAATTCTTGATTGAATATCGGCTGAATAAAGCGAAGCGATTGTTAATGGAGACCGATATAGCTATCTCGGAAGTTTCAGCTGCCGTTGGGTTTGGGGACATGTCGCATTTCTTCCACGTGTTCAAAAAGGAAACCAGCCTCACGCCGAAGCAGTACCGGGTTGAGGCTTTTAGACGAAATATCAAATCTAACTAGCTGAAAGCTACTCCGAGGTAGTGAAATAACTGGATTTCATGTAGCTAATTTCGTACGATTCCACTCGAATTAGGAAATAACTGGATTTTTTGAAGCTAAATTCGACCAAATGGTTCATTTTCGCCCGATTCGGCTTGATTACCTACATATAATCCATCTAAACTAAATTTGGTGGCGATTCCGGCGAAATTAGCTGTACATTTTCCATTTAAACTTGCGAGTAATCGAAAAAGAAGCGCAGGAAAGCAATCCTGCACCTCTTATACACTCCCGCTTTACTGCACACTTTCAAGCAAATACTGCGGCAACTGTACGCGATTATTCCGATAAAAGTCCCACGTCTTACCTGGTGCTATCGGCACCATGATCGACATCTGCTCCCCCTGAGCACCTCTTGTAGCTGTAACAGAATTGGCCCCGAGCTGAACATCAACCGCCGATAGCGTACCATCAACCTCATCAAGCGATAACGCAAATATCCATACGGCTTTCTGAATCGCATGGAAATCAAAAGCCCTCTCCTCGCCCGCATAGATGACATAATCCAAATGAAGCTCATCTTCACTGCGTTCGACTGCAACCTCGAGTGCTCCGTAGTCCGACTCCTCCAGAACAGCTTCAACCCGCAGCTGCGTATCTCCTCCGAGCATCGTCGTCAGACTTTTCCCTTCCACAACAGTTGGTAGTTCAAGCTCTTCCAATTCCCCGCCGAGCAGCAACCGAATGCGCAAGTCATTCGCTTGGAACTTGCCGTTAATTATATCTAGCTCTTGATGCCAAGCGCCATTATCTGTCGCCAAATTGAAGCCGAATAGCACCTGTTTGCGTGACTGCACGCCCGTATAAATAGCAGAGCAGAAGTCCTTCCCATCTTTCAGAAATTGCAGCTGCACGAACACTTTCTTCCCACCAACATCCACGAAGCCCAACAAGTTGCGACGCTGATTCCACATGCTGCCGATCGTATAGCTTCCAAGTGAAAGCTTCTCATTTTGATACGTCGTCGCATAGTTCTGAAAGCCCGCTTCCGCTGCCATCATCGTTGGCTCCATGAAATACCTCTCCGCATTGGAGCTAAAATAAGCATGATACTTCTCTGGACATTGTATGCCCATCGATTCTTTGTTGAGCGCATTTCCCAGGAAATGCTTCTCTCGCTCTGTCATCAATGTGTAATAGGTCCGACTATATGGACCGCTCCATTCCCCAGTTGCTGGGTGGACATGCTTCGCAATCATCTCCCACGCAATGTCTAACAATTGCTCAGCAAGAACTACGGCCGTACGGGTAGCCGATTCTTGATAGATGCTATTCAATTCCTCAATCGCAATTGGCGAATAACAAGGACTGTTATACTCGGTAAAAGTGCCGATCCCTGACGTAAACACATGAAATCGCTTCAGCCGTTGCTCACCATAGCTCCGAATCTCGTTATCGCCCAACAGCTCACCGCCAACCAGCGTGACAAAAGCCCCCATAATGGCAATGTTCGTATAATGCGGCCCCACATCTCGTCGGATGATTGCTTGGCAAGCGTGATAGATCGCTTCACGAATTTGTTCGATTAATGCCTCAGGAAGAGATTCTGCATAATTTTTCAAAATAAGAACCAATTTCTTTCCTTGGAAATCTGCCATGTTCCAGTCTGGGCGATCCATTTCATCCAGCGATTCTTCATAAAAGTAGGGCCAAATGCCATAAGTGGCTCGCGATGCATCCTTATCTTGCCGCTCCAGCACAACTTCAAGGATATCAGCCGCTCGTTGACTATTAGCCTGACCGCCATAGCGCAAAAGATCATAGGCATAACACGTTGATGGATACAGTTCGTACACCATTGGATGCGTCTCCGGCTTAAGTGCCGTATGATACGTCGACATGAGCGGGGTTCGAATTAACTTAACAACTTGATCAAACTTTAATTCCTTCGCTCGAATAACCTCCAAAAGCTCCTCACTACTCATAACTTACTTCCCCTCTCGCAATACCTCAGCAAATAGCATCAACACTAGACCTTGTCCATATAACGTTGGATACGTTGAAATATCATCTTGGTAGGCCTGAATGGTTGGCATCACTGGCGTCCCGCCAGATACCCCCCTCACGATGCCTTCCTCCGTAATATAGGGCATAATCGAAGTAACCACTTGCTCCACAGCGGCAGCAGTTTCATCTAGAGAAGGAATTAACCCCAGCTCCATGCCTTTCATAAGGCCATAAGCAATTCCCGCGCTGCCCGACACTTCCCGATAAAAATGAGGTTGATCCATAACCGTGCTCCAAAGTCCGTCGTCCTGCTGATACGCAAGCAGCCCCGACATTAGGCGTCCGTATCGATCCTTAAGCTCATCCGGGATGGCAACAAGCTGATCAATCTCCTTCACGATCATCGGAATCCCAGCAGCAATCCAAGCATTCGCTCTCGTCCATCGCGCCGCTGACATATGATCACCCGATCCGCAGTCCCAACCGTGGAAAAGAACATTCGTCTCCTCATCCTGTAGCAATCGAAGATGGATTAGCACTTGCTTCAATGCTTCCTCCGCATAAATCTTATTGCCTACCAACGACGCTGTGCGCGCCAGAAACAGTACGGCCATAAAAATCGTATCCGCCCACACCTGCTCAGCGAATGCCACATTTTCCGTCACCGTATGCTCAAAGGCATCTTCGCGAGTTCGTGGTGTGTCCTTAATCAGCCATTCCGCTACCCGATTCGCTTCATCTCGGAACCAAGCATCATTCGTAATCCGGTATAAAGCTGGGAAAATGGCATAAGGTGCGATCGAATTGATCACCTTCGTGCCTTTCGCTTTTTCACTATTGTGCTTCACCCACTCCTGCAAATAAGCCAATACTTCAGGTTTACCAGTTGCTTCATAATACTCCAGCATGGCAATCACACCTACACCAGGCACCCAGTCCCAGTGATGAATATCCATTCCCCATTCGCCAGAATGATCCTTTATCATTTCTTTCCATACCTTATTAGCGTGATATGCATACGTCGAATTCATTATTTAGGCAGCTCCTTTATATAAAAAGATTACCTAAAGAGTAGCATCATTCGCACGTATCTTGCTTGGGCTTCCGTCCCAAAAACATGGGGAATCGTCCAGAATAATAGTTGGGATTTTCACAAAACTTTTCCAACCTCTCATTAACCGTTATACTATATGGATACAATTGGAAAATGGAGGTATATGACAATGGGTTGGTCCGAAATGCATATGGTGCCCAATGAATACAATGAGGAAATGAAGAAAATTGATGAATCACTTCTGCAACTGCTAACGGAGCGCAAATCCATTGCAAAAGGCAGACGATTTTACCCGCAAAAGGAAGTACTCCAAGAATGGTCAACACGGTTCGGCATTGAAATCCCACAAATCAACTGGCTGCTTAACAGTCTGAATGAGCATTACCCTGTCATGCCGAATGAACCAGGTGATTTGGAACATGTCGTGCCCATCATGAAGAAAACCGTCGTCGGTGACTTTTCTTACACATTGACACATACCATGCAGCACCAACACAGCAGTATTGTGTATGTTGAGATCAAGCTCATTCAACTGGACGGGCATTTTGGCAACTTCCGACCACAACTCCAGCTTGATGTAATAGGTCCTGAACTCTATCGTGTCATGAGAAATGGCTCAAGGGGCGGCGGCGGGCAAACCCAAATAACCTACCTTGTCACACCGCGTTTACCTGACAACTTAGAGGGCTTACATTTTACCTTAATTCCGTATGCCAGCCCGATGGAGTCTCCGCCTAAAGAGATCATTTTGGATCAGGAAGTTCAATTTGAATAAAATGAGGGAAAAAGATCCATGCGGCCAGTACTCACCCGTGTCCATAACGCTGATAGCAAAAAAAGCCCATGCATTGGGCTTTTTTCTATTTCATCTAAGTACATAAGGAAAATGGCTACAAGCTAGGACATTTCTTCTATGTTAGTAATCGCCACTGTAATCGTAAGTGCTGCAAGATAAAGAGCTAGAGGTGTGCGTCTGCGCTTTGCGCGTTTTTTACTCAAGCTTCATCCCTCCTGATTGTAAAATCTTTATAGGAAGATTTAACCAATCAGGCGGGATACGAATCAGCTTCTTGGTTGTTTTCCAACAAGCAAATGTAAGCTCATCATCACTATTTAATACCCGAATGCATGAAGCTTTCTACAAACTGACGCTGAAAGACGAAAAAGGCCGTTAATAGCGGCAGGATGACCAACACGGTAGCCGCCGTTACCGTCCCCCATTGCGCACCTGTTTCAAACGATTGGGCAAAAATCGCAATTCCGACCGTGAGCGGCCTCGTTTCGATAGAGTTCGTGATGATGAGTGGCCACATGAAATCGTTCCAGTGCGCGCTGACGGAAATTAAGCCAAACGCGATATAGGTCGATTTAGCTGAAGGCAGATATACGTGCCAAAGAGTCTGCCACCAACGACAGCCATCCATCCTCGCAGCTTCGTCTAAATCGATTGGGATTTGCTTAAACGTTTGCCTAAGTAAGAAAACACTGAACGAGGATGCCCAGTACGGCAGCATGATCGCTAGCTTCGTGTCAACCAGGCCCAATTCTTTCATAATCGTATAATTCGGAAAAATGAGAATGTCAGGCGGTATCATGATTTGGACAAGAAAGAGCATGAACATAACGCCTCGACCTACGAAATTTAATCTGGCAAAAGCGTACGCCGCAAGCGTAGCTGTAATCAATTGTGCAGCCAGCACACCAAGTACAATGATGATCGTATTGGAATAATAGCGAAGAAAGGAGATAGTTTCCCAAGCTGTCTTGTAGTTTTGGAAGGTGGGATGCTGAACCGCAAAGGGGTTGACACGGGTAATGACTTCACTAGACGGCGTAAACGAAGTAAAGACAGCCCATACAAGCGGAACAGCAAAAACGATCGCCAGCAGCGCAATGACCAAACGATTAGTGACCCTTACGACCATGATGCTGACTCCTTTCTAGTAATGGATGCGTTTATCCAGAAATGCATAATTAAAGATGGAAATACTGAGTAAGATCACGAGCAGCACGACGGTAAGGACCGACGCTTTTCCCATATCCCAAAAGCTGAAAGCCGTCTCATAAATATGATATAACAGCAAATTACTTGCGTTATTGGGACCGCCTTTCGTCATAATGTACAGGTGATCTACCAATTTAAACGAATTCGTCGTGGCGATTACCATCACGAATAGCGTTGTCGGCATTAAGAGGGGAAACGTCAGCTTACGGAAAGTTTGAAAAGGGCGTGCCCCCTCCATTTCCGCAGCTTCGTACACTTCTTTCGGTAAATTTTGCAAGCCAGCCAAATAAAAAATCATAAAAAAGCCGGCCTCCTTCCAGATCACCATCAACATCATCGAAAAGAGAACCCAATGCGGATCTCCTAGCCAATGCTGGGTCGGTATGCCAAACACATTTAAAAACTTATCGAGCAGCCCATAGCTTGGTGTATAGATAAACAGCCATATATTGGCGATAGCAATCATCGGAATGACCGTCGGATAGAAAAATAGTGCACGTAGCAAGCCTGTGCCTCTGAGCTTATTATTAACCCATACGGCTACGTACATGGCTAGCAAGATACTTACCGGAACCGTGCCGATGGCAAGCAGCACATTATTTCTCAAAACCTTCAAGAAAATATCATCTTGAAAGACATGCACGTATTGATCCAAACCGACAAACGTTTTGTCGGTAAAATCGGAGCTGTAAAAGCTCCAGTAGATTGATTTTAAGATGGGGTAAAACGTAAATAAGCCTAAAAATAAGAGTGAGGGTATGAGCAATGCATAGGCGAAACCATTTTCTCTCCAGTTGATCTTCCTTTTTGTTCGAAGTGACGGTTGCATCAAGGAAATTCCCTCTTTCTCATAGGTCGTGAAAGCCTGAGGAAGGGAAGCGCAGGCCACTAACTTGGAGTTAACCTCCGTTAGCCGAACGCTTCCCTGCCGTTTTACGTCATCTTGCTGCTATTTTTGAAAGCTTTTCAAAATGTCATCTGCTTGCTGTTGGGACTTATCCAATGCTTCTTTCGGCGTCATCGTTCCTAGTAAGGCTGCTTGGATGTTATCGTTAAACAGCTTCGTCACTTGACCGTTTTGGTATGTTGAGAGCTCGCTGTCCGCATACTGGAGTTGATCTCTGGCAACAGCCGCTTGCGGGAAATCCTTAATGTAGTTCTTCAACTTGTCTGTCTCATAAGCAGCTTTCGTCGTGCCTACATAGCCTGTATCGATTGACCATTGGGCTACACGATCTGGTTGTGTCAGGAACTGAATGAATTTAACGGATGCAGCTTTGCGGTCATCTGGAATGTTTTTGAACACATACAGATTGCCGCCGCCTGTCGGTGAACCATACTTTTTGTTGGCAGGTAGGAACGCTACACCAAAGTTAAATTTTGCATCGGTTTTGACTTTGGTCAGATTTCCTGTTGTATGATACATCATAGCCGTTTTCCCGCTAATGAAATCGGATGGCACGGTTGCCCACTCGAGTGTACCTTCTGGCATAACTTTATCCTTGCGACCTAAATCCGTGTAAAATTGCAGAGCTTCCTGCACTTCCGGTTTGTTAAAGAACACTTGCTTCCCGTCAGCTGAAACAATATTGGTTCCCGTTTGAAGGGATAGTGCTTGCGTCATCCAATACTGATAACCAGTGCTAGGGATTTCAAGGCCCCATTGCGATTTGTCACTGGTCGTGAGCTTAGTAGCATATTCCTTAAGTTCCGTCCAATTCTTAGGTGCCTTCTCCGGATCTAGACCTGCTTTTTTAAATAAATCCTTGTTGTAGTACAGCACGATTGTACTGCGTTGAAATGGTACGCTCCATACCGTATCCCCGGACTTGGTGTTCCCCATGAACGCTTCATAGAAGCCGTTAAAATACTCTTTGGAGAAGCGAGGTGTCAAATCTTCAATGGCCTTCATGGAAATTAAGCTGTACAAATCAGTTGATAGCAGCACAGCTACGTCAGGTGAATTACCACCCTGTACAGCTGTTGCAACCTTGGTCATCGTATCTTGATAGCTGCCCCCATATACGGGTTTTACCGTAATCGTTGGGTTTTCTTTGTGAAAATCGTCAGCCAGCTGGTCAATCAGCTTTGTTATAGGACCACCAACCGCTACAGGGAAGTAAAATTGCAGTTCAACTGGCTTCGCGTTCGCTGTAGCTTCAGCGCTTGCCATAGGTGTTGTCGGTGCTGCAGCTGTCTTGGTATCCGTATTGCTCTCACCTTTCGCGCAAGCTGTTGCTACCAGGGTTACCATTAGTAATGATACGAGTGCTTTTTTCATTGTTTTTCCTCCTAAAGTTTATTAAATGCAATTTCACTTAGCTCTTGCAGAATATAATCAGGTTCAATGCCTGTCCTTACGATGTCGTTCTTCGCGTCAGCACCAGTCAGTACTAGTGCGGTGTACATATCGTTCGAATTCCCGAATTGAATATCGGTGGATAACCGATCACCAACCATTAAGCATTGTGATGGCGAGATATTCAGTTGATCAAAGGCTTTTTGCGCATAGTAAGCGGACGGCTTGCCGATCACATGGACGGTTTTCTGAAGGCTGGCTGTTTCCAGTGCTTTGACGAGCGACCATGTATCCGGGATCACACCATCGTCGATCGGACAAAAGGGATCTGGATTAGCAGCGATCAGCTTAGCCCCATTTCGCAGGGCATTCACGCCCGCCGTTAGCTTTTCAAATGTAAACTGCCTGTCTAATCCGACAAGCACATGTGTTGCGAGCAGCGGATTCTCTGTCGTCTTCACTTGATTACGCGCCAATTCTAGCTCCATGGCCGCTTCACCGATCATCAGGACAGTGGCATTCGGCTCACGTTCTTGAAAAAACTTCCCTGCCACACATAAGGCCGTGAGTACTTCATCCACCTCGCAGGGAACGCCTAATTCACTAAGCCTTTGATGCACGCTTTCCTTGGTCCGAATCGTCGTATTCGTAACGAACATCACCGATTTGTCTTGCTCACGCAGCCAGTTCACAGTGCTCAATACACCCGGCAAAAGCTTACTGCCAGAATAAATGGTACCGTCCAAATCGAATAAATAGCCTTTGAATGCATGCAACTCCTTACTGCTTTTCCTTGAATGTGTTCGCTGAAAATGCTGGGTAGTAATCTTGTCATCGATTCCACGTTCAGGAAATCTAGATGTATCTGCCACAGTACTGCCTCACTTTCAATAAAAATAACCCTTATCCAAAAAACACGAAAACAAGCCAATTCAGAGTATGACAAGCATGCTCCTGCTTATTTTCACATTTTCCTGGACAAGGGTTTTCTCCTGGTCTCGACCCGATGTTTCAGTTCGTGTGATATTCATAGTTTTACTATAGAGGATAATTGTTAGCGGGAAATTATCGTCATTTAGTTATTTTGTAAACTTAGTGACCGCTCCACATGCTTGGATCTCCAATGGAAATATAATCTGCACCACTATCTAGCGCTTCAACAATTTCTTTTTCGTATCGAATAAGACCTCCGACAATCAACGGTTGTTTGATGGTGCTTTTCAATTCTTTGATCACTCTCGGCATTAAGCCTGGCATGAGCTCAACTTCGTCCGGCTGTGTACTGTTGATCATTCGTACTGCTGTTTGTAGTGCAGCCGTATCTATAATAAAAATACGCTGTATGCTTTTGATGCCAGCTTGTCTAGCTGCTGCAACTGCATTGGACTTGGTCGTAACAATACCGTCCACTTTAAACTTTTCGGCCAAATACCCTACCGCATGTGCATCCCGGCCAAGACCGCCTACCATTTCAAGATGGACATACACTTGTTTGCCTGCTTGGTGAAGCTGTCCCATAATGGATTCCAAATTGCCAATATGACCTGTCATTAGATTAACTCGGGTCACATCACTTTCAAGTACTTTCGCGAGCTGATCGTCTTTGGTCACCGATGCGATAATTGGGTACTTCTTCAACATGCTCCCCCACCCCCACTTTAACCATAACAAATATTTGTTTGCTAAGGATTAACATCCCCTCCGCTATTCCTTTCTTAGAGGGGATGCTAACCATGCCATTAGTTAGAAAAGTTTAGAGCTTGCAGCATGCGGCTAAGCATCACTGCACTTTCTGCACGAGTGCCGGTACTCAGCGGAGAAAAGACATTTCCATCCCTGCCGTTAATAATCTTCAACGCAGACGCTGTTCGGATTGCATCCTTAGCCCACTCGGCGATATTCACTTCATCACTGAACGTGACCGAGTTGCTTGGTTTCAATTCTGCGTTAAAGCCTGCGAATTGTAATGCTCGGTCAATCATAACCGCCATTTCCTGGCGGGAGATTGCTGCATCTGGTCGGAATGTGTGGTCTTCATAACCACTTACGAGTCCAGCATCTGCCGCAAGGCTGACTGCCGTTACAAACCAATCCGTAGCTTTAACATCTTTAAAGCTTGTAACAGTTGCTTGTAATGAAGATAAGCCAAACGATCTCACCAGTAAAGCGGCAAACTCTGCCCGTGTTACTTGGCGATCAGGTACAAAACTCGAAGCCCCTTCACCCTGAACGATCATTTTATTCGCCATGGATTCCACGATCTGTTTGGACCAATGATGTTCTAAATCACTGAAAGTCACTGGGTTAGCAATAAGTAGGTACGTGCTGTTCGTGCGGCTGTAAATGAGAGCATCATTGCCTTGAATCGAGAATGGAACTGGATGATACACGGTATTGCCTTTCGCATCTTGTTCTACACGTACGGCAGCCAGAGCTTTGGTATCTGTTGCTGCATCCAGCTTAATGGATCTAGCAATATACTGATGGAAGTTCGAAATTTCTTCGTTCTTGCCTTCTTCAGTTCCTACTGTAAGTGTAAATTCAACAGCTTTCTTAACATCTTTTCCGTTTGCAATTGCTTCTGCAGCAGCTTTTTCATTCAATTTGATTTGAATGGTTAAGTTCAGCTTAACTTGCGAAGTTCCCAGCTTCTCTGCCCAGGCTTGCAAATCTAATTCTGGCAGGTTCAGCTCGTAAGAACCAAGTTCTGATTGAATGATTACCGTATGATTGCTTGCAGCCGACAACACGGCTTGAATGGCTTCTGGTGCCAGGATGGCAACAGCTTGATCCTTCTTCACATTCAATGGCACGGTAACAATCAGCTTTTTGTCTGTTCCCGATTGTTGAATGGCCGTTTGGATTAATGCATCTGTCACAGTGAAAGCAGAATCCTTAATTTCCGTACCTCCACCTACGCTGCCACCATTTTGCTCACTGTCATCTGGTACACTTGGCTCACTTGGTCCATTCAGCGTGATTGGCTGTGTGTACAAGTCATACTTATTGCCATCATTCATCGTGTAGGTGTATCGTAACAACGCATGCGCTATACCTGAACCCTTACCATTCGCTGTAATCTCATTGCCGTTGACTTCAAAGGAATTTTGCCCATCCAACATAACAATCTCAGGTGCAATGCTTGTTGTATCCCCTTTGTACGTTGTCACGCTGGCCTGAATCGGAATCGTTTCATTCTTCTTAAGCGTAAACTCCGATTTCTCTGGTTTAATCGCTGCCGCCATATCTGCAGCCCAGTTGGCATAGTCGGTCGTTAAGCCCCAAGCGCCATTTATGAAGAATCGATTAAACGCTGTACGATCATTGAGTGTCCAAGGTGAAATCAAGATGCCACGATGCTTAGCAGCCTCCATAAAGTTCTGCGAGATACCGCCGTAGCCATTATTGAACGTAGCATTCAAAGGCTGAATGGAGCTAAGCACCGTGCGCAGCATGCCTTTCACGTTGTTCCCGCCGGACAAGCTTGATAACAAGCCTGAAGGCATCGTCGGCATCAAGCTGTTCATGCGCGAGATCTGATTAGCAACGAACGACATGTTATCGATATCAGCTTCGGCATTTTTAGATTGGACCAACTGAACAAAAGCATCAATCGCGGATGGTGTGGACGTCTTAATCTCGTTCATGATCATTTTGCCCCGTTGCTGGACGAGGTCAATTTGTTCTTCCAATGTCGGAATTTTCACATTTGGATAGTCAGTCGGATGTGGCTTATTGGCATTGAGCGCCTTGATTTCGGCCAATGTATAATTCTCAATGTTACCCGTGCCATTCGTTGTTCCAGATAATTCGCCGTCATGGTGAATGACGAGGTAGCCATCCTTGGAAATATAAACGTCATTTTCAATGAAATCTGCCCCATTATCCAGCGCCAAAATATTACTTTCAATCGTATTCTCTGGCGCAGCCGTCGGCAATCCGCGATGTCCAATAATGTACGGTTTGCGTATCAAAGTCGTGTTATTGTTGTACACACTTAATGCATTGAAAGCCGCACTTGGGGTGCTCGTCACAATCCCGTTAACACCCGCTGTAATCAGCGTATGCAAAACAAGATTATCCCCATTAGCAGTCGAAGCGTTTTTCGCCCATACCATGATCGTTCTCATTTGTAGATAGTTCGTATTCTCTCTTGTAGCAGCCTGCTGTGGAAGCACCGCAATATGCGCGAGGCTTGTATTGGTTATCTGACGAATTTCCAGCAGCTGATCGTTGTTCTCAATCGTTTTACTTGAAAAATCAACGATTCCGCGTATGATCGGATACGCTTGTCTGGCCTTTTTGACCAAATCGCCATTGCTTGACATTACAAAAACATCCTCAATGCTATTCGCTTTCAAATACGGCACCAAAGCATCTACCGTCAGCTCATCCTTCACATAGAAAGCAGCCATCATTGTAGTACCGAGCGTAGTTAGGATCGAATCCAAATCCCCAATAACGGTTTGACTGCTAGAATCAGTCACTTTAAGATCCTTATTGACATGCAAAATGGCGGTAGCAGGTGTGGTAGTACCTGTCAGTTTGGATAAATCGGTTGCAGTTGCAATCTCCGTCACAACGGTGGAAGCCATCGCAATTTTTGTAGTAGGTTCCGTCACACTTACATATTTCTGAGTCGCGGATAAAGGCAGCGGATCCCGTTGTAAAGTAATCCGGATATTGTCTACCCTCATTTTGCTGCCGTTTGATTGTAAACCAATTCTTCCTTTTGCATACAAACCTGCATTGTCCGTATCCACGACAACCTTGTCGTTTATGATCTCCATCACACGATTGTCAAATGCCTTGACCGTATAATGGTACAGTTTGCTAGCGTCTATCGCTTCCGTAAAAGCACCCGTATCCATGACATTCCAGGCATTAGCTGTCGTTCTTTCAGCAAATTCCACACCATTGGCAGCTTTAGCATCTTTTCTGACCGCCATTTGATAATACGGATAATCATTGTTTTGAATGCGATACATGATGGAATGCCATCTAGCATTATCGTTCGCTTGCAAATGCGTCACATCAGCTTCGATTTTATAATTACCAAATGTCCCAAGGAAGTCTGGCAAAAGTACTCGCGACGGATTATCTGGCGATGCTGCCGCATCCAATTCAAATCCTCCCGCTTTAACAACAGCTTTGCTCGCTGTCGTTCCTTCTTTGCGTGTCCAGCCTGCGGGAAGCGTTCCTTCCGTTAGCTGGTCAAAATTTTCTTCATAGAGCACATACTCACTATCCGTTGCTTCTTTCGCTACAACAAACATTGAAATAGAAACACCGTCTTTTTGAGCAGTTAGGGAGTATACACCTTTTTGGAGAACGTTCAGACTGGTAGTACTCACTACAACGGAAGGGCTGCTAGTTGCCCAAGTCAATTCGCTGCCTGTCACTGTACCTGACGTAAAATCACTAAAATCTGCTTTAAACACGATTGAATTCAAGGGTACCGACTGATTAACTGTAGCTACAAAGTAACCATCATCGTGCTTGAGGGAATTTACTTTCGCTGGCACCGTATTCGGTGTTACCGTTACTTCTTGCAAGTACTCAGCCGTATCATAAATCACTCTGACCGTTGCTCTGCCTGCCTTAATTGGATATAGCGCATTATTCGAAACCTTGATGATCGACTCATCCGAGGAGTAGTACTTGACTGGTTTGTTTGAAATAGCTTCACTAATACCATCCGAGTAATACACACTGCCGGTAACGCTTATCGGTCCGCTCAACGCTTCCATCATGTTAGGTACAACGAGGTCAAGCCGATCTGCCGTTATTCGCGTTACCTTCAGGTTGTCGAACGAAACCTTACTTTGATCCGCTTGCAACCCTACTTTCCCTTTCTCCATCACGACTGTCGCTGGCAACGTTGTGTCCGTCACCATCGTGTAGCTCGGATCTGACTTTGCTTTCATATACTCCTTGACGTTATTACCAAAAACCCGAACCTTCATCGTGTAGTCGGAGTTCAAAGCCAATGCTCTCCAAGAACCCGAAATCGGAGTTGGTGAATACCAGTTGCCGTCCGCTTTACGATAGGCGAATTCATAGGTACCATTTTGACGGATAGCCATTTGATTGTATGGAAATTTCCCTGTGGAAGGCACTCTGAACATTAGTGATGCCCATCTTCCTGCATCCAGCACAGATTCGAATCTTACATCCGCTTCAACCGTGTAATTGTCCCACTGTACCGGAGCAACCACTCGCGCTTGTTTACCCGAGGTGTTTCCATTGAACGTCATTCGTCCATTGCCATATGTATCCTGCACGACTGTAAACGGCGGGCTTCCCGCGTTCACATCAGAAATCCATCCGTAAGGAATCGTGCCCGTCGGATACGCATCGAAATTTTCCTGCAGCAGCACAGGATTCACCGGATCTGTCACTGGATTGCTGTCCACGAGGTTGATCACACCGAAACCAGAGGTATCATTCCAAAATGAGCTCGATTGGTACGCACTCCAGTAACTGTTTCTTTGCTGTGCAGCATCCGCCCCATAACGATCTGTTACCCCAATTTCCAAGCCCAGCCTCTTCGTCAGCACAGGATCCATCTTCAACATATCCCATGGTACAGCAGTTTCTAAAGACCAACCCGTAGCGGTTTTCTTTATAGCCCGCAAAATCTTGTTCTGATCCTTGCTGCTTTGTCCGTTTGTCGCAGCCCCAAAGTGAAATTCAGGAGATGTAGAATCCGATTGATACACAAACCCGAGTTGCATATCATCTGTTGCATAAGGGGCAGATTGATGCATCGTTGGATCTAGAAAGAAATTAATGTTATCCTGTTCAAACCAATTCCCCGATCCTGCTGCCGTCAGACTCTCATCATCTGACTTAACTCCAATGTACAGGTACTTATTGTCCCAGAGCATACCGAATTTACTATCTTTAAACGTTCCATCGCCTATTTGTTTCGTTAACCTTTGGTTAATTGTCCAAAATGACTCGTCCAAATCCCCGTCAATCACCGGAGCATTAACCGTCTTCCTCACATCGAGGGATTTTCTTGCATCTTCCGCGGCGTGTGCCTCTTGGACATTCATCAGACCAAATGGTGCTAAACTAGTGACTAATGTAGCAACTAGTAGACTATTCAAAACCTTTTTATATCGTTTCATAGAATCAACCCTTTCTTGTAAAATGGATGAATACATGTACGTGTTAAAAACAGAAGAACGCTACTCACTATCTTCTTGAAATCCTCCTATCTTTTTTGGAAAACACAAAAAACCCTTCACGCATACAAATGACCTCTGCTAGCTTCCACTAGCCGTTCATTTGCTGCATGAAGGGTTTTCTCCGCGTCTCTACCCTTGCCCTATTTAGTTGTCCTATAATCATTCTAGCGAATGAGTGTTATTGAAGTGTTATGTGTGGAATAAGAAATTGTAAAATATCCTATATGATTAACTAGGGTTTTCGCTAATTTGATCTCCTTTTAGTGTAAAATACAAGTAATCACCCTTGTTTCCGTTTATGGGTAAAAGCTGTTTCATCTTTCAAATGCACTCTCACTTTATTTAATATTTCAGAATATGATAAATTTCCATTTACTTTGGCATCTAATTCATTGCTTTCAATTGTTCCATCCGCATAATACATCTTTTACTTCATCTGCCGTTATTTCCTTCTTTGACTCAAACATATAAAATCCCCCAATAAGAATAAGTAGGCTAATTATGCCTATAATCGATTTTTTCATTATTACCTCCTAGTTGAATGATTAGGTAACAAGAAGTTCTACCTAACTTAAGGGGATATTACACGCCTATCCTGTAATTGAATTTCTTCTATCAATTAATAAGAACTCACCCAGTACCAGTTCTTATCAATTCGCTTTACTTCTTTATAATCCCCACCGAAATCCTCTCTCTGTGGTTCTTGGTCATAGGACGAATAAATAAATCCCGAAAAGTTATCAAGAATCCCACGAAAAGTAAAGAAAAACACCTCTTGCCCATTTTCCTCAATCAAAATATCTCCACCGCCTTTTGAAAGGTGTTGATACTCTTTCGGCAAGTGAATGATTGAATTGTTATAGGAGACATTTGGGGATATTTTCTCTGATTCAATTAATTTAAGTACTTCTTGTCTTTCTTCTCTATTAAATGCGTAGTCAAGATTTATCATTAATTGCGTAAATGGGAAAAAGAAATAAAAAATTATGGAAAAAACTTGTATTATGAACGGTTTCCATGACTTTCTTTTTATAAGAAAACCGAGCGAAGCGATTAAAGTAGTAAGAAAAATAAAGAATACGAATAACCAGACAAATGGCATTAAGAAGGGCGTGACTATATCCATTAAACTCCATTGAAATAAAGAAGTTAAAATCAAAAGAAAACTACTTAAAAGTGATAAAAGTAAAACAATGATGTTCGAAGAATTTCTTTTTTCGTCCAATACTATCTCACCTTTTCGATAAAATCGTGCATTTAATAGCCCTTAGAGCATCTATTGCAGTATGGGCATTCAATAAGAACACTTCCTAGTTAATTTACGTACTACAAAGTAAGCGATGACAAATAATAACCAAACAATCGCTATAGATAGCAAAAAATCTGATTTTATAAATTCCAATTCAAGGTCATGGTCAAGAAAATCGATCTGTAGTGAAAACGGATGTGGAAATCCACCTTCATAACCATTAGCCCCAGATTTAAGTAAGTCCTGCTTAATGAAGGATATTGGCAGACCAAATTTAGCATTACTGAGCTCTTTTGGTGTATCAATTGTTGTCGGCAGAAATAATGCGGAACCAAGCACCATGACAATACTCGTTATTGGAGCAAGAATAAGCACAAATATCAAATGATTATAAACTGCCTTGGTCATTGTTTTATCCTCAACTTAAAAAGAAATTTACAATCCCTCACAACTGATAGCATACCATATTTTGGAACTTAAAATGAGCATCAGAGTTTCGGTTTTCAGCTATAAAGGCCACCGTCTACTCCCCAGACATAAAAAAAGGAACCCAGCCAACGGGGCCGGGTTCTAAAAGTTTATATTAAAAAGGGGGTCTTGTTTATTATATTACCAAGTGAACATTATGGAACCATAACAGGAATATTTCATTTCTGTTACAAATTAGAAAACGCTTTATATTCTAATTTGCCATCATCTCTCCTCTCCCCACCTCACTTTCAAAATCCTTTCCCAATTCCAGTTGCACGTTTCACCCAAGTGGCATATACTAAGTGTACACTAATTATAATTATTCTAAATAAGGAGGAACCCTATGAGCGTCGAGTATGACTATCATCATCTCCACCATGTGAAAGAACAAAGTAAGTCAAGAAAAACCCTGTGGGTCACCCTCATATTAACGGCATTTTTTACCTTGGTAGAAATTATCGGTGGGGTGCTTTCGAATTCCCTTGCTCTTTTATCCGATTCGGCTCATATGATTTCAGATGTTATTGCGCTTGGTTTGAGCATGGTCGCCATCCAACTTGCTACGCGCCAGCCCAATGCTCGCTTCACATTCGGATTTCTGCGCTTTGAAATTGTCGCTTCTTTTCTCAACGGATTAGCGCTTTGCATCATCGCCTTGGGGATTTGTATTGAAGCCGTCCAACGTGTCCTCCACCCCCAACCGATACAATTGGGACTCATGCTAGGCATTGCCTCGATCGGTTTCGTCGTTAACCTCGTCCTGACGTTGGTTCTACATAACAGCGTCAAAGAGGAAGACAATCTGAATGTGCAAAGCGCACTCTGGCACTTTTTCGGAGATTTGCTTAGCTCGGTAGGTGTCATTATTTCAGCTATTGTTATTTATTACTCCGGTCTTCTCTGGTTCGATCCGTTGATTTCGATTGTGATTGGGGGCATTATTTTTACAGGTGGTAGCAAAATCATTCGAGAATCCTTCATGATCCTGATGGAATCCGTCCCTGAAAAGTTTAATCTAGACGAAATCCGCTCCGTGATCGCGAAGGTTGAAGGCGTAGAAGATGTCCACGAAATGCATCTCTGGGCGGTTTCGACCGACCACTATTCCCTGACTGCGCACGTGTTTATTAGTCCCAACATTCAGCCCTTTTGCGTCATCCTCGCTATTAATGAGACGTTAAAAAGCAAGTACGGCATCGAGCATGCCACGATTCAAATCGAACACGCGGACATTAATCCACACGGGGAATACGGAAAAGATTTCCTGCGGCAGCAAAAGCAGCTGAAACAACAAAACCACACCTCCTAACCTCCCGCTAACCAACTTAATGCAAGCCATCTTCCTAAAAAAACAAACAAACCGTTAATCACCTCTCTCAGGTGACTAACGGTTTTATTCATTATGCGTAGATTTACGCACAACCATCTCCATATCGATGAGCAGCTCATGGCCCTTCATCTGAGCCAGATACGAATCCAGCAGCATCGCGCTTTCCTCGTCCAAGTCTTCCCCCATCTGCCGCATCAGGAAAGCCGCTACTAAACGCGTTTGCAGCTCGACTGGCATCTCGAAGCTCGTAATGGAAGGGATGCTCGCCTTCGCAAAATGCTCATTATCCATTCCTATAAGCTGCACTTCCTCAGGAACACGGATGCCTCGCGCATGGCATTCAGCGATCAGCTCCAACGCTAACGCATCATTAAACGTGTATATGCCGATAGGTCGCAGCTCACCTCTCACACGCAGCGCCTCTTCCAAAGTTCCAGCGACACCTAGCTCTCCTGCATCCAAAAGCGCATGCACGATCGTCTCCGCTCGGTCACCTAACCCCGCCAGAAAACCCTCGATGCGCTGCTCATTCGCGCCCATTCCCTTCCGTCTTCCCGCATAGAAAACAGCTTGGCAGCCCTGCGACAGAAAATACTGAACAGCCTGGCTTGATGCCTTGGCAAAATCCAAATTCACAGCCAATTTCGTAATCTCATTCGGCCACCCCCACCCGTTAAAGATGACAAGCGGCGTTCCTTCTCCCACTAATTGCTGTGTGGAATGCATGCTGATCGCCAAGCCATGTGAAACTAATCCATCCACTCGTCGTTGCAGCAAATGCTCAATATGCCTCGTCTCCACTTCAGGATCCATGCCTGCCGCTGAGAATACAGATAAATGATAGCCATAACTGTGAAACCGCCGCTCCAGCTTCTCAGCAAATCTGCCATAATACCCGCCAAAATGCGGGAGAATTAAACCTAACTCATTCGAGCGTCGCCGACTTAAATTCGTTGCCATGACGTTCCGGCGATAACCTAGTCGTACAACCGCTTCTTCCACTTTACGGATGGTTTCCGGTGACATCGGAACCTTCCTTCGGTTAATAACATTCGACACCGTCGCAATGGACACACCAGCCTCAGAGGCAACATCGACGATGGTAGCTTGTTTATTTTTTTTCATCCCATTCCCTCATTCTTGAAACGCTTAAACTCATTGTAGCTAGAAGGGGATTACTCGTCAAATCTCTGTCTTTTTTTGCTAATAATCCAAAAACGCTTCTCCTCTTTAGCATTTCTACCAAATCTTAGACATCACTACTTACAGAAAAATATGCATCAGAGTATGATGAACTCAATTGAATTGCCCTATTCACTTGCCATACTCATTTTGAACAGAGAGGTGACCCCATGTTTCAAGTGCCAGCAGAGAAAATCGCATTTTATGAAGAAAATGGTTTTGTCCAGTTAGAGGATGTCTTATCGGAAAAGGAAATCAACGAGCTGAGCGCTTACCTCGACGAGGTCATGGCGATTGAAGGCGAACATACACAAAGTGTAGAGAAGGACTCCGACTACTTCAAAATTCTGAACAGCAAAATGAATACATGGCGGGATTCTGCGGGTATGGCCCTCTACGTGCTAAATCCCAAACTTGCGGATATCGCAAGGCAATTTTCTGGTTCTACCGGTGTGCGCTTGTTTCATGATCAAGCCTTCTGGAAAATGCCAGGAGATTCCAAACCTACGCCTTGGCATCAGGATGCCACCTATTTTCCCATGCATGAATCTAATGTCTTAACCTTGTGGCTGCCAATGCATGACGTAGATGAGGTTAATGGCTGCTTGTCCTTCATCCCCGGCTCTCACAAGGAAGGGAAATTAACCAATGTCGACTTCCTGCATCCCATCGATTTGCTCGAGCTCACCAAGGAAAGTGGTACAAACCTCCGCCGACCTGTCAACGTACCTCTCAAACGTGGCAGCTTCACACTTCATCACGGACTCACTTTTCATTATGCGCATGCCAACAAGTCTGACAAACCGCGCCGAGTCTTGACCATCGTCTATATGCCCGAGAATGCTACTTTTAATAGCAAAAGCAATCATGAACTAACCCGAGGCTCTGGCTTTCAAGAAGGTGAACCTCTTAAGGGGCGACTTTTCCCCGTCTTGGCATCGGCTCCACAATCTGAGTAAGTGGTAGGGGACAGGGTGTTCTGTTACTCTTTTGGCGTTTAAAATGAATAACTAGAAAACCTCCATCTAAATTCTCTTTATTTGGTTCAAAATCGGAATTAGATGGATTTCATGTAGCTAATTTATCCACTACTGCGGTTTTTGAGCAAAATGTCTTAAAATAGCTGGATGTTTTCCAGTTATATCAACAAAAACGGGACTTTCCCCCGATATAGCTGGATATTTTCCAGTTATTTCGCTACAACAACCTCCTCCCCCCACTTTCCGGCTTCACAATTTAACACAAAAGGCACCACAGCAGATCACTCTGCTAGGGTGCCCCTATGCCTTTACTCGTCCTGATGCCCAATCAACGAAATGATCTGCTTCTTCAGCTTCACGAAAGCTTCGGAGTCCTTCACATCCTCCACCTGCCTCATCCCGCGCGGTATGGCAATCTCACTGCGGATCGTGCCTGGATGCGCCTGCATCACATACACCCGCTGCGATAAGAAGATGGCTTCCTCGATATCGTGCGTGATGAACACAACCGTCGTTTTCTCCTTTTCCCAAATGCGCAATAGCAGCTCTTGCATGGCATTTTTCGTTTGCGGATCCAATGCGCCGAATGGTTCATCCATGAGCAGCACATCCGGATTATTTGCCAAAGCTCGCGCGATCGCGACCCGCTGCTTCATGCCGCCCGAAAGCTCCTTCGGCAATGATTTCGCGAACTTATGCAACCCCACTAATTCCATAAAGTGGTCGGCTATCGCTCTCTTTTCGAACAATGGAACCCCCTTCAACGTCAAACCGAATTCAATATTCTCTCTCACGGATAGCCAAGGGAACAACGTATAGCTCTGGAAGACCATGCCTCTGTCAGCACCAGGTCCTTCAATCTCATGTCCGTTGATACTCAGATCCCCCATTGTTAATGGCTCTAATCCAGCAATAATCCGCAATAAGGAAGACTTCCCGCAACCTGAAGGCCCGACAAAGCTAACAAACTCATGCGCATCCACGTGAAAGGACACACGATCCAATGCTACGAATTGTGACTTCTTCGTACTGTATACTTTCGTAACATCGACTGCCTCAATTTTTCGTACACCAGTACCTGCACCTGCAATTGTCCCCTCAGAAGGCACGTTATTGTAATCCAAGTTCAATGCTTCCATCTTAACGCCCTCCTTCCAACCATGGGAAAAACCGCTTATGACAATAAGCAAATGTGCGATCCGTTAATAAGCCTAGCAAACCAATCGCAATAATGCCCACAAATATTTGATCCGTGTTTAGGAACCTCTGCGCCTTCATGATCGAAAATCCAAGACCACTGCTAGCGGCAACCAACTCTGCTACAACCAGATACGTCCATGCCCATCCAATAATTAAGCGCAGTGTATTCATCAAATCTGGCAGGAGTGCAGGAATGAGCACCTTCTCGATCACTTGCCAGCGTTTCGCACCGAGTGTATACGAGGTCTGCAGTAGATCATTGGACACCGACCGTGTATTATCTGCAACCATCAGCATCAATTGGAAGAAACACCCTAGGAAGATTACGAGAACCTTCGCCCACTCGCCGATCCCCGCCCACACCATGATCAAGGGAATGAACGCCGTCGCAGGCATATACCGAATAAATTCAGTAGGTGGTACTAGAATAGCTTCAGCAAACCGATACGTACCCGCCAAAATCCCAAGTGGTATCCCGATTAGACAAGCGAGCAAGAATCCACCGCCAACTCGGAAAATACTTATCCACACATTTTGCCAGAACACGGGGTTCTGTAATTGAATCCCAAACTGCCGGAGTACCTGATCCGGTGTTGGAAGGAATGTACGATTTACCAAGTTGCCGTAGCTCATCACGCTCCAGAACAACAACAGAACCGCAATGATAAGCACGACACCTGACAAATATGATTTACGGCTAATTTCGCCTCGTATGGCAAACAATGTGGACTTGCGTCTTTTTTTTACCAGCATTTCCATCTGCAGCCCTCCTGTTCAGCCTTTATTTCTTGCGTTCCTTCATGACTTCCTCTACAAAATGGCCATCCAAGAAGGTTTCCGCTTTGGGAATTGTGCTCAGCATATCTAAGCCTTTTAAGAATTCGGCCGTCTTAACAGAAGTAAATGCTAGCGATTCGTAGGAATCCCCTTTGGCGAAAGCCTTGAGGTTATCCTCCAGTTGGAAAATCTTCACGCTATCCACACCAGCTTTGTATTCATCGATCGGTGTCTCTGCCGCTTTTGCCATAATTTTTAAAGACTCTTCTGGGTTCGCCTTCCAGTAATCCAAAGCGTCGAACCAAGCGTTAATAATTTTTTTCACATCGTCTGGACGATTCTTTGTAATTTCCTCTTTAAATACGAGCAAGTCAGGGATCAATCCTGGTGTGTCCTTGGATGAGAATAGCAGCTTCCCTTTCCCCTCTTGAATGGCTTTGCTTAGGAATGGCTCCCAGAGTACCGCAGCATCCAGATTACCCGCAATGAACGCTGGCCCTGCATCGTTGACTGTCATATTCGTATACGTGACATCCTTCTCTGCTAATCCTGCTTTCTCAAGCGCTGTCAGCATCAGAAGGTGATCGACGGTTCCAAGCTCAGTTGCGACTTTCTTACCTTTCAAATCTTTCAAAGAATTGATACTTGGCTTCACGACAACACCGTCGCCGCCATTGGAGTTATCATTGACCAGCACGGCTTTGAGCTTAATGCCTTTACTCGCCGGAGCCAGCGTATCACTTAGCGTTTGACTGTTTGCATCAACTTTACCTGAAGCTAGTGCGGATAGGGAGTCACTGTATACGGGGAACCAGACCAGATCCACGTTTACGCCATTTTTCTCGAAAAAGCCCTTCTCCTTCACGAGGTACCACACGAACCAGCCCGGCCATGGACTAAGCGCCAACTTGATTGGCTCCTTGCTGCCTCCAGCTGTCGTACTCGCCTCTTTACTTCCACACCCGCTGATTACTGTAAAAGTTAATAATACCGCCAACATCAGAAATATTGTTTTTTGTCTCATTCCCCGAACTCCCTCTCTGTATAAAATGGTAAAAGGAAAAGCCCGGAATGATATCATATCCTGATATCCTCCCGGGCTTTTATCCCTCCGTGTGCACGATGAAGCTCATCGTGTGTCTTCTCTTGGACCTGACCGATAGCCTTCATTCTATCGCGGAACCCTAGAAAACAAGTTTGCTATGCGGTTGTTTCTTCGTTGTCTTACTTTTGTTTATATCATACTTAGATTGGTTGTTGATGTCAATATATATAACACAAATAAATAATAGGTTGTCAAAACGAGTATTTACGTAATATTATATAACATATAATACATCTAAATGGAGGTGTCGCAATGCATTCGATTCATTTCCACATTCACATGTTAGATAATAAGCACAAACGGCCAGCCGCGGCGATGACCCCAAAAGTATCTTCACCACTTAATGTGGATCTCCTAACATCCACTCCTTCTTCCCAGCACCCTCACATGATGTCCCCTATAAATAAGTATGATGCACCAGAATCACTCGACTACCCCGCAGCTCACTAACCTCTTCACATGATCCAGATGACCTGAGAGTCTGACTCAGGTCTTTTTGTTGTTCCGCGACGTGAGTCTGAACGGGGATTATTCGTGTGCTTGCACCACAAATAAGAACGCGAAACGTTCTTATTTCCTCTCAAAGCGGCGATTCTCACTGAATAAGAACTCCGCGAGTTCTTATTTACCGCTTCACTGTGCTTTCCGTGCGCTTGCATTACAAATAAGAACGCGAAACGTTCTTATTTCCTCTCAAAGCGGCGATTCTCACTGAATAAGAACTCCACGAGTTCTTATTCGCGGCTTCACTGTGCTTTCTTAACCGACGCGCACAGCCCGCTTTTCCCGCCTCAAAAAAAAGCCCAGCACCCCAAAAGGGTGCCAGGCTTATCTCTCTATCAGTCAGCGCTACTTACACGCCTAACCATTTCTTGAACAAGTGCTTCGTCGTGTCCGCGTTCAAAGCTGCGATCGACGTCGTAAGCGGAATTCCCTTCGGACAGGAGCGTACGCAGTTCTGCGAGTTACCGCAGCCTTCGATACCGCCGTCTGTCATCAGCGTATCCAAACGCTCGTCTTTGTTCATCTCACCCGTTGGGTGAGCATTGAATAGACGAACTTGGGAAAGTGCGGAAGGTCCGATAAACGAGTTTTTGTCGTTTACGTTCGGACAAGCTTCCAAACACACGCCGCATGTCATACATTTGGACAACTCATAAGCCCATTGACGCTTCGACTCAGCCATACGCGGTCCAGGACCAAGATCGTAGGTTCCGTCAATTGGAACCCATGCTTTAACCTTTTTCAACGCGTTGAACATGCGTCCACGGTCGATAACTAGGTCACGCATAACCGGGAATGTGCTCATTGGTGCTACACGAATCGGCTGCTCCAGCTTATCTACAAGCGCGGAACAAGCTTGACGCGGCTTCCCATTGATGACCATCGAACAAGCGCCACATACTTCTTCCAGACAGTTGGATTCCCAACATACTGGTGTTGTTTTGTCGCCATTCGCATTCTTAGGATTACGCTGAACTTCCATCAAACCGCTGATCACGTTCATGTTCGCGCGATAAGGAACTTCAAACTCCTCTGTGTACGGTTTGGAATCCGGACTCTCTTGACGAGTCACGATAAACTTCACGGTTTTCGTTGCGCTTAGTGTCTCCGCCATGATCAGGATCCCTCCTTTTTCTTCTCCGTGGAGTAGTCACGTTTACGAGGTTTAATCAACGATACATCAATTTCATCATACGAAATCTTAGGACCATCTGGCGTCCAATCGGCGATTGTCGTTTTCATGAAGTTATCATCATCACGCTCTGGGAAATCAGGCTTGTAATGCGCACCACGACTCTCATCACGCATCAACGCACCAACTGTCATCGCTTCTGCAAGCTCGAACATGTTCCAAAGTTGGCGTGTGAACGCAACCCCTTGGTTGTTCCAACGTGCCGTATCCGTGATGTTAATGTTGTTGTAACGCTCTTTCAAGTCTTTGATCTTGCCAATCGTTTCAGTCAAACGATCGTTGTAACGAACAACCGTCATGTTAGCATTCATCATGTCGCCAAGCTCTTTATGAAGCACGTACGCATTTTCCGTACCGTTGTTCATTTTGAGCAAGCTCTCATAACGATCTTGATGGCGTTTCTTCTCACGATCATAAATGATGGAGGACGTATCATCCGCATGCTTGGATAAGCCGCGAATATACTCAACCGCTTTAGGACCAGAGACCATGCCGTCATAAATCGCGGAAACGAGGGAGTTCGCGCCCAAACGGTTTGCACCGTGATGCTGATACTCACACTCACCTGCTGCGAATAGACCTGGGATGTTCGTCATCATGTTATAGTCAACCCACATGCCGCCCATCGAATAATGAACCGCCGGGAAAATTTTCATTGGAATTTTACGCGGGTCATCGCCCATGAACTTCTCGTAAATTTCCATAATACCGCCGAGCTTAATATCAAGCTCTTTCGGGTCTTTATGAGAAAGATCCAAGTAAACCATGTTCTCGCCATTGATACCGAGCTTCTGATCAATACACACGGAGAAGATCTCACGTGTTGCAATATCACGAGGCACAAGGTTACCGTATGCTGGATATTTCTCTTCAAGGAAATACCATGGCTTACCGTCTTTGTAAGTCCAAATGCGTCCGCCTTCACCACGTGCTGATTCAGACATCAAGCGCAGCTTGTCGTCTCCTGGAATCGCCGTTGGGTGAATTTGAATCATTTCACCATTCGCGTATTTCACACCTTGTTGGTAAACTGCACTTGCTGCCGTACCCGTGTTAATAACGGAATTCGTTGTTTTTCCGAAAATGATACCAGGACCGCCTGTTGCCAAGATAACGGCATCAGCAGGGAACGTTTGAATTTCCATGCTGCGCAAATCTTGTGCAGCAATACCGCGGCATACGCCATCGTCATCAATAACCGAACCCAGGAATTCCCAGTGCTCGAATTTCGTTACAAGACCTGCTGTTTCCCAACGACGAACTTGCTCGTCAAGCGCATACAGCAATTGTTGACCCGTTGTTGCGCCAGCGAATGCTGTACGGTGATATTTGGTACCACCGAAACGACGGAAATCAAGCAAACCTTCTGGTGTACGGTTAAACATAACGCCCATCCGGTCCATCAAGTGAATAATGCCTGGAGCTGCGTCGCATAATGCTTTAACAGGAGGTTGATTCGCTAAGAAATCTCCCCCGTATACTGTATCGTCAAAGTGCTCCCACGTGGAGTCACCTTCACCCTTCGTATTCACCGCACCGTTAATGCCGCCTTGCGCACATACGGAGTGGGAACGTTTCACAGGAACTAAGGAGAACAATTGCACATGAACTCCGGCCTCTGCCGCTTTAATTGTCGCCATGAGTCCCGCAAGGCCTCCGCCGACGACGATGATTTTTGAATTAGCCACTTCTGTTCACCCTCCCTTATTTCCCCGTATGCGCTTCTACTGGAACTGAAAATTCTGTACCTGTAAACGCAGTTAATGACATAATAAACATCACCGTCATTAGAACGAACAAGCCCATTGTAATGATCGTCGAAAAGCGTTGCGCACGCGGTCCAATTGTAATTCCCCAGCTCACAAGGAATGACCATAGGCCGTTCGTGAAATGGAATGTTGCAGAAACAATCCCAATCAGATATAACGTGAAGATAACTGGATTCGTCGCAATATCATGCATCGTATTGCCGAGCGCTTCATGCGCCACATTGCCTAAGGCAACTTGAACGCGAGTCTCGAATAGATGCCAGACGATGAACAAGAATGTAAGTACCCCTGTCACACGTTGCAACATAAACATCGTATTACGGAAATACCCGTAGCTTGATACGTTATTACGTGATTGATACGCTACATAAAGTCCATAAACGGCATGGTAA
This sequence comes from Paenibacillus sp. LjRoot56, assembly GCF_964253335.1. Lineage (NCBI taxonomy): Bacteria > Bacillati > Bacillota > Bacilli > Caryophanales > Paenibacillaceae > Paenibacillus > Paenibacillus sp. LjRoot56. Next base: position 550,507 of record NZ_CAXURV020000003.1, read on the forward strand.
AGAAGCGGAAGCCAGATTCCCACGATTTCCAATAACAATCGTAACGGCAAATCGTTCAACCAGTTAATTTGATCCAGGAAGGCTTCAGGTCCTTTGGTTGCTTCATAATTAGTGAGCAAATGCTCAAGAAGAAAGAAGCCCACCGGAATGACACCTAGTAACGAGTGGATCTTTCGAAAGTAATACGAATTACTCATAATGTAACCAATTCCCCCCTCAACAAAATTCAATCACAACAAACATCCGACAAGTTTTGACAAAACAAGCCACATATCATTGTACTCTCGCCGCAAACGAGCGTCAACCCATAATCATCCACGCCTATTTTGCCAATTCAGTCAATGATTATACACAAAGGTCCACGAAATATAGCTAATTTGTGACATGTACATCGTACCTCTTTCGCGCTTATAATGGAAGTGCCGTTTTTTTATATCTACTTATAACTAATTCACATATAGAGATGAGGGAAACGTTTGGAGCTTTTAGATGTCTTCGCCATCGTAGTCGAACAAGTCAGCCTTAACAAAGCATCACAATTGTTAAACATTTCACAGCCTGCCCTATCGCGAAAAATTATGAAGCTGGAAGATGAGCTTGGGGTGGAGCTTTTTATCCGGAAGGGGAAAAGACTCGAGTTAACGAAAGCAGGGCAAATTTGCTATGATCACGCCTTAGAGAAGCGTCATCTTGAGCGGAAGTTCAAGCAAGCTCTTCATAGTTATAAAGCCGCGGGTAGCCCGTCATCACTTACTATCGGAGCCTCTCTGACAACACTCCAATCTACGCTGCCTGATCTCATCACGGATTATTTGCAGGACTATCCACTCACAGATATCAAGCTTCTTACCGGCAAAACACATGAGATTGTATCCTTGGTCAAAGACAATAAAGTGGATATCGGCATCGTTGCCTCTCAAATTAATGCGACTAGCCTCCACTGTGAACCTTTATTCGACGACCATCTCAGCCTGGTGCTTCCATCCGGACATCCCTTAATCGATCGTACGGAGATTACGATGAAGGATCTGAATGAATTGCCGATGATCCTCTTTTCCAAAGGTACATGGTATCGCATTCTGATGGACGAGCTGTTCAATCGTTTCACGATATTCCCCAACGTTCAAATGGAGATCGATTCCTTTGAAGCGATCATACGGCTCGTCTCTACCTGCAAGACAGCAACCTTATTGCCCAAATCCTATTTACGTGAAGATTTAATTCAGAATAATGAACTAATTTTAAAAGAACTACAAGAATTAGAACAAACGAAACGAACAACCTCACTGATCTACTCCGATCACTCAGCAGATAATGCGGAATCTATGAAGTTTGTCGCCCAAGCGATCAACTATTTTGCAAAGCGTCGCTAGCCTGAACCATATCCCCTTACATGTGCACAAATTTATATCCAACACCCCAAACGGTCCGAATCCATTTCGGCTCTTTGGGGTTGTCTTCGATCTTCTTCCGAAGATTTGCAATATGTACATCAATAGCCCTGTCAGTCACGAAAGAATCAAATCCGCGCACGGTTTGTAATAGATCTTCACGACTGTACACGCGACCTGGGTTGTTAATAAAGCATCTCATAATTTCGAATTCCGAATACGTTGTCTCAACAATCTCACCATACACACTCATGGAACGTGTATTCGTATTCAATGTTATCTTATCCTGCTTATCCATGACAGCCGCAAGTACAGTTGATTTAGCTGGTTTTACTTCTTCCTGCTCTTGGTGTCTCGACTGCGCATCAGGAAGCTGATTCATGGATGGATATCTCTGCGCACGGCGAATAAGTGCATGGGATCTTGCAATCAATTCATGCATACTAAATGGCTTACACATGAAGTCATCCGCACCCGCTCCTAGGGCATTGACGCGTTCAACGATTTTATTTTTCATAGAAACTATCATGATCGGCACACTTGAGGTCTCACGAACTTGGCGACAAATCGCTAGCCCATCCATGTCTGGGAGCACCCAATCCAACAGAATCAGATCAGGTTGAAATTGTGGTATTGCCGCAATCCCACTTGTCCCATTCTCCTCTCGGATGACATGGAAACCCTCTTCCTTCAAATACATCGTGACCATATCACCGATCATCGCATCATCTTCGATCATGAGTACCTTATACATGCGTTGTCCACCTTCATAAGAAAATTCCCTTGCTGCAGGACTTGGTATGTGTGCGGATCAGCCGATAACTTGACTTTCAAATTCATTAATTTGGTTGTTGGTTCCGATGATAACCATGATATCATTTTCATTCACAACATCACCTGCTTGCGGCGCAATGATAACCCCCGTCTGCTTATTGATCGCCACAACACTGCAGCCATATTTAGCTCGCGGGTCTAACTGTTGTATCGTATATCCACATATCCGCTTTGGCACTGAAAGCTCTACAATCGTGTAGTCTTTGGAAATTTCAATATAATCCAATAAATTAGGGGTGACCAATTGATGTGCCACGCGAATGCCCATGTCCCGTTCCGGATAAACGACACGATCGACTCCTAATTTCGTCAGCACTTTTCCATGAAGCTCGGATAATGCTTTGGCAACGACTTGACTTACACCCAAATCTTTCATGACGATCGCTGTCAAAATGCTGGATTGAATATCATCCCCAATGGCGATGACCGCACAATCAAAATTTCGAATACCTAACGATTTCAGTACATCTTCATCCGTTGCGTCCGCGACAACAGAATGTGTTAGTTCATCACTCATGTCGTTCACGACTTCCTCGTCCAGATCAATCCCCAAAACTTCATGACCAAGTTTCATAAGTTCTCTAGAAAGACTTGACCCGAATCTACCTAACCCTACCACAACGTATTGCTTCTTCTTCATCTTGTTTTACACCTATCCAATCGTAATTTTACCCTCAGGGTATCTAAATAATTCTTTCTCTTGCTTAGGTTGCAAAGCATAGGCCAGCGTGATCGTTCCTAAACGTCCGGCAAACATCGTTATACAAATAAGCACTTTCCCAAACGTTGTTAATTCTGGCGTCAATCCCATCGAAAGGCCCACAGTTCCAAATGCAGATGTAACTTCAAACAAAATTTTAATAAATGATGAATCTTGAGTCGTGGATAAAATCATTGTGACGATAATGACTAAGAATAAAGCCATCATGGATAACGTAATTGCTTTGAGAATACGATCCTTGGCCAAACGATAGCGAAAAATGACGATGTCTTCTTTTCCACGAATCATCGTGATGATTGCACTGATCAGAATGGTAAACGTAGTTGTCTTAATTCCGCCACCAGTCGAACCTGGCGAAGCCCCGATAAACATAAGTATAATGATTAGAAATTGGGTGGCTTGACGAAGCGCACCAATGTCTACAGTGTTAGCACCTGCCGTTCGAGCTGTTACAGATTGAAAAAAGGATCCTAATATTTTTGCACCAAAATCCAATGAACCTAAGGTTCTGATATTTGTAAACTCGAATATAAAAATACCAACTGCACCTACTAGCAGGAGTAAACCACTCATACTTAGAACGACCTTTGAATGCAAAGAAAGCTTTCTCTTATTACGAAATTCCATTAGATCGGAGATGACAATAAACCCAATCCCTCCAAGAATAATCAGCATCATCGCAACAAAATTAACAACAAAATCGCCAACATATCCAGTTAGAGATACAAAAGGTGCATCCACAGTTCCGAACAAATCAAAGCCCGCATTATTAAACATGGACACAGCATGCCAGATACCGTAATAGAGACCTCTAGAAAAACCAAAATCAAATGAAAACCGAATTGTAAAGATAACAGCAGCAATGGCTTCAATAGTCAAGGAATAGATGATAACTTTGCGGATCAAACGGACAATGCCTTCCATACTGCCTTGGTTGAAAGCTTCTTGTAAGACTAGCCGTTCTTTTAAAGTAATTTTTTTACGAAAAGCAAAAGCAACTAATGTCGCCATCGTCATAAATCCAAGCCCGCCAACTTGAATCAAAGATACAATTACAATCTGCCCAAACATCGTATAAGCACTTCCCGTATCCACAACAACAAGCCCTGTCACACAAGTCGCAGAGACAGCCGTGAAAAAGGCATCAATAAAAGGTATCGAGAGTCCTGTCGCCGAAGCAATGGGCAGCATCAATAGCCCCGCTCCTATGAAAATGATAACAGCGAAACCTAAAACCAGGATCTGCGGAGGTGTTAGCTGCCAAATATTTAGTTTTTTATTCATCGCGCCTCCTGCATATGTAAGAAAATAATCTAATTACCACTTGGCTATACCGATAGAGTTCCCCGTTCATTTGTAGAAATTCCGCCAGTAAGCAATTCAAAAGGTATTATATAATTGTTTCCGAATGTTTACCAGTAAATTGGCTTTCTTTTTAAACTATGATAACGTAAAGAAATGATTGAGAATCGTGAATTCAGAAGGGAATTGACTATGCAAAGGCTGAAATTTAATCGTTTCCTACTCCTCTTGGCTTGTATTGGAATGTTCCTTTACCTCGGGGTTTCGATGTTGTATGGACTGCGTGATGAGGAACCTGCTGTAGCGGATATGCCCTCGATCACGAAGCAGCAAGCAGCCGAAAGTGCGGCAGCCTTCATTCGTCAGCGTTATGAGCTGCACAATCCACAAACCTATGTCGTCTATCAATCTAAAAAAGAACGAAGCGGCTACTTTCAAAAGGAACATTTATTAGAAGCTTATACGAAGCAATATGGCGAAAAGTTCCCCATTGATTATTATCAAGTCAGTGTCAAGGATGCCACTACCAAACGTCAGTTTGAAGTCGATGTCAACTACACGAATTCAAGCATCATCGGCTGGCATGAAAACCTTGCCATGACGAATACGAAGTCATCATCACCGATGAGCACGACCAAAGCAGATACACTAGCGAAACTGGAGCTTCGTCATATGGGCTTTGAGCCAGAGGACTTCAGCCAAGTCGATAATGCACGTAATGATTCTCCCGAAGAGCAAATGACACTCCAATACGAAAAACGCACTCAACCTATCGGTGAAGCGAAGCTAAACGTACGAGTGAATTTCGATCAAACGAATCTAACAGGTTTTAATGTAAGTTTTGGACTACCTGATTCTCACTTAGATTGGCTCACCCAACAAGATGATTCCGCTTCACGCATGACCTGGATTTCCATGGGCTTTACGCTGTTAATGACGCTTGCTGCAATTGTATTTGCCATTATATATAGGAAACTAATTAAATTCAGCAGGGGCTTATTATTAACTACCATCTTCTTCGTGATTTATATCATGAACAATGTGAATATGTATCCAGCTTTTCGAGTTATGAGTGGGGATACGAACAGTAATGAGGCCGTTTGGTTTACAATTGTATTTATGAGTGTCATCACTGTTCTACTTGGGATATCGCTCTATCTTTCTTTAATCGCCGGTATTGGATTGTGGAACTCCATTGGTCTTAATAAATGGACTGCCTGGAAAGATGACAAGTTTGGCCAAGACGTGTATGACGGAATGGGTCGAGGCTATTTAATAGCACTCTTCATCTTAGGTATTCAGCAAGTATTATTTTACACAGGTGAAGTGAAATTCGATGTGTGGTCGGTCAATGATCCTGCCGATTCGGTACTCAATATGCTCAAGCCTCAATTATTCCCGCTTATGGCGTGGGTTGCGGCGATTTCGGAAGAAGCTACCTTCCGATTCCTAGGCATTATCCTTTTCAAAAAACTGTTCCGCAACAATTTTATCGCCATCCTACTTCCAAGTGTGATCTGGGCAGCAAGTCATACGCAATACCCGATCTATCCCGTCTACACGCGACTGATCGAGGTTACCATTATTGGCATCATACTCGGATATGTATTCCTGAAATATGGGTTCATCACAGCGATATTCGTTCATGCGTGTATGGATAGCATTCTGATGGGGTTGTCCCTCTTCTCCTTAGGCCACATCAGCGATGTACTCGCTGGCATCCTCTATCTTGCACTCCCTGGACTGGTTGGACTTGGCTTAGCTTGGTTGCATGGAAAAAGGCGAAAGCCCCCTATTCCTGGGGAGCCGCCGCCTCGCCTTGAAGTGCTTTGATAATTTCACTCGCTAATTTTTCACCAATACCCAGAGGCTTGAAGTCCGTGACTTCGGCCTCTTTTATTTTGCGCACGGAGCCAAAATGCTTCAGCAGCGCTTTACGGCGCTTCTCACCGATGCCCGGAATGGCATCGAGCTGGGAGACGACCATCGACTTAGCCCGCGTTTCCCGATGAAACGTGATGGCAAAGCGATGGACTTCGTCTTGAATCCGCTGCAGCAAATAAAACTCCTGACTGTCGCGCGGCAGAGGAACAATTTCGGCTGGATCACCGATCATCAGCTGGGCTGTTTTATGCTTGGCATCCTTCACTAGCCCACAAATCGGAATATATAAGCCTAATTCATTCTCCAGAATGTCGATAGCAGCAGAGATTTGTCCTTTCCCCCCATCGACAACAATCAAATCAGGCATCGTGAGATTGTCCTTCAGAACACGCTCATAGCGTCGTCTGATGACTTCCCGCATCGTTTCATAATCATCCGGTCCTACGACCGTCTTCACTTTAAATTTACGGTATTCCTTGCGATCCGGCTTCCCATCTACGAATACAACCATTGCCGATACGGGATTCGTCCCTTGGATGTTCGAGTTATCGAATGCTTCTATTCGGCGAATCGTACCAATGCCAAGCCACTCGCCGAGGTTCTCGACAGCTTTCGTTGTACGACGCTCGTCGCGTTCAACAAGTCGGAACTTCTCATCCAAAGCATTCACCGCGTTGTCTCTGGCCATATCCACCATTTGCTTCTTCAGTCCGCGCTGCGGCATATGCACCTTTACCTTGAGCCAACCTTCCAAGGCTTCGCGAATCTCTTTCTCATCACCCTCTGTGCGCCTTACCCCATCTCCCAGCGCCTCTTGCTGAGCTTCTGGCTCCGGCATCGTAGGCAGGAAAATCTCCTTCGGCAATGCTGGATTATCGCTGTACACCTGTGTGACATACGTCATGAAATCGTTGTACTCATCGCCGTAGTAAGGGAAGAGTGAAACGTGCCGTTCGATGAGCTTGCCTTGACGCATGTACTGGATATGCACCGCCATCCAGCCCTTATCTACGGCGTAGCCGAAGACATCGCGGTCCAGCGCGTCGGCTGTCGTGATCTTCTGCTTCTCCATGAGCGCATCGATGCTCATAATGTGATCGCGCAGCTCCTTCGCGCGCTCGAAGTTCAGTTCTTCCGCTGCCGCCAACATCTTGGTCGTCAGCTCTTCTTTAATGACGTCGTGTCCCCCGTTCAGGAAACGGCTGATTTCTTGCACCATCCGCTCGTTCGTTTCGGCGGATACCTCTAGTGCGCAAGGCGCAAGACACTGCCCCATATGATAGTATAGGCATACTTTATCGGGCATGGTCTTGCACTTGCGCAGCGGATACAACCGATCCAGCAGCTTCTTCGTCTGCTGGGCCGCGAAAGCATTCGGATAAGGGCCGAAATATTTCCCCTTATCCTTGTACACCCGCCGCGTGACTTCTAGACGCGGCTGCTCCTCATGTGTAATTTTGATATAAGGAAACGTCTTATCATCCTTAAGAAGTACGTTATACCGAGGATGATGCTGCTTAATCAGATTACACTCGAGGATAAGTGCCTCCATGTTAGAGGAGGTAATGATATATTCAAAGTCGCGAATTTCGCTGACTAACTTTTGCGTTTTGGCGCTGTGACTCCCCGTGAAATAGGAGCGCACACGATTTTTCAATACTTTGGCTTTGCCTACATAAATAATCGTGCCTTGATGGTTCTTCATAATATAACAGCCCGGCTTGTCCGGGAGTAAAGATAGCTTGTGCCTGATCGTTTCCAGGCTCTGTTCGCGGACGTCTGCGTCCTCTTGCTCAAAATCAGTCATCCTCTAAAACTCCTTCCAGAAAAAATCATCGCGAATGAAAAAAAAGCTCTTTCTCAGCATAGCAGAAAAAGAGCTTTTTCTCACGAACAATTGTTTCTAGTTTGTTGCACTTGTCAATTATTGATGACGGGAAACAACGTTTTTCAACGCGTCTTTGGATTGGAAACCAACCACTTTATCAACGGGTTGACCATCTTTGAATACGATTAGAGTTGGGATACTCATAACGCCAAAGCGAGCAGCGGATTCCGGGTTGTCATCCACGTTTACTTTCGCGATTTTCAAAGATTCAACTTCTTTATCTAGCTCTTCCAATACAGGAGCGATCATTTTGCAAGGTCCGCACCAAGGTGCCCAGAAGTCTACAAGTACTGTACCTTCTCCTTCAACTTCTGCTTTAAAACTGTTGTCAGAAACATTCACGATTGCCATGATAGTTCCTCCTTCTAAGAATGAATTTGATTTATAAGGTGAAAAGTAAGATTAAGTTCGTCACTTAACTTGCTTCGCATCACGTCAACATGTAAAGTATACCACACTCATATGCCTTTTCAACCAAGCCATAAGTTAGCAAACAGGGTATCCTTTGGTCTATATCGAGGGTAATCCAACAGGCAGCCCTTGGCGTCGCTGTTCCTCAATATAGGAAATACGATCTTTGAGATTCGCTTGGAGCAGTTGCAGCATCTCCATTTGTTTCTCGATTTCTTGTAACTTCTCGGTGTACAGGGGCAGCAAATCGTCACACTGTGATTCTTGATTCTTCATCACACAGTTCAGAAAGCTTTCAATCTGCTCAGTCGTAAAGCCCAGGCTCAAGTAAAACTGAATGGTCTTCACACGCTCAACAACCATTTGATTGTAGACCCGATAGCCATTCTCTTCACGTTGTGTTGCGATCAGCCCTTTGGCTTCGTAGTAGCGCAAGGACCGAATACTTGCTCCGGTAAGCTTGGATAACTCACTAATCCGCATGGACGTCACTTCTTTCTATTCCCACATATCTTGGAGGGATGTCTTTATTGTAAACCATAACACTAATGTCAGAGTCAAGAAGTATTTTACCCATTCTGCTATTTATTGCGATTGTTTGCACAATTGTCACTTTGATTAGCTTTACAACTTTCGACGAATTTGGGTATACTAGGCTTACAAATACGAATGTCGGACGTTAGGGGGTAACCACATGAGCAATCAACACCCTGAGCATCACGTGTACGAAGAACCGCGTAATGATTTCATGGATGTAGGCATAGGTTTTGGCGTATTCTTTGGCGCATTGTTCGTCATTGCAGTCATTGCTACCGTCATCCAAGTGATGAGCTAAGCGAAACATCAAAAGTTAAAGCCGCTTTGCAGGCAATTGCGAAGCGGCTTTTTTCTAGTTACCCCTCTCTTCCTCCACTTCCAGCTCCCCTCTCTCAAACATGCAAAAAGGCATCCTTTTCCGCTGATTTATAGTTGAAATTGATAAATACGTGCAAATAGGCAACCTTTTTAACTTATTTCGGGAGAATCTCCTAAAATCACTTCAAATTGATGCCTATTTGCATCAATTTCTAATAACGGAAGGGAAAATCATTCGAAAAGTGCTCTTTTGCATTTCTGACAGCGTTAGAGGGGTTTGAAGACTTGAGAGTTTCTCCAGAAAATCATCAACCTTACTCCATCGGCACTACATTTGTCGCCTTTCCCCCTTAGTCATTACTACTCGTTATCCACATTCTCCTATATAGTTAATTTTCGTGATTCAGGTGGTTTTACATAAATAACTGGAAAATATGTCGTTAATTTGATGGATTTTTGAAGAATTAACTAAAATGCTGAAAAATAAATGTAGGAAATCCAGTTAATTCTATTCCCTGGTGCATACTTACTTCTAGCAGGGTGCCGCAAATATAACACAAAAACCTAGCCACCTCCGGCTAGGTTTTCTTTACGCTTTATCTTCCACGCTTGTTCGTACCCGTAACCTCAACCACATCAACGAATGGTCGTATCCGATCCATGATTCGTTGCCCCTTATACTCTTCGTCGCCGTCTTTGTTCGTGAAGCTGAAATGCTTCTCCAAACCAGACAGCGCATAGTTGGAAGTGAAGAACGTTGGTTTCCGATTCATCCGATGATTCACAATAGCGCCAATGACGTGATCTCTCAGCCAAGGGTTCAAATTCTCTGCCCCAATATCGTCAAATACGAGCAGATCCGTTTCCTTGAGTAGGTCAATCGTCTCCTTGAGCTTATAAGGCTCTTGGAACATCCCCTTCAAGTCCTCAGCAAAGTCTGGCATATAGACGATGGCTCCCGTCATACCGACCTTCGCCAACTGATGCAGCATATAACCCATCAAGAACGTTTTCCCTGTACCGAACGATCCAGATAAATATAACCCTCGCGTCTGAAGACCTTCTTCAATGGTTAGACTTACATAGTCGTTAATTTGCATGACTGCTTTCGCACGATCGAGATCCGTCTCCAAGATATCTCCAAAGGAGAAACTTCGCGAAATCATCCGTGGGTCCACGTGAAAAGTACGAATTCGACTGGAGATGGCGTCCTGCTGGCCTTTGGCAATAAACTTCTTGCAAGGTACCTTCTCCTCATGAATAAAAGGCGTTTGCCCCTCCACTGATTCGGCTGTAAGAATTGTATAATGTCCTGTCATATCATTCGGACAGTTCTCTAGGCCAGGGCAATTGGAGCAAGTTTTAAATTCCGAAACATGCTGATACAACTTGTTCATATTTATTTTAATCGCATAGTCATCCACAAAAGGATACTTCTGACGAAATTTAGCAATCAACGGGTCCGCAAGAACGCCTTGAATTTTCAATTCAGCTTTTCTTTTCCATTCTGTATCCGGCAATGATTTGAGTAAATGCGATAAGGACTCCATCATGTTCGGCACCTCCTAACAGTTCCATCGTTCATTCCATAGATAAGCCGCTTACTAATTTTTTCGGTTAAATCGCTCATCCAGCTTCTGTGCCATTCGTCTGGCTGCCTCAAGCTCCTCTGCAGACAGCCTAGTAGACGCTGTAGTCCCCGTATCAGGCAATACAATAGGGATATGAGGCTTCTGTGTCTTGCCCTGACGTCCACGCGTTGCAGAGCCTCCGCCCGCTTTCGCAGATTCCACCTTAGAAGCAGCTTTCTGCTTGTAATTGATTTTCTCTCGTACATATTCAACGGCATGCTCATACGTATTAATTTGCTTGCCCAGCATATCGGAAGCTACAGCCTCGATTGAGGATTTGGCCCAAGAGCGACGATCAATATGCAAGAAGTGAATCAACACATTAATAACTTCTTCTTTTAATTTATAGTTCAAATCGATTTTCTCGAAAATATTAAGTACGCCATCAGGTATCGAACCCTGTGTGAAAAACATTTTCAACACAGCCGTGTATGGCTCATTTCGCATGATGTAGTTGTACTGATGATCCGTGCATTCGCCGCGCAGTTGCTGAGGTACTTCTAAATAATAAGCCATCTCCACAGACTGCTCTTCCGAAGTTTCCACTTCATCCTCAGATTTCGTAGTTGTACGCTCCCGCTCTTCATCCCGCTTCTTGCTCTGTCTGTAGAACAAATTCGCATTATATTGCATGAGATCCATGACAAGCTCACCTTCTTCAGTGAACACGCCATCCTCATCAAGCAAGCGGCACGTTTCTTGCAGGGACAGATTGTACTTCTTGGCCACAATATTAATGGCTACCATATGCTCCGGTTTGTGCTTCAGCGCTTCAACGAACACGCGGTTACTCGCTCCACGCGGGAACCTCATGATGATATCCGCATACTTGAAGCCTTTGGTCGTCACGTCCATCCGTGCGTCCCCTTGCTTGCTTGCAGAGGCCTCATAGAGTGCTTGTTCCAGTTCATAATCCACAACCTGTGTGTTCAGACGGAATAACTCATAAAAAGGAACCGACAAGTTCTCCTCGACCGCCTCACGACACTCCTCTGGTTCAGGCGAGAGCAGATCTTCACGCAGCGAAAGCAGCATGAACTTCCCAACCTTGTCGCGCAGCAGCAGCGTTAAATGCTGATTTCGGAAAAACTCATTCGGCCCTAAAGGCGCGAACAATGTATAGACGAACACATAATCTTCTTCCTCGGGTACAAACTTGCGAGTCGTCTGAAGGAGACCAATCGCCTCTAGCTTGGAGGATTGTTCAATAATGTACTTTCGACCACGCTCATTCTGTTCAAGCTCTAGTAGAAGAAACAACTTACGTTGCTGCTCCATCGGCGAAAAGCCCACTTTCTCTGCACTCATCTGCTGATAGAGCGCCTGATAGAAACTTATGGCCAATCCGCCTATCATCGGTTGATACATCATCGCTAGCATTTTATAGTCTAAACTGCTCAAAGAAAACTCACGGTTCACGCAAAACCTGTGATTCTCGGTGAAATGCAGCATATTCGTCATTCTCATCCCGTTACAGCACCATCCTGCCTCAGCTCGACTGAAAGATCGCTAATAATCTAGCTATCCCATGTCTCAGTCTCTCTCTATTAGTCTACCACAAAAATCGACAATCTTGGTATCTACAAGAGAAAAGATAATTTTACCTTTCGGGCAAGAAAAAGATTCCATCGCATTTTCACTAGCAATGGAATCTTAATTTTGGCGTCATTGTTCTTGCGTATAAATGGGTGACTCAGCATCACTCGAATACTCGTGTACATTCCCATACAATTGAGGATTAAGTTTCTGCGCGATAGCTAGATCGAGCTTCCAACGTTCCTTTTGTTCCTTCTCCTTGAGGCTGTCCACCCATAGATGAATGATGTCATTCATGCGTGCTGCGCTTTGAATCGGTACCGGATGCTTCGCATCTTTGATGAAAAAAAGAGAACTATGCGGTAACCCCCTATGGAGAATTTGAGCATAGGGATGGAAGTCAACGTCTTTTTCACCATAGATCAATAAGACAGGCTGCTGAATCTTCGAGAGACTATTTGTGCAGTTATAGCGCAGGGATTGTTCGAAATAGGATCTCACATTGTCCGCTTTATCCTGCAAGGCATGGTCTTTTAACTCCTGATAGGTTGTCTTTTTATCGGCATTGCCATACGTAATCGCTCTAATCAAAAAATTCATAATTCGACTAGGATTCGCCATTCGTATCGCAAGCCAAATTCTGATTCGATTGTACGTATCCGTCAATTCTGACATTCCGCTTACGACAATCCCCCCCACCAAACGTTGGGGATGTGTAAGCAGTGCCTCCAAGGCCACCGTTCCTCCAGTTGAATAACCGCAAAGAAAGGCTTCCTCGATCCCTAAGAAATCAAGAAGCCCTATTATGTCTTGCGAAATAAGTTGATAACTTACTGACTGCTTCGAACTCGCACTTCCGCCATGACCTCTAATGTCAAATGTAATGACTCGGAAATGGACGCCTAGTTGTTCTTTCTGATACCTGAACGCTTCTAACGTTAACAATGGGGGATGAATAAAAACGATTGGCGTACCCCATTCTGGTCCCGTTATCTCATAATGCAGTGATGTTCCATTCACATTCGCCCAAGGCACCGATCGTGTCTCCTCCCTAAGTGAAGTTTAAGTAACTTCTCTTAGCCTGACCCAATTGCCCCAGTAATATTAGAACATTTTGAAACCGCGAATACGCAGTGCTTTGATCGCCGAACCACTCAAAATTGCACCGACTAAGCCGCCGATTGCTGGGATCACGTCAACAATGGTGAAACTCTCGTCATTTGACATAAAGGAAGAATTCCCCATGTATCCATAGATGATAATCCCAATCACTAAGGCAATGAATGCGTAAAGTGGAAACCACGTTGTTTTCATTAGCATATTCAGAATAAAGCCGATCCCAAAGAATAACACCATCATTAAGACAGTGGCGATAACCATTTGCAGCACGATAGTTCCCCCTTATATATGTAGAAGCACTTCCTAACTTTGGCCTCTATAGCTCTTATTATTGTAATCTACGAAATGGTACAGGTAAAGTGTACACAAATTGAACAATTAATTGGACATTTCCTATACTTCACCCCTCCATGCATTTGCCCTTTCTCCATGAATTGGATACAATGTAGGGGATATTAGCCCTTGAATGGAGGAAAAACAATGAGTGAAGCCGTACAAACGCTGGAAGGCTGGTATGCGCTCCATGATTTCCGTCTAATGGATTGGAATGCATGGCATGCTGCAACCCCACAAGAACGTAAGCATGCAGCGGACGAGCTGCAATCCTTCTTGTCCCAGTGGCAACAAATTGAGAACGATAAACTAGGCAGTACTGCCGTTTATAGCATCGTTGGCCAGAAGGCTGATTTCGTTTTCATGCAACTGCGTGAAACATTGGAAGAGCTGAATGAGCTTGAAACTGCTTTTAACAAGTCTAGCTTTGCTGCTTTTACTATACCCGTTTATTCCTACGTCTCCATCGTAGAATTGAGCAGTTATCTGGCGAAGCCAGGTGTTGATCCTGCACAAGATCCTGAGCTTCAAGCTCGTTTGAAGCCGATTCTGCCGAAATCCAAACACATTTGCTTCTACCCGATGAATAAGCGTCGTGAAGGCAATGACAACTGGTACATGGTTTCTGCGGAAGATCGTAAGACGATGATGCGCAGCCACGGTATGATCGGTCGTACATATGCTGGTAAAGTAAAACAAATCATTACAGGCTCTGTTGGATTGGATGATTGGGAATGGGGCGTTACACTATTCTCGGATGATCCTCTTCATTTCAAAAAGCTCGTGTACGAAATGCGTTTTGATGAAGTCAGCGCACGTTTTGGCGAGTTCGGAGATTTCTACGTTGGGAACGTTATGCTTCCTGAGAAATTCGCGTCATTCATTCAAGTATAATGACTTAAGAGCAAAGGACTTCGATCCTCTGCTCTTTTTTGTTGATATTACATAGAAAAAAGAAGCACTGCTCCATGAAGAGCAATGCTTCTTTGGTATCTATTCTTCATCCTCGTCGTCACGCAGAGCAGCTGCTAATTCAGCTTCCATCTGAGCTTTACGTGCTAGATACGCTTCCGTATCACGGTCACGCTGACGACTCTTTTCCTTCAGACGTTCAATCGCAGGAAGAATGAGGATATCAATTTCCTTTTGGACAACAGCGACATGATCGTAACGTTTCTCAGTCTCTAAGAAGTGACCGACTTCGATCAAGGCATTGTAACGATCCAGTTCATCCCGGGTAAGAAGTCCTCTTACTTGGACACTACAGTGTCGCATGGCAATCCCCCCGTTAGCATTCCTTGACTAGAAACGGCCTTTACGTATAACTAGTGGAATTCCGCCAATAATGTAAAGGTATCTCATATCAACCACTTTTTTCATCATAGCAGCGACATTCCCTTTCAATTTACGGGAACCTACGATACCGATCGCTTGACCTTTACCAAGGGAAGCTACTGTCCCTTTGTTCGAGTATTTGAAAGTTTTCATCTGCGATCCACGAATTGACGCGATCAAGTTGTGAGCTACAGCTTCACCTTGTTGCATCGCAATTTGTGCTGTTGGTGGATATGGTCTGCCTTCATCGTTCATCACGATGGAACAGTCACCCACAACATAAATATTATCAAAGCCTGGAGCATGAAGGTGCTCATTAACTTTAATTCTACCGCGCATCGTTTCGAAGCCAGCTTCATCTAACATATGGTTACCGCGGATACCGCCTGTCCATACAACAGTTGCTGCTTTGATGAACTCATCGCCAGCAATCAGAACACCTTCTGGCGTACATTCTTTAATGGCTGTACCAATTTTGAAAGTTATACCTTTGTCCGTTAGAACTTTCATCGCATACTCAACAAGCTCAGGATCGAAACCTGGCAATGCAGTTGGCGCAGCTTCAATATTATAAATCTTCACAAGGGAAGGATCCACATCGAACTCTTTGCATAGAAGAGGGATACGATCAGCAAGTTCACCGATGAATTCAATACCCGTAAATCCAGCGCCACCGATAACGAAAGTTAGGTAATCTTTGCGATCTGGTTCACGCTTAAACTTCGCGAATTGATATTCAATGTGCTCACGAATAAAGCGAACACTGTTAATACTGCGAATATTCAGCGCATTTTCTTTCAGACCAGGAATTCCGAAAGTTTCCGCTTCGCCACCAAGTCCGATTACTAGGTAGTCGTAGGAAAGTGTTCCGTCTTCCAAAATAACCTTTTTCTCATGTGGACGAATTTGCGTAACTGTCGATTTCACGAAATCAACTTTAAATTCATCAATCAATTTCAAAATGTTCACGCGTGCATTTTCAGGATTATCTGTCCCTGCAGCAGGCATGTGAAGATGTGTTGTAATGTAGTGATAGTCATGCTTGTTAACAAGCGTAACATCAGCTTCGTTGTAGTTCAATTCCTTTTGCAACCGAATTGCAGCAAGGATTCCGCCGTAACCGGCTCCTAATATAACGATTCTTGGTATTCTACTCATGTCTCTCTCACTTCCATATCCGTATTTTGTCCCATGGTCTCTCTATCTTGTGAAAAATTACACAAACAGCTTCAAAAGTAGTATTCTGCTACTAGTTTGCACGCTTTCGAAGTGAATTATGATTAAACAGGTGGAAATTCATCACAACATGGTAAACCGATTCTCATGATATGATATAATTTTCATAAGTAAATATCAAGTGTCATTTTGCATAAAAAATCTTGTATTATAGGCGTTTTAGCCCATCTAATCCATGTAAGCATTTACTTATCCTATCTATAAGCAATATATATGTTAAATTTAAACTTTTCTGTTTCCTTCAATAGAAGTGACGTTTATAATGAGTATGATTATCACTGTGTTACACTATGGGTTTGATCGGAGGTTCTATCATGAACGAGAGAGAAACCAGTCAAGACATCGTTGATATTATTGTAATTGGCGGCGGCCCTGCTGGCATGTTTGCATCATTTTATGCAGGGATGCGTCAAGCATCTGTGAAAATCATTGAAAGCATGCCACAACTTGGTGGTCAACTTGCAGCTCTTTATCCGGAAAAATATATTTATGATGTTGCAGGCTTCCCAAAAATTACAGCTCAAGAGCTTGTAGATAACTTATCTACCCAAATGAAACACTTTCCTATTCATACTTGTTTGGAAGAAAAAGTACATAATGTCGTTAAGAAAGAAGAACGTCTTTTTGAAATTACAACAGACAAAGGTGTACATCTGAGCCATGCCGTTATTATTTCAGGTGGAGTTGGCGCATTCGAGCCGCGTCGTCTTGAGTTACCGGAAGCAGCTCAATTCGAGAAGAAAAACTTACATTACTTTGTAAGTGACTTAAATGCATTTGCCGGTCAAAAAGTACTTATTAGCGGCGGCGGTGATTCCGCTGTTGATTGGGCTTTGATGCTTGAACCGATTGCTGAGCAAGTAACCTTGATCCACCGTCGAGATAAATTCCGTGCTCATGAGCACAGTGTAGAGAACTTAATGAATTCGAAGGTTAACATCGTTACACCAACCGAAATCACTAAACTTCACGGAACAGATCGTATCGAGCAAATTACACTTAAAAATATTAAATCAGGCGAAGAAAGCATCTACGATGTCGATGCCGTTATTATCAACTTCGGCTTCGTATCCTCGCTCGGACCGATTTCTGAGTGGGGTCTCGAAATCGAAAACGGCTCCATCGTTGTTGATTCCCGTATGGAAACGACGATCCCAGGTATCTTCGCTGCCGGTGATATTACGACATACCCTGGTAAATTGAAATTGATCGCTGTTGGCTTCG
Source organism: Paenibacillus sp. LjRoot56 (assembly GCF_964253335.1). Taxonomy (NCBI): domain Bacteria; kingdom Bacillati; phylum Bacillota; class Bacilli; order Caryophanales; family Paenibacillaceae; genus Paenibacillus; species Paenibacillus sp. LjRoot56. The sequence goes on from NZ_CAXURV020000003.1 coordinate 568,207, forward strand.
GTGAAGCACCTACGGCAATTAACAATGCCAAAGTTTACATTGATCCAAGTGCCAAGCTTTCACCAGGACACAGTTCGAACTTGAAATTATAATGAATAGCAATGAAAAGGGGTATTCTAACCTAATCTACGGATTAGGAGGAATACCCCTTTGTCATCTATATGTCCAGTTTGTAACGGCATGCAAGAATTGCAAACCAACTGTCCTGTGTGCTCGCAGCGTATGTGTGACCATGGTAAGCTGAGTGACTTGCTCGGTCCTTATTCGCCTTACGAGATGAACAACATTTCCTTGACAAACCAGGAAGGCGACGAGCAAGAGCCCTGCCTTCACCTCTTGAATTGCCCCGACTGTCATTCTAGCTATACCCTGCAAATACGTGCTGAGTTCAATTATTAATTAAGTGGTGCCTCGTCCTTAACGATCACGGATAGCTTTAATTTGCGTCTTTGTATTTCCGCGAGCAATAGTTCAAGAAAATCCGATTCTAATCTTAAATCTAGTGCCTTGTAATAAGAGTCGATCAATGTCTCATCGCTAATTTGTCTCACTGAAATCACCCATATTCTATAATTTAAACTAATAGTATCATGGGGTTTTTGATAGAACAAGCGTTCCGTTATCCACAGATAAGTGTGCATATCCTGTGGGTAAATTGTTAATATGTACCATGAAGGCTGACAAAGCATAGGGGGATATTGTGCATAAACTTATACACATCCAAAACTTGTAAAATACTGATAAAAAAAAATGATCACTATTTTAGGCATTTTTAACGTTTATTTAACATAACCTTCATTTTATTCACAAAATTGAAAAGAAATTTTAATCGTCCCTTAATATTCATCGTCTACAATGATATTAGAAAGACAAAACAAAGGAGCTGAACTAGAATGATCGTTTACGATATCGTGTTGAATGGCGAAATTAAAGAAACAATTAAACCTAGAAAGAACCGCTTGAAAGAAATTTATGCTTTTATGCAAGAGCAAACGAAGTTGATGCAAGCCAAATATGGTGAAAATGTAAGAATTAAAGGCCGAATGATTTACTAACCTCATTATTGCCCCTTTCGGCCCCTATATTCTTCCACATATTATAAAATGCCCTTGCGATGTAACACAGTTAATAAGCGATAGAAATCATAGCTCCCTTTCTCAGGTGTGTCGATCAAGCCGGCCTTTACTGCCGCATCAACGGCTGACTTCGCCCATGTTGGCACGACCGTCAAAGCGGCCTGCTCTTCGAGTGAGTGTACTCTACTTGTTAATTCTGAAATCTGGGCCTGTAAGTTCTCTAACATCCGAATGACCTCCTCATCGAAGAAAGTTAACCCTTCCATCGCTATGATCATATTCAATTTACTTGTATAGGCAGGGTCAGTCGCGTATCCACTCTTCTGTAGTGAAGCTGTTTGAGTTTGTGGAATGCTTGCTGACCGAACTGCCGAATAACGCGCAGCTTGAAACAACAAATCTTGATCTCGAAATCCGTCCTCAATGGTGCTATATGCCCGAAAATCCCCCGGTACATTAAATACGTGATCCTCATTTATGAATTCCCATGTGCTTACTGACACACGATCGCCTTGCCAATAAGGTGTTAGTACGCCATTTCCAACTTTATATCCAACCAAGTTATTCCAAGCGTTTATTTTACCTCCAGTTTCCAGTAAAGCTTGTGCAATTCGAACCGATGGGAAAATTGGCGAGCCTTCTAAACGAAGCTTCAAAGCAATCGGTGCAACAAGATCGATGAAATCCTTTCTAGTTGCCATATGGCTCCCTCCTTTCAAACAACGACTAGTACTATCTTTATAGTATATTCCACAATTTGGTAATGAGAGACGACTCCTAACTAGCTAGACATTGCTATTTGCAACTTTACTTTTCCCTTACGTTAATGTTTATTTAAGGGGAGAGAAAGGGTGAAAGCATGCAAATTAAAGATGTTGCCAATAAATTGAATATTTCTCCAAGAGCCATCCGCTTCTATGAAGATAAAGGACTTATTTCACCGTCTAAACAAGAAAATAATTTATATAGAACATTTACAGAAAAAGAAATATGGCGGCTGCAAACAATTATTTCGCTTCGTGAATCAGGTATGTCCGTTGCCGATATTCAAAAAGCATTACAAGAAGTTGATGCCGATGATAAAGAGCAGCTTCAATACTATTTAGAAATTCAACGATCTGTTGTTTTTGCTCAATGGCTGGAGTTCAAGCAAATCATTGAAACGACGGATACCATGATCGACCTTTTGAAACAGAACAACTCACTTCCGATTGATGATATCTTCACACTCGCGGAAGGTTCTAAACGACTTCGGGAAATCCGCAAAAATTGGAAGGATACATGGAACTTTGATCAACAAGCCTTGACTCATGATGAACGGGTTTTACATAATGACAACGAGTATAAAGGATACGAGGAAGTTCTTGATCTAACACTTCAATGGGTAAGACCAAGGGTTGGGGAGAAAGGGCTTGATCTTGGGACAGGAACAGGTAATTTGGCAAGGCGATTTCTGCATAAGGGCATTCACATGGCTGGCGTAGACCAATCCAAAGAAATGATGAAGCAATGCCAAAGTAAACATCCGCAAATGGACATGAAGCTAGGGAATTTCCTGGCCATTCCTTACATGGATAACCAATTCGATTTTGTCGTTACATCGTTTGCTTTTCACCATATTACTAACGAACAGCAAGTGCTAGCATTAGATGAAATGCGCCGCGTACTCAAGTCTCACGGTAGAATTTGCATAGCGGATTTAATGTTCGAAAATGAATCTGCAAAAGATCTATACATGAAAGAATGTACAGCGAACGGGCGAACAGATCTCCTCACAACCCTGCAAGATCAGCATTATGCCATCTGCTCTTCCCTGCTAACCTGGTTTGACGAAAATGGTTATATTACCAAACATATGAAACTCAACGATTTGCTGTATATCGTTTATGCAGTTCCCATTCAACCCTAATCAACAATGTCTTGACCTTCTCCTTACGTTACACATTACGATAACAATGTTTAACATAACCCTAAGGAGGAGATTACCAAATGCCTAATCATGCAAACATTTATGCCAATCAAGCAGACATGTATGAACAACTCGTTTCCAAACAAGCAAGCTTATATGAAACCATTCAAACCATCATCCCCGTTGAAGGTCTAGACATCATTGACATGGGTGCTGGTGCTGGGAGATTAACCCGTATTCTCGCTCCACAAGCAAAGTCCATTGTAGCTTTAGATGAATCCGAATCTATGCTGCGTATTACAGCAGATCATCTTAGGAAAGCTGATTTGAACAATTGGAGAACACAAGTTGCTGACCACAGACATTTACCTGTCGCCAATCATAGTGCAGATTTAATCGTATCCGGATGGAGTATTTGCTACCTTGGAAATTCGGATGTCGATCAATGGGAAGCCAATATTCACCAAGTTTTAAGCGAAATCAGAAGAGTTTTGCGACCAGGCGGTACGGTCATCATTATCGAGAACTTCGGAACAGGTTCCGAAACACCCCAGCCGCCTGATTTCTTGACGAACTATTATAGGTTACTTGAATCCGAATATGGGTTTTCTCATACGTGGATACGGACCGATTATACATTTGAGAGCGTAGACGAAGCCGAGATGCTTACAAGATTTTTCTTTGGAGACGAGATAGCTAATAAGGTTGTCAGTGAGCAGTTGAAGCACTTGCCGGAGTGTGCGGGGGTTTGGTGGTTAATGGTGTAGACCACCGATATTCCGCTTGGTTGTATTCCTAAGCATGACAAAAAAACCTTCTGAACGAGTGTTAGAACAACACACTAATTCAGAAGGTTCATTATTAATTATTTTAAGCCTCAACCTTATCGTCACACGGTTCAGGTGTTCCTTCATAATCCGCTGGCTTGAAAGATGAGCCACAACCACACGATGCAACTGCATTCGGGTTGTTAATGGTGAAACCGCCACCCATGCCTTTGTCCTCGAAGTCGATTTGGACGCCGTATAAATACTTAGCGCTCTCTTCATCCACAACAACCTTCACGCCATGAATAGTAAATTCTTTATCGTCAGACTTTTGATCATCATCGAAGCCCATTCCATAAGAAAAGCCGCTGCAACCACCAGCCTTCACGCCAAGGCGTAAGAAAAGATTAGGTGATTCTTCCGATGCCAAAAGCTCTTTAATTTTCTCACTAGCTGATTCACTTATATTAATCATAATGGAAATCCCTCCTTGGTTTTTCCCTGTAAATTAAGGAAAACTGGCATTGGTATATGAAGTGCTTGCTATAAGTATACTCCTAATCCATCCGATGCTCAAGGGCAGCTGTTCACTGTTTAGAACGTCTTGTGGCATAATACTGCAATAGTAACTGGTCTAGATCTCGACTGCATTTCTGCACGTCAGGATGAAGGAAACCATGCGAGGTTCCCAAACTAACCATTTGGCCTCGAAGTTGTTCTATTTTGATATGAAGTCGTTCCTGCGGTTCGGTCACGAATAATGGTAGCACGATTATTATCACCTTTAGCCCTTACGTAATCACATTGCAACAGTATACAGGAATTTGTTAATATTGGGAATAACATTTCGCCAATTTCATCGAAAAAATATAAGACATGGATAAGATTGTCGATTTATCTTCAACGTTCTGATGTTGCCCCTCCCAAGTAGGAGGTTTATAATAAGATGGATGGATAGCTTGTATCGATATAAATCTGGTTGTGAATTCCTTAACCGAACTGGTTGACAGGTACGCGAGCAACTCACACCACCTAACGCACCTAGTTCTAACTGCTGGCTGCGTCGTTTCATTATGCGGTTTATTATATTTTCATAGGAGGCATGGAGCATGAGTATTACGACAGTAGACCCGATCAAACGGATGGCTGAGATTGCTGACAAGGTTGAGAACGGCGAACGGTTGAGCATGGAAGACGGACTGTTTTTATATGAATCTGACGATCTTTTAACCATTGGTCAATTAGCAAATAAAGTGAATACACGGTTGAATGGGAATAAGGTATATTTTGTACAAAATATGAGCTTATATTTCACGAATGTCTGTGAGGAGCATTGTTCATTTTGTCATTTCCGCCGCGACGAAGGTCAAGAAGGTGCTTACACCTTAACACCAGATCAGATGTTAGATTATATTGCCGAGAATTTTAACCCTGAAATTAAAGAATTCCATATTAGTCAGGGGCATAACCCTCATCTGCCTTTTGAGTATTACGTTGATTGCATTCGTCGCTTAAAGCAAGCTTACCCGGATGTCACGATTAAAGCTCATACGGCTGCAGAGATCGAATTCTTCTCGCGTATCAGCGGCCTCAGCTATCGAGATGTACTTAAAGCGTTAATGGATGCTGGACTTTCCACGCTGCCTGGCGGAGGAGCCGAAATTCTTACGGAACGTTACCGCACGAAAATGAAGGTCGAAAAAGCTTCCACCGAAGAATGGTTGGATGTTCATCGTCAAGCTCACCTTCTAGGGATGAAAACTCACGCGACCATGCTCTATGGTTCAATTGAAACGAAAGAAGAGCGGATTCGCCATATGATGTTGCTGCGTGAGCTGCAAGACGAAACAGGCGGTTTCCTCGTATTCATTCCTAATTCTGTTCAGCCCGCGAGCAAAAATGCAAGTCTTAAACGTTTCGTTCCCGCTTGGGACGAACTCAAAACAATGGCGATTAGCCGTCTAATGTTGGACAATTTTCCACACATTAAAGCTTACTTCATCAATATCGGAACGAAACTTACACAACTTTCCTTCACATTCGGTGCTTCAGATGCTCACGGCACGATCGTGAAAGAGAAAATCTCACATGCTGCTGGCGCTCTTTCACCAGAAGGTTTAACACGCGATGAGATTGTATGGCTCATTCAAGGTGCGGGCCGCGTCGCGGTAGAGCGAGACACCTTTTATAATGAAATCAAAGTGTATTAGAGATAATAGGTAATAGAGAATAGATCATCGTTCAGAAGGGATATTGGTTGGCTATGAAAAAGTTTGTCATTCTCGGAGGCGGCTATGGCGGTCTGACCGTAGCTTTAAACTTGCTCGAAAAGGATTTACCAGACGACACTGAACTTATTATGATTGATCGCAGTCCATTCCAAGGCCTCAAAACGGAATATTATGCACTAGCTTCGGGTACCATTGCTGAAACGCATATTCGTGTAGCTTATCCCGATGATTCGCGGCTTCAGCTTGTTTACGGAGAAGTATCTAATGTTAATCTCGAAACGAAACAAATCAACTTCCACGACAAAGAACCCATCTCCTACGACTGGCTAGTCATTGGACTTGGTTGTGTTGACAGTTATCATGGTATTACTGGCGCTCAGGAGTTTTCATCCAGTATCCAGACACTGGCTCAAACGCGTGCAACGTATCAGAAAATAAACAACATTAATCCATACGGACAAGTATCCATCATTGGTGGAGGACTTAGCGGTGTAGAAATGGCTTCAGAACTTCGTGAAAGCCGCCCTGACTTAAACATCCGATTAATTGATCGTGGTCCTAGTCTGCTCTCCGCTTTCCCTACGAATCTGCAGCAATATGTGCGTGAATGGATGATCGAACATCATATTGAGCTGCGAACACAAGTATCGCTTGTTCGATTAGATGGCGGTGATTTGTACAACCAAGATGAAATTATCCGTACTGATGCTACAATTTGGACAGCAGGTATACAACCAACACCAATTGTCGAAGCTTTGAATGTACCAAAAGATCGTCAAGGACGTATTCTATTAAACGAATACCACCAAATCCCGAACTTTGAGGAAGTTTACGTCGTAGGTGACTGCGCGTCCCTACCGTTCTCACCAAGTGCCCAAGCCGCACAAGCGCAAGGCAAGCAAATTGCCGAAGCGATTCAAGCGATTTGGAAAGGCGATACACCTAAGCTTGGTAAAATCAAGCTGCGTGGAACACTCGGTTCACTTGGCAAAAAGAGCGGCTTCGGCATCATGGGAAAACGTACGTTAATGACAGGAAAAATTGCTCGTATGTTGAAAAGCGGCGTGCTTTGGAAATCCAAACGCCACTTCGGTTAAGATAACTAGATCGGCTTATTCACTAAGCAAATCATACATGGCCTCAATCTCTTTGATCTTTTCTAAAATAAGAACATGGAGGCTCTCGGCGCTTTCGGCAGCAATGATTTCTCCGTTGACCAGTGCGTAAGGCTCCATGTAGCACTGGCCACAGTTGCCCAGACAGCCGTATTCCATGACATCAAATTCCGGATTTTGTTCAAGGTCTTTCATTACTTTATCTGTTCCTGTGTGCATATTGCTGGCACAAAATTCTATAATTGGTCGCATTTAAAAATTCCACCCCATACTGATAGTTTCAATCCCTAAACCATTTTCATTTAAAGCGTATTGTACTATAATAGATAAAGAAAGGAGATGAATCAAATGACAGAAAAAACCAAAGAAGCGATTTACGATGAAGTTCTTGAGGTTTTAGATAAACTTCGTCCTTTCCTACAACGTGATGGCGGTGACGTCGATCTAGTTGATGTGGAAGACGGAATCGTAAAACTTAAACTTATGGGTGCCTGCGGTAGCTGCCCGAGCTCAACAATCACTTTGAAAGCTGGTATTGAGCGCGCATTGGTTGAAGAGGTAGAAGGCATAACAGAAGTCGTACAGGTATTCTAATTACGACTATATCATAAAGAAAGAGCTTACCTCTATGGTAAGCTCTTTTTGCCATATGGCGTCCTACTCTGATTTGCGTTGTTTGAGTACAGGGATCGGCTGAATAGGATCCAGCGCGCCAGAGATATCCATAATATTGCCTGTAATAAAATCCGAGTTAGGCGAGCAGAGGAAATCGATAACACGCGCTACATCTTCACCCGTTCCTGGTCTGCCAACAGGCGTTTCGCCATCCACTTCTAAGCGTGCCTCTTCCATGGTGCGTTCTTTGTTCTTCCCGCGAATATCGCCCGGACAAATCATATTCACCGTGATCCCATGTGCGGCTTCTTCTTCGGCTAATGTTTTGGTAAAGGAAACTAACCCTACTTTGGCAGCCGCATAAGCAGCTCTGTGCGTCCACCCCCTCGCTTCAGCCGCTTTCCCAAAACCGAAATGGATGATACGCCCCCATCTGCGCTCTCTCATCATAGGCAGCACAAGATGATCCAACGCCATGACGCCTATTAGATTCCCTCGCATTAAATAGTCAATTTCGTCCATGCTGTAATCAGCGAAAAAACGCCGCTCACGAACAAATGGTCCTGCGTTATTGACAAGTATATCTATCGGCCCCAACTGCGAGACCGTTTCTTCAACCATGCGGAAGATGTCCTCGCGCTTGGCTACATCTCCCTGCACCGCGATGCTGTGAACGCCCATATCCGTCAATTGATGAACGAGTTCCGCAGCTTCCTTCTCACTTGTTACATAATTCACAGCGACCTGGCAGCCCTTCTTGGCTAAAGTCAACGCCGTCATTTTTCCCAAACCCTTGGCACTGCCTGTAACAAGCACTGTTCGACCTCTTAATGGCATGGTCCCCTACCCCTTTGTCACATATGCCGTAATATAAGTAAATGCTATTGTTAAGGTTCGGCATACCATGTCAAATCCCTGCTGCAAATCGGATAAATTCAGCTTCACATCCTCAATATGAACCCGTTCACCGAGCATCGGCTCTTTCTGCATAAGATCGTCTAACATCTCAGCATTAATATAATGCATTTCCATATTACGCAGATTGCGTAGTCGTTCTAACGGCACTTTATAGGTCATTTTGAGAGTATAAAGTTGCAGTTCTAACGAGCCATGAAGATGCTTGTCATGCATATGGCGGAGTACCGTAAAATACGAAAATCGTGATTTCACGGTTTCGGTCTTCAAGGCGAAGAGGTCATTCATAAAGGTTCCTAGTTTATCAAAAACAGAAAATAAACGGATAAACGCATTTTTGTAGAAATAGACAAAGCGTTGATAATCATCTGTTTCCTGCGGGGTCATTTCTTCCAAAAAACCTTTAACAATCCGCTCGCCATATCGCTCACAGCAGTATTTGCTCTGTTCGAGCTCATCCAAGGCATCAATAAAACCTTTACTCCATATCGCTTGCCGATGAAAGATCGAATGCGCCGTGGAGAGGTGACTCTGTTCAGTTTCGATCTGTTTCATATAGGCTCTCACTGCATCAAAAGCTTCCAGCAGGAGTCCGCTGTCGATACGTTCCGGCTCATTAAATAACACACGAAGCATAAGATCACCTCCCTTTTTATAAATACTAAGCGATCTAGCATAGCCCTGTTACTTCGTTAACGTCGTGGCTGTTGGTGCAGGTACTGGTGCCCGTTTGACGCTGGATGTTCGATCACGCTGCACGAAAAACATCGCGGCTAACACACCTACGCCTCCAAGATACTGACTTAACGAGATCGATTCTCCTAGAAAAATGAAACCTCCAAGTGCAGCTGTAACCGGAAGTAAATACCCATAGGCCGATGCTTTGAAAGGCCCCAGTTTGGCTAGACTCCAATTGTGTAATGAGAAACCTACTGCTGTTGCCAGCAATGAGGTATAGATTAAGCTGATCCAACCCGTCTGTGAGATCGCAGCGAAGTAAGCACCATCTGCACGCAATAGCACGAACGGTAATAAAGACAGGGCTCCAGCGGTCATTTCAAGTGAAATTAATATCGGAAGCGGATATTTCACGACTAATCGGTTCATCCCAATGAGATAAATGGCTCCCATGAAACTGCGCATAAGCAGCAGAATATCACCGCGAAATGTCTCACTACCCAAGTGAAAGCCTTCGGCTCCCCCCGAGACAATGAGGATTACACTGCCGAGCGCCAAGGGGATTCCGATTAGGATTCGCCATGTAATTTTTACTTGCCTAGCCATGACAGCAATAAGCACTGTAATCACTGGCATAAAACCTCGCCCCAGCACGGCACCATTCGCAGCGTTGGAAAACTGTAAAGCATATTGCAGCAGAGCTTCCATCCCTACGGCATTCAGTATCCCTAACCCACAGATGAGCAGAAGATCGCGACCCGCAATTTGGAAACGAAGTGACCGCGAACGATAATAGAAGTAAGTATAGACCCACAAGATCGGTATCATACTCGCAAAGCGCAGTCCATTAAAGACGAGACTGTCCCATTCTCTTCCACCGATTTTGAGAGAAGCCAAATTGATCCCCCAAAGTAAATAGACCAATACAAATCCCAAATGCGGATAAATCGCTCGTAATCGTCCCGAGCTCATCACGCGAAGTATTCCTTCCATCTGCGATCAACGAGTTCTACAATATCTTCTCGCGGGAACAACTCATCTGGATAGCCAGGCTTCATACGCGCATCAATGACAATAGGAACCTCATACGCAATATGGTGTCGGTTCACACTGGATTGCGCGTACATATCACTTGCAGGGTTAAACCGAGTAAACACGGTCCATAAGAATTTCGTTTGGTCCTTCGCGATATCACTGGCATCATCGACAAGGATGACCATAGGCCATTGCTTCAATCGATCAGCTGCATTCGCAATCAGACGTTGTGGCAGCTCTGGTTCAGCTGCATACGAGGCGCCAGAGACGAGCAGACAGCCGCCGCAATAAACAGCGATATCATGAATCTCAGGCAGTTCGCCCTCTGTGTATGCCCTTGGCAGCTCGCGTACAGGGTCACCTGTGCCAAGCAGTACGGCTTTCGAACCGTGATTGAGCTGTCCACCGGTATAATCCAATGTATCATGTGATGTTTTATTAAATATAAACAGATCCCGAGCCGGGTCGAAACGTTCTAATACGGTTTCTAACAGCTGTGAGAAGTTCGCTAAGGTCGTCGGACGATCCGTCACGATCAAGAACTTCGTGAGGGATAGCTGACCCTCACCGAGGATCCGGAATGCCGTGCCGAGCGCCTCACGGCTGTAGCTTTCGCGGACGACAGCGGCTGCGAGCGGGTGGAACCCGGTCTCGGCATACGTCCACAGGTCTTTCACCCCTGGCATCGCCATCGGGAACGCGGGCTCCAGCAATCTTTGCAAGAATTCGCCAAGGAAGTAATCCTCTTGGCGGGGCTTACCGACGATCGTCGCCGGATAGATCGCGTCTTTGCGGTGCCACACATGATTCACGTTGAACACGGGGAAATCATGGGTGAGTGAGTAATACCCGAAGTGGTCACCGAACGGCCCTTCGGGGCGTCTGAGATGCGGCGGAACGGAGCCGCATATCGCGAACTCCGCCTCGGCTACGAGGCGATGCCCCCCATGGGGATTCTCCACCATGGGCAGCTTCTGCCCGAGGATCAGCGAAGCGAGCATCAGCTCGGGCAGGTGCTCGGGCACCGGCGCAATCGCCGAGGCGATGAGCGCGGGCGGGCCGCCCAGGAACACGGTGACGGGCAGCGCTTGGCCCAGCTTCTCGGCTTCGTGATAGTGGAAGCCGCCGCCTTTGTGGATCTGCCAGTGCATCCCGGTCGTGAAGTCATCATACACCTGCATACGATACATGCCCAGGTTATGATGACCGCCGTCGGGATGCTCGGTATACACGAGCGGCAGCGTGACGAACGGGCCGCCGTCTTCTTGCCAGCTCGTCAGGACAGGCAGTCCTGCGAGCGGGTTGTCCTTCTTCAAGCCGCCGAGAATCGGCGCCTGGTTCGGTTGGATCTTCTTCGTCCCGACTTTCATGAGGTCGAGAATAAGACCTCTTTCACCCCACAGCGCTTTCGGTGTAGGGGGCAACAACGAGTTCGTCGCGTTGATAACCGCTTTCATGAATTGCTCCGGCTTCGGACCGAAAGCCAGATCCACTCTTCTTGTTGTGCCGAAGAGGTTCGTCACGACAGGGAATGCACTGCCTTTTACATTCGTGAACAGTAAAGCTGGCCCTTGCTCGTCGATAACTCGACGATGGATTTCAGCAAGCTCGAGATTCGGATCCACGGGAGCCGAGATTTCGATCAATTCATTTTCGCGTCGTAACATCTCTATAAACGCTCGAAGATTAGTTGGTACCATGGGAACTTCCACCTTTGTCTATGTAATAGTTACTCATTCTTTTGAGATAAAAAAGGAAATGGCCTTCCGTTAGAAGGCCTGTTGTGCCTGTGCCGCATGATGCTGCTAGGCTTTGCGATCATATAGCGTTAGTACGCACAAATAACATAAGAATCCAAACATACAAGCCACAATAATGGCATGAATCATACCTGTGAATAAATAAGCAACTTCATTCCCTAAGGACCAGGTTACGACTGCGCCGCTAATTACTTGAAGCGAAACGAGAATAAGAGCCCATTTGCTCCCGAACCACAGCTTGTCCGTAGGCTGATAATAACGCCGCGCTTGCAGATACAGAAATAATATACAAACGAAGAGCAGCAAAGCGGCAATTCGATGTGTAAATACGATTCCTGTTGCACCGCTCAGTTCTGGAATGACTTCGCCATTACATAATGGCCAGCCCGAGCAGCCGCCAGAAGAAACGGTATGACGCACGAATGCTCCCAAATAAACAACAATGTAGCTATAAATAGCGGTAAACCAGACGATTACTTTAAAGCTAGTATGAATCTGCGTTGTGCGTACAAATTGTCCCCACGGGGTAAACACGAGTGCAAGCAGCAGGGAGAACGCAAAGGCGAGCAAGGATAATCCGAAATGAAGTGCCAGGACAAGGGAAGATTGCGGCCAAACAACGGCCAACGCCCCCATTGCTGCTTGAATCAGGGTCATGACCACTGTTGCCGTGATGAAGAATTTAGCATCTCTACGCTTCACATAGCGAAATACTAAGTAAAACGTTGCAACAAGTATCATGGTCACAATACCTACAACTAAGCGATGGCTATACTCGATAAAAGAAGAAATGGTATGTGCTGGGATGAATTTACCATGGCACAACGGCCATTCGTCTCCACAGCCCCGACCTGCGTCAGCCTTGGTTACTAAGGCCCCCATAGCAAGAATAAGAAACATGCCGATGGCTGATAAATTAGCTAATCTTTGGATCCATTTTTGCATGATTGCACCTACTTTATGTCATATCTTCTGAGGATCATGTCGAATACTGTAGTTCCGCTTTCAATTATAGCTGTAATATGAAGGCATTTCCATTCGCAATTGTTACAAAGCTCCGAAACCACAGGGAATCGGTTGTTGGCATATCGCCGAGTTGCGCCCAACACTTGGAAATAACAGTATAGTGTGTGTAGTATGGAAGCATTTATTCGGAAGTGGGATTTAGAAGTGAAAAAAGGCTCGATTCCAAGCCTGACTATCCTTTTGATGATGCGTCGCACATTTTAAGTCGATTATATCGACTAATTCTACTCGCTGCCCCACTGTTTCACCCGAGTTAGTCGATTATTTCGACTAACTCCACTCCCTGCGGCCCTGTTTCACCCGAGTTAATAGACCTTTAGTCCGATTCCACCGAACTATTCCCCCTTTTTTCCTAGAAAACAGATTGTTTGGGGCGGTTTAGTTTGGCTATTTCGGTCTAATTAAGCTTTAAAGATGCGGACAGTAGGATTAATTCGGTCATATCGGATTAAATAGGTTCTGGTCGGGGAGTATTGTGACGCTAGATAAACTAGATGAAACACTATTTTCAGTGCGACATGTGCTTTAATAGGTGCGTGAGCGAAATCAAAAAACACCGCCATCGGATTGATCCGACGACGGTGTCATGTCTGCTTACTCCATCTGGTGTTCTTTACGCCTTATTTCTTCTAAGGAGCTAGCGCGTTCGAAACTTCGATTGCACGGTCAAGGAATTGTTCGATTTCCTCACGGGTTTTACGCAGCTTGCTTACGAAACGAACAACTTCTTGGCCGTTACGGAAAGCAATGAAACTCGGGATACCTAAGATGTTCAATTGTTCACACAAATCGGGGAACTCATCGCGATCCAGTTCTATGAAAGTGAGACGGCCTTCGTAAGCTTGCTCTACTGCAGGCATAAAAGGGTCAATATAATGGCAATCCTTGCACCATGTCGTTTTGAAAATGGCTATGGTCACGCCGGATTGCGAAATTTGTTCTTGAAATTGTTGCTCAGTCGATACTTTACGCATGGGACACCTCTTCACTTCTGGCATTTACTCTCTTATAGCATGCGAGAAATTCAGTGTCAAGCGACGCACCACCGCCGCCGCAGATTCAGGAAAATAAAGGCGGTGTATCTAGAAGAACCTGAGTTACCACAAAGTCACCAATGTTTCGCACAGGAGTTATTAATATGGAGCTTCCAACTGTGAATAGTGTGACGAGAATGGTGCCTCCTCTCTTATTTACTCAATTTCACTGTAAAAACCCTAAAATGAAATCGCTGCAAGGTTGATAAACAAAGGTGATGAGATCTAAAGGATTGGGCAGCTTCATACGCATGCTCTGAGCAATGCTTAGTATTGTACCTAGCAATACTAAGCAACAAACGATAACGAATTCTTTATAAAGCCTTTTTTTCATAAGCGATGGAAGCTCAAGCATTGCGATAGCTGCAGAGGCCAAAAGTATCCCTGTAATAGTCCACATTTAGATCATTCCTTTGTATTTTGTAACAGAGAATCACTTACGGTGCCAAGACGACGAATTTTCACTTCTGCTTTCACAAGTACAGGTAAGTCCGAAAATTGTTCCTTCCAACTTTCTTTGTTTTTATTCCAATATTTAGGGTCCGCTCGATATATCGCTTCACCAAAGCCAAAAATATCGACGTTATATTTTTTCGCTTTTTGAATGGTGGCCTCCAGAATATTTTTCACTTCTTCTTGCGCCGTTTCTTCCAGTTTCTGAATAATTTCCGGATCAAGCAGATTGATCTTACACTGGACTTCACCCACATTCTGCTCGAGAAAAACATCAACATTGATTTGCGGTTTGCCGTTATCCACTTTGCCTTTCATTTTCGTTTTAGTTCGCACAACATCTACTGCTAAAATACCTCCTGTTGGGCAATCTATATGTCCGATCGTACTAGTAACGTTGTTTATTAAATAATTGTAGCCTTTGCTTTCATTCTCATTAAGCCAACCGACAAGTTTGTCTTTTTTAAAAATCGCTAAACCCGCATATACCAAAAATGTAGGAGGATCTGTTCGGTTCACATTACTCTTCTCATCACCTTTAGTCGGATCCCCTTTGATTATAATACCAGTTAATACAGGATCTTTTCCCTCTGTTTGCAGATCGGAAATTAATGTGTCTAATTTTACTTTTACCGTAGGTGCCCAAACCTTTTCGGACATCTCTAACGTTGAAAACAATTTATTTGAGGGGATTTTCTCTATAGGCGTAAGTACATTTAATACATTCTCAGCCGTTGTTCCTCTGGCTACGACGATATAGAAATCAGATCGCATTTCATGATTTCTTGAAATCCCATCCAGAATCGGCGTAATCCCTTCTCTAGCCAATTCTTCACTAATCACAAGCATCCGAAGATGGGAAGAGTAAACCTTTCTTGGACTTTGTGTGGCAATTTTTCTTAAAGATTCAAAAATGGTTTTGGATGTAGCTTTAAAGGTGCTTACGGGTGTAGTTGTTCCAGATCCGCCCCTTTTTGAAGCCACTTCACCGGGGTTAACAATTTGAATCATCACCTGCACTTGATCATCTTTTTTATCAAAACCCATACCAACCGAAATGGCGAGGTCATTAAGCTCGCGTCGGCTCCAACATCCCGTGATTAATCCAATCGTGACAAACAAGGCAACGAACACCATTACATATCTTCGCATTACCGATGACTCCTTTATCTATGGCGTGTTTTCAGGCTTATTCGAAGAGGCATTGTTTTCTCGAATGTTATTTTTTTGACTAATGAGCCTAGGCCTTGTAGATAATGCCCATAGCGGAAAACGAAAAATGGTATCTTTCTGATCCGCTAAGATAAAAGGTGCCACTGGAGACATGTACGGAATTCCGAAGGACCTTAGACTACTCAAATGAATAACGATAGCAATAAGCCCCACAGTTACACCAAATAACCCAAAAGAAGCCGCTACAAGCATTAATAGAAATCTCAAAATCCGAATCGTAATCCCCATATTGAAGGAAGGAATAACAAAATTAGAAATGGCAGTGATGGCCACTATGATAACCATCGCAGGAGACACCAAACCTGCTTCTACTGCGGCTTGACCGATTACTAATGCCCCTACAATTGAAACGGCTTGTCCGACAGTCTTCGGCAACCTCACACCAGCTTCTCGAAGGATTTCGAAAGTTACTTCCATGACAGCAGCTTCGATAAAAGCTGGGAAAGGAATCCCCTCTCTTTGAGCAGCTAAACTGATTAGTAAGGAGGAGGGCAGCAATTCTTGGTGAAAGGTGGTTATGGCAATATATAGGGATGGAGCCAACAAAGATATGAAAAAACATGCATAACGAAGAAATCGAAGAAGTGTTGCGAAATC
Source organism: Paenibacillus sp. LjRoot56 (assembly GCF_964253335.1). NCBI lineage: Bacteria > Bacillati > Bacillota > Bacilli > Caryophanales > Paenibacillaceae > Paenibacillus > Paenibacillus sp. LjRoot56. The sequence continues at coordinate 584,651 of NZ_CAXURV020000003.1, forward strand.
CGCTCGTTGGTAATAATCTTCCGCAGATTGATAAAATTGAGTAAATAAGGCAGGTGCCATAAGCACAAAGGGAGTGCCATCGACAAGAATCGCAATACGTCCTTCCATTAATCCTGCGGCGACAACATCGGGGCGTTCCGTATTGTACAGGGTAGGGAACGGTGAATATGTTTCGTCTTGGATCAGCTCTTCGACATTACCACTTTCAAATATCGCATCGATATCGATTCGTCCAAGTCGAATTCTTGCTTCCTGCACCAACTTGTCATTCACAATGCCATTCATATACATGATGGCTACTTCTGTTTTGCTCTTACGCCCGATTGTCATGGATTCCATCCATAGGTCGGGATCTTTTATTTTGCGTCTGACGAGTGCGGCGTTCGTGCTTATTTGCTCTGTAAACCCTTCCCTTGGTCCTCTTACGACAGATTGCGTGGTCGGTTCTTCAACGGAACGATGCTCCCCGCCTTGTGTATTCGCCGCTAATCCCTGCCCCCACCCATTCAGTAAAATAACCGTTAACCCTGATAAAATAGCTTGATTCAAGGTTTCAAAATCAGGGATTTCGCGAACTTGACCGAGTGTACTCATTGAATTTCTTAAAGCATTTAGCGGGAACTCACTTAAATCAACTTTTAAATTTTCGGTGAGCAGAGCTTGAATAGAATTCGGATTTACCAGACCATTTATGTAAATAAATCCAATTTGTATCGAATCCGCTCCATTCAGATTGATGGTTTGCGTAATGATATCGTTACTATTTCCAAAGGTTTGCTTGACTCTGTCCATGTTAAGTTCAAGCGACAGCTCAAGTGATTCTGTTGAGAACGTCGAGTTATTCTGATCGGGTCTTGTTTCAACTGCGCGCTTCTTATTATTCCGAAAAATTTTCTCGATGAAATCCATGATAAATAACACCCCTCCTACTCAGCATTCTTATTCTTTGACATCGGCTTTCGAATTGCCCCAACTCCTAGAATCAGTAGTGGATACACTAGTCCAATAGTTATCACATAGGGGATATAAGCTTTGGTATCAAATTCTGACATATAAGCAACATTGGGATAAACGACAAGTGAATAAACAACCAGAATCATTCCTAAAGGTAAAACCAGCGGGCGATGATCTTTTATATTCAATATTTGAGCTAGCCCCATAACAAAACCATAAAAATAAAAGGTTGTCTTAAAATAAACCGTCAGAAACCAAATCCCTGCAATTAGGATTTCAACGCGTTCCAATAAATTTCCAATATTTATCTGTTTGGCTAAAACATAGCTTGGAAACATATGTCTTTCAGTTATTTTAGTCCCTAATACGGAAATACATAAAAATGTGATCATTACGAATAATAGCCCGCCAAATAAGGTAGCAATCAGGAAAGCTTTTTTTGCTTTTTGATTTTGATTGACATGAACCGGGAATACCATGAACAGCACAATAAAAGGAAGTGAAGAAGTACCAGCAACGGACATGACCGCTTTTATCAGAGGTTTATATCCAACTGTGAACATGGGCTGCAACTTTTCAAATTGAATTTCCGGTACGAGACATACGACCAGCATAATAAATAATAGAATGATCCATGGGAAAAAAATCTCTGCCGCGCGGGCAATAGCTTCAAGTCCAAGACGCACACCCATGACAACGACGATACCAAAAATAAGATTGACAGCTTGAATGGGTGTATCAGGCATAACTTGTGTGGTCACAAAATTCCCCATATAAAACAAGACCGTAGTTGCACCTACAAATGCAAAGAAAATAAATACTAGGGAGAACAGCTTCCCCAGCCATTTCCCAAACAATATTTCATTATATGTAGTAAGGCTCATGTTTGGAAAATGATCTCCCACCCTGTTGTATAAGCATACGACTAACAAATTTAGAACAACTCCGATTATAGCTGCGAGCCAGGCATCCTGTTTGGCATCCGCAGCAAGCCCCGATGGAATAACCAGGATTGTAGTCCCAATCGTATATATCATAACGATTACTGCAAATTGGCTCACGGATATTTTAACGTCTTCCATACTTCCCTCACTTGTGATTCAATTTAATGATACTATTCCCATATTTCCATAAATCATCAATAAAGTATGAATTGCCCAATTATTGCAATATTTCTTTCGCAAAAAAAACTACCACCTCGAGGCTTCAAAAGGGTGCACTTCACTGCTTGTTTATTCAATGAAAAAATAATATCCATAATTTGGATTAACTGAAAAATTGTTCGTAAAATAAAACTTACAACATGTTACTTTTAACCAAATGACAGCAGTAATTAATTTTCCATAATCTTCGCTGGTCGCTTAACTTTTTCATGCTTAGCAGTAGCCACTTCTGTGGCAACTGACTCTGCAGCTTGAGTGCCGAGGATATCATAGAGATCCAGAAACCGCGATTATGTATTGATCCTAGCGAAATTAAGGTATGTTTACTTTTGTAAAAATGACTAACGAACTTTATTTTCCTTGATCAGCCAGCACCTATCCCTCACATGGAGGTATAATTATATTTTACATTTTAAGTAAAAAGTGATATCATTTAAATATCACAATAATATACATTATGGGGGGACTTCTAGGTATGAAAGAAACGAAAGCATGGGCACTCAATGGCTTTATCGGCTTACTCTTATTTTTCGCCGCGCTCGGGCTAGGTATTTACAGTTTCACACAAGAGAGATTTTTGATTGGGGCTATTTTGATCGTAGTAAGCATCATCTCCCTGACGACAGTTAATGTCGTTCAGCCGAATCAAGCTTCGGTCATTACTTTTTTCGGGAGCTATCTAGGGACGATTCGCAAAAGTGGCATGTGGCTCGTAATTCCCTTCTCTTCACATAAGAAAATATCGCTACGGGTTCGCAATTTTAACAGTGTCAAATTAAAAGTGAATGATATCGATGGGAATCCGATTGAAATTGCTGCTGTGATCGTGTTTAAAGTCGTAGATACGTACAAAGCTTTGTTCGATGTAGATAGTTATGAGAAATTCGTTGAAATTCAAAGCGAGACTGCACTACGTCATGTAGCAAGCAAGTATCCTTATGATCGTTACGAAACAGAAGGCTATTCGTTAAGAGGGAATGCCGATGAGGTTGCGGCTGAGCTCAGCACAGAGCTTCAACATCGTCTTTCCGTTGCAGGTGTTGAGGTGATTGAGTCTCGTCTCACTCACCTAGCCTACTCCACCGAAATTGCCAGCGCCATGCTGCAGCGTCAACAAGCTTCTGCGATTTTATCAGCACGCTCTATTATTGTCGAAGGCGCCGTGGGCATGGTTCAACTGGCTGTCGAACAATTGGAAGCGAAGGGCTTACAGCTTGACGAGGAGCGTAAAGCTGCCATGATCAACAATCTCCTAGTTGCGATTGTGTCTGATCGTTCTGCGACTCCGGTCATTAATACCGGAACGTTGTACTAACGGAGCCATGTCATGGCTCCCAAGAAGAATTTCCCACTTCGACTAGATCCGAAGCTGCACCAAGCTCTTGAGCAGTGGGCAGAAGACGAATTTCGAAGTGTTAACGGACACATTGAATATTTACTACGCGAAGCGCTCCTCCGTTCGGGACGGCTCTCCAAATCTAGTGCCGCGCAGCAAACGAATGAAGATACGGTCACGTAACAAAAAAAACATCTTACATGGCACCGCCTGTAAGATGTTTTTTTGATTTTCCTAAGTTGCAACCGTAATCGTAGGTGCAGAAATATTCTGTGGTGTACTAATATCGGAAATTGTGTTTGAGAAATCAGCAACTTCGAGAACGACAGGTGTGCCAGCTGCTGCTAAGATCGTGGATAGCACTAATGAAGCTATTGTTACAGTCGAAAGGCCCACTTCTTGCAACACACCATTGACGTATACGTTGAAATATCCATCAGCAGGTACGCCTGGTAGCGAGTCTACGACAACTTGATTTCCATTATCATCTAAGAATGCGAGAAACTTTTCCATTAATTGGATATTCACTTCAGTACGTATCCCCATTTATGACATACAAAACCCCCTGATCATTGTGATTAGGGGGTTTTCTACCTTTTATTTCTGTACTTTGATTCCGTTCGCATTGATATAGTCAATACTATGCTGATCCTTACGCTCAACTTCTCCCTGATAGAGGATGTTCCCCGTTTGCAGTTCAACGATTGCAGCGGATGTTTTGGGATGATGACCGGACATGAGTAGGAGTAGGTACAATCGATCCTTCTCTACTACGCTATAGTTGACTCTACCCCACTCTTTCTGAATAGCTTGAAGAGGTAATTGAACATCACGAATCACTTTATTCTCCGCTACATTAATTACCATGACGTGAGTGTCTTTATTTTCCGATATAGCAGCCAATGATAGCTCCTGATTGGCATACTGGATAGACATCCCCATCGAGTTATCCTCCATCAAAAAGCTATGCAGTGGCTCACTCTGCAGTGTCCGCCATTGTCCGTTCCAAATATCGTATACACGAATCTCCCGGTTTACTAACCCTTCATTTCTCTTTACGGTCTGACTTTCGACCTTATCTATGATTTTATTTTCACTGCGATCAAATATCGCATATCCACTTGGGCCAATCTGAGCATTGCCCGCTATATACCATGTGGTCGTACTTATTTCATTCGATTGTGTTTCAGCAGCAAGGATCTGCTCGCTTTTCAGCAAGCTTTTGCTTGTAAGATCAATCGTATACATATCGTATCCAACATGATAGAACTGCGGATATTTGTCGGTTCGCATACGATTAACAAGTACCTTCATAATCTGATCTTTGACCTGAACATCATGGATACTTATATATTCGTCGTTTTTCTTGTCTGTAAGAACATGAAATGATGATGTTTCTTGGTCCAATTTTCCCATTATTGAGATGGTTAACCTGTTAGATTGCACCTTCGATACATCATTGTGAGCTTCAGTAGCCACATACGCAAGTACCTGATCATCCTCATAAAATGCATTCACATCATTCTTCCCTCGCATGAAAGAACGATGCTCTTTGACAAGCCTTTTCAAATCGTCATCATAGTAGGATTCAGCATCAAGCCTATCCAAATAGGAGAGTTGCTCGACTTCCGACTCGCTCCCCTTCGTAGAAACGGTAGTCGTAATGCCATCCATATTTACCTTAATTTGCAGCCCGGCAGCATCGCTTTCTAAGCCTTTCATCGTTTTTAACACATACTCCGGCTTCTGATCACCAGTACCTGACACATAATACGTTCCCAAAGCTAATACACAAAAGGGTATCAGTGTAGCAAGCAGCCAGTATCGTTTCATGCGTGCACCTCCTTAGCATTGTCTTTGAAAGCTTTTCATAAGAATTTCGAGAATTCGAGAATTTACACCGTCACCTTTTTTCGCAGCAAATAGGAACTAAATCCTATTGAAACGGCGATCATACACAGTCCGATGAACACCTGCAACAGCACGATTTCGCTTGAAAATAAAGGAATTGTAATTCCTAATTGACTTATTTCTTGTGGCAAAACGATCACGATCAGAACCGCTGCACCGTACAGAATACCTGCAACGATGCCCCTCCAACGATAACTTCGTTCCAGCAGTATGGCCGTAAAGAGTACAAAAACACCTAGAATGCCAGCTCCATAATACAAAATAAATTGCATAACATAGCTAGGCATAAACAAATTCAGCAAAGGATCTCTTCGGATCAGTTCCCCTATAGAAACCGTTACTCTTAGTTCAGCTGGAATGATGGCACAGAAGGAGGCCAATTGAAGCGGAATTACCACAAATTGTAGGGAAACAAAACCAAATACAAACAGCACAATCGCACTTAATTTAGCGAAATAAACATTCATTCGTGATGTTGGCAACATAAGCAGTCGATACGCAAACGTATTCCGGCCGAACCATTCCTTGTACCAAATCATGAAAATATATAAGACCAGAACGATTGCACATAAACTGATGGCTCCTTCGTACCAGACAGAATGAAAAATAAAGATAAGATTCAATTTTTGAAATTTTTCCGCGTATTGCGCTTCTGTTCCACCATTTCTGTCAACCCAAGTATGTGCATCACTGAGATAGGATTGGGCTGTAAGCCAAATCCCCACAAACTGAGATACCACTAACAGGAGTGCCAAGGCACCATACAGTTTACTAAACCGTAAAATTTCCCAGTTCAACAGCTTGATAAAGTATTTCAAGTCATATACACCTCTCTCATGACATCCACCACGGACTTACCTTCGTTCGACCGCATTTCCTCTGGATAAAACTGTTTCCTAACCTGACCTTGATCCAGCAAAACCACTTTATCAATTAAATGCTCGATATCTTGAATTTCATGTGTCGTGATCAGAACACCGCGGTCTTCCATCAAATGGCTGGTAAAAACGGCTGTAATTTGCTCGCGACTAAACATGTCAATCCCCGAGAATGGCTCGTCCATAAGTAAATAGTCGGCATCCAATGAAAGTCCCAGCAGCAGATTCGCCTTAGCTGAGTTTCCTTTGGACAAGCTAGAAAGTCGATCCTCAGGATTCAATTTGAAAAAAACGATCAACTCTTCCGCCCGCGCCTCATTCCAGTTCGCATAGAAATCCTTCATAAACAGACAAGCTTCCTTTATTTTCATATGAGAGGGCATCGTTAAGGTGTCAGGAATGAAAACTACCTTCTCGTAGGTTGTTGTAGTTGGAACTTTACCATCCACACGTATGGCTCCTCCTTGCAGGGGGGTCAGCCCCATGATTGCCTTCATAATCGTAGATTTGCCCACGCCGTTTATCCCAATCAAACAGGTGATTTGGCCTTTCTCCGCGGTAAAGGAAATGCGATCCAACACATTTTTTCGCCCATATTGCTTAACAACTCCATCCACTTCAATCATTCCGAAACCTCCCTTCCACGTTCAGCCTCATACTTTTCTTTAACAACACGCAGTAATTCATCCGTTGGCAGCCCAATCTTGCTAATGGATTGAACGAACACGCCAACGGCTTCTTGAATGAGTTCTTCACGAATGGTCTTCAAAATATGCTTATCCGTCGTTATCCGACTCGGGGAATTACCTGCAGTTGTGATCAACTTCTGCTCCTCCATTTCTTTATAAGCCTTCTGTGCGGTATTCGGATTGATTTGAAGCAGCCCTGCTAGCTCGCGCCGCGACGGGATTTCTTGTCCGCCTTTCAGCCTGCCAGTGGCCATTTCCTCTTTGAAATACCTGACAACCTGCAGATAAACGGGATCGCGATTATTAAACGTAATGTTCATCTACCCATCTCCTATGTTCCTTTCTAGGTAAAACTGGAATTATTTAGTGTGTGTACTAACTAGTTCATACACTTTAGGTGTACTATACTACCCATACACTTATTCTGTCAACATTTGGATATTTCAAGGAAGTATTTACTCTGTTTTTTATCCCTTTGACATACCTAACTAGTTACATGCAAATAATAGAAAGAAGGATTTATTTCTAGAAAGGAGGCCATGATGAGAGTCAATCTTCCACCAAAAAACAAGGATAATCAGGGGTTTTACGAGAAAATGCGAGGACTGCCAGGTGCAGTTGTACAGCTTGTTAAACAGCAGGCCGCTAAGTTCATGTCTTCCTCAGAGCTTGCTGAACATGGATCATCGACTCCCAACATCGAAATCCCTCTTGCCACACAAGACAGATTAGAAAAAGCGTTGCATCAACAAATTGCTCTACAACACGGAGGCGTCATATCTCCCCCCACTACTGTTCAAGAACAACAGATCGTGGAACAAATCATCGCCCAAACTCAGATCAATAATCGCAATAACGTGACACGTACACAAGCCTACTGGGCTTGTTATCGTGATTATCCCGAGCTGCATTGGGCCTTGTTAGCCCACATGGTTTCCCGCAACGGAGGCTGGTGCATGACGGATTTACGTGGTGAACTTATGCCTCACCTGCTGAACAACGATGCTACGGAGTATATATTTTCCTTTCTTGAGCGCGCGAATGCTCTTATTTTCCAAGATGCATACCCGCAATTACTGCTCTATGCTGAAAGCAAAAGAAGGCGGCTTAACCTATTTCATCTTCTTCCTCATTTACATATATCCGCTTGGATGCTCCCCATCTGGCAGGAATTCTGGATTTATCAAGATTCGGCACTGCTCACTATTGGTTTAATTGTCAATGAGCAGCATTATGTCGAGGAACGTGTTGTTCAGAATCCACTCTACAAACAAACGGTCTTAGATACAGCTCTGTTCAAAACACAAGGCTGGCTGCAGCTTAATCATGTCGGATTCCCATTTCGTTCCACATCCATGGATCCACCTCAACCCCATCTTGCTGGCCTTATTCTTGAAAATTTCTCAAATCTCTCCGAACGCATCGAATTCGGCAAAAGCCTATACGCGATTCTGTTTGGAGCTCCAGGTGTGCTTCAAGGCGCTTTAGCTTTCGCCTCTGCTACTCCACACACCGGTTCTCGTTCCGACTACTGGCCTCATCTATTCGCCCCCATACGAAAAACCCCTCCTGATCGCAAATATCAGGAGAGGCTCGATGGCCACAGCCTTAAGAAAGGAGCTGCGCCGTTCTATAGTCCCCCGCTTCACTCAGCATGGCCTGACAGGCCGATGGCTCCAGTTGAGCGAGGTGATTGGTTTAAGCTTGAACATGAACCTTTACAGCATATCAGCTCGATGAAGGTTCCACGTGCTTTCGATTTGACGCAAGATCTGTGCCTAGGATTGAGCAAAATTGAACTCGCTGTTCTAAGTGCACAAGCGATTAAGAAAATCATTCGCTAACAAGTGTGATGCGGTTACGAACGTTTTAACAAACGACTCGCTTTTGCAATGAGCTTCTGTACGGGTAATGGAAAACTCTTCACATCATCCTTCGTCACCACTCGCGTCATCATGAGCATAAGGGGATACAAAGCTACTGTGAATCCACAGATCAGCACCGCTTGGATACCTTGATTCAAGCGGTACCAAGGAAATGGCACCACATAATTGTGCGTCAGCCATTCCGCTGCAAAGCCAAGAACGCCGATAACAATGATTGTTATGATAAGTCCACCGAATCGACGCCCCAGAATCGTGAACGATACTTCCTTGCGGAGCGTGCGTAAATTCAGCCATGACATCGCGATAAAGCAAAGTCCTGTTGAAATGATGATGCCGTATATGCCAAACCAATGCCCGAGCACGAAGCTGCCAAGCAGCTTAATTGCGATGCCGACACCAACATGAGCCATTAATGGCTTCATCCGTCCCATCCCCATCAGAACGGCTCCTGAGGTCTGCATAACGATCTGGAACATCGCGCCTGCCGTCAGCAAGGAAATCATCGCAGGTCCATGGGCAATGCCATAGGCGGAATCCTCATACCCAAACACGAAGAAGTCGATCGGTCTAGCCGCTATACTGATCATAAGTACGGCAGGAAGACCTGAAAGAATTGCGAGCTGCAGCACACGTGTCGTCTGCTGTCCAACCTGTTTCAAATCTTTGCGTGAGTACGCGGCTGAAATAATAGGTACAACCGATTGACTCAAGGCAATGGCCAAAATAATGGGAATCCCCGCGAGTGATTGCGCACGTCCACCAATGATACCGACTAAGCCTAAGGCCTCCTCGGCACCGATCTTATCTTCAAGCAACGGAATAATCATCGAGGTATCGATCGCATACACCAGTGTTACAGTGACGGAGAAAACGACGATCGGGATTGAAAGCTTTAGCAAGCTTCGATAAATATCCCGATACCTGAACATTTCAGCTGGTTGATCACCTGCACGTGTTGCTCCAATCTGCTCTGCCGCGGATTGTGATGCAGCCACGACTGGCTGACGTGTTTGAGCATCATTTCGCTTCAGTTTCATACCGTAATACAACATGACAGCTAGTGCGGCAATACCTCCGACAACTCCTCCGAAGGAAGCCCCTGCCACACCCCAACCCAGTGAAATATTGAGCAAGAAATAGGCAAGTAAAATTGACGTAATCAATCGGAATATTTGTTCCACCACTTGCGAAATACCATTGGGCATCATATGTTGTCTGCCTTGGAAGTAGCCGCGCATAATGGCAATAAGCGGGAAGAACAACATCGCTGGTGCAATGGCTCTAGTCGCCAGCGTAGCATCCGGTCCACCGTGCGAAATATTCTCGGCATAAATAGGTGCGAATACGTATAACAGTACCGTCATCCCAACCCCAGCGACTACAGCAAACCAGATCGCTGCCCGATAGATCCTTTGCGCTTCATGCGGTCGACCGATGGCTCTCTTCTCGGCAACCATTTTACTTAATGCACTTGGAATACCCGCTGTTGCGATAACGAGCAAGATGGAATATAAATTAAAAGCAATAGAATAGCTGCCCATCCCTTTTTCCTCAAGCAGATGCACCAGCGGTATTCGCTGGAAAACGCCGAGAAACCGCGCTACAAGCGCGGCTACGGTGAGAATGAGCGTCCCTTTTACAAGGGAATCTTTGGTTACCTTCGTCAAGTCCGTTCCTTCTCTCTCTTACAGTTTTCTTACGTCCTTCTAAGCCTCAAAAAATCCACAGGAAGAAAATAATAATCATTGCCAGCTGCAAAACTATTTTCACCACAGAGCTGGCGAAAAAGCCAAGCACAGACCCAATTCCTGCGCGTATAGCGTTCTGCCAAGAGGTTCCTGCAATCAATTCACCGACAACAGCACCAATGAAAGGTCCTAGGATGATCCCGAATGCTGGAATCACGAAAGGACCAATGATCAAACCAATGGTGCTTCCGACGATTGCCGGTTTCGAGCCGCCGAACTTTTTGACCCCTAAGGCGCTAACCGCATAATCCGCCACGATAATAATGATGACAACCAAGGTCTGGATCAACCAGAACCAGAAGCCGAAGTGCTTCCAAGTGATTAGCCAGCCATAGATGAAAAAGGCCGCATAAATAGCCAGTACACCAGGCAGAATCGGATAGACGGCACCCACCATTCCGATAACAAATAAAAGAATAACGACAATCCAACCCAAGGTAATCATGCGCAGTTCATTCCTCCATTATAGCGTGAATGTGGTGGCTCTTGGTCCTGGGCTAGGCAAGCAAGTAAGTGCGAATGACTTGTGCGACAGCATGCTCATTGTTCGTAACTGTCGTAATATCAGCGATCCGCTTCACTTCTTCCTGGGCATTTCCCATAGCCACACCTAGTCCTGCCTCACGAATCATCGCAATATCATTTTCGCTGTCACCCATAGCAATCACCTCGGACATCGCAATGCCCAGAAGTTGGCACACCGTTTCTACACCCGTTGCTTTGCTGATGCCGAGCGGGTTCATTTCCAAGTTGGACGGGTGTGAATTGGTGATTTCAAGGGTCCCCCAACTCGACACCACATCGCGAATGCGTTGCAATTTCTCTGCATTATCTGTGAAATATCCAAATTTAAGCCATTCATGCTGATCCATATCCAGCCCTTCGCTCTCGCGATTGAACACACCTGCTACGGAATACGCCCACCACCAGCAGTCATGCTCCACCGCTAGCTGATGCAAATTACGTATTGTTTCAATCGGTACTAACGTTCGTTTCAGCAACGTATCTGGCGACGCCCACACTTCACTGCCATTTACCACAACAAGTGGCGTTGAAAGCCCCAGCTCCTTAATGAAAGGCATAGCGCTGATGGCACCGCGTCCCGTGGACATGATCACCACTTTACCTTGTGCAGAAGCTTCGCGAATCGCCGCTTGATTCTCCGCAGATATTTTCTTGTCCTCGTTCAATAAGGTGCCATCCATGTCAAGTGCGATTAATTTATAGGTTCCCATTCGCGCCAACTCCTGTCTCATGCTGCCTTACATTTGTCATTGTCATTCTAGTAAGCAGTGAGCACTTTCTTAGGCAGCTCTTCCATGAACGTTTTGTGCCAAAGTGCAAAAATATAGAGAGTCCACAAGCGTCGTGCGTAGTCCCCATGACCGATGCGATGCTTATGCAGCATTTTCTCAACTGCCTCAATGTCGATGTAATCCTCTATCCCGCTGGTTTTGATTTGGTCCATCACCATATCTCCCATAGCGCCTTTCATCCAATCCCGCAGGGGTACTGGGAAGCCTAATTTCGGACGATTCAGAATCGGATCCGGAATGATGCCTTCCATCGCTTTTCGGAAAATGTACTTCGTTGTCCCATTCGCAATGCGATACTTCGCTGGAATGCGGCGAGCCACTTCGAACAGTTCCTTGTCCAGAAAGGGAACGCGCAGCTCCAAGGAATGCGCCATCGTCATTTTGTCGGCTTTCATGAGAATATCGCCAGGCATCCACAAATTCATGTCGATGTACTGCATCCGGCTTACTGGATCCAAATGTTTCGTTTTGTTATAGTAATCGCCGGCGATTTGCACGGGATTCTTGTAGGCGCGCAGCATCTCACTATCGAGACGGAGCACTTCCGCTTTCATATCCTCGGAGAAAATTTTGGCATTCCCGAGGAAGCGTTCTTCTAGCGGAGTCGTTCCCCGCAACACATAGTTGCGGCCTTTCACTCCACTCGGCAGTATGCGTGCGAAGCGGTTCAGCATGCGCTTCACCGATGACGGCAGCTGATCCAGCGGCTTGAGCGACTGCGGCTCGCGATAGATGCGATAGCCGCCGAACAGCTCGTCCGCGCCTTCGCCGGACAGCACGACCGTTACCTGCTCACGCGCAAGCTGAGCGACGTGGTAGAGGGCAATGGCTGAAGGATCGGCGACAGGCTCGTCCTGGTGCCAGATCGCTTTCGGCATCGTCGCAAAGAAATCTTCCTGCGTGATGATTTTATCGAAGTGCTCGGTCCCGAGCGTAGCTGCGGTCTGAGCAGCGATCGGCGTTTCGTTGTTGGCACCATCGAAGCCAACGGAGAACGTGCGGATCGGTTCGATATTCCGCATGTGCGTAGCAATCGCCGTCGAGTCGATCCCACTCGACAGGAAGCATCCGCGTTCCACGTCGCTGACCATGTGAAGCTTGACGGATTCTTTCAAGCCTTCACGAATTTGTTCCACATAGTAGTCAAATGGCTTCTCTTCTGGCTCAAACATAGGATCCCAATATTTATGTAGGGTCATTTTGCCGTCAAAAGTAATTGTAACCGAGTGAGCAGGCGGCAGCTTATAGATACCTTGGAACATCGTATGCGGCTCTGGCACATATTGAAAGGTCAAGTAATTCAGCAAGCTGTCCGTATGGATCAACCGATTCATGCCTTCCGCCGCAAGCAAGCTCTTGATCTCCGAGCCGAACAGGAATTGACGGTCACTCACATGATAATAAAACGGCTTAATGCCGAAGTGGTCTCTCGCACCAAACAGCTGCTTTTTCTTGCGGTCCCAGATCACAAAACCGAACATACCACGCATATGCTTCACGCAATCCTCGCCAAACTCCTCATAAAGATGGACGATAACTTCTGTGTCGCTCTGCGTGCGGAAAATATGGCCGCGCTCCTTCAACATCGTGCGCAGCTCTTTGTAATTATAAATTTCACCGTTGAAAATAATCCAGACGGTTTCATCTTCATTCGCTAATGGCTGATGGCCTTCTTTGATATCAATAACGGATAATCGTCTAAATCCTAAGCCAATGCGATTCTCTGTCCAGAAGCCGACATCATTGGGCCCCCGATGCACGATCACATCTGTCATTTGCTTCAAGCTTGCCTCAGTTGGTTCTCTATCTTCAAAATACATTACACCCGTAATACCACACATGGTGAGACTCACTCCTCCGTACTCTCATCATTCTTTCTTTTGGACAACCGATATATTAGTATACCATATCAGCCCGTCTTTCAGGAAATACCGTGAGCGTACGAGAATGGCTGTATCCTATAGAAAAATGATGGAAATGAGAAGTCGTTTTAGAGAAGCAGATAACCGGCTTTTTTTCATGAGATTCGACCACCTTTCCTCTGTGCACAAAAGTTTACCTCGGGCAACATTTAGGGTGAAGTAAGTTCCTACCCTTGGAATAGGATATGCCGTTGGGCAGAAACTGGTGCATGCCCAAGCTATTCCCAGCATCTCAACTGTAAATTCTACAGATATTTCGGCGAATTTCACCCGATAAATCGTATTTGATGGAAAACATGTAGCTAATTCTCCCCCAACAGCGTGTATCGGCGAAAATTCCCTGAAATTAACTGTACAAAATCCAGCTATTCTCGATTTATATCGATTTTACGAAGAATTAGCTACAGGAAATCCATCTAATTGCAAAAAAAAAAAGAGCCTGCCGCAGCAAGCTCTTCTCCCATTCATATCTCTTCCACAATCTTTCTTCCGCTTTCTTACCAAGGTCTCTTTCCGCCGCCAAGCTTCGTCAGAACGCCACCGTACGCCGCATCATAAGCCTCGAAGATTTTCGCCGCAATCGGTGATGCTCCATATCGTCCGAAACCACCTTCTGGTACTACGACCGCTACAGCCAGTTTTGGATTCTCAACTGGTGCAAAGGCGATCAATACGGCATTCTCAACCCTTCCGCCAGCCACATCCTGCGTGGATGTTCCTGTCTTACGAGCGACATTGAAGGGTAATTCGTCAATGCCTTGAGCGCCGCTTTTCATCCCATGAATAATTGTATTCCAGTCCGCTTGAGAAAACTCCTTGGATGAATCATCTAGGACCTCAGGCTCAATCGTCTTCACCAGATTGCCTTGATAATCACGTATTTCTTCTACGAACTGAGGCTTCATTCGTTTCCCACGGCTAGCAAGCGTTGCTGTATACTGCGCAAGTTGTAGCGTTGTCGTTTTCTCATTCTGTCCCCAGGATGCGTAAACCATCGCGGATTGATAACTGTCTTTCTCCGCATTTTTAATAAAGTCATTGGATCCTGCGTACTCACCAGGCAATCCACTGCCCGTTTGCACACCCATGCCGAACTTAGCTAAATACTCCGCCCATTTGGCTGTCACCTTTGCGTTTTCCCGCCCGTATTTATTCCAGAAAGGGATACCTACCATCGCCGACATATACGTATTCGAGGAAACCTCAATGGCGGACGACGCGTTTAAGCTGCCATAAGCGTGTCTATCGGAGTTTGAAATGGAGCTATTGCCATCCCTACCAAAGGTGAATGTACCTGTATCATTGTAATTTTGAACCCCCGCTGAAAAGAACTTTTCTTTCAATCCGATTAATACGGATAACGGTTTAATCGTTGAACCCATGAAAACAATGGAAGAAGGATGCTTTGCATTTTCTTTGGCGTCTGGATATTTGGCTTTGGCTGTAGTGATCGTACCATTCTGTATATAAGTCTCGATCTCCTTATAGGTGGCTGTTGCCATCCCACCTGTCCAGGCATTCGCATCATAATCCGGGTAGTTCGCCATCGTAATGACACGTCCAGTGTCCACTTCCATCGCTACTGCGAAGCCCGAGGAGGCCTTTACCCCATATTTCAAATACGCATCATTCGCATTGGAAGGAGAACGGAGATACTGGATATGATCATGGAGCATTTTCTCCGTCGCCTTCTGAACGTCCTTGTTGATCGACAGATACAGATTATTCCCCTTAATGGGAGCTGTCACTTCGGCTCTTCCAATGATTTTCATCGCGGCATTTACCGGATACTTCTTACTGCCGTTCTTGCCGCGCAGCTCATCTTGATACATCCGCTCGATTCCATCGAAACCGACATTCTCATTGCTTAAATATTCTTCACTATTCGGATTATCCTTATAGATTTTTTTCGCTGTTTCGGTTGAAAATGCATTCGTATATCCCACTAATTGCGTAGCAATTGTTGTCTTATCGTCCTCTACCTCATAGGTGCGGATGCTTTCTTCCGTTACTTCCAGCCCTTTGTATTCATCCCGGTGTTCCAGCAAAAACGCAATTTCAGCATTGGATAAATCCGCTTTAATACGGCGTGGTACGGAATAGTAGCTCGGATCTTTCACTGGCTTTTTATTAATGTCATAACCCAGGTCCATTGCAAGGACAATCTCTTCAGCTGTTGGGCTAACGGTATTCGGTTTCGCAAACTTATCAAATACTTCGCTCTTAATGCGTTTGGCTAAATCAATATTAGCATCCTTATCCTGACCTGGTTCAATACGGAAAAATAAAGACTGTACGGGAATGGTATACGCCAGTGGGGATTTCGTAGAATCATAAATATTGCCGCGAATCGGAGCGATTTTGTTGGTTTGATTCGTGTTGGTATTCTCTGCAGCCTTCAGATCCTTGGCTTGAACGAATTGAAGAATCGCTAACCGCACAATGAGTACGGAAAAAAGTAAAAAAGTAACGAAGAAAAATATATTGATCCGAAACGAAAAGTGCCGTTTTTTAGTGATTTCTTTTTTCTTCGGATCATCCATAATGGATGACTTCATGCGGGTTCATATCCTTTCTCAATTAGGCCGTACTTCACCGGCAGGCTCCTGAATCAACTCGAGTAGGGATCGGATTCCATCTCCCGTGTGATAAGGGTACCGAATAATACGAACAGCATCTATTCCAACTTGATTAGGGGCCCAAATATCATTCGTCTCATGATCCCCGACATACAGTACATCACTAGCCTCAACGTCTGCCATCTGTAAAGCAAGCCGAAAAATAGCAGGGTCAGGCTTCTCCAGACCAACTTCAGTTGATACCAGTACGGGGTCAAAATAGTGTAATACCCCTTTGTCAGCCAGAATGGCTTTCAGCGTAGGAGCAAAATTAGAAATAATTCCAATACGGAAACCTTGTGTCTTCAGCTCTTCCAGAAATGGCTTCACATCATCAAATAGATCATAATACTCCGGCGCTGTGAAAATTTCATATAATTCATGACAGCAGTTGAAGATCTCTTCCTCCGTCCAATCCTCATGAACGCCTAACTTATGCAGGACATAGTGGTATAGGTTAACCCAGAATTCACGATCTGACTCTGGACTGCACACCACGAAGTTATCTTTTTTTTCAACATAATAAAATAGACGAAAAGCTTGTGTAAAAAGTTCATTAATATGATCTTCATCCCGGTCAACTGCGCGCAGCTGCAAGTACTGCTTCAAAATCGTTTGTGCCGCAGGAATCGTTACTAACGTATCACCTGCATCCAAATAAATCATTTTATAAGAATTTAACTCTCTCCGCATATTCTCTCCTCTAAACGTCCCTCACATGTGTTTGATCGAAATTCGGCGGATTGAACCAATTTGCTCCGCTTGCCACCCAAGTGGAATCCAGAGGTACCCACTTATTCGTTTCCTTGAGATACACTTCATTCCAAGCGTGCGGGCCATATCCTCCCTGACCATCATATCCTAAACCTGTGACAACCTTCACATCAAGTCCAATGGATCTGGCCATTTGTGCGTATAACCTTGAATAATCAATACAAACGCCTTCTTTGGTATTGAACGTATCCTCAGGTGTTTGCTCCTTCCAAATTCGCTGTTCTTCATATAGCTTCACTTTATTCCAATCATACTGAACTCGGGTTCCAACCCAACTGTACAGCAATTTAGCCTTCTCTTCATCCGTTGTCGCATTCGCTGTAATTTCTTTGGCCGCATCCGCAATGTTACCCGGGATTTTCGCGTCAAGAACTTCATATTTTCGTTGCAAAATATTCGTGAATTCTTGCTCTACAGCACGTGTGAACACTGGCGCCTTCTCCGCAATAAAATCACCTGTGAACGGTGAGATCACTTCTTGAGCTCCTTTTTGATACATATGTGAGGACTCAATATATGGGGTTAGCATCGAGTGAGGGAATAAGGAGACATAAATGAATAAAATAGCGATAAGCATAAGAGCTCTAGCAAATCCAGCAATGGATCCAATGGCCCCGCCTGAAACCGAGCTCAAGATCGAATGGCTCCGTTTAGGCATGGCAAACCGTTCAGCCAACCAACGCCCTAACACTAAATCAACCAAGTGATTCAGGATTTGTTTGATAATCACATAGCCAAGGATAAATAAAACGCCAAAACGGAGTAATGGAAAATCGCGCAAACTAGTAATGACGGTATAGTAAGCTTGTTTTAACGCACTTATGTCCACCGTCGGAATCTGCAAGTTCTGATCTTTCAACCACGTTTGAATCCATGGTGAAATTAGTTGCACACCCTTCCAAGCAATAAACATGGCAAGGATAGCGAGCACCGCTTCCACGAACATAGCAACGAAATGCCTGGCTGAGCCAGAGCCACCACGGAAAAATCCCTGCAGCACAGAAGCTGCAATCGTGAGACCTATCAAGATGGATATAAAATTGATTGAAATGGTTGAAAACCACGCGTTATCCGTCATGTGTGCTCACCTTCCTTTGATAGGCTAGCCCAGCTAGTGACTAGGCATTTTTCTTTGCTTGCTCGATGAACGCATTCACGGCAGCATTTGCATTCATTTTGAATGTTTTTCCGAGAAAAGTGACCTGAACCTCGTCGGATCCTGGTTTCCCTTCTACTTGCAAACTTTTCGTCGTAATTAAAAAGGAACCGTCCGGGTTAGCCTTGAATTTCGCCTCTTTGGCTTCGGAAGTCAAGGCACTAACCGCCTTATCCTTGATATCATCGCTGACTTGAGAAATAACCGTTGCCCCAATATCTTTTATTTTATCCTTATAACTCGCTCCATAAACGATAAGCGCCCCAACGATGACAAGGACTACGACCCATTTCACCACGGTTTTAACAATACCTATCACAATAAATAAAACAATAATAGCCCCTACTATTAAATACCAACGATCCTGTGCAAACGAAATCCACTGATCCATCTTTAACCCCTCCTCATAATCCAAAAGTCCCTTCCTATCATACTACATGGACTCCTTAATCTTCATCTCTTTTTTTCCTTAACTGTGCTAGCTTTTGCTCAATTTCTTTGGTTTTATCTATGCTTTTTCCAGTTCTACGATAAGATTGCCTTAAACGAAAAACAAGAAAAATTCCGACTGCAGCCAAAAGTATAAAAACGATAGGGTCCATGTGTCCTCCCTGTTTCGAATTTGTGTCATTTGTCCCGAACGGTCATATCCTTGGGACGAGCGGCGTAAAACTTAAGAAGAGATGAAACTAAAGGATCGAGGTGGTAAAACCGTGCGAACAGCCATATGGTTGTACCTATTTATGTTTGTTGCATTTTTTGATTTACACGCGCAATACCCGATTTTATCCCCTTTCGCCTTATCGCTAGGAGCTGCTCCTTCATTTATAGGGCTCATTATGGGCGTGTATTCACTCACACATCTTCCTGGCAATCTCATTGCAGGCTATGGTGTAGACAAATACGGCAGTAAATTTTTCATTGTCTGTAGTTTAATTGTAGCAGGGATCATCTTACTATTTCAATCCAACGTGAAAGATCCGTGGCATCTGCTTTACATTCGTTCCATCAGTGGATTTGTACTTGCCTTCCTATCACCTGCCTGTTTATCTCTACTAGCCCGCATAGCGCGTGATCGCATTCATCAAAGCAAGCTCATGGCAGGCAACGGTCTGGTCCACACCCTAGCATCCGTAGTCTCACCTGCGGCAGGTGCTGTATTAGTAGCCAAAATTGGCTTTACAACCTCTTTTTCCGTATTAGGCTGGATCCTTATTATTACAGGTATTCTTGCTATTTTCGGTGTAAAAGAGAAAGAAATGCTGTCTCACAAAGCGGACAAGTTGAGCTCTAAGGCCCTCTTAGATCCGCACGGTCACCATGCATCTCAGGATATCAAAGAAGGTGATGACGGTGATGGTGTCTCTATCCCCTGGCTTTTCTTCCTCATTCCCATGGCACTCTCTTGCTCACAGGGCATTTTGTTCTTCGAGCTGCCCTTAATGCAATCGGCACGGGAGTCAATCCTTACTTCTGGCGTATTTTTCACATTAGTCAGTTTAGGCGCATTGCTTAGTATCTCATTCTGGTTTTTGAATAAAATATCACCATTTCTACGAACAATCAGCGGAAGCATCGGGCTTGCCGCAGTTTTCTTCGGATTAGCCATCCAGTGGCCAATTCCATTAACCGTATCCCTTTTCTTAATCGGCATGGCCAAAGGTGTCATTTATCCCGCACTTGCGGCTTTACTTGCCAGTATTACCAGCAGCTCTAGATATGGTCGTGTGTTTTCTTTGCTATCGATTTCTTATTCGGTCGGTGCCTTTATCGGACCCATGATGGCCGGTCAGCTTCGCGATCATATTTCCTCCTACTTCATTGCATTCTTCATCCTTATGCTAGCCCTATCACTTCTACCGCTTCGCACGTTCAAATCACCTATGTTAACTTCATAATTTCTCTTCACTACAAAGGCTTGATGTCGTCAGGCCTTTTCCATGTGTCACATGCTGTAAATCCTTGTCATTTCCCAGGAAATATCGCAGCTTCGCATTACTTGGATCGCCGCTCCAAACGGGGTATACTACTCTAAAAAGGAGTGAAGGTATCCCATGTCCATTGCCATTATTGTTGAGGGAAAAAATGATAAGAGTCGCTTGAAGCGAGTCGTTGATGATACCGTCATCATCCACTGTACCTTCGGCACTCCCAGTTCCATTACGCTTGACACGTTGCGAAAAAAAGTAGGCGATCTGCCTGTATATATATTCACTGACAACGATGCATCCGGCAAAAAAATCCGTTATTTGCTGCGCGATACATTTCCAGATGCCGAACACATTTATACCCGTAAGGGCTACGCAGGTGTTGAAGGCACGCCAGAAGAATATCTCATTGGGCAATTAGAAAAAGCAGGACTGGACGCGTATATTATCTACCCTGCGCCCAACCCTGCTTATGAATAATCACTTTGCGTTATTTCCCTTTTGAAAGGGTTACAACATCCTTCACGATATGATCTGCATCCAACTCTGGATTACTTGCATCATAGTAATTTCTTAGCTGACCCTTTGGATCGACGAGCAAGATCGCATTGGAATGCGAGAAATTGCCGTCTTTCTCTTTGATCACCATAATACCGAAATCTTCAGCAAGCTTATGAACCTTCGCTTCTTCACCTCGGAGGAACGTCCATCCGCCTGGAATCGGCTTCGATTCGAAGCGATTTCCGAATGCTTTTAGCACCTCTGCCGTATCCCTTACTGGATCCACAGTTATCGATAATATTTCCGCTTTGGATCCCAGTAAATCCTTTTTCTTCAATTCATCCTGCACCTGTGAAATCAAGAAACTTGTCGGTAAGCATACATCCGGACAAAAAGAGTAAAAGAAATACACGAGTCGTACTTTACCGTTCATACTTTCGGAGGTAACTGTTTTACCATCTAAATCTTGCAGTGTAAAAGAAGGCGCAGCCTTCATTGCTGTTAATCTTTCATCCGGCTTACTTCCGTTCGACACTAATTTATAAGCGAAGGATGCAATCATCGCAATTAAAATCGCACCAAGCGCTAGCTTAAACCAGTTTTTCTCCAAAAACGTCCCCATCGTTTTCGTCCCCCAGACTAAATTTTCGCTGTCGTATCAATGACCATCAAGATCGATAACAGCGTTAAATATAAAAGGGAGAACAAGAACATGCGCTTTGCCCATACAATTTCCGCTTCCCCATTTGCTTTGAAGCCTTTAACACTCATGAAAACCCACGTTAATCCAAGAATTGTTGATACGATTAAGAAGATCGTCCCTACATAACCATATGCCGTTAACATGACTGTAACAGGTACTAATAGAACGACATAACGAACCATACTAATTTTCGTTACAAAAGTTCCTCTGACTACCGGCAATAACGGGAAGCCCGCTGCACGATACTCTTCCATTCGGCGAATACCAAGCGCCCAGAAATGCGGTGGCTGCCATAGGAATAAGAACAAGAAAACCAAGATCGCTCCCAAATCAATATTCCCACTAACCGCGCAATAACCGATTAGAGGTGGTACTGCTCCTGAGATCGCGCCTACGAATGTGCTCCATACCGATGTTCTTTTAAACCACGCTGTATAGATCCAAACATAAAAGAACAATCCAAGTAAACCCATTAATGTAGCTAATGGTGACTGCGCCCCTAAATAGAGAACCCCTAATCCAATCGTACCCAGAATAATTCCGAACCAAAGAACAAAATTGGCGCTTAACCGTCCACTTGGCAGTGCTCTATTCTGTGTGCGTTCCATCTTCGCATCCATCTCACGGTCCAGATAATTATTCAGTACCGTACCTCCAGCCATAACAAGTGCTGTGCCTAGCATCGTCATAATTAAATGGAGCCAGTCAACCTCCCACTTGGCTGCTACCCAGTATCCAGCGAATGCTGTCATCAAATTGGAATAAATAATTCCCGGTTTCACCAGTCGGTAATATTCCTTCAAGGTCACAGGCCCATTTGCACCTTTCGTCGAGCTAGCATCTATGGCATCAGTTCCAGCTTGCCCTTGGGACGAGCCGGTTGAAACATTTTCGTAAGTGACTTGATTATCCATGTGCGTTTACCTCCTCTATGTCGAATTTCCGATCCTACATCTTAATGAACATTCTCATCATACCAACCCCTACATCATTTGACAATGAAGCACGGGCAGTTGTCATCATATTGTCGATTCTCCCTTCCAGTATGCGTGGAAAATGCACTTACCATTCGATTCCATTTTGGAATATGTGAAAAAGTTGTGAGGATTAACGCGTGGAACACCTTAACGCCCGTATCTATGCGCACATAAAGCGATCTATCGCCACTATCCCCTTCGCTCAGGTTAGTAAGCGTCGACGATTCTGAGCCAATGGGATAGTGTCCATAAGCTTTAGCGTTAAACCTATTCCCCACCCGCAGGCAGGTTATGTGGTAAATAGAAAGAGGAGACAGGTCGAAACCTGCCTCCTCTTTCTATTTATTCACTAGCAACGGCGTTAAATCAAATAAGCTGCGGCGGATTTGATGCCATGCCTTCGTCAAGACATCTTGCAGCTCCCAGGCATGCCTTCCCATGACGTTCACAACAAGTCCATATTTGTAAGTTAGACTTGCTCCTACTCGAACCGTTTGGCGTTCCAGCTGACTTAATTTGTCCACAATGACTTCAAGGTGACGTGGACCAAGCCGGTCTGAGAAGATAAACAGATTGCCCATATGCGTCTCGCCTTCCCAGCAACCTGGTGAAGACAGCTCCATCGTCCCTGGTTCAACACGCTGATTCTGATAGAAGATCAGCTCGCCTTCATACCAGACCTTCATCCTGTTCACATACCTTGTATAGTGAAATATTTCCCCTCGCTGCGTGCGACCGGGACAAAGGACATCAGAGAAAATCAATGTCGATCCGCTCGATAGATGTGCCTCGGTTTCTGCGAATAAGTTAGCATCCTTATAGAGCATTAAAGGCTCCGGCATATACTCAAGCAGCGCATCAGCTTCCAGTCGAAGTATCTGATGCTGCGTGCTTCCTTGATCTTCACCAGAAGGATGTACCTTCGTGAACGACTGGTTCGTTAGAAAAACACGTGCGCCCTCTTCAAGGCGCACGCTAATTTCATAATGATCACCGGCCATCAGCCCAGGCGAGCAATCCATCATATAAACGCCCAATTGATCCATAGGGGCGGCACCATCCATGCACGTTTCATTTTCGTAACGAAACGTTTTGGCGATTTTGAGCGGGGAGGCATGATATTTGTGTACGAGCCGCGTGAAGCCGCTGCGCACCGCAAATTGTGCGGATATCTCCCCAGTCAGCTTAGGCATGGCTGAACTCCGTCTCCACCCAAGACACGATATCATCCAATCCTGTACCACCCATCAGGTTTGAGAAGATATACGGACGCTCGCCGCGCATTTTTTTCGTATCGGAATCCATTACTTCTAAGCTGGCGCCGACATAAGGGGCAAGATCGATTTTGTTAATGATTAGCATATCCGAACGCATGATGCCAGGTCCGCCTTTTCGAGGGATTTTCTCCCCTTGGGCCACGTCAATAATATAGATGAAGCGATCCACGAGCTCCGGACTGAATGCAGCTGCCAAATTATCGCCACCACTCTCAATGAAAATAATATCGAGATTCTCAAATCGTTTCTCCAGTTCTTCAATCGCTTCGAAATTCATCGACGCATCCTCACGGATCGCAGTATGTGGACATCCACCTGTTTCTACTCCAATGATACGCTCTTCTGGCAATGCCTCAGAACTAATCAGAATACGTGCATCTTCCTTCGTATAAATGTCATTCGTAATAACTGCGATACTATAGCGGTCATTCAGCTTTCTTGCCAAGCGTTCTACTAGCGCCGTTTTGCCTGAACCTACAGGACCTCCGATCCCAATTCGCATCGGGCGATTGCGATCTGCTGCTGGCTTCTCCCATTCGTGATGATGATGATGACCGTTTCCTTGACACATTGTAATTCCTCCTCAGATATATACTTAGATTTCCTTCTATGACATAAATAAACGTGAATATAACGTTTCATGCTGCATCATAGCTAAATCAGCCGCTGGTGAATTCGTGTAAGCCTCCATTGGATCCAGATGTGAAACTCGCTGCCATTCACTTCCTGTCAAAGGAACGAGCTTCGCAAGCAGCATCTGACCTTGCGTTTGTCCAATGGACATTAGCCTGAGCGCACTATTGATACAAGTCATGATACACGTATATAGATAACCTTCAGCAGCCTGATGGAGAGGAACACCTAAATGGTAGCTCACCCAACCATGAACAACGGGATGATTCGAGCTGCATTTCCCAGCACTTACCGCATCATCGAGCGGTTGCCAATTCAGCTCCGGATACAGCGAACGTGATAATTGGAGCAATCTGCGCCCCATTTTCTGAACGCCGCTCCGCGTCTCACTCCCTACCCTTTGCACATGAAGCATGTGGTCGAGATCCCAAAGCTGTCCTAACTCCCCTCGCGGGATGTGTAGATAAGCCGCTTTAATGACCATGGCATCCGAAGATGCCCAGCTGCCCGCAAGCATCGACCGAATATAGGCTTCCAGTTCGGAGATTGTCGTCAATCTCCCTTGCTGGACAAGTGTTTCCAGTCCAAAGGAGTGGGAAAACCCACCAATCGGAAGCGCCGAATCCAACAGTTGCTGATAGGCTAACCAATGGAACGGTGGATGTTCTAACGCAGTCATTGTTGTCACCTCAGTCGGGACTTTCTTCCATTCTATTTAAAACAAGAAATATAACTGTGCCATCGGCAGCTCTGTCGCAGGCTCACAGGTCACGGCTTCGCCATCAACCTTCACCTCGTAGGTTTCCGGATTCACTTCTATAGAAGGAGTTCCGTGGTTATGAATCATATCTTTCTTCGAAATGCTGCGGCAGCCTTTCACCGGCTCAATCCGCTTCTGCAATCCGAATCGCTCCCTGATTCCGCTGTCATACGCTGCCTGAGAAACGAAGGTAATTGAGCTTTGCGTCAACGCTTTCCCAAATGCAGCGAACATCGGTCTACCGAATACAGGCTGCGGTGTTGGGATGGATGCGTTCGGATCTCCCATTTGGGCATAAGCAATGCTGCCGCCTTTAAGGACGAGATCCGGCTTCACACCGAAAAACATCGGACTCCAAACGACCAAATCTGCGAATTTACCTGGTTCAATCGACCCTACCAGATGCGAGATACCGTGGGTAATCGCTGGATTTATTGTATATTTCGCCATGTAGCGTTTGATTCGAAAATTATCATTGTCTTCGGTATCGGGAGCTAGCGGTCCGCGCTGTTTTTTCATTTTATCCGCCGTTTGCCACGTTCGAATAATGACCTCACCCACTCGCCCCATCGCCTGTGAATCGGAGCTCAGCATACTGAACACGCCTAGGTCATGCAGAATATCTTCCGCTGCAATCGTCTCAGGGCGAATCCGAGAATCGGCGAAAGCAACATCTTCCGGAATTCGACTATCCAAGTGATGGCATACCATCAACATATCCAAATGTTCTTCTATTGTATTGATCGTGTACGGGCGTGTCGGATTTGTCGAGGAGGGCAGAACATTCAGCTCAGCGGCAGCTCGGATAATATCCGGTGCATGACCGCCACCCGCCCCCTCGGTATGATACGTATGAATGGTACGTCCTTTGATCGCTGCAAGCGTATCCTCAAGAAATCCCGCTTCATTTAATGTGTCCGTATGAATCGCCACTTGCACATCATAACGATCTGCTGCTTCCAAGCACATGTCGATTGCTGCAGGCGTTGTTCCCCAATCCTCATGAAGCTTCAAACCAATGGCGCCAGCTTCAATTTGTTCCGTCAAAGGCTCCAAGAAGGAAGAGTTCCCTTTACCGGTAAAGCCCAGATTCATCGGAAATGCTTCGGCTGCCTCCAACATCCGCTGCATGTGCCAAGCGCCTGGCGTGCAGGTTGTTGCATTCGTTCCTGTTGCTGGCCCTGTCCCACCGCCGATCATCGTCGTCACACCTGAGGAAAGCGCAGTTTCAATTTGCTGCGGACAAATGAAATGGATATGCGCGTCGATGCCGCCAGCCGTTACAATTTTACCCTCACCCGCAATAACCTCGGTACTCGCACCTACGATCATATTCGGATGCACGCCATCCATAATATCCGGGTTGCCTGCTTTGCCAATACCAACAATATGGCCATCACGAATACCAATATCACCTTTGACAATCCCCCAGTGATCAATAATGACAGCATTCGTTATCAAAGTATCTAAAACACCCTGTGCCCGGGTTGCACCGCTGGATTGTCCCATACCGTCACGAATGACCTTGCCGCCGCCAAATTTACATTCATCCCCATATACGGTGTAATCATGCTCAATTTGTGCCCAGAGCTCTGTGTCTGCCAATCGAATGGCATCGCCTGTTGTAGGGCCAAACATCAGTGCATAGTTCTTACGATCTATTCGACTCACCGAGCATCCCCTCCCAAGTCTGCCATCTGGCTTTTGTTTCGGCCGGCATTTTGTCTTTTACCGCTAATCCTTGACTCAAATTGTTAAGTCCGTAGCTCAACTTGGCTCCGCCTAATTCGACAAGTTGAACCGGTTTCTGCTCGCCAGGCTCGAAACGGACAGCCGTCCCTGCCGGAATGTCTAGGCGCATGCCAAAGGCTAGCTCTCTTGAGAAATCCAACCCTCGATTGACTTCAAAAAAATGAAAATGCGACCCCACTTGAACCGGTCGATCTCCTGTATTCGTAACGATGATTTCTATTGTCTGTCTGAGGACATTCATTTCTATATAACCTTTGGCTGTTCGATATTCACCGGGAACCATGTGCTCGCCCCTTTCATGAAAATATAAGAATTAATATGTTTCACACAATAAGTTGGCTTAATTTCTAGATAAACGCATCCGTCCTAAGAGGACGGTGTAGCCCTTTATTTCGGTAATTAAGTAATAGGTTCATGTACGGTAACTAATTTGGTTCCATCGGGGAACGTGGCTTCCACTTGCACTTCGTGAATCATTTGAGGCACACCTTCCATTACTTGATCTGCCTTCAATATAGTCGTACCGAATGCCATGAGCTGTGCGACCGTCAAGCCATCCCTTGCACCTTCCATAATCTCGGAAGTCAACAGAGCAATACTTTCTGGATAATTCAGCTTTAAGCCTCTGGCAAGCCTTCGTCTAGCTAAGTCAGCAGCTACGGTAATGAGTAACTTCTCTTTCTCTCTTTCCGTTAAATGCACGTTTCTCACCTCTTCTAAATCCGAATAATGGCAATCCTTTACACTCATTATATTCGTGTATTTCACGATTGTAAATCTTTAATGTTATGTATATTGACATAAAAACCGTATTAACTGAACAAATATTTCGTTTTCATGTGAATTTTACAAGAATTTCACGTAGATTTGTGCATTTTCACCAAATAATATTTAATTAGTGTCATGTATGTTGACATTAACTTGTATCGCCATTTATCATAAGCCATGTAATCCAAATCTTGTAAGGCAAGGGAGTGGGACGTGAATGAGAGAGATAAGAAACAAAGGTAAGCTTACAGTTGCACTAAGTATGGCTTTGATGTTAGTAGCGGCCGGTTGTGCGAAGACAGAATCTACCACCTCTACGACGACTGCACCTGTGGCTTCAACATCTGGCGATACCGTACCAGTGGGAATTCTTCACTCACTAACAGGTACAATGTCCATCAGTGAGGTATCTGTTCGAGATGCTGAGCTCATGGCGATTGATGAAATTAATGCAGCTGGGGGACTATTGGGCAAAAAGATTAAACCCGTGATCGAAGATGGGGCATCGGATTGGCCAACTTTTGCAGAGAAGACAAAGAAGCTCCTGCAAAAAGACAGCGTAGTAACAATTTTCGGTTGTTGGACATCGGCTAGCCGTAAAGCAGTACTACCGGTTGTCGAGCAAAACAAAGGATTACTGTGGTACCCGGTACAGTATGAAGGTGTAGAATCCTCACCTAACATCTTCTACATCGGCGCAACAACGAACCAACAAATCATCCCCGCAGTAACATGGCTTCTGCAAAACAAAGGCAAGAAATTCTTCCTCCTTGGTTCCGACTACGTCTTCCCTAGAACAGCAAACAAAATTATTAAAGAGCAGTTGAAAGCGGATGGCGGAACACTGGTTGCTGAAGAATACACACCGCTTGGACACACGGACTACAATACAATCATTAGTAAGATTAAAAAGGAAAAACCAGACGTTGTCTTCAACACATTAAACGGTGATAGTAACGTTGCTTTCTTCAAGCAGCTGAAAGATGCTGGAATTTCGGCTAAAGATTTAACAACTATGTCCGTGAGTATTGCCGAAGAAGAAGTCCGTGGTATCGGTGCTTCCGTTCTCGATGGTCATTACACAGCATGGAACTATTATCAAACAACAGATATACCTGAAAACAAGAAGTTCGTTGAAGCTTACAAAGCCAAATACGGTAAGGACCGCGTAACGGATGATCCAATTGAAGCTGGGTACACTGCTGTGTATCTGTGGGCTGAAGCTGTGAAAAAAGCAGGTTCCTTTGATGTAGAGAAAGTAAAAGCAGCAGCCAAAGGCATCGAGTGGAATTCACCTGAAGGTAAGGTCACCATTGATGGTGAGAATCAACATATTTACAAAACAGCACGTATCGGCCAAATTACAGCAGATGGCCAAATCAAAGAAATTTGGAATTCTGGTAAAGCACTCAAACCAGATCCATTCCTCAAAACATACCCTTGGGGCACAGAAGTAACGAAATAATACTTACAAGTTGGTACTCAGAAACCAGGACTGCCTAACCGCAGTCCTGGATTTCATCATTTTACTCCGATTTCAGAAAGGAGAGGTCGTCATGAGTTTGCTGCTGCTCCAAATATTTAACGGACTCAGCTTAAGTTCCATTCTGCTTTTGATCGCAATCGGTCTCGCCATTACCTTCGGTCTCATGAACGTTATGAATATGGCGCACGGCGAATTTATTATGATCGGTGCTTATATGGCCTACCTCGTACAGAAATGGTTTCAATCGTATATGCCCGCTTCTGCATTCGGCTGGTATTTCGTCGTTTCACTCGGCGTTGCCTTTGTCGTTGCCTTCGCCATAGGCTGGCTGCTCGAAGTTGTGCTCATTCGTTTCATGTACGGCAGACCGTTGGATAGCCTACTCGCTACCTGGGGCGTCTCCCTTGCCTTACAGCAAATTGCGCGATCCATCTTCGGGGCTCCCAACGTCGCAGTGAAAGCACCGCAATGGCTAGAAGGCGGATGGCATGTAACGGCAGACTTAATTCTTCCATATAAGAGACTCTTTATCATTGGGCTTGTAGCATTATGCATCTTGATTATCTATCTGTATCTCTATCACTCTGCTGGCGGAAGACGCATGAGAGCGGTTATGCAAAATCGCCAAATGGCTTCATGTTTAGGAATATCAACCCGTAGAGTTGATGCCCAATCCTTCGCTTTTGGATCCGCTATGGCAGGTATCGCCGGTTGTGCCCTATCCTTGCTTGGACCGATCGGGCCCACAATTGGGACCTATTATATTGTAGATGCCTTCATGGTCGTCGTACTTGGCGGAATCGGCAAGCTAATCGGCACTGTAGCTGGTGCGTTAGGAATCGGCGTATTCAATACAGCATTGGAATATACAACCAGCGCTACACTCGGTAAGGTACTTGTGTTTACACTGATTATCGCCTTCCTACAATGGAAACCAATGGGACTTGTAACGATGCGTTCGAGATCCTTAGATTGAAGAAAGGATGTGACTACCATCTATGCTTTTTGCCAAACAATCTAAGCTCAAACTAACCATCTATGGGATATGCCTACTACTCATCGCGCTTGCCCCCCTATTCTTGTCTGACTTTCGTTTATCCTTACTCGGCAAATTCCTGGCTTATGCCATTATCGCGATCGGAATTGATTTAATCTGGGGATATACCGGCATTTTGAGCCTTGGTCATGGCGTTTATTTCGGTCTCGGCGCTTATTGTATGGCCATGCACTTGAAGCTGGCCTCCACGCCAAATCAATTGCCTGATTTCATGTCCTGGAGTGGTGTCAAAAGCTTGCCGTGGTTCTGGGTGCCGTTCCACAGTGCCGCGGCCGCTTTCCTATTAGCGCTTATTGTACCGATGATCGTCGCCTTCATCCTTGGATATTTCACGTTCCGCAATCGGATCAAAGGCGCATTCTTCTCCATTTTATCCCAAGCCTTAGTCATCATTACGGTGACGCTCTTCGTTGGGCAGCAAGGTTATACGGGCGGGACGAATGGTTTGACGAATTTCACGACCTTTCTCGGTCTGAATCTACAGTCACAATCAACAAAGCTGCTATTTTTCTATCTCACTTTAGCTGTCGTACTCGTCGTGTTGATCCTTAGCACGATGCTAGTGACTAGCAGACTTGGCAACATTCTCACAGCCATTCGTGATGGTGAGAATCGGGTGCGTTTCATTGGCTATAATCCCGTTACGTATAAGGTATTTATCTACTGCCTTTCCGCAGGTTTAGCTGGGCTTGCCGGCGTGCTCTTCGTACTTCAAGAAGGGATTATCTCCCCTGCACAAATGGGTATTGTACCATCTATTGAAATGGTGCTATGGGTAGCCATTGGCGGTCGTTCAACGATTGGCGGCGCTGTTCTTGGAGCATTAGTTACGAATGCAGCTAAAACAACCTTTAGCGAAGCTTATCCAGCTTGGTGGCCCATCATGCTTGGCGCCATGTTCATCGTCGTTGTACTTTTACTACCGAAGGGAATCGTTGGCACATCGACCCACTTTTTCTCTAATTGGAAAAGAGACAGAAAACAGCATCCGAAGCAGATCTCTGCATCGCAAGAAGTCATAGAAACTTAACCGCGCTTACGCAAACCGGAAAGGGGAACATTTCAATGCTAGGACATTTAGCGAAACAACAACCGACAACTGACGAGACAATCCTGAGCGTCAAGGGACTTGAGGTGAACTTCGACGGTTTCAAAGCCTTGCGAAATCTTGATTTCTCGTTAAAACAAGGAGAACTCCGCTTCCTTATCGGTCCGAATGGTGCAGGCAAAACAACGCTGCTTGATGTCATTTGCGGCAAAGTAAAGCCTTCCCAAGGCCACGTCTTATTCAAGGATTCGATTGATCTCACCAAGCATCAAGAGCACCAAATTGCTCAACTTGGGATTGGACGCAAATTCCAGGCACCAACCGTTTTCTCGACTTTGACAGTGTTTGAAAATTTGGCGCTATCCATGAAGCAGCAGCGCGGCCTTCTCAGCGCGCTTTGGGCCAAAACCACAAGTGAACAAAGAGAACGACTTCACCTCAGGCTTGATATGATCGGTCTGCAAAGTAAAGCCAAAGAACGTGCAGGCTCCCTCTCCCATGGGGAGAAGCAGTGGCTTGAAATCGGCATGCTGCTCATGCAAGAGCCTGATCTCTTGCTGCTCGATGAGCCCGCTGCTGGCATGACGGATAGTGAAACAGAGAAGACAGGGGAGCTGCTCCATGAAATTGCAGCTAATCAAACGATTATCGTCGTTGAGCACGACATGGCTTTCGTACGCCAATTCGCTAGAATGGTAACAGTTCTCCATGAAGGAACTGTCCTGCGCGAAGGCACCATGCAAGAGATTCAGAATGACGATAAAGTGGCGGAAGTCTACCTCGGAAGGAGAGTTGAACGCGGTGCTTAAACTACAAGGTATAGAGTCCGGCTATGGCGAAAGTATGGTCATCCGTAACGTCAACCTCGAAGTAAGACCTGGTCAGATCGTTTGTCTAATGGGGCGCAATGGGGTTGGAAAATCAACATTAATGAAAAGCATTATGGGACTCATTAAGCCTCGATCGGGTTCCATTCAGTACTCAGATACAGACATCACTTCATTTTCACCAGATCGCCGTGCCAAGTCAGGCATTGGCTATGTACCACAGGGCAGGGAAATATTTCCCCAGCTATCTGTCGAAGAGAATCTTTTATTAGGCTTAGAAGCCTCATCGGATCGTCGCAAGAAATTACCCGATTCGATCTTCGATACGTT
This sequence comes from Paenibacillus sp. LjRoot56, assembly GCF_964253335.1. Classification (NCBI taxonomy): domain Bacteria; kingdom Bacillati; phylum Bacillota; class Bacilli; order Caryophanales; family Paenibacillaceae; genus Paenibacillus; species Paenibacillus sp. LjRoot56. The sequence goes on from NZ_CAXURV020000003.1 coordinate 617,049, forward strand.
TCCTGTACTTCGACAAATGCTCCATCGAAAAGGAGGGGATCTCAGCGGCGGTCAGCAGCAGCAATTAGCTATCGCACGGGCATTGGCTCCAGGACCTAAACTGTTGCTCCTGGATGAACCTATGGAGGGGATACAGCCATCTATCGTCATGGAGATTGAGGCGATCATTGAAACAATTAAGCGCAATCGCGAAATTGCCGTTCTCTTAGTAGAGCAAAGCTTAGAATTCGCTACAAGCATCGCTGATTACTACTATGTACTTGACCGCGGCACCATTGCTGCCGAAGGGAAAGCAGAGCATCTAAGCGAAGATCTCGTCCGGAAGCATTTGACGGTATGATCGTCCTCATCCTTACTCCCCCTAACCGAATGAAGCTGACTAACTTGACCTAAAGATTGAAGGTTCAAGTAAAGATCAGCTTCTTTTCTCTGTTTCTAAAAAAGTTAAAACTGGACGTCACAAAATGGATAGGATAACATGTCATATAGATAGGATCGATTTTTGCGGGAAGGCATATCGAGCACCTAGCCTTTTAAAGGAAAAGGAGGGGAACCTGTATGTCCAAAATTTTAATCATCGAAGACGATTTAAGTATCGGTGAAATGATGTCCATTTACTTATACGAAGATGGCTATGAAGTGAAACGAGCAGAGAACGGCCGACAAGGCGAGGTCTTATTCCGGGATTTTCAACCTGATATGATTATTCTTGATCTTATGCTGCCTGATATGGATGGGATTCAGCTGTGTACAACAATTCGTCAGACTTCAACCATACCGATCTTGATGGTATCCGCCAAGAATGAAGTTTCGGATCGTGTGAAGGGCCTTCAAACAGGTGCTGATGACTATTTATGCAAACCATTTTCGATGAGAGAGCTATCAGCCAGAATACAAGCCTTATTTCGACGTTCCAACGCCTACCCTTCACAGGCCCAATCGCCATCTGACGTGCTGGATCCCCTAGGGATCCACTTGGATTTGGAAAAGCGCTGCCTATATGTTAACGGCAGGAATATCGAGACAACCTTCTCCGAATACGAAATTATGAAGCTTTTCTGGCAAAATCAAGGCAGGGTTTACAGTCGAGAAGAATTGTTAAATCGTGTTCGCGGCTTTGATTCCCAGGTAACTGAGCGTGCAATCGATGTACATATCGCCAACCTTCGCAAAAAAATCGAGGATGATCCTAAAGAACCCAAGCACGTCAAGACGGTGTGGGGTGTCGGTTATAAATTTCTACTTTGATAAAGCTCCTTCGGGAGCTTTTTTGTTTTATAAAATGCCCACAAATTCGTCACCAATTAGGCAGAAGTACAATATGATGATTATGGAAAATGACCTTTTCGATCGCTCAAACACATTTATGAAGAAAGCTTTCGTATGGAAAGCTCAAGGAGGAAATTATCATCATGTTGAATAACCCCTACAAAATAGGTAATCAAGCAATGCCGCAAATGCAATATGGTAATCCGTATCCAGCTTACCCCGTTCCAACTGCAATTACGAATAAAGTTGTTCCCCAAACACCAGCCGGATCTGTACTCACACCATCAGGAAGCGGTTTACAAACAGGCGTGAATGTACCGGGACTTCCAGCATTTGAAGAATCGTATATCGAAAATATTCTTCGTTTGAACCTTGGTAAAATGGCAACCATCTATATGACATATGAAAACAACTCCGAGTGGAACGCCAAAATTTTCAAAGGAAGACTAGAAGCCGCAGGAAGAGATCATATCATTATCAGTGATCCTGTTACTGGCATGCGTTTCCTATTACTTATGGTGAATTTGGATTACATTACATTTGATGAAGAACTCAATTACACCTACCCCTTCCGGGGCGGAGCACTCTCCAGATAATAACTGAATCGCATACAAAAGCCGTTGCTCGAATAGAGAGCAGCGGTTTTTTTGTTTTAAGAATACGTAGCTGGTGAGAAATGCCACATGTGCAGTTTTGGGATGCCGCCTTTGATCCATTGCTCCCAATCGCCATGCTGCCCATCACGCAATCGTTCAACGTTCAATCGTTCCTCCTTCATGCTCAAGTAGTCTTCATACGTTACATCATGCCAAATTTCTACATATAGTCCTTCTTGATCGGTCCCCTCCAATAGCTCCAAACGCCCTTCCCGCAGCTGTTGTCCTTGCATATAGATGAGAAAAGAAGCTCGAAATTCCGGTTTTATGGCATACTCTACAAAAACTTTAGACATTTTTAGATCTCCTTCTGATTTATTTTTTGCTCTAAAATGGTAAACTAAGAGCAAGATGTAAATTTGACCCCTCAGCTCAGATACAGAAGAAACCATGTGTACAGAACACTTAGGAGGATAACCAGTTGGATACAGGCACTCATCTCGTCATTGGTTTAGGATTAGCAGGGCTCTCGCAAATCGATCCTAGTATTTCCGCAAATACGGCAGCAACAACTGCTGTTTTCATTGGAACTGTCGTCGGCTCTCAGATTCCCGATATTGATGGACTGCTACGATTCAAGGGCAATGCCCTCTATATTCGCAATCATCGTGGCCGCTCACATTCCTTGCCCGCCCTTCCCTTGTGGACGTTGTTGATTACTGGTGCTCTTGCGCCATTTTTCCACGGCATATCCTTCCTGCATCTCGCTATGTGGATCGGTATCGCGGTTTGCGTTCATGTGTTCACCGACTGTTTCAATACTTATGGTACGCAAGCTATTCGACCTTTTTCGGAAAAATGGGTGTCATGGAACATCATTCACATCTTTGATCCTTTCATATTCACAAGCCACATTGCCGCGATCTTCATGTGGTCCTTCCATCTAGCGAAGCCGCAGCTGATTTTCCCTACCTTATACGGCTTACTTGCGTTGTACTACATTTGGCGAACTCTGGACCATGCTATTATTGAAAAAGGGCTCTATCGCAAAGATGCCACTTATCAGCCCGGTGATAAATATACCCTTATTGTAACATTCAACCTCTATGTCTGGAATGTTGTGAAAGAGTGCATAGATGGAACCTACCAATTAGGCGAGCTCAAAAATGGCAAGCTAAAATGGCTGGACACCATCACCTGCTCTGACCACCCTGCCGTCGAGGTTTCCAAGCAGCACGAGGACATCCAAGCGCTGCTCTATTTCTCCTCTTTCACCTGTGCTGAGGTCAAAGAACATCGGTGGGGGTATGAAGTCCGATGGGCGGACGTCCGCTACCGCCATCGCAAGCAATTCCCGTTCGTCGGCGTCATTCGGATGGACCGCAATTTCCAGACGCTTGATTCTTATGTAGGCTGGGTGAACGATACGAAACTTGAGAAGAAGTTAAAAGTTGATCTTTATTAAAATGAGGCCCTTGCATGGTTGCAGGGGCCTTCTTTTTCGTAGCTTCGCTTACCACACGCACCAAAAGCCCAGGAGCTATTTAGGCTCCTGGGCTTTATTATTACTTAATTCGGGTATGCTAGTACGGATACAAGTATCTAATTAACGGAAATTAGAACCAGATTGCCCCGCTAGCGTTTGCTCGGCGATTTGTACCAATCGGCGAGTAATCGCACCACCAATGGAACCAGTGTCACGAGTTGCCATGTTTCCATAGTAACCGTCTTGAGGAATTTGAATGCCCAGCTCTTGAGCTACCTCATATTTCAATTGGTCTAGAGCTTGATTGGCTTGCGGAACTACCAGTGTGTTGCTACGAGATTGTGCCATCAGGATCGTACTCCTTTCAGTCAGCTATAATCTTTGATGTATTTGCAAGCTTGCAAAGATAGTATGTGGAGGAAATGAATTTATATGCACAGCGCTAAAAAAAGTTTAATATAAGAAGATGTCATGAACTTCAAGAAAGTAGGTCGCCTATTTTGAGTAAACCACTTGCTCTCCTATTCGCAGTTGTTGGGACGCTGCTGCTCGCTTGCATTTCCCTATTCATCGCTCTACGCGAGCCGTGGATGGTGCTCCTTTTTTCCCTCATTTCGTTAGGGTTTATCGGTTACGGCTTCGTAACAAAAGCCAAAATGCGTCGTCGGAATAATACACCTTCCGAATGAACAAAAAAAGCTCAAATCCTCTGTTAGTGGGATTTGAGCTTTTTTGTATGTGTAGAGATGCACTTAGCGAACAATAAAGCCCATCCGTTTCTTTACTTCAAGCAGCGTTTGATTCGCCACTTCGGCAGCTTCGTCCGCACCTTTTTTCAAAATGTCAAAAATAGCTCCCGAACTACGAATCTCACGATAGCGCTGTTGGATCGGCTCCAGAACAGAAACGATGTGTTCGGCCAGTTCCTTTTTGAAAGGACCATAACCCTGCCCGTCATATCGAGCCTCAATCTCCGCTAAACTCATCTCCGCAAAGTGAGAATAAATCGACATCAAGTTACTAACCTCAGGTTTATTTTGAGGATCATACTTCACTTCACGCCCAGAATCCGTAACAGCACGACTAAGCTTCTTACGAATAACATCTGGCTCGTCGAGCATCGCGATGTAACTACCGGCATTCGGACTGCTCTTGCTCATCTTCTTGGAAGCATCATCTAGTGACATAATACGGGCGCCTACCTCAGGCATATAGGGCTGTGGCATTGTAAACATATCGCCGAAACGGTTATTAAATCGGTTAGCCAGATCACGCGTCAGTTCCAAATGCTGTTTCTGATCGTCTCCAACTGGAATAAGATCTGCGTTATATAACAAGATGTCAGCCGCCATCAGAGATGGATACGTAAATAGTCCTGCACCGACAGATTCTTTCCCTTCGGACTTATCTTTAAATTGTGTCATGCGCTCAAGCTCGCCCATGTGCGTCAGTGTCGTCATAATCCAGCCTAACTCTGCATGTGCGTGAACATGGGACTGTAGGAAGACAGAAGCCTTATTCGGATCTAGTCCCGAAGCAATGTATAAAGAAGCGATGGACTCCGTTTGTTCCCGCAGCGCGGCTGGATCTTGCGGTACTGTGATCGCATGCATATCGACCACCATGAAATAACAGCGATGAAGTTCTTGCAGCTTCACAAAGTTGCGAAGCGCCCCAATATAATTGCCAATCGTCAGCTGACCGCTGGATTGCATGCCAGATAATACACGTTTCATTCCAAATACCTCCAATGATTTTTCACTATTTCTCATTCGTATCGCTAAAAAAGACAACAAAAAAGCCTCCCTCCGCAAGGGACGAGAGACCGTGGTACCACCCTAATTTGTCTACCTACATAACCGAAGTTATGCACATGTAAACCTTCAGGCTCTGATAACGGAGAGCTACCGTTTAGCATAGTTAACTGTGGTTGGAGTCCGGCCTAGGTTCCGGGTGATTCTACACAGTGTTCAGCTTCAAGCTCAAGGATCCATTCGGTTTGCTTGTTTCACCGGTTCACACCAACCACCGGCTCTCTGAGAAACGGGAGACAAACGTACTTGTTCCTATCATCGCAATTGATTTCCTATAATTATACACGCTTAAGTATCAATGTCAATCAAGGACATTGTCCTAGATAGCCGAGCATGTACATAGGATAGTTACATACCAATTCCTTCGGCAAAGGGGTGTCAACGCATTGTCCTCAACTCTATACCGCTGGAGTCTTCCCGTCTCCACGGTGATGTGCGCGTTTCTCTTGTTTCTGATTGTAACAACAAGACAACTCCCCCCAATGGGGATGGTCATCGAACCTATCAGCCATGTCTTTATGGCTTTTATGGACATCTTCTTAGATGCCCTTCCGTTCATGATTCTCGGCGTTCTTCTCTCTACCATCGTAGAAAACTTCATTCCCGAAGGTGTAATTCAGCGAATGACCCCCAAACACCCCCTCGGTGGTGTGTTATTCGCCTGCGTGCTGGGAATTATGTTCCCCCTCTGTGAGTGCGGCATGATCCCTTTCGTTCGCAGGTTGATGCGCAAAGGCATGCCGGTCTATATCGCTGTTATTTTCATTCTAGTGGGACCTATCCTTAACCCCATCGTCTTCGCTTCCACTTGGATGGCTTTTCGCGATAACCCTGCTATGGCCTACTCACGTATGGGGCTCACTTTTGGCGTCGCCCTGGTTATTGGCTTCCTGCTCACGCGATTTCTCAAGAGCAACCCTTTACGGCATCCAATTGAGCCTGCAGCAGCAAGCCTGACTCGCCATAACCATACGCATGGAAGCCAGCACATCGATCAGCATGATCATCATCACGGCCACGTTCACGATCACGATCACGATCACAAGCACGATCACAGTCATGCTCATGATCATAGTCACAATCATAAGCATCACGATCATGGACATGACCATCATGGCCACAACCACGCCCATGGAGACAGCCAGCTTATGACCATGGTCAGCCACGGCTCCTCCGAGCTGTTCGAGATGAGCAAATACTTAATGCTGGGCGCGCTTCTGACGGCGTTGATTCAGACATTTGTGGCACAGGACAGCCTGAGTGCCATTGGGCAAGGCGCCTTCATCTCTCATGTGTTCATGATGGGCTTCGCCTACCTGCTCTCCTTATGTTCAACCACAGACGCCTTCGTCGCAGTCTCCTTCGCCAAGTCATTCTCACCTGGCTCCCTGCTAGCCTTCTTAGTTTTCGGGCCCATGATCGACGTGAAGAGCACCTTAATGATGCTATCAATTTTTAAGGCACGATTTGTATTAACAATTTCAATTGTTGTTGCGATGACAGTTTTGAGCGGCTCTCTTTTGTTTATGCATTTTTTTCTGGCTTGAATTCCCTACACTCTTGATTCGTACGATATATTTGTAACACTTCATCAAGGTTCTTCATGACAGCTACATGTATGGCCACTATCCCTTTCGCTCAGGTGTCGGTTCAACGAAGGCTGAACTGAGCTTAGGGGATAGTGATGACAGTGTGTCTCACATCCAATAGTTGTACAAAAAGCCCTACCCGACACAAGTCGGATAGGGCTTTTATCTTGTAAAGAGAATTAGATTTTCAAAATAGCGCCAGCACTCGCGTTCGTTACCATTTTCGTATAACGAGCTAGGTAACCAGAAGTAATCTTCTGTTGGAATCCTGCCCATGACTCACGACGTTTAGCAAACTCTTCATCGCTGATTTGCAATTCGATTTTGCGTCCATCCATATCTACGTCGATGATGTCGCCATCATGTACGAAAGCAAGTGGTCCACCTTCAGCAGCTTCAGGCGACATATGACCAAGCGAGATACCGCGGGATGCGCCGGAGAAACGTCCGTCTGTAATCAAGGCTACTTTCGCGCCAAGACCCATACCTACGATTTGGGATGTTGGTGCCAACATTTCCGGCATACCAGGTCCACCCTTCGGTCCTTCGTAACGAATGACAACAACGTGTCCTTCTTTTACTTTCCCGTTCGCGATACCGTACAAAGCTTCGTCTTGGGAGTCGAAGCAGATCGCTGGGCCCACGTGACGTCCGCCAACGGACTTATCAACAGCACCAACTTTTACGATACTGCCTTCTGGAGCCAAGTTACCGAATAGAACAGCCAAACCACCGCGCTCACTGTGCGGGTTCGTCAGTGGACGGATAACGTCAAAGTTCTGAATTTCACGTCCAGCCACGTTCTCGCGAAGTGTTTGTGCCGTAACGGATAGACAGTCACCGTTGAAAGCACCTGGTTTTTTGAGCAACTCATTAATTACTGCACTCACACCGCCTGCCAAATGCACATCTTCAATGTGGTAATCGGAAGCTGGAGCGATTTTCGCAAGGTGAGGAACGCGCTCAGCCACTTCGTTAATACGAGCGATCGGGTAATCAATTCCTGCTTCTGCCGCGATAGCCAATGTGTGAAGAACTGTGTTTGTAGATCCACCCATCGCCATATCCAAAGCAAATGCATTATCAATCGCATCAATCGTAACGATATCACGCGGCTTGATGTCTTTCTCGATCAGAACCATCAACTGTTTCGCGCAATCTTTAACGAATTGTTTACGCTCTTCAGCAACGGCTAGAATTGTTCCGTTACCTGGCATTGCAAGTCCAAGACCTTCAGCCAAACAGTTCATGGAGTTCGCTGTGAACATACCGGAACATGATCCACAAGTTGGACAACCATATTGTTCAAGTTCTTCCAGACCCGCTTCATCCAATTTACCAGCTTGGAATGCACCAACACCTTCGAATACGGAAGATAGGGAGATGGATTTACCGTTTTTATCTTTACCAGCTTTCATTGGTCCACCGCTGACTAACATTGTTGGGATGTTAACGCGAAGGGCACCCATGATCATACCCGGTGTAATTTTGTCACAGTTAGGAATACAAACCATACCATCAAACCAGTGAGCATTAACAACAGTTTCCAAGGAATCCGCAATAATCTCACGGCTTGGCAAGGAATAACGCATACCGATATGACCCATCGCAATACCATCGTCAACGCCGATTGTATTGAACTCAAATGGAACGCCGCCTGCTTCACGGATAGCTTCTTTTACGATTTTACCAAACTCTTGCAAATGAACATGTCCGGGAATAATGTCTATATAGGAGTTACAAACCGCGATGAACGGCTTGCCGAAATCTTCTTCTTTAACGCCGGCTGCACGCAGCAAGCTGCGATGTGGAGCGCGGTCGAAACCTTTTTTGATCATGTCGCTGCGCTGTTTTTGTTGTGCCATTCTATAATTCCTCCTAAATTTCATTTCAGAAATAAAAATAATGAATCTATCATACCACACTTCTCGCAATATTTCTCCCTTTAGTGTGATAACGCATCAACGTACAAGAAACACGCGCACAACATCCTTTAAGCTTTTCGACGATTCAAATGAACGAATGTAATTGCTAGCGCCAAAACAAGCACGCCGCCCTTAACAATATCGAACCCGAAATATGGAACGTTGAGCATCGTGAGTCCATTCAAAAGTACCCCGATTAGTACAGCTCCAAAGAACGTACCAATTACATTAGGTTTCCCTGCTCCTAGAACAGAATACCCTACGAATACAGCGGCTACTGCTTCCATCAAGAGCGGTGAACCGGCATCAATTTGCCCAGAACCTACACGAGATGCGTACAGAATACCGCCAATTGCTGCAAAAATACCAGAAAGCACATAAGCCGCAAAGCGGATTTTGTTAACGGAAATACCGGATAAACGAGCCGCTTCGCGGTTCCCTCCTGTAATATACAGCTGGCGACCCCAACGTGTGTAAGTAAGGAACACATGCACCGCAATAACCGCAACAAGCATAATAACAACAGGAACAGGAACACCTACTAGCTTGCCTTGTCCAATCCATAGAAATTCGGAAGTAAATTTCCCTGGTGCCACCGTGCCATCTTGGAATCTCATATTGTTGTAAATCGAGAAACCTTTGGTATACGTTTTTTGGATTCCACCAATGATATACATCATGGCTAGTGTGGCTAGTAGATCGGGAATACGCACTTTCACGATCAACACAGCGTTTAAGAATCCGATGATCGCACCGATAAGTAACGGCACTAGAATAACAAGATAGAACGGTTGGTCGTACCAAACCATCATGGCTGCTGCTGATACGGTAGCTAATGACACAGTTGACCCAGCGGATAAATCGAAACCATCGACAATCTGAGATAATGTAACACCGATCGCGACAAACATCACAATCGAGATCGAGCGTAAAATATCCGCGATATTGTCATACGTCATAAAGTTTTCATTGATAATGGAAAATACAATAAGAACAAGTGCAATAATAAACAAAGCACCGTATTTAAATGAAAAATCCAAGCTTTTTTCCTTCAAGCTATTCAGCCTCCCCCGCGCTCGCATACGTTAAAATGAGATCCTGCGTCGCTTCCGCGCGGGACAGCTCCTTCACCACAGACCCATAGCTCATCACGATGATGCGATCGGCAATTCCTATAATTTCATTCAGTTCACATGATAAATAAATAATTCCTTTACCTTCCGAAGCCAGCTGACCGATTAAGCGATAGATATCGCTTTTGGCGCCGACATCAACCCCTTTGGTCGGCTCATCAAACATGTACACGTCAGCGTTCGTCGGCAGCCATTTGCCTACCGCCACCTTCTGCTGATTCCCGCCGCTCAGGTGCTTCACCGTGCGATTGGGATCGCCTGGCTGTACGCCTAGCTGACTGACCATTTTCGCAGCGTACGCATTTTCCTCGCTGCGCTTCACGAAGCCAAGCGTGCTCAGCTTACGCAAAATCGGCAGCGACAGATTGCGCTTCACTGTCTCTTCCACGAGGACACCCTGTTTGCGGCGCTCCTCAGGCACGAGCGCAATGCCGGCGCGCACGGCATCCTCCGGCTGGCGCAGCGCGAGCTTGCGCCCGTTTAGCCACACCTCACCGCCGTCCGCGGCGTCGGCGCCAAAGATCAGTCGGCTTAACTCCGTTTTGCCGGCGCCAACTAGACCGACGACGCCGAGTATTTCCCCTCGGCGGAGGTCAAAGGAGACGCCGCGCACCTTGGTGCCGCGGCGCAAGCCCTTCACCTCGAGGAGCGTACTGCCAATGGGCACATTGGCTTTGGGGAACTCCTCGGTGAAGGTTTTACCCAACATCGCCTCAATGACGGAGGCGATGTCCATGCTTGTGGCCGGCTGCGTGAGCACATGACAGCCGTCACGCATGATCGTGATCCGGTCAGCAACACGGAACACTTCTTGCAAGCGGTGGGAGATGAAAATAATTCCCACGCCCTCTTGCTTCAAGCTTTCCATAATACGGAACAGCCGCTCAGACTCTTCTAAGCTCAGCGGTGCCGTCGGCTCATCGAAGATAATAATCTTTGCTTTATGCGCCATAGCTCTTGCAATTAACACTAACTGCTTCTGCGAAATGCTCAACTCATCAATTTTGCTCCGCACGGAGAACGTCGCGCCAATTTTCGCCAGTATTGCCTCAGCTTCCTTATGCAGCTTACGCCAGCTCACCCAAGCTTCTCCTTGGACGAGTTTATCGATCATGACATTTTCCGTAACCGTTAATTCCGATACTAAAGCTGTATCCACCTCTTGATAGACACAATAGACACCGTGATCCATAGCATCCTTGGGTGTACGAATGACCAACGGTTGATTATGAATAGAAAGATGCCCCGTATCGTGCGTATAAGCACCGGATAATATTTTCATCAAGGTACTCTTACCTGCACCATTAGCCCCGAGCAAGGCATGAATTTCTCCCGCTTGCAGGTCGAAATCCACCTCCTGCAGTGCCTTCACACCTGGGAAGGATTTTGTAATCTCCTTCATTTGCAATAATGAAGTTAAGTCTTCCTGATCCTTCAGCATCTAATTTCACCTCGCTTCTTAATCTGAAAGTCCCACCGCAAAGTAGCGATGGGACTGCATAGAAAACCTTATTTTTTTTCTGCTGCTTTCATCCAGTCCGTATAGCCTTGTTGGCTTCCGCCCCATCCTTTTACGTACTCGCTAAGTTGTGTAGTGTTGATTTGTTTGTCTTTAGGCAGTTGGTCTCTGGATACATATACAGGCTCCAAAACCACTTTCTCAGGCGTTTGATCGCCATGCAGCTTTTGATACAAATAACGAACTTGTACACGACCGATATCTTTTGGATCTACGGCTGAAGAAGCTACCCAAGGGCTTTTCGGATCTTGCAGAAGCTGTAGATCTTCATCACTTAAGTCGATACCGTAAACTTTAATTTCGGTACGTCCTGCTTGTTGAATGGCTCGGGAAGCGCCCTTTGCGAACTCATCCCATGCCGCCCAAACCGCTGTAATATCACCTTTGTTTGGGTATTTTTTCAAGATCGCTTCCATTTGTGTTTGTGTATCTAATGCCGGATCTTTCGCTGTTCCGAAAGCGGCTACTTCTTTGATATCCGGATATTTCTTTTGGAAAGCTTGGTAAGCCAGTTGTCTGCGCTCCATTGGTGCGAAGCCAGCTACCCATACTTTAACGATATTCCCTTTGCCACCAGCATCTTTAGCAAGTTGCTCCAGCGTGGCATCCGCCATTTTTTGATCGCCTTGCTCCAGAGATGTTACATTAGGAACTGTTAGGATCGAGTCAAAGCTTACAACAGGAATTTTCTTCTCTACCGCTTTTTTCACACCAGCTTCAAGTGCTTCTGCTGTACCATGATCGATAAGAATTCCATCGAATTTTTGGTTAATCGCAGCATCTAAATTAGAAGCCATTTTCGCCAAATCTGTATCTGCTACGAAAACCGTAACCTTGCCGCCAAGTTTTTCAACTTGCTCTTTCACACCTTCAACATACTGTGAAGAAAACGTTCCTGTATTGAATTGCATAACAAGGGCAATTTTCTTACCTGATAAGTTCGATGCACTTGCACTTGCTGCAGGAGTTGCTGTTTCACTTGCACTATTTTTTTGTCCGCAAGCTGAAAGCACACTTCCTACTAATGCTAAACTAATGAAAACATTAAGTAATTTGGTTCTTTTCATGAATTTCCCTCCCGATCATACTCTCTCTATTTCCCACTGAATCTATCGGATTATTATGCCGAGTCATCTACTAGGAATTTAGATTATAGTAGCATTAGAGGGAACTTCCGTCAATATAATTCTGTACCTTTTCGACAATATTCTACAAGAGGATTGTGTTTACTTACTTCCTCCCAAAATCCGCCTTGATCTCGCCCCATTTTTTCGTGTCCCACTTGACGATCTTATTGGTATACGTATTCGTATGCAGCCATTTCAACGCGCGATCCACCAAGGTCCATATTTCCGCGGTAGATGCATCTCGCACTAAATTAGTAGATACTTCCTTCTTCCGAATCCAACTTAGTGCAGTAACCGAATCGGTATATATGGTTTGTTTACTTCCTTTTTTCTGCAGGTAAGCCAGTCCATGGACGATGGCTAGAAACTCCCCTAGATTATTCGTACCCTTCGAAATCGGTCCTTGATAGAATATGATTTCACCAGTCCGCGTATCCACACCCTTGTACTCCACGATTCCTGGATTTCCGGAACAGCCAACATCCACAGAAATACTATCATAATCTACCTCAGGCGCTGACTCTGGCGTTGCCGACTTTTTAGCAGCTCCTTGAGCTCCTCCAGTCCCTTTTGCTGCAAAATTCAGCGACTTCTGCCATCCCTTCTCAAATGCTTGACGGGCTTCACCTTCAGATTCATAAGACTTGAACTTCGCTTGTGGATAGCCATTCGTTTGCGCTTGGCATTCAGCCCATGAACGATACACACCTGGCTTGTGCCCAACCCAAACCACATAAAACTTCGATGCAGCCATATTATTCACTCCGTAACGTTAGTTGTAATTGCTCTACCAGCTCTTCGACGACCTTCACCGTATTCTGAAAATAAGGACGGTAATCCAAATCGGCGATAAATTGCAGATACGTTTCAGCTATGTCTACAATCTGTTCGCGATATTCGCGAATCGGGATGACATGCGTCTCCAGCTCGCGATATGTACCGTTCGTTCGCTCTTCCACAGAAGAGAGTTCAAGCTGCTCCTCGGGCAAATGCCGAACAACGAATGAGAAACCTCTGCACTCTGGGTCACCGCATCCGCATACGAAAAACGGCATCCGCTCCCACTGATCGGCAGGGGCGAAGCGGTTCGGTGCTGTATCATGCAGTGCACTATATAACAAAGCAGGAAGACCAACATCAATGCACAGAGGTTCTTCAATAATTAGACTATCATCCACAGACATATGAACATCCGCTTGAATAATTTGTAAATCTTTATCTAAGGACCAACCTTTAATCACAAGTTCAAACATGCTTTCTCCCCGCTTTCCCGATGTCCCATTTTCCATTATAACAAAGTCGAAACATTCCTGCTTTTACGCTTTTATAAAAAGGATTAAATTCCCAAAAAAAGTATGAGTAATATTTACAAAACTGTTCATACTACCTATTACTGGAGGTGATATCAGATGGCTACAGGACAATCTCGCAGCAGTAACTCCTTAGTAGTTCCTCAAGCTTCATCAGCCCTAGACCAATTGAAGTATGAAGTTGCTCAAGAATTGGGCATCCAAATTCCTCAAGATGGCTACTACGGTTATATGACGTCTTATGACACAGGTTCTATCGGAGGCAGCATCACTCGTCGTCTCGTTCAAATTGCTGAGCAACAACTTGCTGGTACTAGCAATAAATTCAGCAGATAATTTCGCTCCAAAATACTTAAGCAACAAAAGGGCCTTCTTCCGGGTAGATACTCGGAGAAAGCCCTTTTTTTCAACCTATTTAATGTCGTAGATTTTGTACAAATCATCCAACATGATGTTTGCTGATCGAACGCCGCCGCCTGTATTCCAAGTAGCATCGTTAACTTTGATGACTTTGTTATCTTTCACCACTTTAAGGTTTTTCCAAAGTGGATCATTCATCCACTCTTGCTCTTGCTTATTCCCTTTGCCATCACCGATTTCATACGTAAAGTAGAAAACGCGATCCGCAGCATCCAGCTCAGTCAAACGTTCTTTAGTAATGTCTTCGAACGACTTCTCATCACTCTTAGCATCCGAACGAGCGAAGCCAATTTGTTTGAAAACAACCCCAGAGAACATGTCACCGTAGTAATATCTCGATTTACCACCCATAAACCGGACAACAGCCACTTTTTCTTTCAGCTTGTCGCCTGCTTTGGATTTGAAATCCTCAATACGTTTATCGTAATCCCCGATCACTTTGGCGCCTTCGGCTTTCTTATTCAATGCATCTGCGTACAGACTGAAGTTATTTTTCCATTCGCCACGCAGTGTTTCTGCGAAAACTGTTGGCGCAATAGCTTTCAATTGCTCGTATACTTTCTCTTGGCGAAGCTTATTACCAATAATTAAATCAGGTTTTAGTGATGCTATGACTTCCAAGTTCGGCTGTCCTTCTACACCTACTGTTGTAACACCTTGCATATCCGCTTTGAAATGGTCAAACCAAGGATTACCATAGAAGGATTCAACAGCTCCAACCGGCTTAATTCCTAGAGCAAGTAAAGCTTCAGTTCCTTCATTCGTTAATATGACAACACGTTTAGGGTTAGCAGGTACTGCTGTTTCTCCCATAGCGTGCTTAATTGTACGAGGAGCATCCGATTTCGCTGATTCTTGCGGAGCTGCAGAGGCAGACGACTTCGTTTCTGCTTTCTCTCCACATGCCGTTATGATCATACTAAAAACAAAGAGACATGCAACAAGAGCCCACGCTCTTCCAAACGTGCGGCGTTTTTGACTAAACATAATAATTTTGTTCCCCCTAGTTGTACTAATTGTGATAACGGTTCTCACTACTTTGCACATAATACTAGAATTGGACCTAGTTTGTCAACAATTTTGATAATGATTCTCATATTCATTGACTTCAAATACCGTTGACTTTAAAATATATGAAGCAAGAGAGGTAGGAAGGAAGAGGGTAACCACCGTGCATTCACCAACAACAGAACGTCTCTCTCATATTTATAAAAGTATCGGGTTACTAGCAGCCGTTTGTGTTCTACTTGTACTCATACTTAGCAGTGTCCGATTTGGCCTCAAAACGTATTCCTGGGATCAAATCATGACTTCTTTTGATCCTTCTGACAAACCAACGAATGAATCGATTATTATTCAAACTGTGCGAATTCCTAGAGCTTTAATTGCCGCACTCGTTGGTGGCAGTTTGGCCGTTGCTGGTGCACTTATGCAAGCAATGACTCGAAATCCACTCGCTTCGCCGAGTATATTCGGAATTAATTCTGGGGCTGCGTTTGCTATTGTTGTAGCTGTTAGCTTTTTCAACATATCCAGCCTAACGCAATTTACATGGGTTGCTTTTTTGGGTGCTGCCGTGAGTGCTACATTGGTCTATGGGCTTGGGTCGCTAGGACGCGACGGCTTGACACCCATGAAGATCACGCTTGCAGGCGCCGCGATGACGGCTTTTTTCGCTTCACTCACACAGGGAATATTGCTAGGCAATGGCAAAGCCTTCGAACAAGTACTCTACTGGCTTGTAGGTTCTGTAGAAGGGCGTACAATGGCTATGCTGCAATCCGTGTATCCATATATGTTGCTCGCTTGGATCGGGGCTATTCTGCTATCCCCCCACATCAATGTCTTATCCATGGGTGATGATATTGCCAAAGGATTAGGGCAACAAACAGTGTACATAAAACTAATTACTGCACTCCTTATTATTATTCTTGCTGGCGGATCTGTGGCTGTTGCTGGCCCAATTGTGTTCGTCGGCCTCATGATACCTCATATCGTCCGCTTTCTTATCGGGATTGACTACCGATGGGTCATTCCTTATTGCGCTGTGCTAGGCGGTATTCTGTTGGTAAGCGCGGATATCGGAGCTCGCTTTATTATTATGCCGAAGGAAGTCCATGTCGGTGTGATGACCGCTATCCTTGGCGTTCCTTTTTTTATCTACATCGCGCGAAAAGGAGGACTCCTGAAATGAGAGCTTCTAAGCGAGATATTACGATTCGAAGCAAAAGTTACTCTTTTTTAATAAGCAAAAAAGCCGTTATCGTCACGCTATCTCTATTCCTAGCCGTCATCCTCATGATGATTATAAGCACAGGCGTCGGCAGTATTACGATTAAACCTTTGAATGTCGTAAAGGCCGTTTTCGGTTATGGAACAGACTCTAGTACGATGATCGTTCGCTCATTACGTTTGCCTCGTGTTATTGTAGCCGTTCTAATCGGCGCATCTTTAGGTGTAGCTGGGGCAATTCTACAAGGGATCGTCCGCAACCCGCTCACTTCACCAGATACGATTGGAACAACAGGCGGTGCAACGCTAGGCGCTGTTTCTTTCTTCTTCTTTTTCTCAGATAAACTCAGCATTCATTGGCTGCCGGTCGCAGCGATCCTAGGCGCATTTCTTGCAACCTTGCTGGTTTACCTGTTTTCTTGGAAAAATGGCATTACACCGCTGCGACTTGTCCTCATAGGGACAGGGCTCACAGCTGCAATGAGCGCAGTATCCTATCTCATGATGCTAACGGGACCTATCGTACTCGCCCAACAATCACTAACTTTTATGACGGGCAGTATCTATGGCGTATCTTGGGCCAAAGCGGTTTACCCCTTGCTTCCTTGGGTGGCTGTGCTGATACCCGTCATCTTCTTCTACGCGCGGCACATTACCATCCAGTCCCTAGGAGAAGATATTGCACAGAGTGTTGGAAGCCATGTACAGCGTCAACGGTTTCTATTAATAATGCTTAGTGTTGCCTTGGCTGGAGCTGCTGTGGCCTTTGGCGGTGCGATAAGCTTCATTGGGCTCATGGCTCCACACATTTCACGTAAACTTGTTGGTCCTAGCTTCGGCTCCTTGATTCCTGTTTCTGCGCTCACAGGCTCTCTACTGTTGCTTATGGCAGACTTATGTGGTCGTTCCCTGTTCAAGCCACTCGATATCCCAGCAGGTGTATTCACAGCAGCCATTGGCGCACCTATTTTCATCTACGTCCTATATCGCAGTAGGAATCGGGGATAACCCCCATGTCTACGAAAAAGGAGAACGAGCTTATGACAACCTCAGACCAAGCACTCGAAGCCCAATCGCTTCAATTGACATATGGTGATACAACAATTTTCCATAGTTTAAACGTGCAAATCCCTAAGGGCAAAATCACGGTATTTATCGGCAGTAATGGTTGTGGAAAATCCACACTTCTACGCTCACTTGCTCGACTTATGAAACCAACCTCAGGCAACATTCTATTGGATGGACATGAGATTGCGAAGCTCTCGACCAAAGAGATCGCACGGCGAATGGCGATCTTGCCCCAAGGGCCAACGGCTCCAGAAGGCCTGACCGTCAGACAACTTGTTAAACAAGGGCGCTACCCTTATCAAAGTTGGTTGCAGCAATGGAGTCAAGAGGATGAAAACAAGGTAATGAAGGCACTCGATCTTACGGATATGCTAGACGTTGCCGATCGAACTGTCGATTCACTCTCTGGCGGACAACGCCAGCGCGCATGGATCGCGATGACTTTAGCACAAGACACACCTACATTACTCCTTGATGAACCGACCACGTATCTCGATCTTACCCATCAGATTGAAGTGTTGGACTTATTATTCGAACTGAATGAGAGAGAACAGCGCACAATTGTCATGGTTTTACATGACATTAATCTAGCTTGCCGCTACGCACACCACATTGTCAGCATCAAAAAAGGCTCCATATATGCGGAAGGCAAGCCAGAGAACATCGTCAATGCACCTTTGTTGCGTGAAGTGTTTGGGATGGATTGTCAGGTAACAACTGACCCTATCTTCGGGACACCGATGTGCATTCCGTATGGCAAAGGTCGCATATTGTTAACGAAAGAACCCCAATCACAATTGTGATCGGGGTTCTTTCAATAGGATTAGGAATAAGTGCTAAATCGTACGTGCGTATGTAGCCATATTATAATTGCTCTCAAACATGATGCTAATTGAAACAACATTCTTTCTTACCGTAAAGTCAAACATAATTTCCCCATGCGTCCAGCTCTTCTTACGCTTAAGTGATTCGATTGCCATTTGACGAAACGTTTGGAATTGTATTTCTGTTAACCCTGCGCTAACAGCTGCAGGCAATACACCCTCTGAGCTTTCAAACGGCAAATGTTTAATCCCAAATTTGCCAATCTCATTGTTGCGAATTTGAACAAACACTGTGCCTGAGTTCACATGAGAAAGCTCATCTTTAATCTTACGAAATACCATATCGATTTGTCTCGCGAGTGTAAACTGTTCCAATTTTATAATACTCCTCCTTAAATTACGTATATTTACTAATTATGTTAATTTTGTGACTGTAGACCTATTATACCCAGACAATTTACATAATTCAACAGTTTATTTCCAATATTTGAATAATTCACTATATTCTTTATATTCACTTAATGTAATTTCCAATTTTTTTGTAAATACCGAACGATTGGTGTCGAAAAACTGTAGAATGTTTCCATGTTCGGTGATATAATTTTCAAATACACCTATTATTTTTCTCCATAAGTAAACAAATTTTGCAGAGGAGTCGATCGGATTGGAACAAATCTCATCCTTATCGTTTAGAAAGAAACTACAACTTGGTTGTTTTGCACTAATTGGTTTAAACTCGCTTTTCATGTTAATTGTAACTTTCGCCTCAGACTGGAACCGCTTACTTGGCATTATCTTCCTGATTATCATCTTAGCTGGAAGCTTTCCTTTCATCCGTTGGTTTGAAGGTCAGCTTACGGAGCCAATCGATGGTATCTCCCGAATTGCCCTTAACATTTCCAAAGGGGACTTCTCTCAAAAGGTGGCTATCACATCTGACGATTCACTCGGTCAACTCGGCCAATCCTTTAATAAAATGATTGACAAGCTCCGCGATATTTTACGCGATACAGGATCTATTTCGAAGCAGGTTTTCCAGACAAGCCGTGATATCTATGTGAAGAATGAAAACTTTCGTACTGTTCTTGAGCAAGTGAGTATTTCGGCCCATGAGCTGGCTGCTGGTGCGGGACAAATCTCCGAGGAGATTTCTGGCGTATCCATCACTTCCAAAGATATTGAAGTGAAAATCGTTAATTATGCTGGATCTGCCCAAGAAATGAAGCACCGTTCGGATCTAATGATGACCCTCGTAGAAAAAGGACGCACATCGGTTGAAAGCCAAGGCGTCGGCATGAAACGAAATGTAGAAGTAACTAGACAGGTTTCAGATACGATTGATATGCTTGCTCGCCAAGCCGCTGGTATTACGAGCGTTACGCGCTCCATTTCCGAGATTGCTGAGCAAACGAACCTATTGTCCCTCAACGCATCCATTGAAGCTGCTAGAGCTGGTGAACATGGCCGAGGCTTCGCTGTTGTAGCGCAAGAAGTACGTAAGCTTGCTGAAGAATCCACTTCCCTCACACGTGAAGTATTCGGCTTCGTTAAGAGCATTGAGCAAGGCATTCAAGATGCGATTCGCAGCATCCAAGTCAATGAAGATGTCGTTAAGAAACAAACGGTCTTAATCGATCAAACCGAAATTGTATTCGCTGAGATTGTTGGCAGCGTCGGCTTCATTTCAGAGGAAATTACACGCTTCGCAGAAGAAAGTGAAAGCATGCTTCAAAGCTCTGGACAAATCGCAGCAGCGATGGAAAATATTTCAGCCATCACAGAAGAGTCCGCGGCGGGTACGCAAGAAGTGTCTGCTTCCATGAATGAGCAAATTTCAACTGTACAAGGCATCGTAACGCAAGCGGAAGAAATGACGCGGGTTGTGACCCAGTTGCAGCAAACCATTCAAATTTTTAAGCTTTAATACATAAAAGAACAGCCCCTCAGAGACCTTCTCCGAGGGGCTGTTTATTTATCCGATACGAGACGGAAAGCAGCGTGAGCGCCTATGTTATCAGGTTAACTGACAACATTGAGGGATGCATGTGCGGGATAAGTCAACGTTGACGGATGATTTCTCCCTGAAAATGCAAATAGGCAACCTTATTTCCTCATTCTTCCTCAAAACTAGAAAATACGTGCAAATAGGCATCCTTTTTATCGATTTTCAACAATCTCCACTCAATTTCCTCCAAATTGATGCCTTTTTGCATCAATTTCCAATAAAACAAGTGAAAACCCATTCAATAGTGCACTTTTGCAATTTTGACAGCACCAAGTGCTTTGAGAACTTTGGTTGGAACCTTAGTGGGACAGTAAGGTTTAATCATTGCCTACTGCTCCCCAGTGTAATCACCTACCGCCACCAACCAAACCTACACACGTACCTTCGATTCAGTTAGCTCCATAAACTGCTTCACATCTTGTGCTGCCATGTCAACAGCACTTTGCCAGAAATCTGGCTCAGTGAGATCCACGCCTAAGTGCTTATGCGCTAGTTCCTCTACGTTCATGCTTCCTGTATCTCGAAGCAAGGAGATGTACTTGTCTTCGAAAGTTGCGCCTTCCTGCACAGCTCTTGCATATATACCAGCACTGAACATGTACCCGAACGTATATGGGAAATTGTAGAATGGAACGTCTGTCGCATAGAAGTGCAGCTTAGCTGCCCAGAAATGCGGATGGTAGCTGCTCAAGGCATCCTTGTAAGCAAGCTTCTGCGCATCGACCATGAGCTCATTAAGGCGCTCTACACTTACTAAGCCTTGACTACGTTCAGCATAGAAGTTCGTTTCAAAAATAAACCGTGCATGAATGTTCATGAAGAAAGCGATAGCCCGCTGGATTTTATCCTCGAGCAACACAATACGCTCCTCATCAGTCGATGCACTCTTCACGACCGCATCTGCTACGATCATTTCAGCGAAAGTAGAAGCTGTTTCAGCTACATTCATCGCATATTCCTGCGCGAGCGCCGGCATATCCGTCATCACATGCTGGTGGTAACCATGCCCTAGCTCATGAGCGAGCGTAGAGACGTTATTCAGGGTTCCTCCGTACGTCATGAAGATACGTGTCTCACCTGCTAGCGGGAATGAAGTACAGAAGCCGCCAGGGCGTTTGCCAGGGCGATCCTCCGCTTCGATCCAGCGCTTCTCGAAAGCTTCCTCAGAGAAGGCAGCAAGCTTCGGACTAAAGCGTTTGAATTGATCAATAATCAGACTCGCACCCTCGTCGTAGGAAATCTTCTTGGATGAATCGCCAAGCGGCGCATCCACATCAACCCACGCCAACTTGTCAACGCCTAGGAGCTTCGCTTTTCGATTCAGATACTCCACGAAAAGTCCCTTATTGCGGTCAATAACGTCCCACATCACGTTCAAGGTCTTTTCTTCCATGCGGTTAATTGCAAGTGGTTCTTTATGTATGCTTTTCCAGTCTCTTGCCTTATAAACCTGAAGACGGAAGCCAGCCAAGTGATTTAATGCTTCTGCACAGTATTCTTCTTTATCCGTCCATGCTTGTTCCCATTTATCAAATAAGTCTAAACGTTCTTCACGATTCTCGGTATGCAGCTTATTGAAAGCTTGACCTGCGGATAGTTCTACCTGCTTCCCGTCAACTTCAACAGCCATGCTGAATTGACCTACGGTCGAATTATACAAATCGCTCCACCCATGATAGCCGTCAACAGCTAAATCATTAATTAAAGCTTCTTGCTCAGGCGGGAGCTTCTCCTTCGCCAGTGCGCGACGTTCATCGAGCGAAAAGGCGATGGCTTGAAAAGGCTCTTGTTGCAACACGGCTGCCCAAACCTGATCTGGCACCCCTGTCAGAAGCTGATCAAAATGAGTAAGGGAAGATAAATGCTCAGCATATAAGCTTTTGACTTGTCCGCTTAACACAGGTGCTTTCTTATCCTTCTGATTGTCGGCTTGCAAACAGCCTACGAAAGAATCTGCCTCGTGAATATGCATCACATTATGCTGAAGCAATTCAATCAATTGTGCCAGCGACGAGGTATCCTCTACACTTTGCGGAGAAGCTGTACGACGTACTTGCTCTTGAAAAGATGCAATGGACTCCTGAAGTTTCTTCAGGTGTGCAGCGAATGCAGGAGAATCACTTCCTCCAGGGAAAAATGTTTCAAGATTCCATGTTTGATTAAGAGGTAATGTTAACAATGCGATCACCTTTCCTTTCCACTTTTAATTAAATCATATCCACCAGGCATTCGCCAACTATCCGCATCTTCCTCATTGCTTCTCTTCAAAAAGTATGATTCAATTATGTATAGTTCCTTCGGACTAAATCGGAACAGGATGGGTGATTTCTATAATATGAAACCGTTACAAATTTCTCCTGAAACAGCTGTTAAGTTAGCGGAGCAGCTTAAAGTACCTTTAGAACATCTCATGCATATGCCACAACATATTCTTCTTCAGAAATTAGCTGAGCTCGCGAAAAGCACATCGTCAGACACGAGCGAACCGGAATCGAAGTAGCCCTTGATACCTTTTGCTAACACATGGCCTTACGACATCATCATGAAGGACATTTATGTGGCCCAATGTCCGTTCTGTCTAAGCTCAAATGTCTTACTGCCGCTCAAAATTCACGAGCTCGAGTCCATACACGAGGGTAAAAAGAAACTGCTTGTCTTCCCTTGTTGTCATAACAAGTTGACGCTTGTAGATACAGATCGCGATTATTTACTAGCGGACACCGCGGTACGAAATAAACATAATTCGTAGTTCATCGCAAGGAGCAAACGAACCTTTATGAATGAGTACCTCATTCCTTTGACAAGCGCATGTACATTAGTGACCTTAAATTATTTAGCATTGAAAGTTCATAGCAAGATGTTAATCGATTCGCACGAACATCTATTCGCCTCTTTGCTTACAGGTTTAGCCAGCATCATCATGATGCTGGTTCCACTTCCTGAGACATTCGGCTTAATCGATCTTCGCTCGTTACCCATCTTCATGGCCGGATTGCGATATGGATTACCTGTTGCCCTCTTCTCGACCATATTGCCTGCTGGTTCTAGTATAATCTCACAAGAAAATCAAGCCTGGTTCATCATCGCACAAGACCTCATTGCCCCGGCCTTCATTAGCTCCTTTTTCCATAACAAAGAATATCGAAACGGCTTCTTGGACATACCTATTCGACTCGCTCTACAAATATGTGGTTTCGTTTTCATTATGCGTATACTTACCCACAGCTTTCTGGAACGCAGCTTATCTTGGTCATATACCCTTGATCAATTGTTCATGTTTGCTATTACGTCCGCCACCCTCTTCATGATCATCATTATGGTGAATGACGAGAACAACAATTGGCGACTGCAACGCAAGCTTGAAATGCAAGCGAATCAAGATGGTTTAACCAAGCTGCCCAATTTAAGAAGTTTTATGCCTATCGCTCAGAGTACCTTACATAAGCGTAAAGTATCTATCATGATGATTGATCTCGATAATTTCAAGCTGTATAACGATCGATTCGGACATTTAGAAGGCGATCAGTTACTCCAAGAAGTAAGTTCTGTTCTTCGTCATTTGATTCATGAGCAAGATTACCTGGCGAGGTATGGGGGAGAAGAATTTATTCTGCTCTGTACGGAAACAGATCCTGCTCGAGTCCTTAGCTACGGCCAAACCTTATGTACCTCCATTTCGGAATTATTTCTCTACAAAAAAAATGGCTTGGAAGCGGCTCCCATCTCTATTTCTATCGGGATCTCAACAGCTGAATCTCCACACATGGATCTTAAAACACTGATCTCGGAAGCCGATCACGCCCTCTATCAATCCAAGCATACTGGCAAAAACCGTCCCACACTATTCAAGCAGCCACAGGGAATCGCACAAAAAATGAACGCTTAACCATCCGGTTAGATACCGTGTCATGGCTAAGCGTTCATTTTATTTTCTTGCAGATTTATTGTGCATTTACGTAGCTTGTTTCATCTCATCCGGCAGTTCTAAACGCATAGCAAGCATATCTTCTCGCGTTGTCACCCATTGTTCGCGACTAGCCCTAATCATCCCGGCATCCATAATCTTACGATCATTAATAATCCGTGAAAACCATTTAACCGCATCGGGAAAACGTTTTAATCTCCGGTTCAACTCGCCCATTAGATACATGAGCTTCGCGTTATTCAAATCCATACCTTCGGTTTCGAAGACATTCACGTACGCATCTAGTGCAAATGAGAGGAAACGTTCTTCTTGCTCCCAGTCGCCTTTACCCCGGTAAAGCCAAGCCAAATGATGCAATAATCCAGCAATCACGCGTGACTTCTCGTTTTTGATTTGCGCACTTAGAAGTGCTAGCTTAAAGCACTGAAGGGAATCTTCCCACGTTCTCTCCCTGCAATAGTCGCGCATCGACCAGTTCTGAGCTACTTTTTCATGGAACACAGCTCGTTCTCCCGCAGTCCATTTATCCGAGAAGTTCTCAGTATGTGCGTACCCGCAGAAAGGACAGATACGTACAACGTAGTAATCGGGATTAACATCCTTATAGTGAAGGCAGAAATCTGAATCAGATTTACTCGCTTTCTTGAAGCTAGGTCGAACCTTCTTCGACTTAAACGTATTAGTACAGTAGGTGCATGTCACTGATATCTCATATAAGGGTTCGACCACTTGAACTCCCGCCTTTTTCCCTAATTAATATTGTTTAGGAAGAATGGACTAGTCTTCCTCAGGTGTGTTGATGAAATGATAGGCAGAACCTCTAAGCCGTTCTATGAGAAAATCCTGTAAATCATCCGGCATGCCTATGTCAGCCATCGCTTCTGTCATACAAGCTAACCATGCATCCGCACGCTCTCTTGTAATCGGAAAAGGCATATGCCTAGCACGCATCATCGGATGACCGTGGCGATCGGAGTACAAGGTTGGGCCACCGAAAAATTGGGTTAGAAACAACGTCTGTTTCTCTATAACTGGGTCTATGTTAGCAGGAAAAAGCGGCGAAAGTAACGGGTGCTGCTGTACTTTCGGATAGAAGGCCTCTACCAAACGACTTACCGTCTCCGCCCCCCCCATTAACTCAAATATGGTTCTGTTTTTGCTCTCTGACATACCAAGAAACCTCGCAATTCGTATTCAATAGTTCTCTAAATCCTCGTCCCCTGCGCGCATGAGCGTTTCTCGAATGACAAACACGAACATGCAGACTACCAATCCGGCAATGACACCTGTCATTTGAATCACTCCCGCTGTATAGGATTTAAGTTTTACTAGTTCTATTTTACCATAAAAACAAGGACTGAACAGTCCCATGAACCAAAATAAACGACCACACAGTCCTACTTGGACATAGGTGCTCATCTACCTACTATTTCATGAAACTCGGGACGGCATGTATGTCCAAGCTTATTCATATAGTTGAATAAGAGGAGGTATCTACCGTCTATGCCGAAACAAAACTTCACCCCAGCCTTGCTTATGTCATTCGTTATTATAGGCATCATTGTATGCTTGGTTCTATTCCCGCATGACGGTTTTCAAGCCGCTTTACGCGGCGTTTCCATTTGGTGGGATGTGCTCTTCCCAGCCCTGTTCCCCTTCTTCGTTATCTCCGAAATTATGCTTGGCTTCGGGATCGTTCATTTCTTCGGTACACTACTTGATCCGATGATGCGTCCCGTCTTCCGTATCCCTGGGATTGGCGGATTCGTAATGGCAATGGGTTTTGCCGCTGGATATCCCGTAGCGGCTAAGTTAACTGCTCAGCTCTGGGAACAGAAGCTGGTTAACCGGGAAGAAGGCGAACGGCTTGTTGCCTTCACAACGAGCTCGGATCCAATATTTCTAATCGGAGCTGTGTCGATTGGCTTTTTCCATGACGTCACATTAGCTTTTATTTTGGCCATTGCCCACTATGGAGGCTCGTTGATGATTGGCCTCATCATGCGTTTTCACGGCCGGAAAGCCTTACCTACTCCTGGGCAGCCTAGGGAGAGTGGCCCTATATGGAAACAAGCCTTCGAGACCATGCATAACGCGAGAATACGAGATGGAAGATCTTTAGGTATTTTGTTAAGCGAATCCATTCTCCACTCCCTCCGCTTAATGTTCGTGGTAGGTGGACTTGTGGTCTTCTTCTCTGTCGTTCTAGAGGTGCTTACCTCTGCCCAGGTTATGAATGTGTTCTATTGGTTGATTACATCCCTCTTATCCATTACAGGATTACCTCACGAGCTCTCACAAGCCGTCATGAACGGGTTATTCGAAGTCACACTCGGCGCAAAAGCTGCAGGAAGTGCCCCCGCTTCGATGGCCCTTTCCAGTAAAGTCGCGATTGGCGCCTTCATCCTCTCCTGGGCTGGCATGTCCGTGCATGCTCAAATTGTCAGCTTACTAAGTCATACCAACATGCGCTATCTTCCGTTCCTTTTCGCCCGCCTCCTTCATGGCATACTCTCTGCTGCTATTGTTCTCCTGATTTGGGAGCCTATGCAGCGATTTCGAAGTCCCCAGGCTGTATTCTTGCAGCACTACGAGGCGAATTCACCCGTTTTGAGCTATCTAAAGCTTATTTTCCCGATAAGTGCGATGGTCTTTGTTGGTGCTTTTGCTGTCATCATGAGTCTCTTCCTCGCATATTCCTTACTTAGACTGGTGTATGAAAAGGTTGGTGGAACAAGATAATATGGGTAACTATGATGATGTTTATAAAGGGAGAGAATATTCAGATATGATAGCAGCCGACCCCCAAGAGACGAAAGGTTTACCGCAGGCGATTGAGCGACTTCGCGAGCTAGCATTTAATTTATGGTTCAGTTGGAATCATGATGCGCTGCAGCTTTTTGAAAGCATGGACTCTAGCCGTTGGAAATCTCTCGGTCACAATCCCGTTCGATTACTTCACGAGCTAGAAGCTCCCCAGCTTGAAGCATTAAGCCAGAACACTGATTTTGTCGAGCGTTATCGCCAAGTCATGCTAAGATTTGATACGTATATGAACGAACCCGGTTGGTATTCAAATAACTATGCCGCCGAAGCTAGTGTGCAAATTGCTTATTTCTCTGCTGAGTTTGGTTTTCATGAATCGCTTCCGATTTATTCAGGCGGGCTCGGCATTCTTGCCGGTGATCATATCAAATCTTCCAGTGACCTTGGATTACCGCTTGCAGGCGTGGGCCTACTCTATAAAAAAGGATATTTCACGCAGAAGATTGATGCTAGCGGCAGTCAGCAGAGTGAATTATTTCCCTATGATTTTGAGCAATTACCGATTCGTCCGGTACTTCAGAATGGCCAGCAGCTCACGGTCTCACTTGATATCTCTGGTCGCACGATCACCGTCTTGGTTTGGGCTGCTAAAGTAGGACGCAATTTGGTCTTTTTGCTGGATACTGACCACGCAGTCAATAATGACTCAGATAAAGCGTTAACCGCGCAGCTGTATGGTGGCAATCAAGATATGCGGATCGCCCAGGAAATGGTGCTTGGAATCGGTGGTGTCAAAGTACTTCGTGCACTCGGTATTTACCCGAATGTGTACCACATTAATGAAGGTCACGCGGCTTTCCTGACGTTAGAAAGGTTGAAGGAACTGCTTCACTTGGGCCTCCCTTTTCATGTTGCGGTAGAGACCGTGCGCTCCGCCACCGTATTCACAACCCATACGCCTGTTCCAGCAGGTCATGATACGTTCTCCGTAGGGATGGTGGAACACTATCTCGGTCACCTTTTCAGCGAGCTGCCTAAGCATAAACAAAGCATTATTTCATTAGGGCTTGATCATAAGTCCGGTCAATTCAATATGACACACCTGGCGATGAATACAGCGGGACTGCGCAATGGCGTCAGCAAGCTGCATGGGCAGGTTTCACGCGAAATGTTCAAAGAATTCCATGGTCATATTGATGCCAGTGAGGTCCCGATCAGCTCGATCACGAACGGAGTTCACTTAGATACGTGGACCGCCCCTGCTTGGAAGGAACTCTTCGATCGATTCCTCCCTGGCACATGGCGAGCAGAGCAGTCTAACGAGCATCAATGGGCACAAATCGAGGTTATTCCCGATGAATCCATTTGGAAGGTCCATCAGCATTTGAAAGAAGATTTAGTACGTTATGCTCGCAATAGTCTGATGGAGCAACGTAAACGTAACGGGGAATCCGAAGAACGGATTGAAGAGGTTCGACACTATTTAAATCCTAAAGCCCTTACAATTGGGTTCGCCAGACGCTTCGCTACCTACAAACGGGCCAATCTAATTTTCAATGATTTGTATCGCCTCAAGAAATTAATCAATAATCCTGAGAGACCCGTGCAATTTATATTTGCGGGTAAAGCCCACCCTGCTGATTACCCTGGCCAAGATCTCATCCGAGAAATTTATCGCATCTCTCAGTTAAAAGAATTTCTCGGTAAAGTCGTTATTCTCGAGAATTATGATATCAACATGGCTCGCTATCTCGTTCAAGGTGTCGACGTATGGCTAAACAACCCTCGTAGACCCCTTGAGGCTAGCGGAACCAGCGGCCAGAAAGCTGCCATGAACGGCGTTCTTAATTTCAGTGTGCTGGACGGTTGGTGGGAGGAAGGCTACAACGGTATGAATGGTTGGGCTATCGGATCTGCGGGAGCCGCGGACTGGGCTGCACAGGAGAAAGAAAATACGAAAGCAATTTATCACCTTTTGGAGAATGAGATTATCCCGCTTTACTATAATCAGGGTGAGATTCCTCATCAATGGATTGGACGCATGAAGCGGTCCGTTCAATCGCTCAGTCCCGTCTATAACACGCACCGAATGGTGCAGGACTACACGAATCTTTCGTATGTACCAACAGCCAAACGTGCTCGTCTTTTTGTCGCGGACAATTATGATGTGGCTACGAAAGTTGCCGATTACAAGCAGTTCATCCGCAGTAATTGGCATCAAGTAAGAATCATGAATATTGATGATCATGCCGACAAATCGACTTCTGACGTCCCTTTAGATGAGATTCCCCCATCAACGAAAGAGATCACGGCGCAAATCCATTTCGGGCCTATTTGGCCGCAGGATACGGCAGTAGAAGTCATTTATTATGCAGAAAATGGCGAAACGTGGGAGCAGAGAATCATCCTCATGGCTCCTATTGGGGAACTTATTGAGCAATCGCAGTGCTTCCAAGCTACCATTCCATCCCATCTTGTTCATGGGCCACACTTCTCGATTCGTGTGCGTCCGATCTCAACCAACTTTGCGCATTCGTTTGAACTATCCCTCGTTACGAGCACCTTGTCTTAATAATGAGAAAACTTCTATCGAAGCCATTCAATGATGAGCGACCGCGTTTAGAGGTAAGTTTTATCGCCAATAGGAAAGCGGTTTTCGGTATCGAAAACTTAACTTCCTATGTGGTAAAATCGGTTAACCTAAGCTAAAGCCCCGTTTGGGGCTTTTCTTATTGACTTAGATAAATTATGATGAGAAGAGAATTTACAGGATGTACAGGCAGATGTGAATGTAAATCTAACGACTTGGTGATGCTATGGATTGGAATAAGGTACTAGAATTGGCTTCCTTTTCGCCAAATCAGGATTGTCATATTATCATTGTTGGTGAAAGTAAAGATGGACAACCTTTCTGCTTTGAAGATAACTTTACTATCGACAAAATAAGTGAAGATTCGATAACCGTATGTCTTGAACAATTGGGTGTTTACCCCTTCGACAAGCTCGACCATGTTTCTTTCGTTGAATTTTCCTTCAAAGATGGTGCTATTTTATATTACGCTTATGTCGATTTGATTGGGCTTGATCTCAAAAAAACGATCTGTTCTCTGACCTTATCTCTTCCTGAGGAAGTTTTTCAACATCAAAACCGCAGACATCCTCGTGCAAAGCTTACGCTGCGCACACCGATTACTCTGCGTGTCGCTGGCATACGAAGCTTATCTGCTCAAAAGGGTGTCGCTTTTACCGGACAACTCCTCGATATCAGTGTTGGCGGGTTATCCTTTGTCACATCCAATCGACTTTTCTTTCCTTTGATTCTGGAGTTCAGCTTCATTCTCCCGAATGTCTCTCAGCCTATGACTGTCTATGGTGAAATTGTAAGAGTTACGCATTTCAGCAACGACAGCTATCGGGTTGCCGCAGAATTTCGGCATACGCCTGACTCCATTCTCCAAGAGATTGATGCCTTCTGCTCCAATTATTAAGTCAATAATTCTACGAAACGAAAACTCTTAGGAGGAACAAGATTGAAATATAACGTCATTGAACGAGGCGATGACATCTCCAAGGGGCTGACCGAACGCTTCCACGCTCTCGCCGCTAAGCAAGGCATGCCAAGGGATGAAGATCATCCCGATATCGTCCTGTCCATTGGCGGAGATGGTACGATGCTCCAAGCCTTTCATAAATATGTGGACAAGTTAGATCATATCGCATTTGTTGGGATTCATACGGGGCATCTTGGCTTTTTTGCAGATTGGAAGCCTGACGAATTAGATCATCTAGCTTCTTTAATGTTTAGTGTCACAACACCAGCGGAGTTGCAAGTCGTGCGCTACCCCGTTGTCGAAATCGAAATTACGACGGACAAAGGTGTTGAAACACACCTCGCACTTAACGAGTTTACGATTCGCGGGATCGAAGTTTCACTAGTCGCAAGACTACACGTAAACGATGAAATGTTTGAAATGTTTCGCGGTGACGGTATCTGTATCTCTTCTCCTGCAGGCAGTACGGCTTACAACAAGAGCTTGGGCGGCGCTATGGTCCATCCATCACTAGAAGCTATTCAAATTGCCGAGATCGCATCGATTAACAATCGCGTATATCGAACACTGGGTTCATCGATGATCTTGCCGAAGCATCACCACTGTGACATATATCCAAAAGCACAGCAGAATATGCTCTTATCGCTGGACCACTTATATATGCAGCGCGCTGATGTCGTTTCCATTCGTTGCCGAGTTGCTTCCAATGTGAAAGTAAAGTTCGCACGTTTCCGTCCGTTTCCTTTCTGGAATCGTGTCCGCGAGGCCTTTGTTGGTCTTGAAGTAAAATAAGCGTTAAACGTAGGTATGAGAAAAACGCCATCTGCTCTCCACACTTGTTGGAGTTCAGATGGCGTTATTTGGTTCATGCTGATTTAAACTGTTGTTGAACTAATAACTTCAGACGGTATTTGTTGTTTAGGTGCATTTACTTTCTCGATAATAAAGTAAGCACAGCCGAAGTTGCAGTACTCATTCAAGTAATCTTGAAGAGCTGCGATGGAGGATTCTTTGGTCGCTTTTGGGTGGATTTCTTTAAAAAAACCTCTCAGTCGTAATTGACTATATCCCCAATCGCCCACAATATAATCGTACCGCTCCAACACTTCGCTGAAGCGTTCCTTGAACACTTCGAAATTCCAACCATTTTTGTGATCGGTAACAAGCTCGTATGTTTTATTGGCAATATGAATCATGGTGGTAGGAAGCTCTCCTTTCTATGATCCGTTCATTGAATTCGAATTCTAAACGCTTGATGCTGCTTTCACCTGTTCATGTGCATGATAGGAACTGCGAACCAGCGGGCCCGACTCCACGTGCTTAAAGCCACGTTTCATGCCCTCTTCCTTCAACATAGCAAACTGTTCAGGTGTGTAATACTTAGAAACAGATAAGTGCGTCGTAGACGGCTGCAGATATTGACCGATCGTCATAATATCACAATCCACTTCACGCAGATCTTCCATCGTTTGTAGCAGCTCGTCCCACTCTTCCCCTACACCAATCATGACACTGGATTTCGTTGGAATGTTCGGGGCTATCCGTTTAGAACGTTGCAACAACTCAAGTGAACGACGGTATTTCGCTTTGGAACGAACGCGGTCTGACATCCGCTCAACCGTTTCCATATTGTGATTCAGAATATCTGGCTTTGCCTCAAGCACGGTAGCTAGTGATTCTTCTCGACCTAGGAAGTCAGGAATCAACACCTCAACTGTACACATTGGCAGTTTACGACGGATCGCTTTGATCGTCTCTGCGAAAATCATGGCACC
Organism: Paenibacillus sp. LjRoot56; assembly: GCF_964253335.1. Classification (NCBI taxonomy): domain Bacteria; kingdom Bacillati; phylum Bacillota; class Bacilli; order Caryophanales; family Paenibacillaceae; genus Paenibacillus; species Paenibacillus sp. LjRoot56. The sequence goes on from NZ_CAXURV020000003.1 coordinate 649,383, forward strand.
GCCATCTGTTAAATCATCACGTGCCACCGAAGTAACAACACAATGACGAAGCCCCATTTGTAGCGCTGCATCTGCAACACGTTCCGGTTCTTCCAAATCAAGCTCAGTTGGGAGACCTGTTTTAACTGCACAAAAGCGACAAGCACGCGTACAAATATCACCTAATATCATAAAAGTCGCTGTCCGATTCGCCCAGCATTCATGAATGTTCGGACACTTGGCTTCTTCACAAACTGTATGCAACGTCTTGGAACGCATCATGGATTTAATTTCTTTGAAATTCTCATCGGTCTTAAGATTGATCTTTAACCAGTCTGGTTTTCTCTCTAATACTTTTCTAGGCACTGTAATTCCCGCCTTTTTATTTGGTTTCTCAATGATGTTATTATAACATGAATGACTGACAAAACAATCCACTTTGGGGTTCACTTGTGATACACTTGTTTAGATGGACCAAAACAGCTCAGCTTACTACATAAAGGCTGTATGGGAGGAAAGAAACATGAGCATAACTGAAGTGACTCGCGAGAAAGATCGTAAGCTTGGTGAAATTTTAAGAAACATGGGCCGTGTCATCGTCGCCTTCTCCGGAGGAGTTGACAGTACATTCGTCCTCAAACGTGCTCAGCAAGAGCTTGGTGACCAAGTCCTTGCCGTAACCGCAGCATCTGAAACGTTTCCCACGAGGGAGTTCGATGCCGCTGCACAACTAGCTGAACAATTTGGCGTTCGCTTGCACAAAACAGAGGTAAAGGAATTGGAGAACGCAAATTTCGTTGCCAATAATCCTGATCGTTGTTACCACTGCAAGACGGGGCTTTATTCCCATTTACAAGACATCGCGAAGGAACTGGGCTATCCGTTTCTCTTGGATGGTTCCAATGTCGACGACTTAGGCGACTATAGACCAGGACTACAAGCGAAGAATGAGCAAGGCGTCCGCAGTACGCTGCAAGAAGCCGGCTTAACTAAAGACGAGATCCGAGCGCTTTCCAAAGAGCTTGGGCTGAGCACATGGAACAAACCTTCCTTTGCCTGCTTATCCTCTCGTATACCTTATGGTACGCAAATCGAGAAGTGGAAGATTGACCAATTGGATGAAGGCGAGTATTTCCTTTCCCAACTGGGTCTCTATCAGGTACGCGTGCGTCATCACGAGAAGATTGCTCGAATCGAAGTCATGCCAGACGAGATTCACAAAGTCGTTGAACATCGCGATGCGATCTATGAGAAATTCAGCAAACTTGGCTTTACGTATGTCACATTAGATTTGCAAGGCTACCGCACAGGCAGTATGAATGAAGTGCTATCTCAAGAAACGAAAGATAAGGTGAAAGAAGCTTCCTTATGATGGACTTAGAGAAGATCCTAAAACTCGTCCAGGCCGGCGATCTGGACATCGACGAAGCCAAGAAGCAAATCATCAAGGAAGGCGGGTCAGGTCCCGCCAATCTTGATCTTGGATTTGCGCAGCTCGACATCGATCGCGAGAAGCGTACAGGCTTCCCCGAGGTCATTTTCGGGGAAGGCAAGACGCCCGAGCAGATCGAGGCCATTTTCCGGCGGCTGATGGAGCACACCGACCGCGTGCTCGCCACACGCGTCGACGCGGCCAAAGCCGCCTATGTAGTAGCCAACGTGGAAGGTGTCACCTACCACGAAACCGCACGGGCGCTCACCTGGTTTAAGCGCCCGCTGCTCAAAGTCCACGACGGCTATATCGCTGTCGTGTGCGCAGGCACCTCCGACCTCCCCGTGGCGGAGGAGGCGGCCCTTACTGCAGAATGCCTAGGCAGCCACGTTGAACGTGTGTTCGACGTGGGTGTCGCTGGCATTCACCGGCTCTTCCGCCGGCTCGAGCTCATTCGCGGCGCGAACGCGATTGTGGTAGTTGCCGGCATGGAGGGCGCACTCGCCAGCGTCATGGGCGGGCTTGTCTCTAAACCCATCGTCGCTGTGCCGACGAGTATTGGGTACGGAGCGAACCTTGCCGGGATCGCTCCGTTGCTGTCCATGCTCAATAGCTGCTCGCCGGGCATCTCTGTCGTTAACATCGACAATGGTTTTGGCGGTGGTTATTATGCGGGACTCATTAACAAAAATATGTCGAAACGAGCGTGAACTACGACCATGCGCATTTTATATTTGGACTGCTTCTCTGGAATTAGCGGCGATATGACCCTTGGCGCTTTGGTTGATGCGGGAGCAGATCGTGCTTACATTGAGGATGAGCTTTCCAAAATCAAACTAGAGCCCTACACCTTGGAATGGAAGCGTGTTGTGAAACGCGGCATTTCTGCCCTTAAGCTGGATGTCATACTCGATCCGGAACATCCTCCAAAGAAACACAGACATTATTCAGAAATCGTCGATGCCATTCAAAAAGCAGAATTCAATGAGCGCGTTACAGCACTAAGCTTGGCAATTTTCGAAAAAATCGCGATTTCCGAAGCTAAGATTCACGGGACCCCAATTGAAAAAGTACATTTTCATGAAGTCGGTGCCATAGATTCTATCGTCGACATCGTAGGTGTTGCATTAGCCATCGACTCGTTGCAAATCGAGCGTATTTTCTCGTCTCCAGTGCCGCTAGGATCCGGTACCATACATATCGATCACGGTATTTATCCAGTACCCGCTCCTGCCACATTGGAAATGATGAGAGGTTTACCTATCGCTTCAACTCCTTATAGTTTAGAAATGACAACCCCAACTGGAGCCGGTATAATTTCAGGAATTGTTGATGAGTTCTCCAAAAGCTTCCCACCCATGGTAGTTGATCATATTGGCTATGGTGCAGGCACTAGAGACTTGCCAAAGCAACCCAATGTACTGCGCGTTGTAGTTGGTAGAATTGATCCGTTTATTGGTAAATGGCAAGTTAGTCATGAGCATCTAGCGCATGATCATAGTCATGAACATACACACACGCATGACGACCATCACCACCATCATGATCATGCACATACACACGATGATCATCACCATCTTCATGATCATACGCATACACACGATGATCATTCACACAGCCATGATCATAAACACGATCACGATCATCATCATCATGATCACTCACATACTCACACGCATCATGGCGATGCCACACCTGGCACCCCACAATAGCATTAGACATGACAAACGCTCTTCCATCACAATGGAAGAGCGTTTTTTTGTCGCTGTTGTTGCATAAATAATAACCTAACTTCCTCATAGACCATCTTCAGAGGTACTTCATGCATCCTTGCTACTTGTTCACATTCCTTAAATTCAGGTGCATATTGCACCAGTTTCCCTGCGTGATAACCAACTTTTACCGTCAAGTGTCCCCAAGGTGTTTCTACATGCTCAAATTCTCTGGCTAATCGATGACAAGATGCATGCAGATATCGAATGCCAAGTGTGGTTGTTTCACTAAAAATAATTTCCTCAATCAGAGACAATCGTCCTTCATCCACTAATACATTCAGCATGATTCCAGGACGTCCTCGTTTCATAATTATGGGTACCATATATACATCATTTGCACCCGCATCAAAAAGCTTATCCATCACATAAGTCATCCACTCAGGATTCATATCATCCAAATTGGCTTGAACTAATAACATATGATCGTCAACATGCTCTTCTCTATGGTTAAAAGTCACTTTTCCCACCTCTTATTGGCATCATAGCAAATATTTCGAGGCAACGAAAGATCGAAGGATAAACAACAAGACATCCGTACATCCTAAGAACTAACATTTCAGGAAGGATGATAGAGATGCAAAGCAGAGCATTTTGGTCAAAGGTTCTCGTCCTTAGCCTCCTCCTATTAGCAATTACATTACCATCTTTTTCAAATATTGATGTATCAGCAGCTATGACAACTGACCAAATAGCTCCAATATCTAGCTCCCAAACGACCAAACCTTCACAAGCGGAGCGAAAAGAGCTTTTTGAAAAAATAGGCTTACTCACGGGTATCCCCTGGACATACCTAGCTGCTGTAGATCAATATGAGAAAACAATGAACACTGCCAAAAAAAGAACAGTTCAACAAAGCATCACGAATATTTATTTTTCAGAACTTGTTTGGGTGGGTATGCTCAATCCAGATCCACAAGATTCCAATTTGAAAAGTATTACCTTTTTCCATGGTTTAGGGCGGGATGGATCGGGGGATGGCATCGCTGATAGGGCCAACGATTTAGATGTACTAGCGGCTATGGCAGCGATCTTAGGCAACAATGGAACGAAAGTCGATAACTTACAAATGAACCTTTGGAATTATTACCACAACGCACGTAGCGTAGAACGCATCCGTCAATTCGCTGCGATCTATGAGTCTTTAGGCACTTTAGAAGCAAATGCTCATGCATTCCCACTGCCTGTTACATCCGACTATTCTTATCGCAGCACGTGGGGAGATAGTCGCGGCTGGGGGGGGCACCGTACTCATGAAGGCACTGATCTGTTCGCTGGCTACGGTGTTCCTGTTAGAAGCACTTGCTATGGCATCGTTGAAATCAAAGGATGGAACCCATACGGTGGCTGGCGGGTAGGCATTCGTGATCTAAACAACATTTATCACTACTACGCCCACCTTTCCGGCTTTCAAAAAACGCTCAAAATAAACGATATCGTCAAACCCGGACAAACCATCGGTTGGGTCGGCAGCTCCGGTTATGGAAAACCAGGTACATCTGGTAAATTTCCTCCTCATCTTCATTTCGGACTATACCGTGATAACGGCTCAACAGAGTGGAGCTACGATCCTTATCCATCCTTACGAAGATGGGAGCGCGAAGATCGAAGTAAAAAGAAATAAACCCACTTTTCACGGTGGGTTTATTTTTTGGGGCTTATGGCTTGATAGCGCCCTCCTTTGGCGTTGAATTCGTTGCCCCTGAGAGCGGAATAGTTGGTAACGTTATGCTCGGTGGACTGCCATCCTTCGAACTTCCCACTGGATTACCTTTATTATCATAGTAGTAAGTAGGTACATCCCCCACAACAAGCGAATATGAAATAGGAATTTCGGTTTCTACAATTTCAGTTTCTGAATCAAAAGGGATTATAACTGAAACCTCAGCAACAATGTGTACATATACTTCAAACATCACCATATTAATACCAGCATTTTGAGTTCGTGTGTTTAAATCCACCTTCACACTACCAACAGGAAGTAATCTGATCGGGATGTCTGGGCCAAAAGAGGCGAGAATAGCACTATTCATAGCCTGCCCAAGGGGAATATGATCTGCGATACTTTCCAGATTATTCAACTCCCCTTGGACCGTTTTAATAGCCTCCGAAGTAATCCTCATATGCTCGTTATAATTCAACATAAAACCTGTAATTTTATTGTTTTTATCCATTTTCCAGTCAATTAATTGCTCAGCATTCGTTCCCCCAGCCACATGATCGGCGATTGCACTATTTATCGCTTGCGTTGCAATCTGCTTAACCCTAACCTTCGCCAGATTCATCAAAGGCGGTCTTAGATTCCGTTCTATAAAAATAAAAAACTGAATGCAAAACAAGACTAAGATGAGCAAACCAATCCACAGTACCTTTTTACGGCTTGTTTTCACAGTTGGCCTGCTCCTCCATCGTCGTCTCTGCAGCATGCGTCTCCCCCTTCCTACGTGACCAATTCCTACTTATTCGCCATAATTCATTAGTACTACCTTATGCGGACATGTTTTGAAAAAGACGATCCAATCCTCAACCATCACTCATTCCTAACTAACATACGCCACCCCTAATCAAATCCCCCCACTTAACCCAACTACACTAACCTTTTCCACCCACTAACTTACTAATTCCACTCCCCTCTTTCTTATGAACTACTTTTCCTCGTTACACTCCCCTTTCTTACTCACTACGTTCCCCCATTGCACTCCCCTTTCTTACTGACTACCTTTCCCATTGCACTCCCCGCTCTTACTCACTACCTTTCCCCATTGCACTCCCCTTTCTTACTCACTACGTTCCCAATTACTCTTCCCTACCTGCCCTTCTCCCCACTACTTCTTCCCGTCAAACCCTATCCCCACTATCCCCTTCACTCAGAAAAAGGAACCCGCATTTTTATCCAAATTATTGAAAATGGATCATATATTTGGTATGATAAAGACAGAACAAACGTTTCCATTTCATATATTAGGGAGAATTATTATGGACATTTCAGGTTTGTCATTCGAGCAATTTCATAATTATTTTTCCTCTGAAGATATCTGCATCGACTTTATTTTTCAAACTAAATGGCCTTCAGGCTTTCGTTGCCCACGTTGTGAACATCGTCACGCCTATGTAACTACAACTCGACGATTACCCTTGTATGAATGTTCCCGTTGTTGTTTCCAAGTTTCATTACTTTCAGGAACGATTATGGAAGGCTCAAGAACAGAGCTTCGTAAGTGGTTATTAGCAATTTTCCTGATTTCTCGTACTCATATTGGTACAACTGCCATGGAGCTTTCCAGACTTATTAAAGTCACTTACAAAACAGCCTGGTTAATCCTACATAAAATTCGCACTTCCATCCTACAGGTGGATAACCAATGTCCGCTGACAGGATCAGTCCAAATTAACTCCGCAATCTATGGAAAACCCTTCAATTCAACTGTCCACAAACATCCTCAAGAACATCTCCTGCTCGTAGGCTCATCACTCAATGATTTAGGTGAACCTACGCATATCAAAATTAAACATGTTATACCCTCACATCCTAAAAATAAACATATTACTAAAAGCGACATCTCCACCTTTCAGGAGCAACAAATCGAACCTACTGTGAAAGAGATTCACACAATTACTGGATTTTACACACCAAAACGGCAGCGCCCCCTACTTGAAATTGCTAAACAAGCAAGCATTTGGATTAATACTACCTTCCATGGCATCGGCGCCCGTCATCTTCAAAGCTATTTAGACGAGTTCTGCTACCGAGCCAATCTAACTACGTCCAAAATACCTGTCTTTGAAAACTTAATTAAACGCTGCATACTTAATTTTACTGCCACTAGAAATCTTGTCTGAGGACTCCTTTCGTCAGTAGCCTTTTTGGTCTTCAAAACTCCTTCATGTTATTTCGGGATCACCAATTTACAAATTTCAGACATATCGCTTGAATATGGACTGGTCTGTTGCATTCAATTCTGTAATTAGGCCTGTTCAGCTTTGGTTGGTCTATTGCGTTCAATTCTGTAATTGAGTCTGTTCAGCTGGGTTGGTCTGTTGCGTTCAATTCTGTAGTTGGGTCTGTTTAGACTGTGTTGATCTGTTCAGATTAATTCTATAATTAGAACTTGTCCTGTCTGGTTGGTCTCAATTTAACAAAATCAAAGTGCTACCATTTTTCTGAGCTAAGGGGATAGTGGACATAGATGGCTGTGAAAGGTATAGAACAGTGTAAAAGAACTTGCGATCTTTTTTGGTAATTAGTGACTAAGGCATTTTGGGGGCTTGGAGCTTGGAGCTTGGGGTTTGGGAGTTTTGCAGCTTTTGCGAGCATCTGGGAAACAACTGGTGACTAGTGAGTGAATAGTCACTTGAAACTTAAGACTTTCTCGATTATGGTGCAGCGATATGAAAGTTTGGAGTTACTGACTATGTAAAATGGAGTCTAGTTAGTGTGTAGACGGAACAAGAGCTGTGCCGCCAAGTCCGGTCGGGGTACTACTTGTTTTGGATAAAGCAATTTTGTCGAACGTGGAGGATGAACCAATTTTAGAACCATTGCGATACACATCATAGCTTGTTACAGCGACATTGTCTGTCGCAGCTGTCCAGTTCAATTGAACTTGGGTGCTGGATGTTGCTGTTGCGGTTAATCCCGTTGGTACAGATGGTACTGTTGTATCTGGCGTTGGAGCGGTTGGTGCGTATCGTTCCATAATTGCAATTGATGTGTGCTGTCGCTGCTTTTTTTACGAATACGGTCACTCCAGCCTTGCGCATCCAATGCTCCTTTCGCAGTATCCATGTACTGAACACGATAGGATTTTGAGCCAGTTGAAAATTGACTACGTACGCTGCTGATCAAGTTATGTCTAGAATCCACAACGATACTCGGATTTAAATTGAATTTAACCTCATAGTTCGGTGTACCGTTTGCTGCGGAAGCTTGTTGCAGGCTGATATTACCTCCAATTAAAAGCAAAGCTGCAGTGGTTGAAGCCATAATAACCTTAGACATTTTATTAATTTGGGACATCGGTTTACTCATCTCCATTCGTAATTAGTAACGATCCATAATTAATTGTGTCTTCAGGGAATCTTGCGCCAGGAACCAACCTTTGCCTTGCAGATAGGTAATTAATTCATCATGTTTGGTAGATGCAGTCGTTTGGCTCGTTGTTTTAAAGGAAGCCTCTACGACATATTCTGTCCCCGTTCCTGCTGCGTTTCGAATTGGCCAAACTTCAATGTACAACTGCAACCCACTCCATGTACCAATGGAACGTTTGGCTAGAATTGGACCGAATACACGCGAAGTGGATAGTTTGCTGGTTCCCCAACCGCTGGAAACCCAATTGTTAAATTTATCAGGGGCATTATTGATCAGCAAACTGCGTGAATCCGTTAGATTAGGAAGATCCATTCCGCTGTAGCCTGATTTACTCCCTTGTTTGGAACGAGTAATGCTTAGGGTTTTCTTTTGATAACCCTACTCGACTTGCGCCTCGTAGCGTATATCCCCAGAGTTAAATCCTTGTTGATTAGCTAATGTTAGTGCTCCAGTGATGTCGCTTCCCGTTATGGCATATCTCTTTTTATAACTAAGCTCAAAGTCACTCTCACCCTCTGTCTTGCGAATGCGTGGGCTCCAGCCGTTGTTGTAAATGTCCTTCGCATTGGTATCGAGGAATTCTACGTTCATTTTGGTCACGGTATCCGGCATACCAAATGCTGATCTTACACTGCTCGTTAGCTTGAAATCAGTTCCAAGTACGACACTAGGATTCAGGAGAAGCTTTACCTCGTAATCTGGAACCATGTTGCTTGCTGCGCTCGCTGATTGAGGGGCTGTACCAATACCCGCAAGTAAACTAGTCCCGACTACAGCGGCATGATGACAGTCATCGCGTTTTTCTTAAACATCACACATCTCCTCTACGTTTATGGAAATTTTTTCACTCGTTCACGCCCCGAAACGGGGTACGGATGCGCTGCTCCAACAGCTCGAAAAAGAGGGAGAGCAAGATCTGCTCTCCCTTCAGCCAGATGCTCGAATCGTGTTGTAACGATGCGAGCATCTGTTCACTTTTTTAACCCTTCATAAGCTCATCTATCTCATCCCAAGACGAAATCCGCGGCAATTCCAAATGTCGGTTATAGGATCTGTCCTTCACACAAATGCGGATAGGCAGGTGCGCTAACGTCTCCAGAACGGTCGGTTTATCATCAAAATAATAATCCAACTCTAGTGCCTCTATGATATGTACTTTCTCGGAATCACTCATCCCACAGAAGAAATGCCCCTCTGCGACAGGGAATCCATGGTCGATCAACCATTGTCGTGTGCGCTCCGTATGCTCTTTGGCTCGAGCGGTGATGTAATACACCTCATGACCTTGCTCCACCAGCCTGTTCAAAACCTCACGCGCGTGGGGGAATAACGGACAATGTGAATAATAAATCTCATCACGTAAGCTGTACCACAACTTCCCGCCTTCTTCCTTGGTTAGTCCAAAAGCACTGTGAATTTCCATCGTAGGCAAAGCATGAAATACATCTAGCCCAATGTCCTGCTGCAGCTTCTGATTATAAATATGAAACGCATGCTCTCTTAGATTAATGAGGGTATCATCAATATCAAATCCAAGTTTCACCGTCTAACCCTCCATTCACCTTGCCTCTATTCCTTTAGTTTGATCCCAAAAAGACTTACAAATACCGAAGCCTGTTCTCTAGAAATGATGCATCCGCGTAGATCCTCAATACTTACACCTAAGCTTGTGAATTCACATGTGCTGAGATCGATTCCATCCAGTTTCGTACCCGTAAATTGTGCTTGTTCCAATTGACAAACCTCAAATTGTAGCTTTTGCAAAGTCGCTTCATAAAAATCTGAGTTGTTTAAAGAACACGTATGAAACGTGATTTGTTTGAGATTTGCCATTCGGAAGGTCGCAAAATCCCCTAAGCAATCTTGAAAAAGGATGTTTCGTAAAGTAGATCCAGTAAGATCCATGCCGATAATTTTGCAATTCCGAAATTCCGTTCTATGTATCGTTGCTTCTGTAAAGTCGACATTTGATAGATCACATCGATCAAAAATAACATCTGTAAATTCAATTTCTTTCATCGCTATTCGTGTGAATGTCACATTGCGAAAAATAACTTTATCAAAGGCGACCTTATAGGCTGACTGATTATCAATGATGCAATCACTAATGATGCCAGTATGAAAACTATCCTCAGGTTCAAATTTTCCTTCTTGCAAGGTTATGACGGGCAATTCTTTAGGCATTTTGGGTGCATCTAATTTAGGATTACTCATGAAAAACTCCTTTAACATAAGGTAATGGGCAAAAAAATAAGCCTTACCGGCTTACCTTTATAAAATGATCATCGTGGATAAGCTATGCAGCATGAAGAATAAGGATCCCCATTTTCTTTTGATATAATTCCGGCCACGGAATAGCCTCGTTTTAATCGTAGAAACAGGTAAATTCACTTCTCGGCTGATGTCTTCTAAGGACATATCCAAATAATATTTGTAAACAATAAGATCTTTATATTTGTCTGGCAGATCTTGAATCATTTGTTCTACCTGGCTATATGTTTCTTGTTCAATAAGCTGAAGCTCAGGCGTCTTCTCATGACTCACCAACTTCTCAATCAGGGGACGTTCATCATGAGATGGAAACCCACTTGTATCCATGGAGAGCTCTTTTTTCTTCTTCCGCATCAGATCAATCGTGACATTTTTCCCAATGCTAAAGATCCAGCTCGAGAAGTTTTTGGTAGCGTCAAATCGGTGTGAATTCAAATGTGCACGCAAAAAAGTCTCCTGAACAACATCTTCGGAATCTGATTTATTTCGAAGCATACGAAAAGCTAATCGATAAATTCTGTCCTTATACAGTTCCAAAAGTCGATTAAACGCTTTCGCATCTCCTTGACTCCACATTGTTGCAAGTTGACTATCGCTTAATTGCAGCATGTTAAATCTCCTTCACATAGTAAACTACCTATCTTCTATTCTACCAAATCGAAGCAAAAAAAAGAAACCTTTTCAGGCTTCAAAGATGACTATTTATCGATAAAATTGGACACATATTCCGCTTTCTCTGCACTTGCTATGACGATTAACGTTACAATAATTCCGAATAAGATAATTCCGCCTACGATCATACCGCGCACCCTCTTTGCTGATTGATACGAAATGATCATCTCTTATCAAAGATATGATGCGCGGCAGTGATTATTCACCGAGATTCATAATAACATATTGCTCAATATGGCTTGCCAATAGGCCGAAGGTTGGCTTTTGGACTTCAACATGATTGCCAAGCAGCGATTTTACAGCTAAATAAGGGAAGTTAATGCCTGACAAACAAGTGACATGTAAACCGCCTGACATCCGCGGATTAATCTCCAACAGCTTCGGTACACCCTGATTGTATTTAACTTGAATATTATAATTAAATGGAATGCGGTAGGTAGCAGCTACTCGATTAGCAAGTTCAATCAGCTCTGGCACTTCTTCCAGCAGCCTCAATCGTCCATCCGCCTTACGACGCGGGACAGCAGCAAGAAGCTCACCAGACGCGGAAGCTAAGCAATCGATGCTGTATTCATGGCCACCCAATACTTCCATAACCATGACGTCATCAAAACGTTCCACAGTCGATAAGTTTTGGTAGGCTTGCTCTTTCGTGAGATACGGCAATACCGGTCCAAACATATCAGTGAGCGCATTCCGCGTATTGCTGATAATCCGAAATCCATTGCCGCCCTCACCATTCGTTGGCTTCATGCAGACGCCATGACCAACCTCTGTAAGCGCATCGTACGCCCTAAGAAACTCCTCAGCCGTATTCACCACATGATAGTCAGGAATCGCTACGATTCCCTTAGACCGGATGGATTCGTAGAATTTTTGCTTTTCCATGAGATTTTCTAAGAGCTCCAGATCACGACAAACCGTTACACGTGTACCTATTTTCTCAAATTCATCGATCTGCTTGGCAATTGCGTACATATGCAGCCTAGGAATAAACACATCAATCCCATGTTGTTTACAAAAATTCAGTGCAAATTCTACATAGTCGTCATCGCCAAGAACAGGCTCTGTATCTGCAAAGTCCGCTGCTTGCAGCGCCATGTGGGTACGATCCGGATGCGTTGCATACATCTTAAACTGAGCCCCATCCTCATTATTACGGATGCTGTTCATGTAATGATAAGCAACAGAGAACCAGCGGTTAAACCATACTTTTTTCATGAGGGCTCCTTTATGAGCATCTTTCGGTGCTCGCTATGTGTGGAATGCACAAATGTGGTGATGTCATCAGCTGCAAAAATGCCGGATTCCTCCGTAAATCTGTATATCCCGGATGGTGTTATTTGTTCTTGGCGAAATAACTCTCCATGACCTGGAGCAATCGCGTAATCAGCGATGTCTAATAAGCTCTGATCCAGCAGGGAATCACCGGAAGCAATGACTTTCCGACCATCAAGTATTTGCTTCAGATGTGCAACTGCTGCACCCTTGCTCACGGCCTCAGGGACGATGTAGACCTTCCTTCCTTGCACGGAAGTGCGCCAACCCATCCCCTTCAAATGAGCGCTCAGATCAGCTATTTCCTGCACAGGCATGCGGTCGCGCTCGACGATATGGGAATAGAAGAGATCATCGCACCAACTTGAGCTGATCACCCAGTCCTGGCTTAGAACGCTATGCATAACTTGGCGAACATCTTCAACCGGAGCACTCGTCTCGTTGACACGCGTCCTGACAAGATCTCGCCACTCCATATCCACCTTGCCGTCAATCAACATATTCCCCCCGTTGCTTGTAACCGCATAGTGGGGTTTCAGAATTTGACTGATGAGATGTATTCGCTCATATTGGGCAATCGTTCGCGTTGTCACTGGGATGAAAATGAGTTCATTCATCAGCTCTTGTAATCGTTGATATGTGCTGGATGACATATAGGATCTCACTTTGCCATCGATCAGCTCGGCAACCATGATACGATCTCCCAAGTGCTCAGCACGTTCTGCTGGCTGGGAATAGATTAAGGTCTGATCTAAATCACTGGCATAAATCATTCGGCATCCCCTTTCACAGATTGTATGAGGCCGCAACATGAATACTTGAGGCCTGGATACACCTCAACAGGTACACCGCGCGCCTCAGCTAGTAGCAAGATATGCCGAATATGCGGATTATCCATGCGATCTACCAAGATCCGCCACGGTACTCTCCGAAGCAGAACACGAGTCGTTTCTCCCACACCAGGCTTAATCAAGTTGATATCAGCCATCTGATAGGCCGTCTGAATCGCTTGGATATCCCGTAGGCCATGCCAGGAAATTTCAGGTGGATGAGTCACAAAAGATTGAGCCATCTCCTGAGCTTCCTTAGTCACCTTGTTGAAAAAAGGAACAATCGATTCGATGAAATGATTAGACTGATCGTGATCCAACCATTCTTTGTAATATTTCGAGCCATGAAAATCATGTGGCCCAATTAAATCGTCGCGCAGCACTGTACGACTCATTAATCCGGAGACCGTCGAGTTCAGGCATGCACTCGGAATGAGAAAGTCCTCACGGGTTCCGAACATGTCTGTACAATGCCCAGGATCGGCGAGTACCGCTAGATCATCGTCTAGGATGATCCCGTAATCCCTTGCCATTTTGCCACAAGCTTGGGTAAGCACTTTACGAATGGCCCCCTTGCCTGTCCACCCATCAATGAATTGCAGCCTTGCACCCGGATGTTTCTGCAACATGTACAAGAGAGCGTTCTCATCAATCCCCTTGCCTCGAATAATCGAGATACTATAATGCGGCAGGTTCATCTGGTGAATCTCTTGCAAGTATCGCTTGATCAGAATGCCTACAGGTGTGCCCGCTCTAGCCAAGGAAACGAGGACCGTGTGTGGCCCTTTGTTTGTTCGGATAAGCTCAGCTACCACACCAACGGATACAGCTACTTTCTCTGCAGACAGCTCGAGGGTTTCTTGATAAAGGTTCAAATAATCCGAGGAAGGCAGATGCTCCTGTGGAAGCATTTCGGAATAGTGCGTTCCAGATTGGATAGCTCGCTCTCTTGCATCTAAAGCGACTTCCAGCTTTATGTTGCTGATATCCTTCAGTAGAAATGTCACATCACCAGGTGGATAACTCCCCATTGGTTGGGGGTCATCTATGCGTCTGGTTCGCCAAGCTTCCATACCTTAGCCTCCTTCCAATCGACCGTTTGAGGCGAGAAGAAGACGATATGCAGGTTATGCAGTCCCTTTGCTTGGAGAATTCGCAGAATCGGCTCCATAGATGAAGGAGAAGCTTCTCTTTCCATAAAAAGAAAGAGCTCCTGATACGTGCCGTACGGGATATTGTAGAAGAAGTGCACGACTTGTTCATCCTCTGGAGAAGGAAAAGCATGACCATATTTCACCGCATAGTCTCCGTGTTCCATGACATGAATAGGGCTGCGTGTCGTTGATTGATAAGACACCCCTGACCCCATCTCAGCAGCAATACGCATCGGGATATACATAAACTCCCCCGTGCCCACACAGAGTGTCTTGTTCCCTGTACGTTTACGTTTGAGCAGCTCGGCCGTCTGCGTGATGGAACGATCCAGTTGTGCGGTATTGGAGGGGGTAAGTCCGAACCTTCCGCTATGTTGCAAATAGGGCTTGTTACCTGCATAAGGAGCGTGGGAGAATAGTTGATTTACATAAGAAATTTGCAGAAGTTCTGTGCGCTCCTCAGGTAAAGGGCTAGGCGCTTGCAATGGCAAGCTTTCGCTAGAGCCAACTACCTTCGTATTCCCGCGAATTAATGAGATGACGTGAATCGTAATATGCAATTCCTGCTCCAACTGGGCAAATTGTAGGATGTCTTCCTCTGTCCGCCAATCCAGCAGTGCTAACACGTAGTACATTTTCTTAGGGTATTTCCCTTGCAGGTCGCGAATGATATTAAGCGACGTTCGGCCTGTCGTAATTTCATCATCGACGAGAACGAGAATATCAGGCTGCGCAAGAATGACAGGATTATCCGAATATCCATAGTGATCTGTAGCATGCGAGTGTTCTTCTTGGAATTGAAGAATGGACGGTGATTCTTCGATCACTTCACGTGTCGTGTGCAAATAATGGCTTCCTTGCCCAAAAGCTTCATAGACCGCATGCCCAATCGCCGTCGCTGTTTCCGCAAATCCAATGAAGGCAGTAGGCTGCTTTAATGGGAAACGTTCAGACATGATCGCCTTATAAGCCGTTTCCGCTTTATCCGGGTATACTAGCCCCTCAACAGCCTGCTGTACCTTCTTATCTAGCTTGGCTCCTTGTAACTCTTGTTGCAGTAATAATGCTAACGTAGTTCCACTTAACAGTGACGTGTACGGATTCACCGGGATATGTTTGCCTAAGACCTTACTTACAAACAAAAAAGATCGTTTCTTATTAATTCTCGCCGCCATCGCGAATAAGGCATCGGGCGGTATGTTGTGGGGATTGGAAGTCACGGTGACGTGCAGCTCCAAATCTCCTGCTATTTTATACGTACGCTCGGTTAGGCCTAGTGAGTAATCCATCAAAGGTTTGTTGTTCATGCAGCACCCCATAAACTTGTGATCGTAAAAGAATACGTTTCGCCCAATTGAAATGGGGTTTGAATTCATTCATTTTATTGCCGTAGACACTCTTCATAACCCCAAGGTCGCCATGATTGTTCTTCAGAATGCTTATAGCATCCGTATATTCTTCATGTGTGACCGCGTAGAGAGCTTGCACCGGCTTAATGTGCGTAGGATGAATAATTGTTTTACCGATCAAGCCATTTTCTTTATCCAGCATCACTTCATGTAGGAGTCCCTTCACTCCGAAATATTCCCAAACAGGTCCAGAAATCACGTTGTTGGCTTCCATACGACCAAAAATATTAATAATATCAGCGACACAATCCCGTATCGGGGCGATGTCATAAATCGTTCTGTCCGGACTTCGTCTCAGCCCAAATAAGCTTGAAAAGTCAGTTGCGCCAATACGGATGTTCAAGACCAAATCCTTAAAATTCGATATAATTTCGTTAATCGCCAATAAGGTAAAAGTGCGGCTTTCTTTATAAATAATCGAGGCAGATTCCAGAATCGGTAATCCATATAAAATTGGTGCAGATGCCGATTTCTCATCATTGTAATTTTCTAGAATTTGAAAATAATCCTCGCCATTTTCCACAGTAAATTTCGGGAACACAATACCCGTTAGAAGGGATACATGCTCTTCCAGTCTCTCTAGCACATAGTTTAATTGATTCACGCTTCTTACACGAATGAATATCAGCGGCAGATTCTCTGCACTTACAATACCAACTTCCATCCAATGGGCGATCTGATTCATTTGTCCAATAAGCGATTCTTCTGCAGCATGCACTTCGTTATCACCTACAGCATCCTCCAGATCAAGAACAACGGACACTAAGCCTTCGATTTTACCAAAAGCAATATCTTCTGCGAACGTACGTCGGGTCGCTGGCATGTACAGAGCAGCACCGACAGAATGAGCTAAAATGTCTTTGTGCGAATGATTATGGAAGGAATTCGGCGGTAAATAAAATAAAGCTTTCTCTTCATCCGCGGTTAAATAATTGAAATATCGCATGCCGATTCCTCCCTCTTTATTTCAATAAACAATCCCTCCATAGAGGAGGGATTGTCCATTGTCTACAATTATAAATAAGATTAAGATTCTTTTACGGATCCAGACTTGTTCTTTTTACGAAGCATGCTTAGAATGATCGTTCCTCCGAACAAGGCAATAATGACGGAGAAGAAGATCACATGTGAGATGTGGAAGCCGAATGCTCCAGCAATCATTTTAAGACCGATGACGATAATTAAGATAAACGCTGTTCTCTCCAGTTCCGGGATCTTGTCAATGAGCTTCAAGAAGACTTGTGCCACGCCTCTCATCATGAGGACGCCTAAGATACCACCTAAGAACAATACCCATACCTTGTCGCTCACACCAAATGCGGCCAGAACGCTATCGACACTGAATGCGATATCCATGATTTCTACGGCAAGAACGGTACGCCAGAAGGAAAGACCTTTATTCTTGACTTCCCCGCCTTCGTCGCCATGCTTCTTCATGAAGAGATTACTATAAGCAATCCAAAGGAGATACGCCCCACCGGCTACCTTAATCCAGGTAATCTGTACTAAGAACGTACCCACACCAATGGCGATAAACCTAAATATGTAGGCTCCTAATAGACCATAAAATAAAGCTCGTTTCTGTTGTTGCTTCGGCAAATGCTTAACCATTACAGCAAGTACTAGCGCATTATCTGCGGATAGCAATCCTTCGAGAAGGACGAGTGTACCGATAATCCCCCAGTTTACGGGATCAGTTAGTGTTGCTGAGAGCACATCCCAGCTAAAGAAATTCATGAAATTATCTACAAAGCTTTGAAAAAAGTCTGACATTAAGATGGACCCCCTGTTTTAATTGCTAATCATCCTTACGCGATCTTCCTCATCTATCTCATTCACCGATTACACGATTCGTCTACTCGGATCATTGAATTCCAATTCATAACGCAACAAAGCTGGTCAAGTGAATACCATTTCTCGAGTTGAATTGATTAAGAAGAGTAGGGAAGGTGATGCTCCGGAAAGCACCACCCTATTACATTAGACTTCCTATTAGGAAGTTTGTAAACCATAATCACGTGCCAAGCCTGCTAATCCGTCTTTATAACCGCTGCCGATTGCGCTAAATTTCCACTCGCCGTTATTGCGGTAAAGTTCACCGATAACAACGCCTGTTTCAATGGAGAAATCTTCACCAAGATCGAAACGAATTAATTCCGCGCCAGATCCCTCATTTAGCACACGCACATAAGCATTGGAAACTTGTCCAAAGTTTTGCGCTCTTGCTTCCGCATCATGAATCGTAATGCAGAATGCGATTTTCTCTGTTTCAGCAGGTACTGCGCTAAGATCAATGGAGATAACTTCATCATCACCATCGCCTGCGCCTGTACGATTGTCACCTTTGTGCTCGATAGAACCATTCGCATTTTTAGTGTTGTTGTAGAAAATAAAATCGGATTCGTTGCCAACTTTACCAGCAGCATTCGCTGCAAAAATGGAAGCATCCAAATCGAAATCCTTACCGCCATCATATTTGTTCGTATCCCATCCTAAGCCAACAAGAACTTTCGTCAAACCTGGGTTTGTTTTCGTTAAATCGACTTTCTGACCTTTAGATAATGAAATAGACATGTGAAATACCTCTCTTTATATAGGATTTGGCTGTGCCATTATTGATATCTTTTGACCAATTGTCCAATGGTTGTATCTGTACTGCCTTCACCAATTGCACTGAATTTCCATTCGCCTCCGTGTCGGTAAATTTCACCAACAATGAGAGATGATTTGCCTGAATAGTCATCAGTTAAGTTAAACTTAACCAACTCTTGTTGATTAGAACCATTCAATACGCGGATATAAGCGGATTGAATGAGACCGAAATCTTGCTTTCTATTCACACAGTCGTAAATATTCACGACGAATACGATTTTACTCACATCCGCAGGAACTTGTCCTAAATTAATAGAAATTGTCTCATCGTCACCATCGCCATCTCCGGTACGGTTGTCACCAGAGTGAACGACTGAACCATCAGGGCTTTGTAGATTAGCAAAATAAATCACATGTTTCTGGTTGGTTATTCTTCCCTTTTCATCCAATAAAATCACGGAAGCGTCACAATCGATCTCAACTGCCGATTTCTTAGAGCCGAAGAACCCCTTCTTCTCAACAACTGCAGGATCCCAACCCAATCCAACCACAACTTTAGAAAGACCTGCGTTACCTTTTGTTAAATCAATCTTTTGACCTTTGACTAAACTGATTGTCAACGAGGTCACCTCCCTTCGCTTACCTGTTTTAGTGAACTCCCTTATCTGATACGCATGAAATTCAATCACGTTTCACTTTCCTGGGTAAATTATTTGTGAATTCGACTTTAGTAGTCAAAATCCCCCAGAATTCAAAAGAAAAACAGCCACAGGACGATCCTAGGCTGCGTTTTATCTTATTATAACATTTTACAACTTATGGTATTCAAAAAATTTCCATTGAGATGTCTCCGACACTCCTTCTGGTCCGCGTGTGGGCTGTTGACTTGGCTACCACTGACCGCCGAAACGCATTGGACCTCGCCAGGCGAATGGATTTGTCGCTTTCAAGTGCTCTTCAGTTAAATTGGGCTGTGTGTGGAAGAGCATCCTTGTTTCAACTGTATCGTTAGCGAGTAATTCAGGAAACTTCGTCGTTAACAACGTTCTCAACGTCTCCAGCATATCGCAACTCCTAGTATTTGAATCCTGACTAAGATCACTTCTTTCTTCTGGATCCTGCACGAGGTCGAACAACTGCTCACTCCCCCCGCAGACATAATAGAGATATTTCCACTCGCCGTTCGTTACCATATACAATCCATCCAGATCATTCATATAGCCATAAATCCACGGGCGCTCCTCGGATAATGAGGTCAAATTCAGTAAGCTGCGTCCGTCTCTTTTCTGATCATCCTCCTGCAGGCATCCAGCAAAGTCAAGCACAGTCGGGTAAATATCAGCCAATATGATAGGTGTTGCGCTAACAGTCGAGGTGGTTAGGGCTCCCTGCCAATCTTTCGGCGGCTTCAAAAGGAAGGGAACTTTGGATGAAGGTTCGTAGAAGCAGGTTTTGTGAAATAACCCGTGGTCCCCCAGCATCTCTCCATGGTCTGAAGTAAAGATAACAACTGTGTTATCCCACAGCTGCTTACTTTTTAATTCACCAAATAATCGTCCTAGCTCATAATCAATATGAGTCAGTTGCGCGTAATAATGCTTCCTTGCCATACTTACGATGTGTGGAGGTAACACATCTAATTTATGACTCTTCTTCCTCGTACGAACCCATTCAGGAACCTCCTCTGATGTATTCCAAGCTGCAGCTACCGGCGACGAAATGTTCACACCGTCATAGAGTCTGACAAAGGATTCTGGCGGGTCATAGGGTGGATGTGGCGCTTCGAAGCTGGTCCATAGGAAGAAAGGCATCTCTGAATCACGCTGACGCAAAAAGTCGATCGACTCATTCACTATCCAATGTGTAGCTGAATAGGGAATGGGAACTGAATTATAAACGGGATATACTTCGTTTCCACCCATACCATGACCACGATATAATCCTCGATATTCCGTGGTTTCAAGGTAGTTCACATAATCTTCTGGAACGAGTCTCATCCGTTCAAAGCCATTTCGATTCCTTGGTGGAATGAACTGCATCTTGCCAGCAGCATGCGTTTGATAGCCAGCGGTGCTCAACCTGCCAGGCAAGGTCATTTTCGAATCCTCAGGAATACGAAACTCCCCATTCTTGGCTACACCATGATGATAGGCAGCTTGGCCAGTCATCATCGACGTCCGGGATGGGATGCAAAGCGGACAATCGGAATATGCACTTGTGAAACGGATCCCTTCGCACGCTAGTTGATCCAAGTGTGGTGTCATAACGGGATGCATGGAATCAGCTATCCCAAGGCAATCGAATCGTTGTTGGTCTGTCGTGACGAATAGAATGTTCGGGCGTCGGCTCAAAAGTAAATCCCCCTTTTCGGATAAAACGCTTACACTAAGTATAGGGGAAAGCGCCTATCCTTTCCTATGCGCTAATCTACAGAAAAGGTTTGAAATATCCAGTATTTCCTGGGGCAGACTGAAAAAGGAATGTTTAAAGAGATAAGCCTTATTCAAAATGAAAAACCGAGGAAGATCGTCGTAGATCCTTCTCGGTTAATATGTGTTGAATTTCCTGACCGCTCACCCAATGATTAGCTTTTCTTCTGGAAAGCGGATGAGAGGTTTCTTCTTACCGTTGGTAAATAAGGAATAGAATAGAAACAATCCTATCCTTCCGATAAACATGAGCACAATGAGCGAGATTTTGCTAAAGGTACCAAGATCTGCGGTGATTCCCGTGGATAAACCGCACGTGCCGAACGCAGATGCCACCTCGAATAGGATCGCAGACACTCCCCAACGGTTCGGTTCAGCTATCAGCAGAATGAAGATCCCTCCGAGAAGCAGTGCTATACCCGTTAGGAAAAACACAAAGCTTTTGAGTGAATCCTCTTGGCTTATCATCCGACCGAATACCTTTGGTTCTTTCTCCCCGCGCGCATACGCAATAAGGGCCAGTACAATAACGGCTACGGTCGTTGTTCGAACACCGCCCCCCATGCTAGATGGGCTTGCCCCAATGAACATTAAGATAGACACAAGCAACAGGCTTGCCTCTGTAATGGTAGACATATCAATGGTTGTAAGACCAGCACTGCGCGATGTGACGGATGTGAAGAGTGCGGTAAGTATTTTCCCATGCCAGCTCATCCCTGCCAACGCATGCGTTCGCTCCGTCAACCAGAAGCCAATCGTCCCGAACAATAGCAATACTGATGTCGTAACGAGTGTCAGCTTGGTAAAAAGGGAGAAACGGAAATTCTTATGCCCACCCCAAAAATATTCTCGCAACTCAGCCAGTACTAGAAACCCAATCCCGCCTAATACAATCAAGAACATCGTAAGCGCTTGAACGAAATAATCACTCGAATAATTAAGCAAAGAATTACCGAACAGATCAAATCCAGCATTCGTAAACGCCGAAATGGTATGAAACATCCCATAGTACAATGCACTCCAAATCGACCCGTACTCTCCTGTAAAATAGAAATACAAGCCAAATGCCAATGTACTAATCGCCTCTAGAATCAGCGTAAAACCCAGCACTAGCTTCATTAACTGAACCAATCCAGATAAATTATTACGATTCTGGTCAATCATAATCATCTTCCGCTGCAGTAAGCCGATTTCCTGCCCAAACAATAGCCAATAGAAGCTCCCCAACGTCATGACGCCGATCCCACCGAATTGAAAAGCGACGATAAGTACGCCAACGCCGAAACTACTGAGCGTTTCATTGATACCAACCGTTGTCAGTCCCGTTACACTGACAGCGCTAGCTGATGTAAAGAGGGCGTCCACAAAGGAGATTGTGGCGCCCGCTTTTAAACTGATAGGTAATTTAAGAAGGATGGCGATAAGAAATATGCCAATTAGATAAGCGATAACAATAAGTCTGGACGCAGGCATTTTCTGTAGTTTCTTAAGCATGATTATACCTTCAACTGAGAGTAATAGGATTAGATACTCTTATAGTGTCCTTTGAAATGTTTTCCCATCCAAAGGCAAACGTCCCATAAATCTGCAACAGGTTGGTTCGTAAACGGTAAGGTGTGTAAATAACCCGGAGGTCCGAACTCTGGTGTAAAGGTGACTGTCGTTAGTCCTGCATCTTGCTTCGCTTGTACGATGCTATCCCACCAGCTCATGTGCCTCTGCAATTCGTGTGCGTATTCCGGTGCTCTTGGATCTGGTACTTGAGGTCCTTGTGCGTAACCTACGCGACCGTGAATATGCTGTACGCGTGAGAAGGACTTGCGCAAATTCTCCTCTTGATTCTCTAAGGTGGTCTCGGTTACACAGCACCAGTGGCTGTAATCAGCTGTTAGATTGATCTCAGGCACGGCATCTAGCAGTCTGCCCGTTTCCCAAGGGTTGTACAAGGCTCTGCCGCGGTGCGTCTCATGACCGATGGCAATCCCGTATTCTTTCTCAATATCAGCCGCTTTACGAAAGAATTCGACTTGCTCTTCAAAGGGCATCGAATCTTTGGCACTATGTGAAGTAATGCTAATAGGTTGAAAGGATACAGCACGTGCCACTTGCTCAGCAAAAGAAGCGATATGATCAGGACCTTGTGTAAATACCATAGCTATATAGTCCAATTGATGCTTCTCCAGTAGCTTCCGGAACTGATCTTCTTCCGCAAGTGTCGGCATTGGTGCCTCAATTCCCACATAACCCGCTTCTGCAATTCGTTCAAATTGGGATTCTAGCGAGCCTTCCATGCCCCACAGTGCTTTAAATAATTTGATTTCCATCCTTGATAACCCTCCTCATGACAATCAATGAGTCAAGCTTAAATCATCTTACATTATTTTACTAGTGCAAATTTTTAACCTAATCCTATGCTAGAAACTCGAAATAAAGAAACCCAAGGACATCCTTCATCCCTGGGCTTCCTATGGACTATTTCATTTACTGTACCTTCATGTTATCCAGATTCAAATAATTATTGCTGCCTTTCGCTGCATCGAAAATTAGAGAAATCGTATTGCTGCCGCTATTTAAGGCGACATTCGAGACCGTAACGGAATTATACGAACTCCAGCTCCCCGTACCGACAAATGATACATTGTTAACGACGCCTACGCCGTTCACATAGAGATATCGTCCTGCTGTTCCTGCCCCGGCAGCATACCGGAAGGTCAAGTTGTAATTGCCAGCTGCACTCGCAACAATGTTAAAGTCTACCCATTGTCCGCTGGCATTCCAGCCTGCGACATAGCCATTTCCAGTGAATCCGCCATTGGTAGATTCCGTAGAGAGGGAATGAAGAGAAGCTGCCTCTGCTTCATAGGTGATATCCGTTTCGATAAGCTGGAAGGTCATGTTATCTGCTGCTGTATAGGGCCACTGAATAAATGTACCGCCGCTAATCAACGAGTTATTCGCGACATTTAGCGATTTGCCTGAGAGTCTGTTCGTTATTTTATAATAGCCTTGAGTAAGCCCTTGGATTAGCCATTGATCATTGCCAGTTGTACCATAATCCCATTGAAAAACCTTCGCACCATCGCTTAAAGATGCATTTTCGACAGCTAGCGCTTTTCCGCTTTTTACATTAATAATTTTATAGTAACCGCTATCTGTAGCAGTAATAACCCACTTGTCATTCTGCGCAATACCTTTATCCCATTGAAGAATGTTCGCTCCGTTCGAAGTCGAAGCTCCGTCAACAGCTAGTGACAAGCCATTTGATTTCGGGGATATTCGAAATGTTTTTCCCGAAACAATCGGCCCTGTTGCTGCCTCTGAACCTGAGAGCTTTAAGATAACAGATCCATGTGAGGGCACAGTTGTCGTATAACTTGTTGTAAAAGAGCCCACATTCGCTTTAGCCCACAAATCTCTAACTGCTACCGCGGAGCTCAATCCAAGGCTTGCAAAATTCACCGTCATATTCGATGACGCATTCGCGATTTAACAAGACTATGGCTCTGGTCCCCGAAGTCTGCAATACCTTTGAATAAACCTGAAGCCCGCCAACATCACTGACCAATACACCCTGTTTGCCCAACGCATCTTGATCCACGGCAATCACTTCGGCATTCATCAACGTATCTTTCGTTGCTTGATTCATGGAGGCTAAGTTATTGCCAGCAATAAGCGGTGATGCCATGATCGCCCACATGGACATATGCGAACGGTATTCAGTATCTGTCATCCCTTCTCCAAACACAGCACCTGTTCCGTAGTTGCCTACCATCAGCATATCTGCATCATTCCAGCCTAAGGTAGGGCCAGCGAAGTTAGCAAGTGGAGCGTTCTGGTCAATAATCCACGTGACTCTACCCCAGAAATCGAAGATATCATCCGTCGTTCGCCAGATATTTCCTGTCACAGGACCCCATATCCAGGGCTTATTCACACCCCAGTTACAAATGCTGAATAACATGGGCCTTCCAGAATTAGCTATGGCATCTCGGATAATGCTGTACCGCGTTTGTGGATCCAAGGTACCATGATCACACCAATCTACCTTGGTATAGTCAACACCCCATGCGGCGAATGTAGCAGCATCTTGAACCTCATGACCATACATGCCAGGCCTTCCAGCACACGTAGTGTACCCAGCATCCGTGTAGAGCCCAAATTTTAAGCCTTTGCTATGAACATAACTGGCAAGTGCTGCAATGCCACTTGGAAATTTGACCGGGTCTGCGATGATCGTGCCATCAACAGCTCTGCTTGTTTGCCAACAATCATCGATCACAATGTAGGTATAGCCCGCTGCTTTCATGCCGCTACTGACTGCTGCATCCGCTGCTTGCTTTATTTTATCTTCATCCACATTACATCCATAGATGTTCCAGCTATTCCAACCCATTGGAGGAGTCACCGCAAGACCGTTGTTTAAAGCTGCCGCTTTCTGCGGAAACAAATAGCCTGACATGATCAATGGCAATGTAATAAAAAACACCATCAATACCTGCCGCACAAAATGTATTTGATTTCCCGCTTCTTTTATCATAACTACCTCCATTTTCAAGATTTTTTATAAGCCAGACAATTGGTCTATATTCAAATAGTTCGTATTACCTTTCGAACTAGCAAATCCAAGTCTGATCGTGTTAGACCCCGCAGCTAACGAAACCGTTAAGGAGACGGTGTTCCAGGTACTCCAGTTCGCAGTACCATTGAAGGTGAGATTCGCAGCCACATCAACACCATTTACATTCACGTAACGGCTCGCATTTCCAGCCGCTGCCGCGTATCGGAATGTAATGGTTTTGGTACCTGCCGTATTCTGATTCACATAGAAATCGATGGTCGTGCCGTTCGTATTCCAACCTGCCACATAGCCCCGGCCATTAAAGCCAGTCTGTGTGCTTTCATTGATCATGCCGCTGCCGCTTACTAAGGTACGCCTTGCATTCTCGGCTTCATACACCCCGTTGCCAGCAATGTTTCCTGTGTAATTATCTGCGGGCGCAAGTTGTAGAATGGAAGCTCCTGCTGCGGCTGCTAAGCTTTGAATGTAGGAAGAGCCCGTTGGCGCTGTCCAATCACTGCCGATGATCCCATCGGATGTACGTCTATGGTTCCACGCTTGTGTGGCATTTTGCTGCAGAAAGTTGAGATATTGAGACTGACTCGCCTGTACGCGAAGCTGGTTCAGGTTGCGTGCAAAAACCATTTTGAAACCAGGGGCGTCATTTTCCCCTTCATATAATAGTGTGGTAGCCGAGGTCATTTTGTTGATGACGTAATTAGCAGCATTATTCGCATCCGTCAAATAACTAGCTGTACCCGTAGCCATGTATAACGCTGTAGCTGCACCTAGATAAGTGCCATAATTGTACGTAAAGTCCCAATCCTTCACGATCCCAGCTCCTGTACCTTCCATGTGATCATTTACCTTGCTGCCATTGACTAGTTTCGTTTGAATCCAACTGTAGATTTGCTGCGCTTTCGTTAAGTAACTGGCGTTATTGTAAGCATTTTTCAGCTTAATGGCGGTCATGACCATAGGCGCGTTGGTAGCCATATTTTTCTGAGCGTTGGTGCTGGTTGCCGGATTCTGCGCATCCGATCTCCACCAAATTCCGCCGCCATAATAAGAGGTATCCCAGCTGGCATAGACGTGATCGAAGAGAAAGGAGCCGCGGTTCAAATATTCTTGTGTTCCTGTAATCTCATAGGCACGCAGACAGGCAAGCGCCCACCAGCCGAGGTCATCATTAAACTGGTTCGCTACCATGTTCGTGTATTTCGCATTGAAGCCCGTGTAAATATCATCGATCATCGTACGATATGTGCTGTTTCCTGTACGTTGATAAGCATCCATCACCGTTTCCCACAGCTGAGCCTCCCACCAGAAATCCGTGTAGAGCCCACCGTTCGGACCATAAGCATGGGCAGCTTGAATCTGATGATCGCTGTTCGTGTAGAAGTATTTAGCCGATGCATCATAAAACGTGTTTACGAAAGACGTCATCGCTGTATCCGCATTGGCTGTCGTGAAAGCAGAAGCGCGATTGGCGCCTCCCCAAACCGTAAGAAATAGGATCATGACCAAACACATGCTTACCCATTTGGCTGCTGTTCTTTGTACTAGACTCATGTCCAACAACTCCTTTTCTATTAAAAGATGAGTGCAAAGGTCGATTGAACTCGCGAATGAATACGCTTACAAATATATCAAATTTACCTCCTCTCGAATGAATTTCCTCCATCCTGCGTATCTGTAGCTCCTTTCTTGCAATTGCCTAGGTCCACTGATATTCTAACGGACATCACGACCGTTATTTCTAACAAATTTGCTCGTTTCAGAATTTAACGGACATGATGGACGTTATTATGGTAAGAATCCCCCACTTGTTGATGGATTCCATGAAATAACGTCATCTGTGTCCGTTAGATTGTCAAAACCTCATATTTTAGGCAAATAGCGGCTCTCATGTCCGTTAGCTAGTATTGAGCAAGGGGGCTTGGGTCTGCGGTCTGCGGTCTGCGGTCTGCGGTCTGCGGTCTGTGGTCTGCTCTCAGTTCTCAGCTCTCAGTTCTCGGCTCTCGGCTCTCAGCACTCAGCACTCAGCACTCAGCACTCAGCGTTCAACGCTCTTTCAGCAAGCCCTTCTCCTCCAAAACAGCCATTCTTTCCAACAGCATGACGCCGCTTAAATTAACACTTAAATCCTCCGCTGGTTCCGGCGAAGTGGCCCACGACTTACTGAACATCTGGCGCTGCTCATCTCTTCCGTAAGACCAGAGGCTATTCGCATTGGTTACTAATAGGTCCAGCGACTCTTTCTGGCTCGGGTCCACTAGCACGAGTTCAGCCAAATAGCGGACAAATATACCCTTGAACAGGCCGCCATCGCCATTGCTTTCACTAGGCAGCATGCCCGTGATCGGAGAGGTCAATCTAGCTTTGGATGCTTGAGCGGTTCGCGATGCGTCCGCCAGATAGCTCCTGTCTCCCGTTGCTCGGAATAGCTCAACGCCCGCTCCTATGTAAACACCTTGGCAGTAAGAGAACTCCCAGCTCTTATCGATCTTGCCGTCACCCTCACGGTTTTTCCCGTCCCAGACAAAGCCTGATTCGGGATCCACGAGGTTCGCCTTCTGCCAGTCGTAGATCTTCTTGGCCCATGCCAAGTCCTCCGCATCGCCAAACTGCTGATACAATCTCGCTGCTAGAATGACTGCTGGGGCATTCGCCGGTGTATTCTTATAATCCATCTGCGGTTTACGCCAAGCAATACCTCCGCCTTGCTCCTCATTCCATCCTGTCTTAATATCTTCCCATAGCAACAGTGCCGCTTGTTTATACTTGTCTTCGCTTGTCGCCTCATACGCTCGAAGCCATGCTATTGCTAACCATTCCATATCATCATAGAAATCATTCGGCCAAGCACCGCCATTGCGATCTAACATACCTTGGTACATATTGGCCAAATAGCTTTTAACCTCGCTATCTCCCGTTCTTATATAAGCATCCACCAACGCATCTACGCCATGGGCTTGCCACCAATAGTGAAACTTCTCATTGCACAAATCGTTGCACGGCGATAAATTATCGAATAAGTTCCGCTTGCTGTTCCAATATTGCTTCATCAATCCTGCTTGCGCTAATGCTGCTCGCTTCTCCCAGGTTTCAGTCTTAGCTTCTTCATTCACCTGTCCATCCGTCACGATATGCTCATTCCCCATGTTCATCACTCCCCAGATTGCCACTATGATTAACCCAATTCCGAAAGCCGCTAGGACTATTCGCATGTTCCATCGCTTGTTCAATTGCATTCACCTTCAAGTCTGACTTGCGTTTCATCCCTTGGTCCCTGTAAAAGCAATCCCCTGCACGAAATACTTCTGTAACAACAGGAAGAGGATTAGAATGGGAACCACTGCAATTAAAGCACCTGCCATCAAAGGTCCGAAATCAACCTGCTTGTTATACGTAAATGCAGCTAAGCCTAACTGAATTGTTTTCTTAGCGGGATCATTCAGCATAATAAGCGGACCTAGGAAGCTATTCCAGCCTGCCTGGAAAGTGAAAATGCCTAATGTGGCTAAAGCCGGCTTCGCCAGCGGCATATAAATGTTCCAATAAATGCGCAGCTCCCCGCTCCCCTCGATGCGTGACACCTCTTGCAGATCACTCGGTAAGGATACGAAGAACTGCCGCATGAAGAAGACAGCGAATGATCCCGAAGCTCCTGGCAAAATAACCGCCCAGAACGTATTCAACAGGCCATTCCCGCCTCCGCCAAGCCAGTCATTCCCGCCCACGAAGGGGATATGCTTGAGCACAAAAAATTGCGGGATCAAGGTTACGACTCCAGGAATCATCATGGCGGCGAGCAATATTTTGAACATCGTGTCACGGCCTCTGAACCGAAGCTTAGCGAACGCGTACCCGCTCAATGAACCTAACAATAGATTGAACAGGACGCCCATAAAGGCTAAGTAAAACGAATTTTTGAAATACAGTCCAAACGGGACTAGGTCGAAAGCTTTCGTGTAATGCGAAATCGTCAAGCTGGAAGGAATCCACCTGATCGGAAGCATGAAGATCTCTTCATCCGGTCTAACTGAAGTGATTAAACTCCAAACAAAAGGGATCACCATGACTAGGCAGACTGCGATGGAAATGAGGTACAGAATCGTCGTATGCAAATACTTTGGTTTCATAATCCACCTCCTAGATCATGGCGTCTTCTTCTTTGTTAAGCTTCATATTCATGAGTGAGAATATTAAGATCAGAAGCGATAAGGCAAAGGCCATAGCGTCTGCGTATCCCATTTGTAACTGCCCAAAGCCTTGCTGATAAATATAATACACGGTCGTCTTGGTCGAGTTCGCAGGACCGCCCTTGGTCAAGACATAGGCTTGATCGAAGAGTTGAAGTGCGCCAATAATCGCCATCGTACTGACAAAAAAAGTCGTCGGCCTTAGAACGGGCCAAGTAATGTAGCGGAACGATTGCCAAGCATTCGCGCCGTCCAGCTTTGCCGATTCATACAGATGCTCGGGAACACCGTTCAATCCGGCCAAATAAATGATCATGTTCGCACCAACGGATTGCCATAAGGTCACGAATACGATGGAGATCATCGCATAGGGCATTTCCCCCAGCCACGAGGGTCCCGTAATGCCAATTTTGCTCAGCAGCTCATTCACGAGTCCAAATTCAGGATTCAGCAGCCAAATCCAGACCGTTGCAGCTGCAACGCCTGATGTTAACGTCGGTAAATAACCTGCTGTGCGGAATAATTTCACTCCGATCCGTTTACGCATAAAGAGCACAGCCATGGACAACGAAATTGCGATATTCAAGGGAATATACAGCACCGAATAGAATAAGACATTTTTCAATGTCGTCCAAAATGTCGGATCATCCACGAGTCGCTTATAGTTGGTCAAGCCTACAAAATCATTTTTGCTTACGATGTCATAATTCGTGAAGCTTAGGTACAGCGCCATAATCACGGGAATTACGGTAAATATGACAAACAGGAATATTGTCGGCGTAATGAAAAAGTATCCCATTCTAGCTTGATGTCGGCTAAGCTTGCTGACGGATGCCATAGATTTCCTCCTTACAAGAAAGGGGAAGATCAGGTTCACCTTCCCCTTGTGCCTCTATTTACTTGCCTGCCGCGTTCTGATCCAGCAGCTTATCTCCTTGCTCTTGCCCCTTCTTCAGGGTCGTTGCCGCGTCTTGCTTGCCTTGAACGAATAGATCCAGGTTCGGCATCAATCCATCCACTTCCATGACGGAGTAACCAGGGTGCTGCGGACGAATCTTCGCGAATTCCAGCGTATCCATGAATGGCTTCCAGTTCGGGTCATCCTTGAAGAATGGATCCTGCATCGCTGGCTTGAAGCCAGGCAGGTTCATACTGGTTTTAGCCCATAAGAGCGCATTGTCTTTATTCGCTAACCACCATTTCTCGAATTCCCATGCCTCTTCTTTGTGTTTAGAGCCTGCAGGAATCACGAGACCGAAGCCGCCCATGACGCTTCCTTTACCGCCGCCAGGTCCTGCTGGTGGAGGCACAACGCCGAAATCAAGCTCTTTGCCATATTTTTTATACGTAGACAACATCCAAGGACCTGTATAGGTCATCGCTACTTTACCTGTGACGAAGGCATCGGTGCCTTCACCTAACCCTTTTTCAAAACCAACTTTATATACCTTATCTTTGTTGATCAGTTTATCCCAGAAATCCAGCACCTGCTTACCTTGGTCGTTATTGAAGTTTGTTTTCTTCATATCACTAGTTATCATGGAGCCACCTGCTTGCTGCAGCCACATATTGAACAGGCCATTATCATTCATCGACATCCCGGAGCGAACCAGTTTATCGCCTTCCCATACGGTCAACTGCTTAGCTGCATTCTCCAGCTCTTCCCACGTTTTGGGCGGTTGAAGTCCTTTCTCAGCGAATAATTTCTTATTATAAAAGAGTGCTCTAGCATCCACTGTTAAAGGAAGACCGTACAGTTTATCACCGGCAGATAGTTCTTTGAGCGCTTCATCGTAGTAATCGGTACGCTTAATGTTGTCTCTCTTCATATATTCGTCGATGGGGTGAAGGACATTCTTGGAAGCATATAGAGATGTCCGCCATCTATCCCAGAACATCACATCCGGAGAGCCGCCTGAGGTCGCAGCAGTCAGAAACTTCGTAATCATGTCTTCCTGCAGCACGTACTTCACTTTAATTTTGTCCTGCGATTTATTGAAGGCATCCGCCATCATGACGAACTGCTTTTCTCCTTCTCCACCCCAGTCACCCCAGAAGGTAATTTCTACTGGCGCTTTGGCCGCTGGTGCGGTTGATGCCGTAGCTGCGGGAGCCGTTGTCCCCTCAGGCTTCGTACTTGCTGTCGTTTGATTCGTGTCGGTTTTGGACGTACAAGCTGCTAAACTAAGCGTTAGTGTCACAGCGGTAATCACAGTCATCCATTTTTTCATTATTCTTCCTCCCTTTTATATGAAACAAGCTACTTTTCACTGCCTATGTTAAAAAGGGTTACCCCCACATAACCTAGCATGATGACCGAACTATTTTCATAATCGAAAGACCGCATACATCCAATACCAGCTCACTAAACATCGCGTTTGCCCAGGAGAACCAAGGTCGCGTAAACTTCGCAGGATCGTCCACATGAAAGCCTTCATGCATGAATCCTGTTCCAGCATCTGTAGCAGCCAATAGATCCAATAGTCGAAGCTTTTCTTCTTGGCAGGAAGCCGTAAGCCCCTGAATAGCAAGTGAAATGGGCCAAATGTAACGCTCGGGTGTGTGCGGACTACCAATACCTTGCGCAACTTCCCCTTGATAAAAGTAAGGATTCTCTTCACTTAGAATGAAGCTCCGCGTGCGCTGATACGTCGGATCCGACATTTCTGTGTAGCCTAAGTACGGGATGGAGAGCAAGCTGGGAACATTGGCATCATCCATCAGATGATAGCCTCCAAGGCCGTCAGTCTCGTAAGCATACATGACACCTAGCGTAGGATGCGGGATGGTTCCGTATGCCTCGATCCCATCTCTAATTTCAGCGGCTAATTGAAGGGCTTCGTCACTTACAGCACGGTCCCTCCAAACTTTATCCGCGATCTCCCCAAGGTAGCCAAGCACCACGACGGCGAACATGTTAGCTGGCACCAAATATCCATATGTACAAGCGTCGTCACTAGGGCGAAAACCAGACCAAGTCATGCCGGTATAGCCAACTGCGCTGCCGAGTCCTTCTCTTGTTAAGGTATCTGTAGGCGGACAGTTCAACCGTTGGAAGCGATAAGGGGAATGGGTTTCATGGGATTGCTCTACTCGCCAAAGCTGAAGGATGGAAAGAACGGCTGCTCGAAATTCGTCCGTAAAATGTGAGATGCGGCCCGTTACCTTCCATAAGAAGTAACTGAGCTGAATGGGGTAGCAGAGAGAATCAATTTCATATTTACGTTCCCAAATCCATGGGCTCATGGCTGTGATGTCCTGCTGGTGGCCTGCGCCATGGGGTTCTTTATTGAAAGCATTCGCGTACGGATCAAGCCCAATATACTGAACTTGCCTTCTCACGACACCTTCAATCATATCGGCGATGAGGGGATCTTCTTGTGCTAGTAGCAGATACGTCCGAACTTGGGCAGAAGAATCGCGTAGCCACATGGCTGGTATATCACCTGTTATAACGAACGTTGAACCGTCTTCCAGCTGCCCAATCGTGGTTTGAAATGTATTCGCGAAGCATTCGCCAAACATGGCAGCCAGCTTCGGCCGCTCTAGATGATGCAGCTCTTTACTTACATGATCAATGAGATTGTACATAGATGTCGGCAGCATAGCAGATTTCCTCATCGGGTGAATCATCTCCCTTAACTTGGAAATAAAACGCTTACATTTATGATTATAGGCGACCAATTAAGGTTATGTCAATATGTATTTATTATATTATTTACATATCATTTAATTAGGTTAATATATTAACCTCAAAAAGAAAGAGATTGCTAGTTTAGCAATCTCTGGTGTAGGCCTTACTATTTGGCTGTAGGTGGTTCCGATATTTCAGTCATCTAGCTGGACCTGTAGACTCTCCGATGATTAGCTTGGCGTCCAAAGTCGTTCTATTCGACACTTTCTCACCGCGCTTGAGCTTCAGCACGTTCTCAACAGCCAGCTTGCCGATTTCATCCTCATTCTGAATCATGTGCGTAAACCGATAGCCGCTGCCCAGCGTAGTTGGTGGACTATCGAAACATAGGATAGAAATGTCCCCTGGTATCTGAAGTTCCATCTGCTCCACCGCTGCCTTGGCTAGTAAGGCTATATTATATTCCATCGCGAATAAAGCTGTAATGTGCGGATTGCTCCGCAAATGCGTCTTGATCATCTCGATATCTTGATTAATGTTGGGTTGATGGAACGAATTCGGAAGCGTAGACGTAATTTCGTCCAACCACAGGGATCGGTCCACAAGAACCCCGCGTTCCGCGTGAGCGCGTACGAAGCCCTCAATCCGATCTTCGATCGCCGTTGTATCCATAGGCGGCGGTGTGAGTAAGCAGATTTGCTTATGGCCCAAATCAAGCAAGTAATCCGTACCTGTGCGTGCAGCACTGATGTTATCTGTACTGATCGAAGCTGCCGCTACCCCCTTGAGGTGACGGTCCACCAACACTAAAGGGAATTGCTGAATGACTAACTTCAGGATTTCCGCATTGTAGAACTCCCCTTGCGCAGGAAATACAATGATGCCATCCACGCCTAATTCGAGAAACGAACGAATCGCTTTCTCTTCATTCTCAGGCAAGCCGAAAGAACGGCGCAGCACAAGGAAACTGTCGTTGTCGGCCGAGGCACGCTCCATGCCGTAAATCATTTCCGTCCCAAACGTATTGCCGAAATCCGTGATGACAAGGCCGATCAAGTTATGTTTGGCCCGATCCTCGGAAGACAACGTTTCCGCTGATGGCTCGCTTTCATCCGCGACAAAAGAGCCCTTCCCCGGCTTACGGACGATCAGTCCAACTTCCGCCAGCATCTCCAGCGCTTTCTTACTTGTGATCCGGCTCACGTTATAGTCATCGGCCAATTCCTTCTCGGAAGGAACGCGGTCTCCAATGTTATATTTGCGTTGTAGAATCTCTTCCCGCAGCGTTTCATAAATTCGCTCATAAATGGGTCTTGAATCTGTCGACATTGCTCCCCACTCCCTACTCCCAACCAAATGTTATATCATATATTGATATTAATATATCATGTTATACATTTTTTGAAAAGATGGGAGTTGGGAGGGGGGGTTACTAGAAATTCCTTCCCTAGCGTCTATTGCCCCCTCTGGTTGCTCTTCCGACTCATAAACCATAGCGTCAACCAGATAAGTATAAACCCAAGCAACTGACCTATCGTCAGCTTTTGACCAAATACGAGCCAGTTCATACAGACCCCCACTGCAGGGAAGGCAAGTTCAGCAAAGCGTCGCAAAGAACGCTTTGGTGGAGGACAAACCTTTATAATAAAGCAGCATGCTAAGCAGGCCTGGGAAAAAGGCTTGGAACAGCAAATTTACCGCAATAATCGTCAGTTCACCGCTCGAACCGTTCAGCCCCCATTGGTCACCACTTGCTAACAGAACAATCGATAGAAGTGGAAGTGCCAGCAAGAAGCGAAGTGAAGTCACGACAGGGAAATCCAACTTTTTCTGAAGCAGAAATTTCCCCATCACCGTTGAACCACCCCACAAAACAGCTGCCAATATGGAGAATAAGCAACTTATTGTACCTAAATCCTTCAAGCCCATGCCAGGCACGTCGAGACCGAACGTAAGCAGATAGGTCCCTAACAAGGCCACCCCGATATAGGCAAAAAACTTCGACGGCAACGTCTCTTTGAGCAGCACACGAGCTAAGATAATTGCGAATAAGGGCTGTAATTTCTGCAGAAGCAAGATCGCATTGGCGCTGCCATGAGAGAAAGCCGCGGTGAATAGAATGGTGGCAATCGCCGATCCACCCCAAGAAATGAACAGCAGTGCGCCAATAACAGCAAGAGAGAGCTTACCTGTTAACGTACGGCGATATTTCATTAATACGGGCACAGCGTAAATAGCCAATAGAACATGTTCGATGAATACGATTTGCGCCGAGGTAAAACTTTTCAATAATAAGATGCGAAATAGTGGATCTAGTCCCCACAGGGTTGCGCCAAGTGCGACATACCAGATCCCGCTCATCCCACTCGTACGCGTGGATGGAGAAAGCGCACCTTTACTACCAAAATTAACTACATTTTCCAATTCAAAAACCTCCTAAAGAACGTTTTGAATTGAACCTTCTCGAAGAACAATACCCCCGCTCATGTTGATGGCGGGGGCATTGACAAACAGACCTGTTAAATAATGAAATTTAACAAGTTTGTTCTTCACCTTCTCTCATCCGGACTATACCGTCGGCCTTGGAATCACACCAAGTCAGTCCCAACCATTGCTGGCTGGGAGTCGCGGGCTTAGATACACACGGGTATCCTCACCGCCGGTAGGGAATTGCACCCTGCCCCGAAGGTTCATATTCGATTAAGTGTATACTACCAGGTTACAGTTTAAATGGCAACCATTTTTATCAGTTATTGGATTTGACCCAGCCGCACAATTTTCATGTCTACATGAACATCATAGGATGCAGATTTATACATCTCATGCCATGTTTCACTCGTCATATTCGAGTGGTAAACTCGGCTCCGAAAAATTTCGCCAAATCCGATCGGATCCGAATTTAAGGAAGTTAATTTCTTTAGTAAACCATTTATTTGCTTTTCTGATTCTTCATTCATTCCTTTTTGCAGGGCTTGAATGACACTGGCTTTACCGAGATCGAGCTGCGCAGAGCTTTCCGTAAGCATTCCCTTCAATTTGATATTGACCTGAAACTTAAGTGGGCTCTGGCTGATCAACTTTTTACTGCTATCGCTAGATATATTCTCCACCACAACACGTACGGTCTTATCTTTAACTTTCTTCGCGATATCACCCAATTGATCTGAGTCTAAGGACAGTTCGATATTACCCGCTTTAAAACGATCCCGTATTGTCTTGAGGAAGAAAGCTTCCCTTGGGTCTACTGTACCTACCAATTTGTCACCACTGAAAACAGCCACATCTTTCAACTCTATGGAATCGCCTTTTCGTTGTAGCAGCGGTACCATGGGATCTGCTGTAGAATATAAGGTAGAGAGGAATTCATGAAGTGTGCCTGAAACCATCTGTTCATCCATAATATTCTGGTGAATGTCGTCTACAATAAAGGTTCCGACATCCGGGAACTGAGTATATTTATGCATTAATAGATCTTCTGCTCTGTCTTTACTGACAGCCATATAAACCGTACTAGCAATGGAGGCGTCTCGAAATAAGGTGTCTACCAATGGCAAAAGTCCAGCCTGGGCAAGTTTATAATCATAAATGGCGACCCGAAGCTGACCTGAAACGACCTTCTTATTCGACTTACGGTTCGCAGCAACGCGAGCTCCTTTACTTGTCAGCCCCTCAGAGGTGATCGTCATGACAGATGATTTGGAACTAGGATCGATCTGATGAATCACATAGGTAGCATTAATTTTTTCCCCTTCTCCTCGGTCATACCCTGCTGCTATCGTCACGAATCCACCAAATTACTTAGATAGTAAACACCATATGTCATGTTATGGGTTAATTCTCTACTAACAAAATCAGGAAACATACGAAACGTTTCTTGAAATTGTATGTTCATTTGAGGCAATTCTGCTACGAAATTAAAGGATGTAGTCGCCGTCACATAGGGCTCATTAATCTTAGGTTTGGGTTTAAACAAGAAATTTTTTATAGAAAACATGGTTCAATCACCAAAATCCTGACGTTTCGATAGTAGGAATATCATGCGCGGAATTGATGCAGATTATGTAAATGAATGGGTATATGTATACAGAAAAAGACTGAACTCACCTTATCTTCCCTAGTGAATTCAGCCTTATACAATTTAAATAACAAATTCCATAAATTCCGGTGAACGCAGTCTTCCGCTTAGGGTCCAGCTTCTAGTTTTAACCCTCGCCATAATCCGCGGCTCCATATAAGCGAAATTCTTGTCTTCCTTGAAAACTAAGCGTTTCTGCACACTTTCTATCACTTTTTGGTGGATAGGTGATACGCCTGATTCAACTATGCCTACAGGAAATTTGGATCCATCTGCTGCATCAATTGAGACCAGTAAGGCAAAATTATTTTTTCTATAACCAGAAATGTACACATCTGCATACGTCCAATTAATTACTTTTTGCCAGCGGATGGAGCGTTTGTTTATTTCATAAATGGAATTTTCTTTTTTGGATTTTATAATAATACCCTCAAGCCCGCGGCCGCGAACTTGTTCATAATACTCGATGGCATTTCCTTCAAACATTTCAACTTTTTTATAATTTTCATTTTCTTTAAAAGCCTGATTCAATAGTTCTTTACGCTTAAGCAAACTTAAACCCGTGACGTCAATACCTTTGTATCGCAAAATATCAAAAGCACAAAAAACCACAGGTTTCTTATTTTTTCTAGATAAAAACCTTGCGGACATCGCTTCAAAATCAGGTTTCCCTTGATCATCCAGCACGACTAATTCACCATCCAGTATGGTGCCTTCCGGTACAGGACATCTTAATAGCTCAGGGAATTTATGCGTTATTAAGTCATTGTGTCTCGTATACACATACAGTTTATCCATATGAGAAAGAATACATCGTAAACCATCTAATTTTAATTCCGCAATATGATTCTTACTGTCAAATGGCTGGTTATTTTTGGCATTGTACAGCATCATAGGAGAAATGAACATGTTATTATCACCCTGACTTAAATGATACTTCACAATGAACCTCCTGCCTATTGGTAACTGTTTCCCGAGCTTTTTTTATATAATAAAAGAATCCTCCAAGTCTATCTTCCCTTTTGTGAAGAAACCTTGTATATTAAACATACAGTTTAATAAAAGCGTTTTCATGGCCAGGAGATAATGAGAGGCCCTAACACCAAACGATGTATATCATCGTGGTTGTTAGGGCTTTTTGTTGTTCATTCGCAGAAAGGAGTAGACGTGTAGCATAAAATGCATCGTTTTTTCCTGAGATTTCAGGATTTATCGTTCTCACTGTCACAAACGAAATGGAGGAATAACATTGTACAAAAAAAGTTTTTCGAAAATGTTCGCGAAGTGCTTAGTAGCCGCGTTGTTGGCATTGCATGTCGCGGGATTGGGATCCGTCCCTGCAGCCCATGCTGCTGCAGTAAGTCCCTCTGACTTGGTGATCTCCGAGATCGTTCCAGCTTCAAGTGGTTCAGGACAACCCTATGAATATATAGAGATCTTCAACCGTACATCAGAGACGATCGATCTCGATAACTTCAAATTACAGTACTATACTGCGTCACCTTACACAACAGCGGGTAATACTTGGAAAATATCCAACAAAACTATCGGACCGAGAAGCTATTTGGTCCTCTGGTTAAAAAAATTCGATTATCCTAATGTACCGTTAACCGACTTCAACCTCAATTATGGTGTTAATCTGACCACAACTAATGTATTCGAGATTGCTTTAACGACGAGCGCTCAAGGGCTACATGACTCGTCGAAGCGTCGTGTCGCCCTTGCCGATGGCAGCGGAAATGTGATTAGCGGAGCTTTTATTAACGATGGCGTCGCTGATGGTACCGCTGGTAACATCAATAAAAGTGTCACTTACACATACACAGGAAATCTGGATACAACCAAAGTTGCAAACGGACAAATAGCTTCTCCCGGAATAAAACCAGCAATCCCAGCGGACCTGACGGCAACGCCATCTATAGACAGCGTAGCGTTACGTTGGAGCGCGAATACGGAAGAGAATTTGGCAAGTTACAACGTTTATGTGCCAGAGACGCAGCAAGCCTACACCGTTACGGGTACGACATATTCGATTGTTGGTCTAACAATCGGAACCACCTATAATTTCCAAGTCACGGCAAAGAATACGAGCGGAATCGAGTCACCGCGTGCGTTAGTCAGGACAACCACGCTAACGAATGGTGATCTTCCTCCCTCAACGCCTACAGGATTGATGGCGGTTGCCGGCCCAGCGTCGGCAACTATTACCTGGAATGCCAACATGGAATCCGATGTATCTGGTTATAAGGTTTATATGAATGGTAATAACATTTCCGGTACAGTAACTGGTACAACGTACCAGGTAACCGGATTGTCAAACGATATCACGTATCATTTTACGATTACGGCCGTGGATACCGTCGGCCAGGAATCAGCTCTTTCGGGTGCAGTCGCCACTATACCACGACAATATCCTACCCTAATGATTACGGAAGTAGTACCCGATAGCCTGAAAATTGATATGACCAGCGGCACGCCTGATGCCTATGAGTTTGTTGAAATCTATAATACGAGCAGCGATCCGATTCATTTAAAAGACTATAAAGTTATTTATTCAACGCCGACCGTTTATAAATGGCCGATTATGTCTGATATCGTAATTCAGCCCAAAGGAACTGTCGTGTTATGGGCCAAAAATACAAGTAACTCCACAACGAATACAGCTACATTAGCAGGCTTTAACACGAGCTACGGCACGAACCTGACCACGGATCAGCTTAGTGAAGTCGATGCTTTAGGAGGAATGGCCAACGCCTCTCCTCGAACGTTATCCATCGCAGCTCCAAACGATGTACCGATCAGTACAGTTTCCTATGACGCGGTAGATGTCGGGGAAAATCGGGGGGCTAATTTCACCTATCCGACGGATGGAACGATCATATTGCGAAAGCTAAGATATACCGAATCCGCAACCCCGGGCTCCGTGTTTGCCGCTCAGCAGCCACCATCGCCATCGGATCATAGTGCCCCCGCCGCGCCTAAAGGACTAACGGCTACAGCGAGAACAAACAGCAGCGAATTGAGCTGGAACGCGAATCTTGAGGCAGATGTCGCCTATTACAATGTGTATTTGGATGGAACTCTAAGTCAAACGCTGCTAGGAAATCATACAACCGCTACTTTCATTAATTTGCAAAATAATCAACCTTATACGTTCGCGATTACAGCAATAGATACAGCTGGCAACGAATCGTTGAACTCCGAGACCGTAACAGTGACGCCTACAGGAGCAATGCTGCCTAAGCTTCTAATCACAGAGCTTTCTCCGGACACAGGCAACTACTTACCCTCTGGGGCACCTACCAGTTATGATGCCTATGAATTCGTGGAGATTTTCAATTCAAGCAATACTTCGATAGATCTCGAGGGTTACAAGCTGCAATTTACGAGTGCTGATGTGACGAAAAGCTGGGAGAAAACGATCGACCAATCGTTTGTGATCGCTCCGCGCGAAATTAAGCTCATTTGGACTCGAAATGTCGGACTCGATTTCTATTCAGATGAGCATTTTAATCACTACTATTTCGATACATATTCAGAAAAGTATATGCCACAAGGGAACATTTACAAAATAAATGACGTCAACGGTCTTATCAATGCTGGTCAGCAAACGCTTGCGATTTCCGACCCGAATGGAACGGAGATTATCCGTGCAACATATAACGATAACGGTGCGACCGATTTTGCAGAGAAAAAGACAATCACTTATGCTTATCCGTTTGACGGATCGACAACCATGAGGAAGGTCAGCACAATGCAATCCGCATCACCTGGTGTATTACAGGATGGACAGGTGCCTCCAAAAACGAAAACAGACGATCTTGCCCCCACCGCTCCGACTGGCGTCACTGTTGTTGCTGGTGAAGGTAAAGTATCACTTAGTTGGAACGCCAATATAGAATCGGATCTCAACGCTTACAAAGTTTACAAAGATGGACTCTTAGACATCATCTTACCTATAGGGCAAACAACGTTAAATGTGCCACTGCTTCAAGGAGGAATCTCGTATTCCTTCGAGATATCCGCACTCGATTCCTCTGACAACGAATCGCTGAGATCTGCAGTAGTCGTAGCAACGCCGACGCACCAACGTATCACACAAACGGAAAGAGCCATAAATCCATTTAATTCGACTTACCAAATGCTATGGAACGTAAGCAGCGAAAGAGCCATTATTCCTGGACTTGCTGAAGATTTCGTTCCGCAAGGAATGGCGTACGACAAAGATGAAGATTGGATTATCATCACAAGTTATATGGAAGACAAACGTCCGAGCACCCTATCGATCATCGATGCACAAACCGATCAATTGATCAAATATGTAAACCTATATGATGGTAATGTACCTTATAACGGCCATGCCGGCGGCGTAGCCGTCAGTAAAGATCATGTCTGGATTGCCTCTGGGTCAACTATTTATCAATTGAGCAAGGCAGACCTAATCAATGCCCCGGATAAAGGCGGTGTGTCCTTCGAAAGCAAGTTTGCAACGGCCACCAACGCATCCTTTACCAATTATGCAGACGGTATTCTATGGGTAGGAGAATACTACTACCCACCTACCTACACGACGGCTGCCAGCCATAAGTTGTTAACCCGCGACAATACGTACCAATACGCGTGGGTAGCTGGTTACCGTTTAGACAGCCAGACCGACGTGTTGCCAACCAGTAGAAATGACGGAACGAATACGGTTGTTCCCGATTTGATTTTGTCCATACCGGATAAAATACAAGGAATGGCGATGCTGCATGACAGCATCATGCTCAGTCAGTCCTATTCGCGGAGCAGGGACAGCAATCTTTTGAAATACAATAAACCTGATTTTAACGGAACTGCCGATACGATCGTGAAGGTAAATGCTGTCGATGTACCCGTATGGTATATGGATAGTCATGCGAAATCGGCTGGTAATAACGATATGCTCGTTCCACCTATGTTGGAGAATATGATCGAACGGGATGAAAAGTTATATCTATTGTTCGAGTCCGGTGCTAACGAATACCGAGATACAGCTAACTATACGCTTGATCGACTCCAGATGGTTGATTTGTCACAGTGGACGAATTACGGAAACCCTTCCATTCACGGCTTAGCCGCATCAATGGTAGCAGGAACTCAAGGTCAGGCGAGTGTGCTGGAGGAAATGGGAAATAAGCCACAAGTGGACGCTACACATGGATATCACTTTGCGAGCAGCAACCCGAGTGTTGCGGAAATCTCAGCAACTGGATATCTTCATGCAAAAACGTATGGAGAAACCGTTATCCGTGCATCCAACGGCATCCGGACAGCAACGTTTTCCTTAACGGTAACGAATTCGACTGATGAGCACAATCAGGAGCCTGTTTATTCACAAGAACCTAAATCACTACCTGCAGCACCACAGTTAGAAACAACCTCGCTCATTGTAAAACCAGAAGATTTAACTTCGACGAACGGGAAAGTTATACTCAAGTTATCGAGTGAAAAAAACCAAGTTATACTGCCGGCCAATACGATAAAATTGCTCAAAACCGGCTCTTTGGAAATCGTCAGAGAGGATCTTAAGGTAACACTTTCAAAGGATTCACTACAAGCAATTGCCGCACAGGCGACTGAGGGAGAACGTAAAGACGGATCAGTTTCTTTTAAAATAAACAAAGTGCCAGATGACAACATAACCGCTCAGCTGAATCATGCCCACGATTTGGAAAATGCAATTGTACGAAGCGCCAGCGATGCCGTGGACTTCCATCTGAGCATTGTGAACAATGATGGCGAGGAAAAAGAAATCAGCACATTCGATACTCCCATTACTGTTACCTTTAAGATCAACCCCCAGATGGATAAAAATCTGTTGGGCATTTATTATGTCGACAATAACGGAGTTGTGGAGTACGTCGGTGGGGAATTAATAGGGGATGTCTTGGAGGTTCAGCTGCACCACTTCAGTACTTACATCATGTTGGAGTACAACAAGCTTTACGCTGATGTTCCTGAAGGACACTGGGCGAAGTCAGCCATCGCCGAATTAAGTGCTAAGCATATCGTTCAAGGTGTAACCGATATGACATTCGAACCTGCCAGATCCGTAACGCGAGCAGAATTTGCGGCGTTACTCACAAGAACTATGCAGCTGAAAGCAGCACAACGATCCTCATTTGCTGACGTTCCCGAACATGCATGGTACGCCGAAGCCGTCACAGCACTAGCTGAAGCCGGTATCGTGAACGGAACTGAAAGTAACAACTTCGCCCCGGATCGTACGATATCCCGCGAACAGATGGCGGTCATGCTGCTACGGGCTGCGGAGGTCGTCGGGACTCATGCTGAAACCGTAAGCATGAAACCGACATTTACGGATGAAGACACGATCAGTAATTGGGCAAGAGAAGCCATAGCGAAAGCAGTCCGCATTGGCTTAATCGAAGGTAAAGATAACCATCGTCTGGATCCACAAGGCCCAACATCCCGTGCGGAGAGCGTCAAGTCAATCAACAATTTATTGAACAGAATGAAGTCATCGTTGCAATAATGATACCAATACAAAAAAGATCTGGATGCGCGAAGCACCAGATCTTTTTGTATTGTCACGCCCCAGCTACAGTCTAATTGGGCAGCTATTAGCTAAGACCAGCTTTGGTCAATCCGAATGCTGCATCAGCCGAGCCTGGTACATTCTTGAAAGCGACGTTGATGCGATTCCAAGCATTGATTGCCATTACGGAGAAAGTCAGATCTGAGATTTCTTTCTCAGAGAACTGTCCGCGTACCCGATCATACAATTCGTCTGGCACACCATGCTCAGGAAGCTTAGTCAGAATTTCTGTCCAAGCCAGTGCAGCCCGCTCGCGGGGCGTAAACAGTGTCGATTCTCTCCATATTGCAATGTGGTAGAGACGAAGCTCGCCTTCCCCATGGATCTTGGCTTGTTTGACGTGCATGTCTAGACAGAAACCACAACCATTCATTTGTGAAGCTCTGATGTGAACAAGATCAAGAATCTTCTCTTCAACAGCACTCCCCTGTTCTGCGTTGCTGAATTCCAGCATTTTTTTGAAAAGCTCCGGTGATTGCTGCATATAATTTAAACGTTGTGTCATAAGTTCTTACCTCCTATTTTTTCTGACACTATGAAGACAACTGGCGACTTCAAAGTGTGACAAATCCTGGAGGTCACGTTTCTGATTAGCTTCTT
Source organism: Paenibacillus sp. LjRoot56 (assembly GCF_964253335.1). Classification (NCBI taxonomy): domain Bacteria; kingdom Bacillati; phylum Bacillota; class Bacilli; order Caryophanales; family Paenibacillaceae; genus Paenibacillus; species Paenibacillus sp. LjRoot56. The sequence goes on from NZ_CAXURV020000003.1 coordinate 693,945, forward strand.
TTACCCTGCCGTCTATATTGTCATTCCCCTTGATTTTATGGGCAATTGGCGGTATACGACTTCGCCGCAAAGCCTCAAGTAGCTAAATGTTGTAGTTTATCTGGATTGACAATAATGTAAATACGTTGAATCGTCATGGTTGGTTCATCCCATTCAAAACAAATGACGCCAGTTGGCACACCATCTTGCGATAACAGTACCCCAGGCTGCTCATTAACCTCGACAAGCTGCGCTTTCGATGCTGGAAAGCGACTTTGAGAGAGAGCACTCAACAATTTGAGCACGCGTTCCTTCCTATATATAGGCTGGATAGCTGCTGAGACTTTCCCTCCACCATCCGCAATCAGGATGACATCCTCTGTTAACATATCCACCAAGGATTGAATGTTGCCATTCGAAATTCCCGAAATGAATCGTGACACCAGTTCCTTTTCTTCAACCAGACGGGTGGATGTGCTTGCCTGCTTTGCCGAGGACACATCTACCTTCTTCTTGACACGACTGAATATCTTCCGGCAATTCACTTCCGTTTTATTAAACATTTCGCCGATTTCACTATGTTCATACGCAAAAACTTCGCGAAGAATAAACACCGCTCTCTCCAATGGGGTCAGTTTATCCATCAGAATAAGAAAAGCATAAGAAATCGTATCATGGCGCTCTGCGCTTTCCAACGGACTATCCTCGTTGATCTGCACCGTTGGTTCTGGCAGCCAATGTCCCACATAGCTAATTCTTTTTCGCCGTGCTGACTTTAATTCATTCAAACATCGGTTAATCATCATTTTGCTTAAGTATGACTTGATATTATGAATATTCTCATGGATATGGCCATGAATGCTTATGAATAAATCTTGCACCATATCCTCTGCATCTGATCTAGAACCAAGCATCCGGTACGCAATAGAAAACAAATGAAGTTTGTAGGATGTATACAAATCCTCCATGTTCGTTGCGGGGTGATCCATCGTGAAACTTTGCATAATAACACTCCTTCTTTCCTAAGAGAACCTTAGCCATTCTGACAGAAACATGCGTTCTTTGATAAGACAACTGGCGTTGTCCATCTGTGACATAAAACTTGAAATAAAAAAAACAGCCATCATTGGCTGCTTTTCTTTATTTCGCATTTATCACTATTTCAGCGAGGCAACTCCACCGATACCTCACGACGGGCCGCCGCGGAGCGCAGCACGCCGTCAATAATCGCTTGCTGGATTAGAATCTGCTCACCAGGAATTGGTGCTGGTCGACCATCCCGAACTGCTTCGGCAAAATCGTGTACTTTCTGATCGAACAGATTCAATTTATGCTCGACAAGTGGAACTGGCGTCGCTGTATGTCCACCGAATTCATCATGGAATAGCGTGATGGAACCTACGGAGCCATCCCATACCCCTGACCACGGCCCAGCACCAGCCGGAGTCACTTTAAGACCCGCATCCGTACCGAGAAACATCGTTGATCCAAGGGTATCCATATGCATCGCCCACGATATTTTGAATTGCAGCACAAGATCATTCTCGAAGCGCACCATCGCAACCCCGAAATCTTCGACTTCGAACTTGCTCGCTTCCGGATGGTACAGAGAGTTAGTACCGAAATGGTTAGACGTAAATGCGGACACCGTTAGCGGACGAGGATATCCGAGCGTATTCAGCGCCATGTCTAGTGAGTAACAACCAATATCCGCCATCGCACCTGCTCCGGCGAGCTGTTTACTGATGAATGTCCCGCCTGGCATACCCCGACGACGCCCGCCTCCCGTCTCTACATAATAGACATTGCCAAGTCGTCCTGATTGAACAATCGTTTGCAGCAGTTTCATATTCGGATCATAGCGAGGCTGGAAACCCAGTGTTAGCATTTTCCCGCTCTCATTCGCCGCTTGTGTCATATCAATACCTTCTTGAAGTGTCACCGACATCGGTTTCTCAAGTAACACATTCTTTCCTGAGCGCAAAGAATCCACTGTCGTTACGTGATGGGAAACGTTCGGCGTGCAAATGCTAACCCCATCCAAATCTAAGTGCAATAAATCCGTATGGCTATCAAATGAAGCAGCTTCCGTTAATCCTTCCTTCTGTGCGAATGCTGACGCCTTGCCTGGGATTACATCGGCCACACCTACAATCTCCACATAGTCAAGTTTTTTATACGCGGATATATGGGCTTTGGCAATGCCCCCAGTTCCAATGATCCCAATACGCAGCTTTTTGCTCATTGTCGTCAATCCTTCTCTCTATGAAAGTGTTTGAAGTCCGAACTTCCCTTCATTTCAATATAGATTGACAATAGCATATAGAAGAACGATTTTTTAGTTCATATTGATGCCATCGGAAGTGTAAGATTGCGACATTCGCCAGATCACCGCTCTATCGACTCGCTAATCCCCTTTACAATATCAAGAGCCGAAGCCGCTCGTGGCCATCCTGCATAGAAGGCCATATGCGTAATTGCTTCTACTAATTCTTCTGTGCTTAGGCCATTCTCTATAGCCAACCGCAAATGATACGGTAGTTGTTCTGTCGTACCTCCTGCGACCAGCACAGCAATCGTGACTAAGCTTCGATCCCGAAGAGAAAGCTGCTCCCTTCGCCACAAATCTCCGAAAAGCACGTCTTCCGAGTATGCAACGAATGCTGGCGCGATTTCACCGTAGGCTTCCCTTGCGGTAGACACTATTTTCCGATGAGTCATAGGTCACGACCTATCTTAGGCGCTTTTAACATTTGGGCTTCTCCGTTACCGAACGACCAATCCTCGAATTCGTTATCCACCAGCACCACAAACACATCTTCTTTCCGCATAGGAAGCTCATTGGATAATAGTTCAGCTAGCGCTCTATAAAAATCTTTCTTCTGCGAAGTCGTTCTCCCTGATTTCAGTGTTATTTGAATGTATAGCAGTCCATCACTTCGTTCGACACCTAGATAGTTAGAACTGTAAAAAAACTCACCTTCCTTATGAGAATGAAACACTTGAAATACATCGTCTTCCGGAACGTTGAAGTACTCCACCAACTCGCTTCCGATAATTCGGCTGATCTGTCCTAACTTCTTACGATCATATTGGTTCTCGTAGTAGCTGACTCTTATGAATGGCATACCATGCATCACTCCCTTGATGAGATAGCTACATTGTACTCCGCACATCTAAATCTATATAATGGAATAAAATGATGATCTCAATCAATTTTATCGATGGAGGCTTGAGGGATTTGGATTTAAAGGAATTAATCACTTTCCAAACCATTCTTAAAGAGGGGACGTTCTCTCGTGCAGCAGAGAAATTGAAATATGCACAATCTACGATATCGAACCAAATGCAACGATTAGAGAAGGAAATTGGCGTGCAACTTTTCAACAGGGGATGGGACGTCGAACTGACGAGTGCTGGGGAGCGATTCGCGTTGGAGATTGATAAACTCATTCAACATTGGAACGATGTTAGCAATCTGACCAAAGCCTTACAGCATGATGAGATCGGCAACTTGCACGTAGGCGGAATCGAATCTGCCATGCAGAAGCTACTCCCAAACACCATGCGGCTATTTCTCGAACAGAAGCCACGAATCTCCTGTCAATTCACGATGGGGAATACAGATACATTATCACAATCGATTATCAAAAAAGAGCTAGATTTCGCAATTTGCGGTGAACCGTCCGATTCGTCGCCATTCTTTTTCGAACCTCTTTATCATGAGAAAATAGCTATTGTTGTTGACCGAAGTCATCCACTGCTGGAACGAAATCGCGTTACTTTCCGTGAGCTTCTTCATTACCCCCTCATCTCAGGGGGACCCACATGTCTCTATTACTCACAAATATCCAAATTACTATCTCATTACGAAGTAACGCTTCCCAATCTTCATACCCTAAACCAAATTTCAGCCATTCCCCATTTTGCAAAAGGAACGCTGGCAGTGGGTCTCGTTCTGGATTCAACTCCTTTGATCCCAGAAGTGGTGAGAATTGCTATTGCATGGGATGAACCAGTGATCCCCATCGGGATCTTACTGCTTCGTGGACAGCACGCAGCCCCCTTCTCTCATAAGCGATTGTTCTTACAACTTTTGAAAAAGGTATTGAACGACTCCTGAGTGTTCTTCTACTTCTACACAGCCTTCCCAGTTAATATGCGTACGGCCTCTTTAAGTATCGTCATATCTCTCAAAAGCATAAATTTGGATGAATAATCGGTACAAGTTAACACCGAATCATTCATCACGGCCAGTGCTTGATCTAATGACATCCATTGAACGGCCATCCCTAGCTGGATCTCGTTTTCAGTAAGCTTGGTATCGCGAAAGCTAGCTTTCGCAATTGCTATATAACAGTATGAGAATTGCAAATACTTATTTCTGTTTTTATGCTCTTCGATATACCCCAATTCATGAATGATTTCAGCTTCATAACCCGTCTCTTCTTGGATTTCACGTAGAAAGGCATCCCTTGCATCTTCACCTTCATCTACCCCACCGCCAGGTAGTTTGTACAGTTTCGTTTTGGACATATACATCATGGCAACGTTTAACGGCTTATCGACTACAACTCCTCTTGATCCGAATCGAGAGATGGTATCTAGGAATTCAGTTGGTGCACTACCTAGGATATCGTTATCTGTAATTTTTCTGATCAGTTGCACAAAATCAGCCCCCATTCAAGTCCTTGTTCGACTTCATTATAAGCGAAATGTCAGAAGATCTGGTATTATCTTTGATTAGTTGCCAGCATTTTTAATAGAAACCATTATTGAGACTGGACAATGCGTTACAGATCCGCATGAAATGCAAAAAGAAGGTCCAATAAGCCATCCAGGTGGCAGGGGCCTTCTTTTTGTCTCCAAATCACTTTCTGCGTGTCGTGAAAAGCTCAAAATTGCAAAAGTGCAACTTTTTTCTCGAATGAACCTGGCGTTAATAACTACGTTAGATACGAAACAAAGCCTGTTCTTTTCACATCGCGATCCTGAAATGGTGAAATGGATCAGTAACCGTAAGCTGGATATCTAACACATTAATTTTTCGAATTTGCAACAAAATAGCGGCAGTCATGGACTTTATTTTCTCGTCCGTGGCTGCCGCTATTTTCAATTCTGATCAAACAAAGTATTTTATTTAAAATAGTACCTTGACAGTCATAGTACTATGCCGTATTATAATAAATGTGAGGTGATGATATGAGCGAGAACAAAATTACATCCGACCTGCTCCGCGGACATACCGATACGATGATACTACGGCTCTTATCCGAAGCTGACCGCTACGGCTACGAAATTGTCAAATTGATTGCTGAACGCTCGGGCGGCGAATATGAATTAAAAGAAGCCACCATGTACTCCAGCGTCAAGCGGCTTGAGACAGACGGCGATATCGAGTGGTATTGGGGCGATGAGTCTCAGGGAGGAAGACGCAAGTATTTCAGGATTACCGAAAAGGGCAAGAGTGCTTACGTCAGCAACAAAAACAATTGGGAGTATTCGAAGCGCGTACTAGAAAATTTATTATAAGGGAGAGATTGCTATGATGAATCAGAAATTAACGAACTATTTGAACGGTGTTTTCACACCCTATGATGGGGTAAAAAGCGTCACTGAATTAAAGACAGATCTGCACTCCGATTTGCAAGAGCGCTACCGTGAACTCAAAGCTGAGGGCAAAGACGATGAAACCGCGTTTACGATGACCATTGAGAGCATCGGCGACATCGAACAAACAATCTTAGAAGTCGCCAACCTCTCCCGCTCGCTGGAACGGCAATTAGTGACTAACTTTAGCGCAAGCAACCTGGCAATGAGCGACTTTGCAGGCGTTAAGGCTCATAAAGGTCAATTTAATGCTAGCGCGTTACGCGGTGCCGACTTTGCAGGCGCTGACTTAACCGGAAGTTCATTTAAGACCAGTGATCTACGTGATGCCAATTTTGACCGCGCCAATCTGACGGACTGTGTCCTAACTGCAACTGACCTTACAAATGTAAGCTTCAATGAATCGACTCTTGTACGTACCAACTTCAGCGTTTCGGGGATGGATGGTGCCAAATTCACAGGTGTAAAACTAACCGATGTCACGCTAAGCAAGATCGACCTTAGGAAAACAGTCTTTGAAAATTGTATTTTTGACGGCGTGAACTTTGAATTATCCGACTTGAGCGGGCTGAATTTTGACGGGCAAACCTTTATCGGCGTTAAATTTGATAAATCAGCAGTAAACGAAGTTTCATTTAAAGGCGCTATATTCAAGAATGTGTCTTTCCAAGCGTTCTTTTCATTGACCAATAAGTATTACCGTGCCTTCAAAACCATCTGCTTTGACGGCGCAGTCATGGATAAACTGACTTATGCATCTCTTAAAGGTATGGGAGCCGATTTGTCTAAAGTAACTGTTCGATAAGGAGGGAAAACTTATGCCAACTAATTCGATTCAAGTCGTTGGATTGCACAAGTCCTACAAGCAGCATCAAGTCCTTAAGGGCGTTGATTTCGAGGTGGAAAAGGGCAGTATTTTCGCCCTTCTCGGCTCCAACGGGGCTGGGAAAACAACGGTTGTCAAAATCCTCACCACGCTGCTCAAACAAGACAGCGGAACTGCCACCGTAAACGGATACGATGTTGCGTCAAAACCCGATCATGTTCGGCAGGCCATCTCTCTGACTGGGCAATTTGCCGCGGTGGACGAAATTTTGACCGGACGGGAAAATCTGATCATGATCGCGAAGCTGCGATACCTCAAGGATCCGCGTCAGGTTGCGGACGACTTGCTTAAACGCTTCGACTTGATAGATGCCGCCGACCGCAGGGCGTCTACGTATTCGGGTGGTATGCGCCGCAGGCTCGACATCGCCTTGAGCCTTGTGGGTAATCCGCAGATTATTTTCCTCGACGAGCCGACAACTGGGCTTGACCCCGAGGCACGCATCGAGGTTTGGAAGATTGTCAAGGAGCTTGCCGATGGCGGCACGACAGTACTCCTAACCACGCAGTATTTGGAGGAGGCTGAGCAGCTTGCAGACCGAATTGCTATTCTGCATGAAGGTAAGATTATCGCCAGCGGCACCCTCTCGGATCTAAAAAAACTGTTCCCATCTGCAAAAGTGGAATATATTGAAAAACAGCCATCATTAGAGGACATATTCCTCTCTATCGTCGGCAAAAAGGAGGCGAAGTAAATGGAAACGGCAAAGAATCATTTCTTCACCGATATTAGCGTTATGCTTGGACGTTCCATGCGCCATATTTTCCGCAGTATGGACACCATCATCACGGTCTGCATCACACCAATTGCGATGATGCTGCTGTTCGTGTATGTGTTAGGCGGTGCCATTCAAACCGGAACGGATAACTATGTGAATTACCTGTTGCCAGGCATCCTGCTTATGGCGATCGCAAGCGGCATAGCCTATACGTCTTACCGCCTGTTCATGGATAAACAGCGAGGTATATTCGAGCGGTTTCACACGATGCCGATTTCACGTTCCGCTTTGCTTTGGGGGCATGTGCTGACCTCTCTGGTTTCCAACGCCTTATCCCTAATCGTCATCATTCTTGTAGCGTTGATTATGGGTTTTCGTTCGTCCGCGGGCATAATGCCATGGCTCGCCGTAGTAGGCATACTCGCGTTGTTTACACTGGCCTTAACTTGGGTCGCGGCGATTGCCGGACTGTCCGCAAAAACGATTGAAGGTGCCAGCGCATTCTCCTATCCACTTATCTTCCTGCCGTTTATCAGTTCGGCGTTTGTGCCGACCGAGTCGATGCCGTCGGTTGTTCGTGCCTTTGCCGATAACCAGCCGGTGACCTCGATCGTGAACGCCATCCGTGCACTACTGACAGAGCAGCCAGTGGGCAATGAGATATGGGTCGCGCTTGCGTGGTGCGTTGGGATTTTGATTGTAGCCTATTTCTTTGCAATGCGGGTGTACAAAAATCGGGTGTAAAAAAAGTCAGCTTCTTCTGAATTGAACATCCAGCTGAATCCAACAAAGCACCCAAGTGGTGCTTTTTATTTTGTTTTTCTCTCATTTTTTTAGTAAATATATATTTAATCCCTTCTATTTTCACCCTAATACGTCCAATAGCAATTTTCAGGATCCTTATCAAAAAGAAACCCTTTAAATATAGTCGTATGAAGCTGATGTTGATCGGTACGCTCTTGATATTGAATCCTACAACAAAGCTTTGGTTCTACCCAAAATGTTTGCTTTTTCATTCTAATTTGTAGCTGTATTGCTATCTCTTGAAATGCGTACTTATCATCTTCACTAATACCAACTTCAACAAAACCAACAGGTTTATACTTAACTGTTTTAAAGTGCAGTCCTACTACCAAGCCAAACTTGGGTTCTGTACGATAGCCTAAAATAATGGTGTCGATCGTTTTGAAATTTTTAATTTTCAACCAATCATTCGTTACTACACCCAAAACATATTTGGAGTCTTTTCGCTTCGCTACAATGCCTTCCATATCATGTTCGTTGCTCCAAGAGCTTAAATCTCTTCCACGCCCTTCAATATAAACGGTTGGAGTGATCATGTCTGTGCTTCTGATTATCTCTTTGAGTCGATTTTTACGGGTCATAAGTGGTTCCTTCAGGTGCTCTGAACCAGTAAACAATACATCAAAAACAACAAATGTAGCAGGGTGCGTTCTAAGCGCAGCTTTGATTTTGGCTGAATCAGAAATACGACCACGATAGGAAAAATCATCAAACACAGATCTGCCGTCTCGCATACATACGCCTTCACAATCCAATATGCAAGTATCGGCTTTTATTGAAGAAATTGCTGCCTGCAGTTCGGGAAATTTGCTTGTAACAACAAGACCATTTCGGGTAAACGCTTCTAATCGAGTCCCCTGTTTGTGTAAAAGAATTCTCCAGCCGTCCCATTTGGGTTCAAAAATATATCCCTCATCATCAAACGCTTCTTTACCGCTCGCAACAATCATTGGCTTTAAAGGAGAAAATAGCATGCAAATTACACCTTTTTTATTAGACCTCAGAGTAGAATGATAACCATTATGTCCTCAATCCCTATCCGAGCATACTTCTTATATAAAAAACTCATTTACACCATCCTATTCACCGAAAATAAAGCTATATCATCTCTAGATACAATAAACAGCAAGTTGAATACGATGTAACATCATCTTGTTCCGAAAGCATCGGACAAAGAGAAAGCCTTGGGGAAATCCCCAAGGCTTTTTTTCATTAGTATTTACTTACCCTTTTTTCTACTTTTACCATGATTCGGTTTATTATCTTCTTGATCTTTAGCGTGATTTTCTTGTTGTTTATCGTGTGTTGTCATACATTAGCCCACCCATCTGAGTAATTGAAAACATAAATATTGTACTCATCAAAGGGGTATTGTACGCATCCACTTTGTACCAATTACTAGATCTCATCAAGTAACCAAATTATGTTCCAAATCTATGACAAATGACGTTCCAAACGGTGCCAAAGTGAATTACAACTCACAACGACTGTGAGTTGTAATTCATCTTGGCATACAAAATACCACTAAATGAGGCGTTTTGTAACGTACATTTGGCACTCGTTGGAATGATAATTGGCATAAACTGTTATTTTCTGTAATTACTTTTGTCACAAAAGGTTTTTCTAATGCATTAATTATTGATTCTATACCCCGGTTTACTTTTTTATATAAATTTTATCTATCTCGAATTCATACTTATTTTTATTCTGTTTACCATCCATGTGGGTATATCTGTTTTGATTTGTTTGTAGAGTTGCTCAATTGAATTAAAAGTTGGACGGAAAAAACCTTGATGGTAATCGCTAACCTTACTCCTGAACCTTTTTTGTCTCTCGTCCACCACTTCCCCTTCTTTCTGATAAATGAGAATTTTCGCTGAGTTATGATACTTTGCGGTATCATACTCCATTTCGGTTACCGAGCGAGTTTCATGAGGGGGATTCCACCCAAATCAATTTTATGAGGTGTTTTGAAAAAAAAAAAAAAAACCGGTTGACGGGGATTAAAAAACATTCGCGTTTTTGTCGCAGGATAAGTTGTCAGTGGACAAGAACATTACGATCTGCAGCTCTTATCCCTTTCAATCAACTTTATTTATCTTGTTTTCAAGCCAATCGATCGCTTTGCCGAAATGTCCAGAGGAACTTAGTAAAGCGGCAAGAGCTTCGTCCAAACCGATCTGATACTTGATCATTAGGACCGCTGCCCTGACATCTCCGCCAGCGAGATCACTAGTCGTTGTCGCAATTTGGAAATCTGCGCCTGTAGCTTCCATAATCGTACGCACTGCCCTATCTCGCAACTTTTGATTAGTTGCTTGAACGTTGACCATCAAGTTTCCGTAAACTTTCCCTAAACGAATCATAGAAGCGGTTGTTATCATGTTAAGCACCATTTTCTGAGCTGTTCCGGCTTTCAATCTTGTTGAACCGGTAACCACCTCCGGACCTACAGCAATTTCGATCGGATAACGTGCCGCTGCGCTTAGAGGCGTATCGATGTTGCACGAAATTCCGATGGTAACCGCCCCTATAGTGTTTGCTGCACGAACAGCGCCTATTACATAGGGGGTATGCCCGCTAGCAGCAATGCCTACAAGCGCGTCTCCAGTCTTGATATTTTGCTGGGCATCCGCACTTCCAGCAGACTCGTCATCCTCCGCATTTTCGATCGCATTGGTTAACGCATCCGGGCCCCCAGCTATGATCCCGTTGACCAAGCTTTTCTCAACGCCGAAAGTAGGAGGACATTCAGACGCGTCCAGTACACCTAATCTTCCACTGGTTCCTGCTCCAATGTAAAACAGCCGCCCGCCCTCCTTTAACTGAACTACGATACGCTCGATCGCCTGTTCAATTTGCGGAATCGCATTACGAACTGACAACGCAACCGTTTGATCTTCGTCATTCATGAGCGAGATAATATCTTTTACCGAAAGCAGATCTAAATTTCTGCTTTTTTCATTTCGCTGTTCTGTTGTCCGTTTACTCAATTGGTTATCCATCTGCACGCTCCTTAAGACATTTCATTCTTTAATCTCAGACAGAATCTTTTATTTGTTCCCACGTTGCCTCTATCCGTATCTTTACACCATTGTCCAAATCCTTTTTCCGCTTCAATAAAGCCAGCATATAGGCACCTACAGACGCAGGGAAGTTAGGCTTCCTGGGTTGCAATCCCAAAGCCAGCATGTTTACCCTCGCGAGAAAGCTTGATTCAAAGAGATGGTCGGAGAATAGCCCACCGTTTAGAATAAGCGGTAACTCCTCCGCCTCGTAAAATAGTTTTGTTTTTGCAGAACGAACAAGGGAAATTAAATTGCTTATCGAATGCTCAACAATCTCTAATGCAACAGTGTCACCCAGCCTGGCAGCCTCCATGACCACCACAGACAAGTCTGCAACTGTTTTCCGAGGATTCTCGGCGTGATATATGATGTTGATCAGCCCTGCAGGCTCCTGTAACCCCAAACGACTTAATATTAGATTTGTTAGCAATGTGATCCGTCCATACCCATCATATTGCTGCACGACCGCGGTAAGCGCTTTCTTTCCTAAGTCATATCCACTTCCCTCATCGCCAAAAATATGCCCCCAGCCACCTACCCGGACACTTGCTCCCGTTGAAGGAGAATAACCGTAAGCGATGGAACCAGTGCCCGCGATAAGCACAATACCAGCTCCTCCCCATGTGCCCGCTGCAAGCGCAGTCACAGCGTCGTTGTTGATGGTTATGGCCGTATTAACCGGAAACAAACCGGATAAGTCCTTGGAGATAAGCTCTTTTTCTGTTGCCCTGTCGCTTCCGGCAAGCCCCAAATAAATGCCGGACAACTGCGAAGACTCCGAGCGTGAGATGTACAGACACTTATGAATTAGCTCTATTAGGGTTGTCCGAACCTCCTGCCACGAACGAGAATTGACATTTCCAGAGTCACCAACACAGTAAGCCAGAATGTTGCCGTATTCATCGCCGATGAGACAGGATGTCTTCGTACCCCCTCCATCAATACCGATAAATCTTGGTGTACCTTCCCCCTTACTTGACTGCACCTGCCGTCATCCCTTCCATAAATTGTTTTGACGACAAAAGGAACAACATGATCATAGGTAATGAAGATAAGGTGAGACCTGCGAAAAGCATGCTCCAGTCTGTCGAATACTCCCCGAATAACGCCATCATACCGATAGGAATCGTTTTCTGCGCTTCTTCCTGAATAAAAATAAGAGGGAAGAAAAAATCATTCCATACCGTAATAAAATTCATGATCATAACAGTCCCCAATGCCGGACGCATGAGTGGAATCAATATTTTAACGAATATCCCCAGCTCAGAGCTGCCGTCAATTCTTGCTGACTCCTCAAGTTCCTTCGGCAGTGTTCGGAAAAAACCAGTAAGAATAAGCACTGACATCGGAATTCCAATCGCAATATAAACCAATATTAAAGACCATAATGAATTGAATAAGCTTAAACTTTTCATCAACATAAACAAGGGGATAATCCCCAGCTTTATCGGAATCATCATGCCAAGCAAGAAGTAGAAAAACAATGCTCCATTCCAGCGGTATGAATATCTCGCCAAATAAAAGGAAGCCAGCGAGCCAAACATGAGTATGAGCAAGACCGATGTGACGCTAACAATGATACTGTTCGTTAAAAAGGTGAAGTATGGGAGCTGATCCAATAACTTTACGTAAGCCTTAAAGTTCGGACTGGTAGGTAAGCTAAACGGATTTTTTAGAATATCAATATTGCTTTTCAAAGAAGACATCAGCATTAACAAGATTGGAAAAAGACTCAATATGGTAAACAAAATAGCGATTAAATACTGAATAGTGCGCATGGTGACGCTTGTTTTCATTTTGAATCTCCTCCTTAATGTGTGGCTTCTGAATGACGAGTGTAGTACATAAAGACTGCCGACAGACTTGCGATGATCGCAAACAATACAACCGCCAATGCCGACCCCAGTCCAATTGCTGCTGAATCGCCGGATGATACGCCGAACGCAGTGCGGTAAAAGAAAACGGCAAGCGTATCCGTTGAATGATACGGTTCTCCCTGGGATCCTTGCATCGCGTACACCATCTCGAACGCTTCGAAAGCGTGGATGAAGGTGTAAATCGTCATGATTACCAGCGATTGTGTCATCATCGGCAAAACCATGGTGCGGATGAGTCTGAAACCACTGACTCCTTCTAGTTGGGCAGCCTCCAGAACTTCTTTTGAAATCGCTTGCAGTCCAGCAAGAAATATGAGTATGGCAAACCCGATGCCAAACCAGCAGTTTGCCAAGATGACAGAAGTCAGCGCTGTTTTAGTATCGCCGAGCCATGCCATCCTCCATTCTCCAAGCCCTATTTTACTCAATAAAACGTTCAGGGCGCCTGTATTAGGATTAAGAATCAACTTCCATAAGAAGCCTACCACGATGACGGAAAGCAGTCTCGGCAGAAAAAATGCCATTTTGAAAAAAGAGCTGCCTTTAATCCGTGAATATAAAATATAAGCAAGAATGAAGGCAACCCCATTCTGGGCAACCATGACAAGAAAGAAATAATAAATGTTGTGGACCAACGCTTGCCAGAACATTTCATTAAATGGTTCCTGCGTGAATAGCGTAACAAAATTCTCTAGTCCGACAAATGCTCCCTTCGTTAACCCTTTCCAATCAAATAAACTGTAGCTGAAAGCAGCTAAAATCGGATAGACGATAAACATTGTATACAGAATGATGGCGGGTAAAGGAAATAAATGAATAATGCCCTTTTTCCAATGGGGTATTCCTCGATCTGCCTTGTTCATAACTTTTCCACCTTTATAAGCATTTTTACTTTTTCGGTTTAAACCAAGAATCAACGCTTTTCTGAACTTCTTCCGTTACTTGTTGAGGACTCAGCTTATTTAAATACATCCCCTGCAATGCATTCTCTAATGTCGCCTTCGAAGTAGGATTACCGAAAGCAAAGTAAACGACGAACGTATAAGGTGTAGCAATACTATTGGAATATTTCGTTATTTTGGAAACGAGCGGCTCTTTTGATTCGACTCCTGGCACCGTAGTTGGTTTCATCATCTCATCACTAACGATCGTACCGAACTCTTTGGTTGTCATAAATTCCAAAAACTTTCTGGCAGCCACTTTGTTCGGTGATTTAGCATTTATGGCATAAGAGCCATCCACCCAAGTTGTTACTGATTGCTTACCGCTCTTATCTGGAATAGGGAAAACATCGAAATCCAAAGATGGGTTTGCTTGTTTCGTAGGAGCAAGATCAAAGCTACCCATAATCTCCATTGCTGCCTGCTCGGAAGCAAACATATTTCGCATATCATCTTGGCCCATTCCGGCAAAATTAGCTGGGAAATATGGCGTTAAGTCTTTCATCATTTGAATGGAGTCCATAAATTCCTTAGATTTAAAGTTTGTTTGACCAGTGAGCAATTTCTGAACAAATTCGTTGCCACCATATAGGGCAGGCCCTAATGCACCATGCGTTAAAGAAAGGATAAAGCTTTCCTTTGCTCCAAAAGCAAATGGAACGACTTTATTTTGTTTCAGTGTCTCAGCAACCTTGATAAATTCATCCCACGTTTTTGGCTCCTGTAAGTTATATTTCTTGAAAATTTGTTTATTATAAAATACTAAAGTTGTGCTATACACCATTGGAACTCCGTACACTTTACCGTTTGATCCAGTTGTCGCTAACAACGCATCTTTAGGGAAAACATCTAAACCCTTCAGTCCGTCAAGAGGCTCCAAATATCCAGCATCCGATAAAGTCTGTCCTACACCGTAAGGACGCAATTGAATTAAATCTGGACCGCCGCCTGTTTGCAATGCCGTATTTAATACCGTGGCGTATTCCGTGTTTTTTGTTGGACTGAATTGAATTTCTATATCTGGATGGTTCTTGTTAAAAGCTTTGATGATTTTTTCGTAAATATCTTTATCCTCGGGCCGCCAGCTTCCCATAGTTAGCTTGACTTTCTGAGTAGCCTCCTTCACCTCCGTATTTCCCTTATTGCATCCCGTTAATGCAATAACAACGGAAACTAACGTGATTAAACCTAGCGTAATTTTCTTTTTCACTTTTATTCCTCCCCTATCATGTTTTTTTATATTAACCTTCATTCCGAAGATTAATAACACATTTAGAATGCTAATCCACCGATTTTTTACTAATATTTGCAGCAATGCCTACGTACATCACGTCGATAATGTTAAGTTGGGCTATTCTTGAAGCCATGGCACCGCTGCGGATGCTATATTCAAGTGAGCTCGTATATAAGCGGATGTCTGCTAGATTGGAGACTGGATTTTTACTGAACCTGGTTAGTGTTATTATTTTTGCTCCATTGCGTTTAGCAATATGCAATGACTTGATGATGTCCTCTGTTTGACCCGAATAGGAAATGCCAAGGACGACGTCTTCCTTCTCCAAGTTGGATGCGAGGGTTGCTTGCAAATCAAATCCATATCCTGATTCACACCAACGGTTAATTCGCGTCAGTTTTTGTTTGAAATCTTCGGCAATAATTGCCGAAGTACCAACACCAAACAACACAATTTTCCTCGCTCCTTTGAGAACGTGTATGGCTTGTTCAAGCATCTCTATGGATAACAATTTCATCGTATCTTGAATGGATTTGATATTATTATTTGTTAATGATGACGATATTTCCGATATTGAATTGTCTCCATGAATCTCTTGATAAGAGTCGGAGTAGGAATGTCCTCCAGCTAAATCGGCTGCTATTTTCAGCTTTAGTTCCTTAAAGCCGGTGTAGTTTAAGGAACGCGACAATCGAATGATTGTTGATTCGCTCACTTCTGCCAACTCCGCTAGACGTTGTACCGACAAATGAATAACCATCTTCGGCTGACTAATGATGAACTCGCCTGCTTTTTTTTCCATTGGTGTGAGTGTAGTTAAAGCCGCCTCAATGCTGACAAGTCCCGCCTTCTAACATGAACTCCAACTCCTATAGACGATTAGGATCACTCCTTCTACTCAATCATTTCGAAATTAGCTCCAAGCCAAGAGTAGAAGTTATCCTGTGTATCTTTTAAAGAATGGAACAATTTCGTCACCATTTCTTTCTTTATTTGGGAATATTCCGTGTTATCGATTTGATTGACTAGCTCGTAAGGATCATTTTCTAAGTCATAAAGCTCACTGACATCAGCAGGATTAATGACAAGTTTGAATCGAGAATCCTTTAACATGCGCTGCGGATATGGAAAATGCAGTCCATGAAATTCGCAAATGATCTCTTTTCTCCAGTTCGGAACTGGACAACCCTTAAGGATGGGTACTAAGCTCCGACCATCATATCTTTCAGGAACGTTCGTTCCAGAGAGTTCTATAAAAGTAGCCGTTACATCCACTAGAGATACTAACTCCTCACTGACAGAACCCTGCAGCCCTTCAGGCATTCGGATGATTAGTGGTATTCGATATATGTCTTCATACATAGCCGGTCCTTTATCGTTCATCTTATGAGAGCCGGTAAATTCACCATGATCTGTTGTAAAAAAAACAGCTGTTGAATCCTGTAGATTCAGTTGATTTAATGTCTCCACAATCATACCCGTTAGATCATCGATCATTTTGGCATATCCGCGATAAACAGCTACATATTTTTTCCATTCTGTTTCTGTGAAACAATCATATGCCCAATACTTAGAGTAATGGCGTTGCACCATCGGCTTGTTGTGAAACTCCTCTTGGTATGCGGGAGATAGCTCGATTTCATTTGAATCATATAAATTGTAATAATAACTGGGCATAATATAGGGCAAATGAGGACCGAACCAATGACATGCCAGATAAAACGGTTGGCCAGTCTCACGGTAATCCTCGGCGTATTGCTTTAGTTTATTTATTGTGCGATGAGCAAGGAAATACTCAAACGTCGCTTCGAGTGGTCCATCGAATTCGGCTGAAAAGACGACAGTCGGTTTGCCATTTGGCAAAACTCCACGTGTTTCATTGGAGATGCTGAATGGCGGAAGTTTATTTGCAGTAAGATATTCAAGGTACTCTGGATGGTCGATCGGGTTCCCCCAACCCGGAAAATGTACAGCATCAAAACCGAAATAGGAAGCTGGTTGCTTCTCGCTTACATGCCATTTCCCCTCTAACCCCACGTTATAGCCAGCTTCTTTAAGGTAGTGCGAGAAAGGAATATGTGCTTCGTTCACAACCTCTGGATAACCGATATTTCGTTCGAAATTCGTCAAAATACAATGCTTATGTGGCATAAGTCCGGTCAGCAGAGAAGCTCTAGCTGGTGTACAGACTGCATTCGGTGTGTAAGCGCAGTCAAATTTGACACCCGACTCGGCTAAACTGTCGGCATGAGGAGTATCTACCAAAGCGTTGCCGTAACATCCTAGCGTGTCCGTTCTCTGCTGATCGGAAAATAGAAATAACATGTTCATTGACTTTTTCTGATTCATTTGATCCGCAACCCCTTATTAACTGATATATATTTCTTGCCTTTATCCCATCTTTACACCATTGAATATTTGCTCGATTGCCAAGGATGCTGCTCCTATGGCGACTGAATTTTCCGGAAAAGGCGATGGTATTATCGCCACTCCTTTCAGCATATAAGGAACCGCATGATTGGAAATAGAGGATTTCACAGTATCCATGAAACCTTCTACCTGATTCATCCGGCTACCAATAATGACATGATCCGGGTTCAGCAGATTAATGGAACTTGCGATTCCAATACCCAATAATTCGCCAGTATGAAGAACTGATTTTTTGGCCTTGACGTCTTCAGCCATAGCCAGTTGAATGATTTCGTTTGCCTTCTTCAGCAAATCACCATCTTCTTCATCAGTAAGTTTTCTTTGATAATAATGCTCTGCCAGTCCAAACTCGGAAGCATGCATTTCAAAAATTTCGCTAGCTTTGCCATCCGCCTTGAACACGGTATGCCCCAGCATTGGCGCAAAGCCGAGTCCCCCACGGTACAAAGTACCTTGAAACATAATGCCTGAACCAATGCCCAGTCCCACATGTACATACATGGATGTCGCTGAACCTTTCATTTTCCCAAAATAATACGTACCAGCTAAAGCTGCATTACCATTCTGCTCTATCGTGACTCTGGTTTGGAAGCGCTCCTCCAATGCGGAACGCAGAGAAATATTCGAAAGATTAGGGTACCTTGCGGACAGAACAATTTCACCAGTACTGGTATTAACGATCCCAGGACAACCAACCCCAATGCCAACGACCCCTAACGGAGGAAGATCAATTCGCTGAAGTTCTTTATCTATAGCATCGCCAATGTCCTTTATAAAATAGTTGGCATCATCCGTTCGCATGTCATAACGACCTTGAAAATGAATTTCCCCCTCCAAGTTGGTAATAATGACATCTAAACCACCGATTCCCAACGCCGCCCCTACAACCAATCCATCTTTCCCATTAAATTGCAGCATCATCGGTGGACGCCCATGGGCTTTGCCAGCTAATCCTACTTCTCGTACCAGCCTGCTACTTATCAGTTCTTCTACACATGAGGTAACAGTCGTTTTATTGAGTCCTGTTTTCTCTGCAATCTCAGCTCTGGATATGGAACCCGCTCGCCTTATTAATGTTAGGACTGTCAGTTTATTGATATCTCTCATAAGTCCGTGTTTAGCCGTCAACATCTCCAACTTTTTTCCCTCCTGAGCTCGATGACTATTATTTGTTTGAATATGACTTCCTGTACTCCTATACCAATATTACTTGTCTTTGTCCAAAAGCCTATTCAATATGTTGACTTCTGACATTGTCCTGTTTAGTATCTCAACGTTTTTTTGATTTAATCTATATTATAGACTAAATGCGTATAGTAAAACTCGCATGTATCTGGAAGTACTCCTCCGTCACGAGCTATATTAATCTTACCAACACTTAGATACAATACTCTAAATGAATACGGTTCCTTTCCTATCATCTACCTATTAACACCATTAATCTAAATTATAGACTAAGTCGATATTATAAATAACACTACAATAAAAATAATATAAAAATTAAGAATAAGATATCTCTTATATTAGCATATATAAAATAATATTTCTACATTTTCTTAATTTCTGATTTTTTTCAATATTAATTGTATGATCATCATTATAAATACCTATGCCTCCTACTTTCTCTTAAACAACAAAGACTACATTATTGCTAATAAAAATGTCTCTATTTTTGCATTGTTAAAGCTTTTTCTTGTTGACGGATTATATGACGTCTCAACTACTATATCCGTTTAGTTGAACAGGCCACCGATAATTACAGTAGCCTATTGTCATGGAGCTATAGTTCTTACGTTAGTTCAATGGTAGGTTAATGATTGATACCCTCATACAAACTAACATAACCCTTTTGATTTTCTCCTATCACAAAATCTTACGTGGATTCATACCAGTTTGCCAAAACCATATGCTCCCATCTATAGTTTTAGCGAGCGTCATATTTGTTCCCCCAGCAACGGCAACAACTTGCTCCATAACTTGATGAGGCTGTGTGCCTTCTTTAGCCCCCCATATCCACAATGTACTATCATCTTTAATGGCAACCGAGTGCGAGGAACCTGTTGAAATAATCTTCGCTCTGGTAAATATGTTCCCCCATGTAATTGCTTTATCACCAAGTCCATGATTGCCAAGAGGACCATAGATATTACCACCAGTCCCTTGCACATCACCGTTGCTTTTCAGTAGAATGGCATGTCCCGTATGTCCTTTAACCTGTACGCCATTGCTTGCTACTTTGACGAATTCCTCAGTACTTTCTAAGCGACCGTCTCCAAATTGTCCTCGATGAGCAAGCCCTCGAGCGAAAACGTCTCCTTGATTTGTAATATAATAATCTGTTCCATCACCAATGCTTGAAAAAACAACGTCTTTGGCTATTTCCACTCCTGGTTTACCTGGTGATTCGAATCTCATTAAAAGACCATCTTGTTTGATTGCAAACACACCAGTACGACCGGCTGAGAAGCTAACAATATTCTCTGCAATAGGTATTATAGCTTTCGGATCTTCAAACCATGCAAGCAACTGTCCATCCTTTAATAAAGCAAAGCTTGTCGTATCTCCGACTCCGACCTGAACAGCACTATCCATCATAGCTTTCGGAATACCATCGTCAGTCCAACCATAAACAATCCCTTCCTTAATTGCTAAATGGCGATTGTAATAAGATGCCACCTCCCCCATTGCACCAAGGGGCTTGAGTAGAACAGATTCATTAGCCTTTGTTCTACTCATAGTCGGAGCAGAGGGAGGGCTAACTGACGACATGGGTTGCTCGTAATTTGTATGAGGAACTTCTCCAGATTTGGCCTCCCTGGGTTTAATATGACTAGAACATCCTGTTAAAAGCAGCATGAGTGATGTGGCAATTAAGACTATGGTTTGCATGGCAGCCCTTCTTTAACTTGAAATGTATTTGGGTAATTTAATAATTTATATATGGACTCCTCGTTAGTTCATTCTATTTTTCATGCGATCGGGCAGAATCACAATTGGAACATGTATCCTCTTCTTTTTTTCGAAGAAATTCAACTTCACAGGAATTACAAACCCAATTATGCTTAAAATTTCTCCTTCACTTATATCATCTTTAAAAAATCCCTTAACGTTTTTCAAAGTTACTTATTAAGACTTCATCCCATTTGCTTTATTAAGATATTATATAACTCAGCTACTTATTTTGCTATTCTGCCCGTAGCTTAATGACTTAGCCTTTAATGCCATTGATTTTCTCATAGCTAAGGCCCAATCGTATTATGGGGTCACCAGATCTTTCTGGTAGACCTCATTTTTGTGTGGTCTTATTATAGCGGTCTACTTGTTCAACCATGGTTAGACTGGTTGGGACATGAATCCCGTATCACATGCGATAGTGTGGAAGACAAGAAGGTTTGGGGTTGCTGGTGAAAATACTACAGGAGTGATGTCATGAATCCAGTTATTGGTGTGGATGTTTCAAAGGGAGAGAGCCATGCACAAGCTTTTTTAGACCGTGGAGTACCTCACAAGATCATCTATCAACCCTTAATAAATCGGTAGATGGCCTGGCTGAAGAGCTACTTGAATATGTTTTAATCCAATCGATACCCGGAATTGGCACTAAGATTGCTGCAATAATTTTAGCTGAGATTGGTGAGATCGATCGATTTGATCACGCAAAGAAACTGGTGGCCTTTGCTGGTGTTGATCCCAGTGTTTTCTTCAGGCAAGTTTGTAGCTACCCAAAATAGAATCCCTAAGCACGGTTCCAGGAGGCTGCGTACTGCCTTATATCAAGCTGTACGATGTGGAATTCGTAGTAATAGAAATAAGAAATTAAGGGCTTATTATGATAAGAAACGCAGTGAGGGAAAGCTGTTCAAAGTAGCAATAATTGCATGTGTAAATAAACTCATCCACTGGATTTTTGCCATCCTAACTTCTAAGGAAGCGTTCGGGCTATAGTGAGTAACAAGAAATGGGAATATATAGAATCCATTTCCACGCTTAACAGAACGACGGTTCTTTCCCATGCACTTTTTTAATTAACTTTAACAACCAACTACTGTTTGTTACCCGGAATGCGCTCTAATCCTAAGCCAGCTGTTAAAAGCATTGAAATCTGTGTTCTCTACCCAATAGTCAGCACTAATGGTTTTTTCTAAACCATCTGCTATGTAATAAGCACTCGCTTTGTGAGGGGGATTTTATATCCCCAAATTTTCTACACAACATCTGAGAATTCTTAAGTCAAATTACTTTTTTTTACCTGGTTGTTTGCTGAGAGCTCATTTATTGATTCAATCAGTATCGCTTCCTTCCTATCTTTCCAAAATTTTTGCAAAAGGTTTATATATCGCTGTTGCCATTTGTGTTGGGCCAGGAAGCTCAGGATAGAAAATAAGCAATATGGCCAGAACATACCCAATCATAAAAAGAGCAGCAAAAGCCATTTTCTCCTTACTGAGATGACTGAATTTGGGCCATTCCAATAGAGTGATCGCAGTAACAAGTAATGTTATCCCCAATACGGATACCCATTTCACTTTTTCTTCACCTCTTTTTCAGGTCTGCTGATTCCTGTATCCGCTATTCCGGGGCTCAACAATTTAGACGCAACTTGGACGTAGACTTGCACTTTTGGAAACTGCTCATCCCACTGATCTTTGATTGCTTCCCATTCTTTGGGATATTTACGGTAAAAGGTTTCCGCGAAACCTACGATATCCGCGTGCATCTTTCCTTGCACTTGTGCCAGTGCGTTCCTCACACGCTTTTCGATAGTTGTATTCAAATTCTGTTCGATCGCTTTTGAAAATTCAGGATCTTTCAAAGAAAGGCTCATTGTATTTTCTATCACCCTTGCTTCTGGTTTCACGTTGACCTTTATGCTCCATTGATTATTTTGAATATCTGGAACTAATTCAGTTTTGCTGCTTTTTACATTCACCGTTACAAATCCATTCCCATCTTGTGATGGCACAGTTACTATTTCTTTTTTTATTTCATTCCTGATCCAGACCACCCCTTTGGTTATCCTCTCGTCAATCCGCTCAACCATTTTATCTTTTTTAAACACAGCTGTTCCCTTAATGAATGGAACCGTTTGAAATTCATTTTTATTCGGCTCCGGAGGCACAATTTCAAGCCATGGCAAGGCCGCGGCACCTGATTTGCCCGCTAACGCTTGAGCAAAAGTTTTAATCGGTACATCCACAACTGAATGCAGCTCCAACATTTCCCGAAGTACTTCTGCCGTGCTTTGTTCCAGCGGTGGGATTAGCTCCAGGACATGTCTTGCACTTCCATGGCAGGCAAAGACCCGAAGACGTACGCGTGCTTGCGGAAATCGCATCATGAAGTCAATCATGTCGCTGACCCCTTCTTTTGCCATCTTCTCTCCAATAATAAAAACTTTATCATGTCCCCAGAAAAGTTCCCGCGGGAACTTTTCTCTCAGCTTCGACATCGCATCGGCCATTGTCACGCCCGTAGCCGATCTAACAAATGTCTGTCCTGCTCCCCCTCCACTGGACATTCCCTCTGAAGGCCCGCCTCCCGCGGATTTGGGTATGAATACTTGCACGGATAGCTCGATTGTATCATTGTCTTTTTTATCGCTTGCCACGCCGAGAATTAAAGCCAAATCGTTGACTTCTCTACGGTCCCAGCAGCCTGTGAGCAATACGAGAACGGCGCCGCAAATAGCAAGAAGGTAAAGCTTTAAGTGTTTAACCCAATAGGACATATTCATCCCTTCTGTCCCCCATTGTTTCGCTGAAGCATTTTTTGCACCATAGCGGCGAGCAGCAAGATGATCGGAACTCCCGCTTCGATTGATGCACTCCAAAAATAAGAAACCGTGCCAAGGAAGTGAGTAAATTCCTGTACATCAGGAGCGACCCATATACTGAACGTAACCAGCATAAAACCAGCCGGAAAAACAAGAGGCCGATAATCCGATAGGCGCAGCCATTGCGAGAGGCCAAGAACAAACGCATAATAATAAATCGTTATTTTGATGAAGGTGCCAATCATCCAAACGGCCATCATGAAAGACTCCAAATGTTCGATAAACCCGGCCATTTCGATGTACCGAATGGCCATCATGACGGGATATACGAGTTGGGAGGTAATATCCCCGAATATAAACAGAGTGGCCATCGTAATAAAAGTCAGCGTAAGCGCTGAGATCACGACGGAGATCATCCCCCACTTCATTCCTTTTTCCGGGTCCCTCAAGTAAGGGAGCATAAATGTAATAAGTACGGAATGAAGTATAACAGCAGCTGGCGGAATCGCCCCAATGAAGGAAGGCATGATTCCGTTCGCAAAGATTGGAAGCATGTTACCGGGTTTCATCGACGGAGTGAGCAAAAGAAAGAAAAGAATCCATAGTATCATCACTATGGGTATAAAGATTTGGGCACATCTGGCTATGACTTCAAGACCTCCGCGCACGGCAAAGGAACAAACCATCACCACACTACCCATAATGACTAGAATGGGGGTTTTAGGGAGAAAAGCAGTCGAAAGAAACTCTCCGGCTGACCTAACAATGTTGCCATCTATTTGCAGAATAGTAAACAAAAAATAAATTCCGACGATTTTCCCTGTAATCGGGCCCAAAACCCGCTCGGCATGCTGAACAATCGTCTCCTTGGGAAAGAGCTTGTATAAGCGATAAACGAAATATACGACAACAAATCCCATGACTGAAGCCCAAATCGGGGACAACCATAAATCCCGCTTGGCAAGCTTTGCCGTTACCGCCGGAATAAGAAGATCTCCCGTCGCCAAGACAACAGAGTATTGAATGAGCGCCATCTGTAAGGAGGAAATTTTGCCTCTTTCAATCATTTGGAATCTTCTCCCTTACCGGACCCGGGTCTTTCCCCAGGAGATTGTCGATACTTATTCCATGCCCCCTTTAAGTGCGGGCGAGTGTTTAACTTCCACCACGGAGCACGGATGAATACATCTTTCATATCGCGAGCTTCCATCGGCGACAATGGAGACAAATAGGGAACACCGAATGAACGCAGCGTGCAAAGATGAATGACCATCGTAATCACGCCGAGAATTAACCCGAGAAAGCCCATCATGCCAGCTAAAATCATCATCGGAAAGCGCAGCATTCGAAGCGAAATTCCTACATTGTAATGAGGAATCATAAAAGAAGCGATTCCTGTAATCGCCACTATCATGACCATCGGGGACGAAACGAGCCCTGCCGCCGTCGCAGCCTGACCAATGACCAATGCTCCAACGATACTAACCGCCGCACCTACTTGTTTCGGAAGCCGGATCCCTGCTTCGCGAAGCGCTTCGAACGTTACCTCCATCAAAAGAGCCTCAAAAAAAGCTGGAAGAGGAATTTCTTCTCTCGACTTGGATATGCTGAGCAAGAGTGTCGTTGGCACCATCTCTTGATGATAGGTAAGAACAGCAACATAAGCCGAAGGAGCCAGTAAGGCAATGCCAACAAAAATGTAGCGAAGCCAACGAAGCATCGTAACAAACATGAAACTCTGATAATAATCCTCGGGCGATTGCAACAAGGAAAAGAGGGTCGTCGGTGCAACAATGGCGAAAGGAGTTCCGTCGACCAGGATGGTGACACGTCCTTCCAATAAGTTGGCAGCGACAGAATCAGGTCTTTCTGTAGTTAAAATTTGCGGGAAAGGAGAATACGGGTTATCTTCGATCATCTCTTCGATATACGCGCTTTCGAGTACACCGTCCAACTCGATTCGCTCTAACCGATTCATGACTTCCCGTACTAAGGTAGGGTCTGCCAGTCCGTCGATATACGCAACAATGATTTTGGTCTTGGTATAACGGCCGACTTTTATTTGATTCATTTTAAACAGAGGTGTTTTGATTCTCCTCAGCAACAAGGACATATTTACTGACAACGTCTCGGTGAATCCTTCCCGAGATCCCCTAATAATAGGCTCTGCCATAGGTTCCTCGATCGAGCGCTTTTCCCACTTGGCTAAATTTAATGCAATGCCCTGCGATTCATTATCGATCAGTAGGACAGGACTACCTTCAAAAATTTGTTCCACAACTTCATCGATCGACTTGATTTTCTTCTGGTTAGAAAGTGATATTTTTTTCTGAAGGAGGGTTTCTATGTTTTCCTGTCCCACCGACGTACTATCCGTTAACGGCGCAAGAACGTATTCATCGATCATATTCTTATCGGACAAGCCTTCGATATAGATAAGAACCGCATTGATTTTCCCGGAAATCAAAAATTTATGAAAAACGACATAAG
Source organism: Paenibacillus sp. LjRoot56 (assembly GCF_964253335.1). Taxonomy (NCBI): domain Bacteria; kingdom Bacillati; phylum Bacillota; class Bacilli; order Caryophanales; family Paenibacillaceae; genus Paenibacillus; species Paenibacillus sp. LjRoot56. The sequence goes on from NZ_CAXURV020000003.1 coordinate 719,755, forward strand.
GGCAGTTTTCATACATGGTTTGGAGTATCTTCAAATTATGACCAAGTCCTAATGAAAGCAGGGTCCCCTCCCCATTCACTTTTTGGGGTATATCAATCGATGTTTCGATTTTCGCGAATTTATTTCTTCTCATGACTATCTTTCTAAAAAAATCCACGATTGATTCCCTCCCCTGGGAATATTTATGAGACTCCTGATGTCCATGAGTTGATTATCTCCTTAATGAACATGGAATATGTATCCACCCGTAAGAGGATCGATAATACTTGAATAAAGCGTGGTTTTACTTATATGTATCATTACCGATCTGCTGCCATGTATGAAAAAAAAGCCGAGTCAGGATTAAAGCTGCTCCTGAACTCGACTTTTTTCGTACTTTTATACTTACTTACGACTACTATCCATAATCAATCGTAAATTCCGGCTGATCCTTGATAGGAACACTGCGGATGACTGACTTTTAGGAAAAAATTTGAAGGATATAGTTTGCCTCATTTAAATGTGCCAATTAACGTTGAAATCTGATGATGCCTGATAGTTTCTGCCAGAAAGCATGGCATGAAACGTTTGTGGTGCTCCATTACTGATAACCTCCAATTGAAATGAAGTCATGTGAATGGGGCATATATAATGGAAGAGAAGATAATTATGACAGTTTCTTCATTTGCTGCGTGTAGATGAAATGAGCTATGATGTATAACTATATAGGGATGGAATAACTGTTATTCCAATGTATATGACTAACAAATCCCAGCCAATTATCAAAGATGGGGTGCCCTACATAGGCTGTTAACGTGCTAAAAAGGACAGCTTTTATTACGAGATGTATTTTGGGAAACTTATAGAGAAGAACCATAACGATAACGGGTATCAAAGTAGCGTCATACGGAAACAACCCAATGTATATTGGGATTACACATACATGATATGTCCACAAATCTAGTTTTACACCAACGACATCAAGTATCAGAGAAATGATTGCAATGACTGCTCCTGCAACGATTGTTTTTTTCTATGGTCCTTATTTACAATTTTCCAACATAAATACCAAGGAAGAACTGATAAGAGGAAGCAGATCGCCCAGTTCCATGTCGGATCGAACTTATTCACTATTACCCCACCTATTCCAATTTCGTAAAATTAAAATCGGGTTTGCTGTTTGCATCGAACATCCCTTTTTTCGCAATCATTTCATAAACACGACGCCTTGTTCGGCGAGCAATTGATGCAGCAGGGAATATCGTAGCCGTTTAATTTGCGTTCGTCAGTCGTCTTCTTGCCGTAAGGGCTATGAATGTCGATCTCATAATTCGTTCGGGCCATAACGTCGTAAACAAGACGTCCGCTCGTCAGATCCTCGCATGTAGGTATCCCATGTACATAAAAGTGCTTAACGAATAATTCGCTTTAGCACAGGGTAAATGGTTTCGGCCATACGCAAGAAACCGAGATCGTTCGGATGGAAACCGTCGACCGTACATGATTCGCGGTTCGTTGTTCCGAAGCAGCTCTCCCCATCAACAAAGTAGACATATGGATCTCCTGAAGACTTCGCATTTTCATAAATCTTTTGGATCACACGTCTAGTTCAACTTTAACATCGTACGGATAGTCACTTGAGTGGAATCCGTACGAAAACGGATGCGTCCGCCTACAGGCGACTTGGCTCTTCGTGCAACCCTCTCGGTCAAATTTCCTAGCAGCTCTTCCGGAAGGCGCCAAAAACGGTTAGGCACAAGCTGGTTTTGCAAACCATAAATTTTTATCGGTTCTTCCGTGCAACGATATGGTTTCATATTCATCCTCATCCCTTATTCGTTGATCTCATATGAAAATTGTGTTCCTAAGTAGATAAAGAGTTAAAGGTAAAGCTTTCGTTTGTATATCGACTTTAAGTTTCCGAAGCTTCTATTACCGTTAGATCTGTCATAACGGAAGCTTCCAGAAGCAGTTTTTTTATGGAATAATGATCGGTCTTGGAAGCCAAGGTAAAGAGTGGTCCCTGTCAGATCCGTTTGTGACATGTACTTTTTCCGTTTATAGGACAATGAATAAAAATGTAGCTATTCTGAAGTTGTGCATTAAAATACTGCGCAATTACTTTTCTAACGAAATAATAAGCTATTTCATTTTCCTTTTTAAGGACAACCCGATACAAGTTTAATAGCTCTATTCCTTTTTTCTAATCTGGGCTTAACCGACATTGAAAGGTTTTTAGTTTTTTGTTCTCAAATACTTTTCGAATGCTGCTTCAGCCTCATCCTCTGACTCTATACCAAACATTTCCTTCATTGTACGAACCAAAGCAATTATTTTCTCCCGCTCTACTCCTGCATGTACAAACCGATCAACAACATATGCCAAAGTCTCGTTATAAACCAACTTGTTTGGTTCTTCTAGTTCATCCTTGGACATCGTATCCTCCTTTTCCAATACATACTTTTTGTAAAGGCGTCTAATTTCCAAGTATGCATGAACGTTTGTTGGAGCATCTCATCGAAGTTTTTACCAAGTGCATAGCGAAAGGAAACTTTTAGCAAAAAAAAACATTTTACTTTTTTGGTAATAACGACATAAACAAAAAACTCCCTGCCTTGATAACTACTTCGCGTCCCTCACACTTTCGGGATGCCAGATTTTACAATTGCATTAACTATTGTTTTCTGTAAGCATACAGCTAGTATTATTAATAATACTGGGTATAAAACCGATAAGGAGTGATAAACCGCACCGGTTTCTGCTCCAGATAATCCATGACCTGAACAAATTCTGTGAAATCCGCAGCATTCCAGTGTGGGGGGTGAATTTGAAGTAATAAATATTTCTTGTCTACCCCTTTGGCTTCATACTGCTGCCGGAAAGCTTCTAGATTGGGGTGAATGACAGGGTGCTCAATATCAACAACCCGCTCCAGCACTGCTTTGCTGCTCAGGCGACCAAACAGCCAAACCATAAGATCCGGCACTGCTTCCAAAGCTTTCGTTGTATGATCATCTATTGCATTGCCCGGTGCTCCGAATGTGCGAAGCACTACCCCTAAACGCTTGCGTGCCAACTGTTGTGTGCGCAAAAGATGCTCCAACTGATATTCAGCTGACGTATTCTGAAACTCGTAGCATACAACGTTTTGATCGTTTTCCTTAGATAGCATGTGATCGTATCCATGGTTCCAGATTTCATGACCCTTTTCTATCAGATGCTTTACTCTGTAAACAAACCGTTCATCTGCGTTTTCCAGGGTATTCCCGATAAGCCCCAAGCTTGCAACAATTCCGCGTCGCTCCATCTCATTAAAGAAACGATTCCATGCCGGAGACAAGCCATCGGGGCTATCCTCCGAATAGACTAGATCATCAGCTTTAAGAATAATCCATTGTCCATCAAAGGCAAAATTATCAGTGCCCATATTACACTTCATTTTCCGATTCTCTCCTTTTTTTATTTAATTTCCATCTAAGATGATATTTTATATATTAATAGAATAAATTTATATTTTGATTTTTTGATACTTTTAACCATCTGCTCTTTCTATATCATTAGACACTCAACAGAAATCTAAGAAACTGATTCCCTTGAATAATATTCCAAACCTATAACATCAAGTCTTTCTTAGATTGAAAATTTAATGCTTTCAATGAGTACTGAAGAATTGCAAAAATCATAAATACTTCTTTATATATTCAAAGTTTGGCATTAGATCCTATTTATATGCTTTTCTTATTAAATAATAATATGTTTTATATGAGCAAAACTGATAAACCTTCAACATAGACTTTGAGCCAGGTAACCTTCGGAGACAAATAGATTTGTTCAACTGCCCCTTGAAAATATTTTTCCATGTACTAAAGCACCTCTTAGTATCAAGATGCTCTAGATCTATCAGTTAAGCAATAATCTTGCTGCATGAAACATATCCAATCTTAAACTCGTCGCATTCGGGTTAAGCTGTTAAATTTTAAAAATAACCAATTTGCAATAATATATAATAATAAATAAATTGGTAGTGACAAACTATTTTCCCAATGAGTATGATTGACAAAATGAAGCCACTGATCAAATAATGGATGTCCAATGTACGTTGTGAGAAAACTAAATAGACTACCTTTTATGAATACTTGTTTTATCAAATCACTTTTTATCATAAACATTATAATTACAGGTATAAGAGTAAAATCATACGGAAGAATTCCAATTGGTATAGGCAATAATTGTACATTGTACTTCCAATAACCCAATGTGACTCCCAAAGCATCCAAGATGCATGAAATGAGAGCTATGACAGCTCCGGCGTAAAAACGTTGTTTTCTATATTCTCTTCTATCGTAGATCAACCACAATATCCATGGTAATACGGATAATGCTAGACAAGTCCACCATTTCCAAGAAATTATACTGCTCCGAACAAAATCTTCGATTGGAACCACCTCCTGGTATTCGTTCTCAATCTTTTTTGGCCTAAATATGCACTTTACAGTAATGTTCAACTAAATAAAATATCTTTCAGAGGTTTCAAAGCTCCACCTCGTTCATGCCCAATGCCTTGCTAGCTAGTAGGTTCGGGTCTCCATTGACATATTCGGGAAGCTTCGGATATGGGAAAACGTCAAGATGGTGTACGCTGAAATGTTGCCGGATCAGATCGAAAATCGAGACACCTTGGGGTATTCCTCTATCTGGACATATTTTATCAACTAGCTCTATTGACCACTTTGACTCATGATTGATCGCTCAATCAGCAGCTCGGAGATGATTCCAGTCATTAGGAATTAATCATGAATTCCGCCGTCTCCATGGAATATCCGGATTTCGAAGGAGCTGCTGCCTACGAAATCCGGGTGGTCCTTTACGAATGTGCTTATGCTCAGTCGCTCGCCTCTAGGATAATAGGAGCCGTTCCTCCTTTATGCATCGCCTGCAACAATAGCCTTTTGGTTTCTTAGGATTCGCTGCAACTCGGAAACGTTAACCTCCCGTGCTGCGATCTTTTGACCGGCAGAAAGTGCAGCGGCTACGCCAGCCGCCTGGCCTATAGCCATACAATGCGATTGAACACGTAAGGAAGCCAATGCTTCATGGGTTGCAGAAATATTGCGTCCTGCGACCAACACATTTTCTAGGCCCAACGGAAGTAGACATCGGTAGGGTATATCATATGCCCCCTCCAATTCCGTCCATTGGTTGGTCATATCCCTCGGGTTATGAATATCAATCGGAAAGCAGCCTTTGGCAATGCCGTCAGCGAAGCTCCGTCCTTTCAGAACGTCGTTTTCATTCAGGATGTAATCCCCGACAATTCTCCGCGTCTCTCTAACTCCGACTTTCGAAGCTAAGCCCGAAATTGAAGCTTGGGAGAATCCGGGAAAATACTTCCGGGCGAATTGAGCCAAAGAAATTGCTTGATCCCTCAACTCAAGCTCTGCCCGGATTAGGTCCCGATTGTCGGTGCCATCAATCTCATTTAATCTTGTCGCATTGAACAGCACATCCCCTTTTCGGTAATCGGAAAAAAGAGTGACGCGCTCGCGTCCGAGATTAAGCTCACCTTGCTGCCGCCCTCGAAGGACCAGATTGTTAAAGCCGCTGAAAGCGACCATTGAGTTAGAAAAATACGAAGGCAGGTTTGGCGGCAAGATCGGATAGGTAACCCAGACGAGTTCATCCTCATGCTGCCGTGTATATTCGATAAGAGAGTCAGTATCAACATAGCTCATCTTGAAAATCGAAGTTACCGGCTGAACGGCCCCATCTTTTTGGCGTCCGTATTCGTAACGAGCGCCGGCCATGACAGCAATATCCCCGTCACCGGTACAATCAATAAAAACCCTTGCTTTTATGAGTTGCTTCGAGGATTTAGTCACAGTTCCTATGGATTTAACGAGGCCGCTCTCAGTTTCGACTTGATCGACTGTCGTGTTTAACCGAAGGTCGACACCGGCTTCCGTCACGATTTTGTTCAATACGAATTTAAGAATTTCGACATCAAAGGGGGTGATATGTCCGCCTGTCCCCCACGTGCTGTTCGGATCCTTGTAAGGGCACTTGATCGTCCCCGTAGACCCTTCGTATTCCACAAGCAAGTCTACAATTTCTTGGAACACTCCCCGAATAACTTGGGTATCTTTGTAGAAGTTTGTCATCCATGGGCCGACCATGCTTCCGGTGCCCGCACCGCCTAGATACGGGGTCGGCTCGATCAAGATCGTTCGAGCCCCAGCTCTCGCAGCTGCAACCGCTGCAGCCACACCCGCCGGACCTCCTCCAATCACTGCAACATCATATGGCTGCGTTAAAGTCATTCCGAATAACTTCCCTTCAAGTGGTTTCATTATTTACCTAACAAAATCTTATCACCGTTTTTCTTCATGTTTGCGATTGTGGCTGCCGACGTTTGTTCGCCGAGCAGTGCTTTTTCTACTTCCTCATTGACCACCTTAGTCAGTTCCGGAAGCTTTTCCACATTCGAATCCACGACATAGTCATTTTCGGAGAAGATCACGCGCTTAAACGATTCCAGATCAAACAGTTTTTCCGGATTATCGCCAAGCAGCAGCTTAAGTACTTTGTTCCTGTCGACCTTTTTCCAAGAAGGCACCCTTCCTGAGGCAATTAACGGTTCGTTTCCTTCTGTCACATACCATTTAAGGAATTTCCAGGACGCATCCTTATATTTGGAATCAGCGTTGATGGATACGTAATCGAAATAGGAAGTACCGCCACCTGGATATTTGCCCCCCGAAGAAATGTTAGGTGTCGGCGCCAATGCCGTTACAAAGTCATGTGGAAAGTTTTTTATATCCTTAATCGTCCGAATGCTGGCCGTACCGCAGAGATTCATGGCTGCTTTTCCGGTAGCGAACATGCTGGTGCCCTGCAGTTTAGTAGTGTTCGCTTCCGCATATGCCGGCTGCGCTTTTAGGTTCCGTTCCAAATTGACCATGACATCGATATATTTCTTGAATGGCGGTGCATCGAAATTGCTCGTTCCGTCCTTTTTATAGTACGCATCTGGACCGAGCTCCGTCTTGACGATCGAATTCATCCAGGCGGTCTTCGGCTCCAAACAGCCAATAAATGAACCATAACGTTTGCTCGCCCCATCGCCTTTCGTCAATTTGGTGGCATAATCCGCGTATTCGTCCAAAGTCCACGTTTTGGGAATGGGAAGACCCGCTTCGTCCAGGTAGCTTTTATTTAAAGATACGAATTCATTTAAAATAATGGCCGGAATATAATAGGAGCTGTTGTTAATCTTTAGAATGGATTTATCACCGAAATTCTCTTCAATGTTGAACTTGTCTTTGGCGAAATAGCTGTCGAGAGGCTCTGCAATCTTCGCCTTAATTCGCTTTTGCATTGGTGCCATACCGTAGTTAATAAAAACGTCTACCTGCCCACCCGCCAATAAGGCTGTATCCAGCTTCGTGTTGCCTGCATCGTCATTCACGTACCGAAGATATTCCACCTGAATATTCGGATTGGCCTTATTCCAGTTGTCGACCATCTGCTGAGGACCGTTTTCAGGTGGAATCGCTCCCCACATCTTTAATTTAATCACCTCATTTTTGGCCGCCGTTGTCACCGTTCCTTCTATCTGCTTGCCCACATTGTCCGTATTCGATTGCGAACAGGCTGCAAGCCCCATCATACTTAAAACCAATCCTGTCAAAAGTAATTTCTTCATATGAACCCTCCTTGTATTGTCTCCTACAATAACTCTGCATACTGCATCAGCGCAGATTCATTGATCTCAACGCCCAACCCAGGGCCTTCTGGCAATTCGTAATACCCGTTCTTGCAAACAATAGGCTCCTTCAGAAGCCGGTTCGCCGCCGGCAGCACGTTTGGCTGGAACTCAAGCGTGTAGTAATTGTGGATATTAGCGCATAGCTGCAACGTCGCAGCGATGCAAATACCCAGCCCATTGCTTAAATGGGGAGCAATCTGAATATTGAAGGCTTCCGACATCGTGGCGATTTTACGCATCTCGGAAATGCCAACCCAACCCATATCCGGCTGATAAATATCTCCGGCTCTTACGTTAATCCGGTCCTTGAACTCATAACGCGTTCGGATCTCTTCGCCAATCGCTACGGCCATATCCAGCGCCCGGCTGACTTCAGCGATTCCCTGGATATCCTCACTGGCAACAGGAGCCTCAAGAAAATCGTAACCGAGGGCTTCCAGCCGGCGGCCCAATTGAATCGCTTGCGACACCGAATATTGCTGGTGCACGTCAACCATTAATCGGAAACCGTCCCCGACCGCTTCCCTAATCGTCTGGGCGGTTCGGGCATCCTGTTCGATCCCAAAGCCCAAATGCAGCTTGATGGCGTCGAAGCCCTGTTCCTTCCACTGAATCGCCAGCTTGCCCTTCTCCGAGTCTGAATCTGCGTACAGCCCCGAGACATAAGCATGTATCCGCTTTCTTTCCGCACCACCGAGCAGCACATGTATCGGCTGGTGCAGCGATTTTCCCCACAGGTCCCACAATGCAATATCGACAGCCGAGATGGCCGTCAGCATGAACCCGGAGAAAAAACCTCGTTCTCTCATCGAGCCGTACATGCGATTCCATAAAACCTCGATTTGGCGCGGGTCTTCGCCTAGCAATAGCGGTGTCAAAATTCGCTTGATGATATTGCCGGTGACCTCAGGCCCGATCGGCGATAAAGCTTCGCCCCAGCCGGTTAATCCGCATTCCGTCTCTATTTTCACCAGCAGTGTTTCCTGCTTGGTCGAATAAATTGCTTTATACTTTGGATGGCGGTAATAATCGGAGTCAGGCTTTGTAGCAGCCGAATTTATTAATTGCACGCTTTGCTTAGGGGATTTGTGAACATAGATGTCGATTGACTTAATTCTCATATTGCCCTCCGTATGCTATTTGATTAAAAATCAACCTTTAATACCGCTGGAAACAACCCCTTCCACAAACCATCGCTGAGCGAGAATGAAGATCAGGATGATCGGCAGAACGGCACTTACCGAAGCAGCCATCATTAGAGTGTAGTCTGTTCCCATTTCATCGATATAGTTCGTTAAACCAAGCGGTACCGTATACAATTTATTGTCTGACAAAAATACAAGAGGATTGATAAACTCATTCCAGTTCGACGTTACGTTCAAAATCACAAGAGAAACCAACGCCGGCTTCGAAAGAGGCATCACGATTTTTGTCCAAATCAGGAAATGGCCTGCTCCCTCTATCCGGGCAGCTTCGGAAAATTCATGGGGAATCGTAATGTAGAATTGCCGAAGTAAAAACACTGCAAACACTACGAAAACGCCGGGTACGATAAGGGCCAGGTGGGAATTGTACATGCCTAGATACTTAAACAGTATGAATCTGGGGATAAGGGTGACTTGATCTGGAATCATTAATGTTGCTAAATAAAGCATAAAAATCGTGTCCCGTCCTTTAAATACGATGCGCGAGAAGCCATATGCCGCAGCCGAGCTAATAACGACCGTACCTGCCACCGTCAATATCGTTACTTTAATGGAATTCAAGTAATATAACCAAAACGGATTCGGCCCCATCCATACCGATTTGTAATTATCCCAGCGAAATACCGAGGGAATCCACTTTACGGGAAACACGAATACTTCAGCTTGTCCCTTTAAAGAGGTGGACAGCATCCAAATAAAAGGCAGGACCATCGTCAGGCTTAATGCGCCCAGCACCACTGTGAGCATCAATTTGGACACAACCTCTTTGGATGAAGACGTTTGTTTGTGTAAAAAACCTCTCATGTCGCCCCCCTATTAATAGTGCACCCATTTCTTTTGGCCTCGCCACTGAACGATGGTAATGATGAAAATCATAATGAAAAGGATCCATGCCATCGCCGAAGCATAACCCATATCGAAAAACTTGAATGCAGACTGGTAAATATAAAAAGTTATGACGCTAGTAGCCGTTCCAGGACCGCCGTACGTCATCGAGAACACAGCGATAAACACTTGAAAGGAATGAATCATGCTTGTGATTAACACGAAAAAAGTTGTCGAGGACAGCATTGGCAGCGTAATGTGAAAGAAGCAGCCTCTAGAGCCGGCACCGTCGATTTTGGCAGCCTCATATAAATCCTTCGGTATACCTTGAAGGCCAGCCAAATAAATGATCATGTTATACCCGATGTTCGACCAAATGGTCATAATCATGATCGCGGGCAATGCCCAGGTCGAGCTGGACAGCCATCCGGGAGGGTCGCTGATTCCCAAGCTTCTAAGGAAAGCATTGATTGGACCTTGAGACGGGTTATACAAAACTCCCCACACGACCGATATTGCTACTAAACTTGAGATGTGAGGCATAAAGATTAGCATCCGGAATGTCGACTTGAGATATGCGCCTTTATTTAATGCGAGCGCCGACAGCAGAGACAAGACGATAGTCGCGGGCACCGTGACACAGGTGAAAACCAGATTATTTTTCAGACTGTCGATGAACCAGTGATCACTCCACATTTTTGTGTAATTGCTGAATCCCACAAATTCGATCCCAGAGAACCCCTCTAAAAAGTTCCAGTTGGCAAAGCTGATTACCAAAGAGAAAATAATGGGAATAAATGTAAATAATCCAAAGCCAAGCAAACTGGGGAAAATAAACAACCAACCTCGAAGTGCTTCCGATCTATTCATACTAAGTTCACCTCCTTTTGAGAAAATTATAATGTAAGCGCTATTATTCAGAAACTCACGCATCTTTGAAATACGAACGTATTTATTATTTCCTATTGAGCAACCATCCGCTCTTTAAAGGGTGCGTTTGCAATTCTTCGATATTGATCACCGATTCTTCGAGACTCAATACTTATACTGAGAAGGAGAGACAGACGTGTACTTTTTGAAAATTTTCGCAAAATATTTTGTGCTGCGGAAGCCGACCTGCTCTCCGACGTCGATCCAGTGTAACTGATTGCTTCTCAGCAACTCTTTCGCCCTCTCCACGCGAACCTTTTGCAAATAATTGACGAATGGCTCTCCCATTTCCTTGGAAAACAAGTAGCTAAAGTAATTTACACTTAGATTGGTCAAATGTGCCATGTCAGTAACCTGAATCTGGTCCATATAATGAGCATGTAAATAATCTATGACTTTACAAATCTCGATTCGATGATGCGAGGCTTTGAGAATATGCAGCGTCTCCCAAGCCAGCATGTGAAAATCGAGACACCAACCTCTTAATTGCTGGTAGGTTGCAGCTTGTGAAATTTGATTGTAGGGGGACGAATGGTTCCAAAATTGCTGAATATTCCCGCCCCACTCCTGCATCAGAGAGACCACGGTGGAAACCCATAGGCATATTTCATTTTTTATATTTTGCTCTGTGATGCACTCATCTGCATCTAACGGGAACAAACGTTCGAAACCTTCGCGAGCAATAGCTTCCTCCGGCCCTTCAAGTACCGTGTAGTATTGTTTTAAATGTTCGACGGCAAAAAAGTTTATGCTTGTACTTACGGCAGCATGCGTTCTCGCGCCGTCTTCCGGGCGCAGCGCTTGTCCATAAAAGTCCGCCTCCGGTTTCTCCAGCTCGCAATCAGACAACTTGTCGGGTAGTGTGTCATGTTTGGATGTCGGACGAGCTTTACCTGTGCAATCCTGAATTCGCTTGATGTTCAACACCGTTTCCAGCAGTTCGTCCGGACCCATTAGAAATTTCTGTACGTAATCGGTTACCCCCAAGCGAAGGGCTTTCCTGACTGATTCAAAATCCTCCAGCACACTAAGTATTATTATTTTCATCTCAGGAAATTCATCCCTGATCGTACGTATCATCGTTAACCCATCCATTTTGGGCATCCGAATATCGCTTAGTACTATGTCTGGCAGCGTACGCCTTACTAGCTCAAGGCCAGTTTCTCCGTCGGCAGCTTCACCAGCCACTTCTATCCCATAATACTCCCAATTCATGCTCATAATCCCTCTGCGTACGAGTATCTCATCATCAATCACGACGATCTTCATCAACCATCTCCTCCTTGTGAACCGGCAGCTTGATGGAAACCACTGTATGACCATTCCCTTTATTTTTCTGAAGCTGTATTCCACAGTCCGTCCCATGCATTAATTGGATGCGATTGTGAACGTTTTTCAAACCGATGCGCGGTCCATGAGCCGATGCCGGCTGCTTCAACAATTTATGAATTTCATCGATTCTTTCCTGAGATAAACCTTGCCCTGAATCCTCCACCTCAATTAGCAAAATTCCGGAGGCAAGCTTTGTTCGAATAATCATCTCGCCCTCGCCCCTTCCGGAGAATATCCCGTGCTGATAAACATTTTCGACCAGGGGCTGTAAAGACAGCTTGGGCACCATGCAAGCCAGTGATCCCGGATTAATCTCCTCCCGGACTTTAATGCTCTCACCGAAACGGTATCTCTGTATGGTCAAAAACGATCGGACGTTCTCCAGTTCCTCCTCAAACTTAATAATCTCTTGTCCGCGATGGATGCTCATATTCAATAAATGTCCGAGCGACATCAGCATTTCCGTAATGTCCTTTGTGCCTGCCATTACCGACATCCATTTGATCGTATTCATCGTATTGTATAAAAAATGAGGGGTAATTTGCGACTGGAGCGCCTCCAGCTTGGCTTGTTCCTTCTGCTTATTCAGAATCACCTCATTTTCAATATGGCTCTTTAGCCTCATCAGCATGCTGTTCATACTTCTGCTTAATAATCCAATCTCGTCTCGGGACTTCACCTCGCAGGAAACGTCCAGCCTGCCGGACTCCACCTGCCTCATCACTCTCCTCAACTCTCGGATCGGCTTGCTCAGCATCGAGGAAAAACCGATAATCAGTACGATGAATATCGTCATCGCTAATGATAATACAAGTACCGTCCAGCGGGTCATCTGATTGACCTTCCGGTACATTTCGGTGTATGGAATCATTTGTACGACATGCCAGCCCGGAATGGAAAGCGAATATGTGCTGACCAGATACAACTCCCCATTCCAATTAATCTCATACGTATTATTTCCTGCGGACCAACTCGACTTTAATTGCTCGTAAATGGCTTTATTGAGTTCCAAGTCGGTGCCCCAAATACCGTCTTCAGAAAGCAAGAAGCCGGTCTGTTCTGAGGAGGAGCCTTGTCTTCCCAATATCTCGAGCAATTCATCTGTGGGCAAGCGAATTACCGCTACTCCCAGATCCGACAAGTTTTCGTCTTTGAGGAGCTTACCCACCGTGATAAAACCGCTTTCGGAATTGTCCGCAGTTTGTGATTGTATCGACCAAACCATATATCCGTTCTTTGCTGTAATTTGATCGATTAACTGTTCCCTAACGTCTCTAGACCCATTGGGAATGCCATACGTATAAATGTGCATATTTCTATCCTGAACTATAATTTGCGCCGTATCATCCAAAAGTGTCGTTGTTACTTCAAGAAATTTTTTATCCATCTGTTGAGCAGCATTCAGTTGATCCCGTTCGGTGATTTTTGGTGTTTCCAGCAATGTTTTCACATTGGGATCCAAAGCGATCGAATTCATCGTACTTGTGATCACTTTTAGCTGCCTTTCGAAGTTAAAATTCACCTGCTCCAACTGATTGGCCGCATCCAGCTCCACTTGTTTGCGGAGCAAGTCATTGAACTCATGATAAGAATAATAGACCGTCCCTATGGTGGGGAATAAAATTAAGAATAGGAAAGCGGCCAGCAATTTGTTGTGGAAGCTTATAAAGCCCATATCCGTCGCTCCTATCTTTAAAATCTTGAATAAAGTTATAAGGACCTTCAATGGAATTGGTAATATATAGTAATTATAGACACTTCTAGCCGACGGCTTCATTTGCCCTCGGCTTTTTCATGAACGGATTCTGAATGTAATGTTATAAAAACGAATTCCACGAACTCCATTCCCTTGTACTGGTTAAAATTGAAGAACGCTTGTCGTTTCCGAATGATTGCTAAGCAAAGAGCTCGAAGTTATTCCGCTTCAATCCGGTCGCGCATGAGCTTGGACCAGCGTAAAGCGATTGCTTCTTGACCCGCCGCTGAAGGATGGACAAGATCGGCGGACAACTCATTTACACTTCGCAACAGCTCCGTTCCCGCTGTGTAGATAGTCCTCGAATCACCTAAATCCTCGACTGCTCGACGGACTGCCAACCTATAGTCTAAGATCCGATCCAAACCATCCAGATCATGGTTACATAGAAATAGGTCCGTCACAAAGAGCCATCGATTACGCTTGCATTTAAGGACGGCAGAAAGAAAATCACGCATCTTATGTTCGAATACTTCTGCCGTCCACTGCCCTATCACGTTTATCCCCATCTCTAGTGATGCAAAGTCCCAATCATCGCGCTCCGCAATATGATGACCGAGGGCCAGATCCATATGTGCGCTACTTGCGAATCCCTTATTCAATAAATCCACGCCAAGTAGATCGGCTATGCGCATCGCATAAGATCCGGTGGGACGCACGGCATCACCGCCATGCGTAATGGATGAACCATAGGCCAGGTATCGACGTTGTGGTAATTGTTGCGGCTTCGGTGGAACTAGATCACCTTCTGCATCCATGAAAATAATTTTCCAATCGTATGGCAAGATGATTCGAACAACCTCCGGATCGAAAACGAGATTATGTTCTCGGTAAAGTGCTGAAAGCTTCTCTATATGGGGCCGTTCAATAGTAATTTCAGTAAGATCCGTCCCAATCATTCTCGGAGTGACTGAATAGGGCGCCTGAAATTGGCCATAATAGACTTCTGCAGCATGTGACGAATCAAGACGCGCTTTACCTCGGCGAAGAATAATCTTCGCCTTATCACTACGCATTAAGAACCTTAGCTCCACTCCGCATGTATTTTCCGCACGGTCAACTCTGGCTGCCTCATTTAACTCCTTTCTCACTTGGGAAGGCACCCGGTTTAGAGCCCAACCCCCGCCTTCAAAAGGTACCAATTCATCAACATTGTGAAATGCGATTCCCTTGAAAACTTGCAATTTTTCCACCTTCTTGTCTAATAGTAATCAACTAAGTAAGCATCTTACTGTAATGTTCTAATGTTCAACTATACAAGATAAAAGATCCGCAGTACCACACGCCCTGCTTTGACCGTTAAGTATTGAAGATAATCGGTAATCGACGCTGGGGAGGTCCCTTATTAACGAATCGTATTTCGCTGCAAATCTCGAAATTAATTATGTTGTTCTACCCGTATAAATATCCGAAACCCATATGAAGGCAATACCAGCTTTTCTCCGCCGATGTTCCGTCCAGTCTCCCTGAAGCATGCTTCCAATTCCGCAACGTTTCGGCTTTTGGGGCCTTTCGGCTACTTTTACCTTTTATTTTCGGGATCGAAAATGAATGCGGATTCCACCGGGACAGTCCTACCGGTGACTGGCTCCAGAAGTTCCCCGTTCCTTGAAGATGCGTGATTTTTCATGAATAGTCAGCGGAAATCAAAGTCAATAAATTGGTCGACAACCGCTGAAAGCCTTCATCTGTCGGATGCACCCCATCCAAAAACAATGCAGGGTCATGCGGCATCAGTTCCATCCCCTTCAAAA
The DNA here is from genome assembly GCF_964253335.1 of Paenibacillus sp. LjRoot56. Lineage (NCBI taxonomy): Bacteria > Bacillati > Bacillota > Bacilli > Caryophanales > Paenibacillaceae > Paenibacillus > Paenibacillus sp. LjRoot56. Next base: position 735,301 of record NZ_CAXURV020000003.1, read on the forward strand.
CCTGTACCCGATCATAGGAAGCTACGATCTTCTCCATAACTGCAGCAAATTCTAAAAATCCGCAGGCATTCCTCGGCTTCTCCCAATCCGCTCTCCATAATGGTGTCCAAGCGATAATAGGCACATCCGGGTAGAGGAGACGTAGCTTATCATAAAAGGATTGGCAGTTGGACACGAATTGCTCTAAGCTTTCAGCTTGAGTCCAATCATTGGTTCCATAGGCCAACGTAATCAAATCCGGCTTCCAAGGAAGCGCTCCGTCCAGAACCTGTTCATTATGGATGTAACCGCCTACTCCCTGGTTCAGAAGTTCCATGCCCAGTCCTCGGGACAGTTGAACGGGATAAGTTAAGGAAGGACGTTTGGCAACCATGCCCTGAGTAATGGAATCGCCCATACAGAGCAGCTTTCTAGAATGAACCGATGCCTCGAACATTTGAGCTTGATTCGACAGCCGCAGTTCGAGAAGAAGGACGATTGCACTATGGGGGAGATAGATGGTAACTCGCTTCACCTGCTTCTGGCCAAGCGACTCATATAAATTCAAACGAATTGTATCAGGGCGGTTTTCACTCAACTGCTCGGATTGATACGCCCCCAACCAAGCTCCATCCAAATAAACATCGAATAAAGCATACTCCCTCAAACTTCTAGCTAACGAATAGTCCAATTCCAACCAAGGGGAATCCGTCATAAAGTCCAAACTTACTCCTGCGGTACATTCCGACCTGATCCTGTGGAGTTCTTGTTTTGAATACTCCTTTAGTTGCTCCTCCGTGAATCTTCTCGGAAGCCATCCATGATCCATCTCTGTTATTCCGACTGCATTGCGGATGTGAGTGTTACGGTAAAGCTCTTGCGGACATATTTTCATGACTATGTCTTACACTCTCCTTTTAACAACAAAGGCAGTAATCATTCCTGAACAAGCGGAGCAAACAACAACGGATACAGTAACTACGTATCTTAACGATAATTACGTCGGTGCATACATCATAATCGTATCACTATTAACCAGCTTATCTAACGGGTGACGTCCATCCTGAACGGATACGCTGGAAGTCTTTCTCTGTTCGTTACATTGGCGTCAGGATAAGCTGCCCACGCGTAGCGAACACCGACAGGCTCGGCTACCCTTGGGCTGAATGCAACGATTTGAGATTCGTTGATAATGATAGCACCAGCTTTATAATAGTCGCCGTCTTCTCCACAAATTTCGAATCCTTTAACCACTCCTGTGAGGGTTTTAGGGCTGTTTCTTCCGTTGTAACTAAGCTTGACTTTACCGTCTCCGGATGAAACGGCTGAGGTGCATGTCGGTCCTTCGTAAATAATGTCTTCGCCGTAAACTGTCGCTTTGGCCAATAGAGCAAGCCGCTCGCCGACTGGCTGTTTGTTGGGAGGATGACCGTCTCCCCATTCCCCTACGTCTAGTGTAACAACCATCCCAGTATCTTTTGTTTCTTTTACGACAATATGTTGTGCTTCCCTCAGAAGCGGCCAATTCTCGCCGTGTCCAAACCCAGGGAGCTGGACGACGAGGAAAGTAAGGTCAGCTTTTCGAAACCCGCTCCGCCATTCTTTTATCAAGGCACGCAGCAGCTCAGGGTACAGGTGAGTCCGTCCGGCATCACTCTCGCCTTGATACCACAATACGCCCTTGATCGTATATGGCTGAATAGGGAAGATCATGCCGTTGTACAGTGCTCCCGGTCGTCTAGGGTGCGCCGGACCCATTAAAGGGGCACCAATCATTTCATTACTCGGCAACATCTCTTGTTCAAACTGAGCCGCCATTTCGGCAAACTGTTTGTATAGCCGCTCTCGTTCGTTGTACTGTTCTTGGAGATCAATATTTGCCACGGCCTCTTTCTTATACCTGCGAATGAGGTAGGCTAGTTCGGGATTGGACTCAAGCGTTTCGCGCTTAATCCATGAAGAAGCTTCTGTGCCGCCTACCGACGCGTGGATAAAACCGACCGGCACTTTCAACGTCTCGTGAATCAATTTGGCAAAGTAGTAGCCTACCGCCGTTGCTTCGCCTGCCGTATCCGGGCTTATTTCGCTCCAAGCGCCTGATTTAAAATCGTCCTCAAGTCTGTCCGAGCTGGTAATGGGTACGTTGAAAAAGCGTATGCCGGGATAGTTGGCAGCCTGCCGCTCTACCTCATAATTAGTCGTTCTTGCCAAACTCCACTGCATGTTAGACTGCCCACCACACACCCAAACCTCCCCTACATAAATGTCAGATAGTGTAATCATATGCCCATCGCTCGTTATCTGCATGGTATGAGGGCCTCCATAGGGAAGCGGATCTAGCTGTAACAGCCATTCGCCTTCAGGTGTAACGACAGATTGTTTAACTTGCCTGGAAATCCGTACCGTCACCCGTGCGCCAGCTGCCGCTTTCCCCCATACCGTGACAGGCTCTCCTTGTTGAATTACCATTCGATCACTGAACAACTTGGGCACAGACAAAACCGTTTGATTGAGAGTCAATCTGACCATCTCCCCTTTTTTATTGGACACCCGTGCCCGTTCCATTTCCTTCTCTAATGAAACCCTGCATCCATATGCCGGAAGGCTCAACCGCAAGAACCACCGCTGTCTCGGTATGAATTAGATCGCACATCAGCGACACCGAATACGGTCCCGCTAAGCCATCCAACCTTTCCTCCTTCGAAAGCAGAGATCGTTCTCGTCAACAATTCCACTCCAATACGTTATAACAAGCGTGCCTCCTGAACGGACGAATGCCTCGAGCCGTTCGGCCGTCCCTTGCTTCAACATATACAGCATGGGGGTGATCACGAGCTTATAACGGTCCAGCGAATGATCCATGGATAGATCAATCCCTGCAGTAGATGTTCTCTTTTTCTGAACGCATCTTTATCATACCATCGTAGTGTGAGGCGAGTAAGAAACAGATTTAGTGTCCTCTTGTACAAAATTACGCTACCAGCTGTAAAAAACGTCCCTCTCCTCAAGAAGGAAAGGGGCGCGAATAGCTATCAGTTGGACATGTGATTCTTTTCTGAACTCACTGGGCGTCTGTTCTAGACAGGACTTGAAATTTTTTTACAAAATAAGCCTAATTCCCAAAACCGCCCCTTGTAGTCTTCCCTTCCGAATATTGTTCACTTAGTCTATTTCAAGCCAATGACATATTCGATCGTTGTAGCGTACTGATTAATTTATCCACCTGCTCCTGGGAAAGCTTCTTCCCTCTTTGGGCTTCTACGCTATTTTCAAAAGCATGGAGCTTGTTGATCGCAGCGACAGCGTTTGCAATTTCCAAAGAATCTGCTACCGCCTTCAGCTTCAAAGTCAAATTGTTATGGATAGTCGTATCTATCTGGAAGACGATATAATTGATACTCTCCGCGACCAGGTCCTCTGCGTTCACATCGTAAACTGTGATAACCACGCTCTCACTGTCTGTTAATTGCCCGTCGCTTACTCGAATCGCTATGGATATGCTCCGGACTTAAACTGAGGCGTCCAAGAGAACTTCGCAGTTACAGGGTCAAATACTGCACCTGCCGAGAGATTGTAGACACTGTACGTAACGGTCGTCCCTATGGTCGGGAATAAAATCAAGAATAGGAAAGCGGGCAGTAATTTGTTGTGAAAGCTTATAAAGCCCATCTCCGTCGATACAAAAATGGAAATAATGGGTAATCCATAGAAACTTCCAGCCGACGGCTTCATTTGCCCTCGGCTTTTTCTTTCTTACAGATTCTAAAATGTAATGTTATACGAAAACGCCCTCCATTTCCCTGAACTGGCGAAAATGGAAGGACGATTATCGTTTCCGAATGATTGCAAAAGCAAAGAATACGATGTACTCGAATACTTACAGTCAGCGCACTCCGCAATATGATGACCGATTGCTCGATCCATATGTGCGCTACTTGCGAATCCCTTATTCAATAAATCCACGCCAAGAAGATCGGCGATACGCATCGCGTAAGATCCGGTGGGACGCACGGCGTCACCGCCATTCGTAATGGATGAACCGTAAGCCAGATATCGACGCTGTGGTAATTTATGCGGCTTCAGCGGAACTTGATTGCCTTCTGCATCCATGAAAATAATTTTCCAATCGTAAGGCAAGATGATTCGAACAACCTCCGAATGCTTTCGATAGAGTGCTGAAAGCTTCTCTATTAGTAATTTCAGTAAGATCCGTCCCAATCATTTTCGGTGTTACGGAATAGGGTGCCTGAAATTGGCCATAATAGACTTCTGCGGCATGCGACGAATCGAGACGTGCCCTACCGCGTCGAAGAACTAAGTAAGCATCTTAATGTAATGTTCAACTATACAAGATATCTTTCAGCGGGTGTCAAAACTCCGCCTCGTTCATGATCAACGCCTTGGTAGCTAGAAGGTAAATTCGGGTCCCCACTGACATATTCGGGAAGCTTAGGATATGGATAGATAGGTCTCTGGAAGCTGATCCCATTCGGAGCAAAGTTATCTTTAAACGCTGTTGCGATGATTTTATCCGGTGCTATTCCATGCTCGACCCATTCAACTAACGCGGTGAAAACGTCATGCTCGCTACTTGGAACAACGCTTTGAAAAACACCGAGACCGATATCGTTTAACCCCGGACCGCCACCACAGTGTCCCATCCCCGGCACGAGGAAAAACCGAAAAAACTCTTGGGTTTGGGCTAGTCCCCCCTGATCTTGAATCACCCGTTCATAATAATGGAGCGCATCTTGATAAGGGACAAGCGGATCAGACAACCCTGTATACATCAAGATTTTCCCACCGAATTTCTTCATCTCGTTTAAATCGGGATTGTTAGCATTTAGAATCGGAGCTAAAATTTCATTCAATGTATCCAGATCGCGGTCAAAATCAAATCTTGTGTAATCAAAATCGGCGCCGAACACCCATTTAAACATGTATAAAAGCGACTGCGGCAGCTTTTCGGGATCTTGTTGTAACTCTAGGCCCCCGGCGCAATTCTCACTTCCGTAAGGAAGAGGCGTGTATATCCGTTCTCCCGTTCTTGGATTGGTTGGTCCTGCATAAATTTGCTTCAGTGCGGATAATTGCTCACTTGTAAGACCATTGTTGTAATCTCCCCCGTTACAATTGGGAATCGTATCAGGATCGAAATTGCATTTTCTAGGATCCGTTAAAAAGTTATCGCCCGGAGCACCGCCATCTTTTCCTTGATATTGCCTGACCACCGTGTGTGTAATGAAATCTATTTGTTCTTTCGTTAAAATTGTTCTCCCCGGCGTTGGATTCATAGCTTTGTAATTCCATAGAAACCCGGTATGCAGGTGTGTGCGATTGTTAGCCGGAGCACCAGCAATAATTCCGTTATAATCAGACGGATAACGTTGAGCTTCCATTAATGCTTGTTGGCCGCCAGTCGAGCATCCAATGAAGTATGAGTATGAGGCTGATCTTTCATAAAATACTTGAATGATCTCCTTCGCCGCCACAGTCATCTCATGTGTAGCGCGATGACCGAAATCCGCCCATCGTTCGGGCTGGCCAATTAAAGTATTGGCATTAGGGGACGTGCCCAGGTCTGTGTTAGCAGTTGCATAACCGCGCCGTATTCCAAATGCAAGAGGCGTATAATTGATGAAACCGGCGCCCCCTCCGTTGCCCGTGCCGAGAAATTTTCCGTTCCATATCTCTTGAGGTAACCAAACCTCTATATTGATGTCTGATTGGGGAGTTGGCTTCAAATTGACAACAACACGGCAAAATGCAGGCAAGTCGCTTATGATTCTACCATCCGGCAAGGTAAAGCATCCATCAGTCACAAATTGAACATTTGTAACAGTGCCCCCTTCTATATGGACGTCTTTTAGTATATCTTCCATTCTTACTCTCCTCCTCAATAACTGCTATTGTGCAGTATATCCGCCATCAATGACAATAGCTTGACCTGTCACTCCTTTTGCATGCTCGCTGGAAAGGAACAAGGCATATTCCGCTATTTCATTCACCTCCAGCAGACGGCGTTGTGGGACCAAAGGCAGGATAATCTCCTCCAACGCCATCTGAGACGATGTGTTGTGAAGAGCCGCTACATCCTTCAATTGATTTCTTACCAGGTCCGTATCCACATAGCCGGGGCAAAGCGCGTTAACCGTAATTCCGTATGCGGCAGTCTCAAGGGCAACGGCTTTTGTCAGTCCGATGACCCCATGCTTGGCGCTATTGTAAGCAGATTTGCCTGCAAAGCCTACTAATCCGTTAATCGATGAAATGTTAATGATTCTCCCGAACCGTTGTCTTTTCATAATTGGAATAGCCAGCTTAATCATTAAAAAGGGGGCCGTAAGCATAATTTTTATCATCTGCTCAAATTTTTCCGTTGGAAAATCTTCAATGTGAGATACATGCTGCATACCGGCATTATTGATCAGTATGTCCAATCTTCCCCACTCGGACGCTATGTGGTGAATAGTTTCAGCGATTTCCGCTTCCGACGTCACATCCAATTTTACGCCATGAACATCCAATCCTAATAAACGAAGATGCTCCGCAGATTGTTCTACAGCGGCGCGATCCTTATCCGTTAATATGACTTTAGCACCCGACTCGGCAAAACGTTTCCCGATTTCAAAGCCGATTCCCCTGGCAGAGCCTGTAATCAGAACGACCCGATCTTGCACCACTAACTTCGCCTCCTTGTTAATAAGCATTCAACACCAGGTTTTCCGCCATGCGGAGCGATGGTTCTGTCATTGCTTGAATATCGTCGCATGTGTAACCTTTGGCCACTTCCATCAGCATAAGTCCCTGCGAGGTAACGTCAATAACCGCACGATCCGTAATGATCCTATTAACGACCCCTTTGCCAGTCAAAGGCAGACTGCAGTGGCGCAATATTTTCGGTTTGCCTTCTTTATTCACGTGATCCATAATGACGACGATACGTCTCGCGCCATGAACAAGGTCCATGGCGCCACCCATTCCTTTGATCATCTTGCCAGGTATCATCCAATTGGCAAGGTCTCCGGATTCCGATACTTCCATCCCGCCAAGAATGGCCAAATCGATATGCCCACCTCTTATCATGGCAAATGAATCAGAGCTATCGAAATAAGAGGCTCCCGAAATTGCTGTTACAGTTTCTTTGCCGGCATTGATCAGATCAGGGTTGACTTGGTCTTTTTTAGGGTAAGGCCCGATACCAAGCAGCCCATTCTCGGATTGAAGCATGACTTGTTTAATGCTAGGAATATAATTGGCTACCAACGTGGGAATGCCTATACCAAGATTTACATAGAATCCGCTTTCAATTTCCTTTTCTGCACGGATGGCAATTCTTTCACGAACGGACCATTCTTTCATCGTTTTTCTCCTTTTGCAGTTATTATGTTATAACTCAGTGCTGAAGGTCATCTTTTCAATTCTTTTTTGTTGCTGACCGACAATTAGGCTTTGCACATAAATACCCGGAGTATGAATATTTTCAGGATCGAGTTGCCCTACTTCAACCAACTGCTCCGTCTCCACGATAGTCTTGCGTCCTGCTGCAGCCATGATCGGATTGAAATTTCTTGCCGTTTTATTGTATGTCAAGTTCCCATTCTTATCTGCAATTGCTGCGCGAATTAAGCTAAAATTTGCTGTTAATGATTCTTCCATCATATAGGTTTTGCCGTTAAAAACTCGAGTTTCCCGTCCTTCCTCAAGAAGAGTCCCCACTCCTGCTGGGGTATAGAAAGCAGGAATTCCAGCGCCTCCCGCTCTTATTTTTTCCGCCAGCGTTCCCTGCGGCAGAAGCTCTGTTTCGATTTCCCCCAATAGGAGTTGGCGTTCGAATTCTTTATTCTCGCCGACATAAGAGGCAATAATTTTCTTAATCTGTTTATTACGCAGCAGAAGCCCCAGTCCCCAATCATCGACACCGCAGTTGTTGGAAATGATCGTTAAATTCCGCTTCCCGCTTTCTGCAAGGGCCATGATCAGATTTTCAGGAATACCAACCAGTCCGAAGCCGCCAACCATGAGAGAGTCCCCGTCTTTTATTTCCGCAACCGCATCTGCAAACGATGTTAATATGCTTTTCATTTTACCTCCCCCTCCTGTTCATATAAGCAACGCTCAACAATAATGGAAATACCTTGCCCGCCACCGACGCACAGCGTAGCTAATCCATATCTCGATTCTCTGCGCATCATCTCATAAAGAAGGGTCACTACAATTCTTGCTCCACTAGCACCAATCGGATGTCCAAGGGCAATGGCTCCGCCATTGACGTTAAGTTTGTCGTCGTTCAATTCGAAATGTTTCGAAAAAACGAGCGATTGCGCAGCGAACGCCTCGTTTGCTTCAATTAAATCAATATCTTTTATTGCCAATCCAGCTTTTCTCAAAGCTTGTTCGGTGGCTGGAATCGGTCCGATTCCCATAATAGCAGGGTCTACTCCTACAACCGAGCTTGAACGAATAATAGCCATTGGACGAATCCCAAGGGATTGTGCCTTCGCATGGCTCATCAATAAACACGCAGCTGCTCCATCGTTAATGCCGGAAGAATTGCCGGCCGTAACATTCCCGTCCTTCATAAATGCTGGGCGCAGTGCAGATAGTCCTTCCATGGTTGTGTCCTGTCGCAAATATTCATCGCTGTCTGTGGTTATGATACTTCCTTTTCTCCCTGGCACGTGTACTGGCACAATTTCGTCTTTAAATCTTCCCTCTACAACAGCTGCTGCGGCTTTTCTTTGGCTTCCGAGGGAATAGCGGTCCAGCTCTTCTCGCGCCAAATCGTATTGATTACACAGATTTTCAGCTGTAATTCCCATATGATAATCATTCTCCGCGCACCATAAGCCGTCTTTTATCATACTATCAACCAGAACTTGCTCACCCATACCGTATCCAGTCCGTGCTCCTTTGAGCAAATACGGCGCTTGACTCATATTCTCCATTCCGCCAGCTACGATGAAATCGTACTCGCCGCTTCGGATGGATTGATACGCCAATTGAATGGCCTTTAGCCCGGAACCGCATACTTGATTGATCGTTGTAGCGGGTATCTCGGTGGACAACCCTGCCAATAGAGATGTCTGTCTTGCCGGATTCTGGCCAAGGCCCGCCTGCAGGACATTGCCCATCAGCACTTCTTGAACCAAAGAAGCCTCTATGTTCGCACGTCGCATTACTTCTTGAATGGCAGCTGCCCCAAGTTGAATGGCTGAAAATTCCTTGAATACACCATTAAATTTCCCTATCGGTGTTCGGGCTGCACTTACAATTGCAACCTCGGTTTCATACATATGATGGTCATCTCCTTGAAATAGTAATTACAACGAATAGATGTAACGCTTACATTAAAGTGTACAGCACAACAATTTATGTGTAAAATGATAAAAATGAATGAGATTTATTCCAAAATCGAATATATAGGAGAAGATTAAGGATGGATTTTCAACACATGAGCTATTTTATTGAAGTGGTGCGGCATGCCAGTATTTCAAAAGCGGCTCAGACCCTGCATATTACACAGCCCACTTTAAGTAAGATTATCAAGAACCTTGAAGACGAATTAGGGGTTATATTGTTTAACCGCTCAACAAGGCATATTCAATTGACAGATGACGGTGACATTTTTCTAAAATTTGCCCATTTAACATTATCGATGGCTGATGACCTCCAAGTATCCCTGAATGACGGAAAGCTTTTAAAGAAGGGAAAATTATCGTTAGGGCTCCCTCCTGTAATTGGTGTTAGCTTCTTTCCGCATATTATTGCAAAGTTTCGAGACCTATACCCTGGCATTCATCTTCACCTGATTGAGGAAGGGGGAAAAATAGTTGAACAACTTTTACGCGATGCAAAAATTGATTTGGGAGTGGTCGTACTTCCTGTAGACGAAAGTCAATTTGATTTCATTCCTCTGGTTGAACGCAAACTTTCGTTAATTGTGAATTCGAATCACGCTCTCGCCAATCAAGAAATTGTTCATTTATCTGAGTTACGTAACGAATCATTTATTTTGTTCAAGGAGGGGTTCTCACTTAACGACAGAGTTCGAGAGGCGTGCATTCGAGAAGGGTTCGAGCCTATTATTTCTTATGAAAGTTCTCAATGGGATCTAATTAGTGAAATGGTAGGGGTGGGATTAGGCATCGCTTTGCTGCCGGAGACAGTTTCAGGAAGAATACACACCGAATCTGTCAAAGTCATTCCGAAGACGGTTCCCCATATCAGTTGGGATCTTGCTATCATATGGAGTAAACACCATTACCTTTCCCATGCGGCGAAAGGATGGATCCAGTTTATAAGAGAATGGGTATGGCTACAGCGGAACATGATATGAATACAAGGAGGCTGCCCATAGCAATTAAGGACAGCCTCCTTGTATATCTTTTTAAAATATCCAACAAAAACGGGACTCTTAATCATACCTACGTCATATATTGCCTGCGATTAACGCACTTTTGTGAATAGCATGTTGCCCACTGGACTTATTAATTCTCGTTTAACAAATATTGGGCATCTCTGAGCAAGTAGCTAGCGGCTTGGCTTGCAATGTGTTTTCCGCTTTGTGCTTTCACAAAATTCACTAAGTCAGCCAAATTATTCTCAGCCAATTTGCTTTGCAGGCTATTTGCGATCCCTGCGTTATCGATCCATCCCATACTCGTAAAGCGTGTGACTAAATCTTGCATAGATTGGATGCTAGACGTTGTCTGGAACAGGACGGTTTGGGTGCTCGTATTCCCCGCCAAGTCACTTGCCGTGACAATAAAGGTATGTGAACCAAGCGGCAGCGTATATAACGAAACGGTAGCTCCTTGCTGCATGGGTTGTTGAACGCCATACGTACTTAAGGTGACCGTCGTTTTGCTGTTGTCCACGCCGGACAAGTTATCACTAAGCGTAAGGATCGGAGTAATATTCATGGAATCAAGGAGCGTTCCATACGTCACACCGGATATAGTAATCGTCGGTGCAGTCAAATCCAAATTGAAGTTGATCGTTTTCACCGCTTCCGCATTGCCGGCGTTGTCCATCGAACGATAACTCATCGTATACTTGCCATCTTGGTTAACTGTGACCGGATTCGTGTAGCTTTGCCATGTGCTCCCGCCGTCCAGACTGTACTCCGTCTTGGCAACACCCGAGAGGTTGTCGTATGTGCTTAAGGTGACTGTCACCGGAAGTACGCTCCAGCCGTTGCTGCCGTTTTGCGCTCCGGGATTTACAGTCGCGTCTGTTACAGGCGCCGTTTTATCTACCTTAAATGTGATGGTTTGGGTTTGCCCGACATTGTCCGCCTGACCCGTGCTGCGATAACCGACCGTATAAACCCCTTCTCCGAAGGCTGGAATCAAGCCCGTGTAAGGGATCCAATCCCCGCCGTTCACATTATATTCTGCGCTGCCATAGGTCGTTATCGTTACGGTAACCGGAACCGTATACCAACTGTCAAGCCCGTCTGTCGCTGCGGGATTCAAGGATGCCGAGATTGGAGATATTGCGGATACGACCATTTCGTCGAACGCAACCTCCGTACGATTAGTCATTAAGCCGGCCGTTCCTTCCGGCAGGCTCGAATTAATTGCCTCCACCATAAAATTGCCGTTCACGTAGAGCCGGATCCGAGTACCTGTGAATTCAGCGCGCAAAAGTATCTCATCACCAGTCTTAATGACTCCCGCAGGGACGGATGCCAACTTGGTGAGTGTTCCACCTACCTTGGAATATATCACGTACTCGCCTGTGTAATAACCGGCGTAATAATAATTATTAATATCGGTAACCCTGCCCGTGACAAATATTTGCTCCAGCGAGGTACCCGTGTATTTGGCCTTTGCCGAAACGGAGTAATCTCGCCAATGGAATCCTGCGGCCAGGTATGTTCGGCTGAGTCCAGAGTTAATGGACCGGATTTGCCCCGTATTCAACCAGCTGAATCCTGTCTTGACAGCCCAATTCCCTCCATACCCTGCGTCGAAGTTATCCATGTATAATGAAGCGGCACTCGCTTGACCACTTGCTTCGTTGGATGGCTGGCTTTTGCCCGTCTCATTCACCGCCGTTACCGTGAAGTAATAAGGCTCCTCTGAAAAAGTAATAGGCACCTCGTAGCCAGAGGACGTCACTCCCTCTATCTTGGAAGTATATACCCCTGAGGACAGTCCATATTGAATGATGTAGCTTGTATTAACTGGAGCCGTGGTGAAATTTACAACCAGGCGATTACCTGACGGTGTAATTCCTAGCACTGTAGGCTGCACCGTTGTATTTTTCAAAGGCGTTAACGACATCTCATTGGATAGTCCACTCTCTCCGTCCGGGGTGACAGAAGAGACTGCAAAATAGTACTTCGTACCGTTGACGAGATCCGGAACAGTCGTAGTTAGAGGGCGTCTGGTGTTCAAGACCTGTGTATAGTGTCCGGGTTCGGATCCGTAATGAATGTTGTAGCTTACAGCATCCTGGATTTTGGAGTAGTTCAGCGTGAGTTCACCATCTCCTATGACAATGGACTGAAGCTCCGGCGGCGTAGGCGCCAGATTCTTCACCACCACTGCGTCGAAGTACGCGTCGCTTTGCCGTCCCATGAATCCGATTCCGCCCTGCGCATACTCGGTATCGGTTGCAGTAAGCAGGAGATTGCCGTTGATGGACAGCTTCAGATTTCCTCCGCTCATATCAACCTCGAAGCGGTAAGAACGATTGGCATCCAGGGCATACGTCGCTTCCGCAAGTGTCGTCACGGTATCGCCGTTGCGCTTCTTGATGGCGATCTTCTTCCTTGTATTGTCGTAGGCCATCGAATAGTAGTGAGTGTCATCCACAACCCTTCCGAGCAAGCCCACTTCGTTGGCAGCGTTGAACTGGAGCCATGCCATATAGCTGATATCCTTGAAGCTCATCTTCGAATAGACCACCGAGTTATCGGTCATACCGGATAGCTTCAGCACTCTCTCCGACGGGTCGGTCAGGCCGGTCGGTTGTTTGGTATTTGCGCTTTTCTTGATATTGTAAGGCACAATGGTCTTATATTGCGGAGCCCAGCTGCCTCCCCGCACATTCCACTTACTCTCCAGACTGAGCGCCGGATCTGTGGCGGCAAGATCATAATTGAAGGTATCATTCCACGCGGGAAGGTCAACCAATCCGTGTGCAACCGTAAAGTCAGTCATCAAATCATTGTCCGCGTAATACATTTTCGCGCTGGTGGAAGATACCGTGAAGAAGCCGTTGACCATTTTAGTATAATAATCGTCCAATCCTATCTGTTGCCGTTGTTCAATAAGTTCTTTGGCCTCCGGATAAGAGGTGTTATCCAAATACCCATAGTATTCGAATAAGCTCCGATTTAACAAAGCAGGATCGATTCCGAGCCTGGAATAGACCGAGCTCTCACGGTTACCGCCGGAATCGCTGGAGTGGAATTCCTTGGACATTCCCAACTGTCCCATATAATAGCCCTCTTCGGCAGGATGCACGAAGTTGAACTGCTCCATCACCGAGAAGACCTGTATCGGATCCTCCAGAAGCTGTTTCATCGTAACGGTTTTGCCATCAGAATTCGTATAATACCAAGACGCATTACGGACCACAAGATTGATGTCGGTAGCCGCCGTTTTGACAAAGGCGTCATGAATACGTGTTAACCCCTTGGCATCAAGTTCGGAAATAAAATTCGTGTGATTGTAAGTCCTGAGCCAATCATCAGACTGGGCAAGCCCCAGGATCATCTGAGCAGAAAACATCACTCCGAAGAGAGGCTCCATATAGTTCGGAGCAGTATGGGGCCAGCTGTTCGTCCCGCCATCCATCTCCGGGCGGCTTGCGCCGCTTGATCTTGGCTTGTAGGGACCTTTGCTGCTAAGTACATAAGCGCTGGAAACCAGCTCCGCCTTCAAGAAGGTAACCAGCTTGCTCTTCTCCGACTCTGTGAACAGATTCATAATATCCTGGTGCGTCCATACCAGCGCCAGCCCATAGGTCAAGTAGATGTTGCTCCTTGCATCCAGTCCTCCGAATACATCCGGCACATAGTCATATTCCGTGACCATCTTCCGGACAGCGCCGGTGAATGCCTGAACGATATCCGGACTCCGGTCTCCACGGGCAAGCTCCGTTGCAAGCACCGTGAATTTCCTGTATTCCGCGTTGAGCACTCCCCGATCAGCAAGCGTTTTCATATTCAGTGTCAATGCTTTCTCAACCACGTCCGTATGAAACCCTGGATAATTGTAAGCAGGCAGACTGGATTTCAATAACTCCGTCTCCGATACGCCAGTCCGCACATTGTTGAATTCATCCTTCAAAGCACCTGCAGCGACCTTGACCCGTACTTGGTCGGTAACTTCCTGTTGCAGATCCAGGATCAGGGAGTTGTTGCTCAACTGCGCTCTGTCACTGGTACCGAGAGGAACGTAGCCGTTACCGTCCCGGTCTATGGTTACCGCAGCTTTCAAGTTCGTCGTCGCAGCTACAAGGGATTCGTTAAACCGAAGACTCACTCTTTTATTCACGGCATACAAGCTGGCTCCTTGAAAGACAGGCGGCTCAAAATCAAGATGAATAATTGCGTTCACAAGCTCTGACCAGTTACCTGCCGCATCCTTTAGAGCGCCTGCTGCAATACGGATGTTCGTCCCATCCGGGATCGCCTGCCCGAAGGCCAGGACAAGCTGACGGGCGCTCAACGTTACGGTATCTCCTGCTGCAAGGGGCACATAGGAACCATCCGCTTTGGATATGGTAACAGCTGCCTTAAGCGCAGCGGCATCAGCCAGACTGTTTATCACGTCTTCATCGAATTCCAGAGTGACTAGCTTGTTCAAATTTCCAATCTCCGAACGGCTTAATACCGGTGCAGCCGCATCGTACTGAAGCGCAATTGTAGTCTCGGCTGTGGCATTTCCCATAGCATCCTTCAGCGCTCCCGCAGCCACCCGGATTTTGGCGCCTGGAACGGCTAACCGGCTCCCCAGTGCGACGGTTACGTCGCTGCCGCTTATCGTCACGGAGTCATTCGTCGCCAAGGGCTGGAATCCCGTTCCGTATACATCCATGGTAACCGCGGCTTTCAACGCAGATGCATTCGCCAGATTGTTGACTACCGGCTCGTCGTATTGCAGACCGATGACAGTATTTTCACCACTGACCTTAGCTCCGGTTGATACAGGAGCGTTCCGATCGGTAGTGATAAAGAGGTATGGACGGTTTGCCACGGTTGTAGTGTTGCTGCTTGTGAAGTAAACCTTCTGATTCTGTGACCGAAGAGCGATGGAAGCAATCCCATCTGTCTGTTGCTGGGACTTGATGTAATCAGTTAGATCCCACTCGTACCAGCCGGCACCGTTGCCTACCCATGTTTTGGTAAGCAAAATGGAGTTCAAGTATGCAGTTGTAGTCCCCAGGGGAAACTCTATCCGGTTGTCCCAATTTAGTGTATTTTCATTCCATGCATCATCCGATATTTTGTACGCGCTTACAAAACGATCCGAAGTTGTTGTGCAATTTGTTGTACAATACATACGAAGAACCGCTTTGTCATAGTCGCCCAATTGTCTCAGATCAAACTTCATGAATCCGATCCGATGATTTAGTTCATTCGTTGCGGTAAAAGTGTCATTGTATCCATAGAGTCCAATGACGGAGCTTCCGCCAAAAGATTTGGCTTGCATGCTATCTTGCGTCTCGCCTGCCGGCAAAGTTGGAACACCGCCATCAATGTAGGTGTCCTCCGTAGGATACAGTGTTCGATTGACTTCAAGCGGTACGGCAGCAGAAGCTTTTAATGGATCCAGGAACCCCAGCGGAGCAAGTCCTAACATCATTGCAGCGACCAGGAATACACTGATAATCCGTTTCAAATTTTGATGCATGTTCGATCATCCCCTTATCTTTAAGACAATGTTGGTATTACGATTCGGAAGAAGGACTTAACAACGTTGTGTTCGTATTCAAAAATAAACAACCATCCCCTCCATTGTTAATTGTGATTTGAAGTTCGATCTCAACTGTTTACAACCATGTCGCCCCGAATGTTACCCCTGAGCGCCATGGTGTATCAGTATAATTCTAATCGCTTTGCTGCTATTTCTTGTTTGCCGCCGCTTGCATAATGGCGACAATTTGCTCTGCCCCCAGTTCCTTCAGCTTGGCAACAAACTTGTCGTAGTTGGGCTCAATCGGCTCTGCTCCCAGCACCCATTTTTGCAGAGTTTCCTCGACATAAGTCGCCAGAGGCCCCGACAGTTTACTGTTGGTCTGTCTGTCTTGCTCACTCAAGGTTGTTACAGGAGGTGCAGGGGGAACAATATAGTTTTTGCTGATATATTCATCAATGCCCTTAAGCGCAATCTCGTTAGTCCATTGTCTTTCGTTTTCATAGTCCTGCGCGAAGCCGATCTGCTGCTGAGCCCCGATCTTGTTTAGCTCATCCGCCACGCTGGGCTTCGTCAGAATATCGGCATTCAATTGTGGCTTGCCGTTTACCATCGTATACGTCTGGCCTTCCACGCCGAAGTTCATCAGCCTGCTTCCTTCCTCGGTGAACCAGAAGTCGAAATATTTGATCAGTTCCACTGAGTATTTCGTATGGGAGGAAATTCCCCAGCTTATGGTGGCTCCATTAGGATAAGGGCTCCGGACCGTATATTCCTTTATGACGCCTGTGGGACTTGCGGGAGGCGCAATAGGCACAAAATTGAGGCCCGGCACATTGCTCTTCAGACTGGTATTATAATTGGCCGTGCTGGCGAAGAAGTCGTGGGTCAGACCGCCTTTATTGTCGCCTAGCAGAATCTCCCGCGCTTTGCCGCCACGTGTGAAGATTTCCTTGTCAATCAGGCCTTCTTTATACCATTTGGCAAGGGTGGTTACGGCTGTTTTGAATTGTGGCTCCAGAGGGCCGTATACTCTCTTGCCGTCCTTGCTGTATAGCCCCATTTGCGTATCCCACAGCGACAGCAAATCATAGATGCCGTACCGGTTGTCCCGGTTGAAATATGGAACCTCATCCGCAGCGCCGTTTCCGTTAGGATCCTTTTCTTTAAACGCCTTCAGCACCGTATACAGCTCATCAACAGTTTTCGGTTGCTGCAGCCCAAGCTTATCCAGCCAATCCTTGCGGACAAACCAGCCCTTCTGCACCAGTCCACCTTGAACATATGGAATGATATACAACTTCCCGTCCGTATTCAAAGCTGCCTGCTTGATTAACGGGTTGTCCGTAAAATACTTCTTAATGTGTGGAGCATACTTCTCAATAAGCTCATCGAGCGGCTGCAAGCCTCCATCCTCGGCCAGTTTCTTCAGCTTGCCATCATAGAATTGGATAATATCCGGCAAATTGCCTCCCGCCACCATCAGATTGTACACTTCATCGCTGTTCGTGGAGGCTTTGGACGCGGTTCCCTTCAACTTTACATTCGTCAGCTCAGCCGCCTTTTTGAAAACCGGCCAATTGTCGTCGAATACCCGGTTACCGAAATAATGCATATGGATTGTAGCCTCAATGGGGGTATTGCTAGCCTTAGCAAGTGCCTCCGGGGCAGCAGATTGGCTCGCCACAGGGCTTGCCGAAGCGCTGCTCTTGGGCTGGTCGGAGGAACAACCTGTCGAAAATGCTGCCAGCAAGGCAGCTGCTGTTACTCCGAAAACAATTTTTTTTGTTGTAACCATGTCTTTTATCCTCCCTTTTATTATCTTTCCTGATACCAACGGCATGACCCATCACGCATTTACTTATCCTTTGACTGAGCCGATCATCACCCCCTTCACAAAATATTTTTGAATAAAGGGGTAAATCACGATGATCGGCAGTACCGCCACAATGATGGTAGCATAGATCACCGTTTCCGGAGTCATGCTGGACCCTACATCCTGTATGCCCAGCATCTGGTCGCTTGCCTTCATCTGGACAACCAGCTTGTTCAACAACACCTGCAAGGGAATCTTATCCTCGTCTCGCAGCAGCACCATGGCCCAGAAGTAGCCATTCCACTTCCCCACTGCATAGAATAATCCCAGCGCTGCATAGGCCGGCTTAGCCAGAGGCAAATAGATCCGCAGGAGGATTTGGGCACCGCCCGCTCCGTCGATTCTGGCTGCCTCTTCCATTTCTTCTGGAATCGAACTGAAGAAGGAGCGCAGAATGAACACATAGAAGGTACTCACGGCAAATCCGACAATCAACGACAGTCGGGTGTCGATAAGACCCAGATTGCGAAAGTTCAGATAAACCGGAATCAGTCCGGCTCCAAACAGCATGGCAAAGGTGATGAAGATATTGATGGGCTTCCGGCCTAAAAGCCGTTTTTTCGAAAGCGGATACGCTCCCATTGTTGTAAAAACAAGATCCACCGCCGTGCCAACCACTGTGTAAAACAGCGTATTGGCATAGGCGACCCATATTCCATCGTAATGGATGACTTTTTTATAAGATTCCAGGTTCGGCCCTGAGGGCCATAACCACACCTTGCCATGCGAAACTGCCTCACCTGCGCTCAAGGAAGATACTAATACATACCAGAAAGGATACAGGGTGACGAAAGCAAGCAGCGATAAAAACAAATAGTTGAATACGTTAAATGTCTTTTCCCCGTTGGATAATTTATTCATATGCTTCACCTACCATAACGAAGTTTCCGAAATCCGCTTTGATACCTTGTTCGCCAGAAAAACAAGCGTCAGCGATACCACAGAGTTAAATAATCCGACGGCTGTGGCAAAGTCATAATGCCCCTCCTGCAAGCCAGTCCGATATACATATGTGCTGATGACATCGGCTGTGGCATACGTGGAAGGCTGATACAATAGGATGATGTATTCATAGCCGACACTGAGCAGACTGCCGATTTTAAGGATCAGCATGATAGTAATGGTTGGCGCGATACCGGGCAGAGTGACATGAAGTACCCGCTTCCATTTGTTGGCCCCGTCAATCTCCGCCGCCTCATACAGCTCTGGATTAATGCCGGACAAAGCGGCAATGTACAGGATGGAACCAAAACCAACTTCCTTCCAAATATTTGAGGAAATGAAGATTGTTCGGAAGTATTCCGCTCTGGTCAAAAAGTAGATTTTGTCAAAACCCAGCTGATCGAGGATCAGGTTGAACAGCCCGTTGGTAGGGGCAAGAAAGTTAGTGACCAACCCCGCGATAATTACAGTAGATACGAAGTGGGGCAGATAAGTAAGGGTTTGTACAATCCGCTTAAACAGGCCCAGCCTCACCTCATTAAGCAGCAGTGCCAACACGATAGGCGCCGGAAACGAAAAAAGCAGTCCATAAAAGCTGATGATGAAAGTATTTTTCAAAAGCCTCCAAAAATACGGGTTTGTAAATAATTCCTGAAAATGCTTAAAACCGACCCACTCGCTGCCCGAAATTCCTTTAAATAGCTTGTAATCCTTAAAGGCAACCTGCATTCCGTACATGGGCATGTATTCAAAAAGCACGTACCATGCAAGGAATGGAATGAGCAGCATATATAGGAAGCGGTCCTGGATCAACGCCTTCATGAGGACCGCTGCCGGACTCTTCCTTCGGACAGTGTAACGGGTGGACAATTTCTGGTTGATTTGTTCCATCTCTTTCTCCTTCTCCTCCTCTATGTTTGCAAACGCTTGCTTGCCTTGCAATAAAACTCTAACACCCTGTAAAGCGGAACGTAAATGTCCAGAATCCAAGGTTTCATGTACAATACCTGTGATCTCTCGTGTACTTCATACCCCGGAGTGCGGTTTTCCCGTACTGTTCTAATAGCGGCTCTTCACTATAAAAGAAAGGAAAACACCTATTAGATGTCTTCCTCCCGAAATTTAACGAGCCGTTACGTTCCGACGTATCGGTGAAACCATTGTAACGTGAAATATATTGTCGACGGTGACTGGTTTTTATCGGACATACACAAACCGGACTGCATCGGCGATGGTCGTCAAATTCACCTGATTAGCCAGCTTCACATAGCCGGATTGGCCCACAGCAAACGGATGGACACCAAGCAGGATCCATTTGCCTCCTGGTACAACCGTCTGGTCGACAGCATAGGTTTGGGAGCCGCCGTCGAAATATACCGTATACGGTGCAGACGTGTTCCTATTGGATGCCCCATCTGGTAACCATACATAGACCTCATAGTTCCCGGAACGCCAAATATCCGGTCTCCACACCGCGGTTTCTGTTCCGGAACCGTTTCGAACATAGCTGTAATCGGATCCGTAATAATTGGCGTTATAGGTAGAGGGCGTCCAGACGCCCTGCAAACTCGCCTCCTTGTTGTCTATCACGATGTCCGGTACAAGCACAAACCGGACAGCATCGGCGATAGTCAGACTCGTCTTATTAGCCACTTGTACATAGCCGGATTGGCCCGCAGCAAAGGGATGGACACCAAGCAGGATCCATTTGCCTCCCGGCACAACCGTCTGGTCAACGGCATAAGTTTGGGAGCCTCCATAGTAATATACCGAATACGGAACAGACGTGCTCCGGTTGGATGCCCCATCGGGAAGCCAGACATATACCTCATAATTTCCGGCCTGCCCAATATTCGGTCTCCATATTGCCGTCTCCGTTCCGGTACCGTTTCGTACAAACACATAGTCGTTTCCGTAATAATTGGCATTGTAAGAGGATGACGTCCAGATTCCCGTCAGATCTGCATTTCCGTTGTCCATGATGATGTCACGTTGGATCTCTGCTGGAGGCTCAGAGGCAGCGGATATTACTCTCAGATTATCATAAAGGGCCAGAGTATTATTGGTCAGAAAACCCGCCGTTCCACTGACCAGGCTGGAGTCTGTCGTTTCCGTTGCCAGCTGCCCGTTGACATATAAGCTGATCCGGTTGGCCTTGAATTCCGCCCTCAATGCCAATTGGTCCCCCGTCTGCAAGGAGGGAGCGGCCATAGCGGCAATCTTGGTCACCGCTCCGCCGTCGACCTTCTTCAGGATAGCGTACTCCCCGAAATAATAGCCCAGTAAATAGTAATTGTTCACGTTGGTTGCCCGTCCCAGAAGGAGGAGCTGCTGCGCTTGAGTGCCGGTATAGGTAATATCAGCGGAAACCGAATAGTCCTGCCATTCATAGCCGGCCGCCAGCCAGGCCCGGCTAAGCCCCGTGGAGGCAGACTTGAGCTGTCCATCGCCTGTCAGGGAGAAGCCCTGCTTTCCCGTCCAATAGGCCCCGTAAGCTCCCTGACCGAAATCGTCAATGTACATCGTTTCGCTATTCGATTGCCCAGTCAATTCGTTGGAATTGGGACTGCTGCCTGTGGCGTTGGCAGCAGAAACCGCAAAGTAATATGGCACCCGGGCAAATGAGAGCGGCACCTCATAGTTGGAATACGTTACTCCCGTGATGGTGTTGGAATATACGCCGGGGCTGTATCCGTAGTGAATGGTATATTCCGTATTCAGCGGGTCCGTGCTGAAGCTGAGTAGCACTCTGGAACCTGCGGGCACCACCGATTGCAGGACAGGCTGAACCGCTGTGTTGACGGCAGGGGCCCGGGCCATTTCATTGGACAGCGCGCTTTCGCCGTCATTTGTTACGGAGGAAACGGCAAAATAGTACACCGTGCCGTTGGTAAGACCCGGAACCGTTTCCGTTCCATCTCTTCTGGTATCTAGCACTTGGGTATACACACCCGGTGCTGTCCCGTACCGGATTTTGTAACCGATGGCATCGGGAATTTTGCTGTAGTTGAGGGTTAGCTGGTTTTCCCCGATATCGATGGTAATAAGCTCCGGAGCTGTAGGCACGGGATACTGAACCACAACTGCGTCGAAATTGGCTGCGCTCCGTTGCCCGATGAACCCCACGCCGCCCCTTGTCTGGGAAGCGGAGGAATCCGTTGCCGATAGCAGCAGCTTGCCGTCAATATAAAACTTGATGGACTGGCCGATGAAATCAGCTTGGAAACGATAGGCTTTCCCGACGTTTAAAGCATACGAAGCTTCCGCCAAAGTGGTCACGGTTGCACCCGCTTTTTTCTGGATGGCTACCTTCTTGCGGAGATGATCATATACAAGGGCATAATAATGTACCTCATCCACCACTTTTCCTACCAGCCCGATTTGATCGGCCGCGTCGAACTGAACCCACGTGATATAGCGGATATCCCCGAAGCTGCGCTTGGAGTACGCAACCGCCTGGCCGTCGCCCCCGGAAAGCCTCAGCGACCGTTCCTGCGGGTCCTGAGTGCCTGCGGCGGGAAATTTGGAATTGGCGGCCTTCTTGATATTGTATGGCACGATAACCTTAAACTCCGGGGTCCAGCTTCCTCCGCTGAAGTTCCAATTGGCAGCGGCGGTCAACTCTGGATCTGTAGCTAACGGGTCGTAATTAAAGGTGTCATTCCAAGCGGCAGGCTGGTACAGCCCACGTGCGGCGGCGAATTCCGACATCACATCGTTGCTGTAATAATAGGTCTGCGCGCTGGTGGAAGATACTGTATAAAAGCCGTTGACCACCTTCGTGTAATAGTCGTCTAACCCCACCTTCTGCAGGTCCTCAATTCGATTCCGCGCCTCCGGATAGGCGGTCTGGGACATAAATCCGTAATATTCCAGCAGGGTACGGTTCATGAGCGCCGGGTCCACTCCATGTTTGGCATACACTGAGCTTTCCCGGTTTCCTCCGGAGTCCGAGGAATGAAATTCCTTCAGCATGCCCAGCTGCCCCATATAATGCCCTTCCTCCGCAGGATGCTCGAAGGTGAACTGCTCCATGGCGTCAAACGCCTTAACCGGGTCCTCCAGCAGTTGTTTCATGGTAACGATTTGCCCGCTTGACGTTTTATAACTCCAGCTTTGGAATCGAACCACTGGCTGGATTTCCGAGACTGTTGTTTTGGCGAAAGAGGCTTTGATCCGACTTAAGCCCTGGGCCTCCAGCTCGGCAATAAACGCATTGTGGTCGTAGGTCTTCAAAAAGCGATCCGACTGCGGCAGGCCAAGTACCATCTGTGCCGCAAACATCACGCCGAATATGGGCTCCATATAGTTCGGGCCTGTATGGGGCCAACTATTTGTGCCGCCGTCCAATTCTCTGCGGCTTTTACTGTTGGACCGGGCGCTGCCATCGGCGTTCTTGTCGCTGAGTACATAGGCGCTCGACACCAGCTCCGCCTTAAGAAACGTGATCAACTTGCTCTTCTCCGCTTCCGTAAATTGGCTCATAATATCTGACTGTTGCCAAACCAGCGCCAATCCGTATGTCAGACTGACGTTGTTCCGAGCCTCCAACCCGCCAAACACATCAGGCATGTAGTCATACTCCGTGATCATCTTTCGGACAGCGTTCGTAAATGCCAGCACCACAGCCGAGCTGCGCTCTCCCCGAGCCAGCTCCGTAGACAGCACCACAAATTTTCTGTATTCCTCCGTCACCACTCCACGATCAGCGGGAGTTTTCATATCAAGGGCAATAGCTTTTTCCACTCGCCCCGTGAGAAAACCGGGATATGGATAATTGGCGAAGTAAGCGTTGATGGGGTTAGATGGCACCTCCGACGCAAGAATGTTGCCGGAATCATCCTTCAGGGAATTGGCGGCGACCTTGATTCTCGTCTGCCCGGAAATGGCTTCATCCAAATCCAGTACCAAGCTGCTTCGGCTAATCTGAACCGTATCTAACGGACTGAGCACCGCAAAACCCGTGCCATTCCTCTCTATGGTAACCACTGACTTCAAGTCAGTGACGGCGGCGGTTAGAGGCTCGTTAAACTTGAGGACAATCCGCTTGTTGAAGGAAAGAATATCCCCACCCTGGTAAATCGGCGGCACGAAATCGAGCTGCGCCAAGGCAGTCAGAACGCTCGCCGCATTGCCTGCCGAATCTCTCAGTACACCGCTGTCAATGCGAATTTGAGCATTGTTAGACAAGGCCGATTGAAAGGTAATTACTAGCTGATTACCGTTCAGCGTAACCGTATCACCGGTGGCAAGAGGAACAAATCCGCCGCTATTCCGGTCTACCGACACAGCCGCCTTCAGCGCCACCACATCTGCAGCCGTACTGATGATACTTTCGTTGAAATTCAGAGTTACCAGCTTGTTCATTCCGCTGACGGCTGTTGAGGTTATCGCAGGAGACTCGGCATCGTACTCCAGCGGAATGTCTAATTGAGGTACCTTGTTCCCAATACTATCCTTTAGCGAATCAGCTGACAGTCGGATACGGGCACCCGGGACAGCCAGCCTGTTCATCATGGTGACAGTCAAATTATTGCCATTGATGACAACTGTATCTCCCGCCCCCAAAGGACTGAAGCCTGTTCCTCCGACATTAAGCGCTAGCGCCACTTTCAAGGCCGAACCGTCTGCAAGATTATTCAGAATGGGCTCGTCAAATTGCAGATCGATCACGGTGTTCCCGCCACTTACCGGAGCTCTAGACAAAGCCGGCGGTGTTCTATCGGTGCTCAGCAGAAGATACGGCCTTTGGGCCGCATTGCCGCTGTTACTGGCGGCAAAGTAGACCTTCTGATTCTGCGAGCGCAAGGCGATCGAGGCAATCCCGTCTTCTGCCTTCTGCTGCAGCATGTAATCCGTCAAATCCCATTCGTACCAGCCAGCCCCCCCTCCAACGGTAGTTTTGTTCAGGAAAATGCCGTTTAGTTGGGCTGCCGTCATTCCGGCAGGAAAATCCGTACGGTTGAGCCAGGTAAGCGTTTGTTCGTCCCATTGGTCACCAGAGATCTTGTACGCGCTTACATATTTGTCCGGTGCAGTATAAGTGCAATTGGAGACGCAGTACATACGCAGCTTGGCACTGTTAAAACTGCCCAAATTGTTCAAATCAAACTTCATAAGGCCGATCCTGTGGCTCTGGGGGCTGCTAAAGTCATCGTTATATCCGTATAAGGCCATGACACTTGATGTACCGAAGGATTTCGACTGCTCTTCGTCTGTACCCGGGGAAACCCCCCCATCCATATACGTATCCATAACTGGATTTAGTATCCTGTTTATCTCTTCCTGCAATTCTGCTTTAGCCGGAGCCGCCCCCCAACCGCCGGAAAGCCCGGCAGGCAGAAGTCCCGGCAGCAGCAATAGACACAACAGCATGCTTATAAGCTTCTTCCATTTCTCAATCATGAATAACCAACTCCCTTACAGTTAAATATGTGACGGAATTCGGTAATCAGCGGTCAGCAAGGTCCACCCAGATTCATGCTGGCAAAGCGAACGCGCCGGATAAGGTCTACAACCAGGCGATAAGACTAAGTGGCCGTTTACTCTCTTGCCGTTTTTCCTCGTTCAGTATAACTTTCTGAATTCCAGGCCAGTTTGTTCCACAATGTGATGTTGATCAAGCCTGTTTTCAAGATGGGGGTAAGCGATAGTTTTAGCACCTCCTTTTCATCTTTTTGTAAACCTTTTCATGTAAGCGCATTCTTGTCTGCGACCAAACTGTAACATCCAGCATAGAGGAACGTACATGTTCAGAATCCAAGTTTTCATGTGCAATATCCTAGATCACCCGCATAATAATTCATTTATTCCTGAAATGTGCCCGAATGAAAAGGCATACCTATTCGGCATGCCCATCACGATCCTTCAGATATTGGCCTGGAGACACTCCTTCGTACTTTTTGAACATACGGATAAAAGTGTGGGAATTGGTGCAGCCGACGCGCAGCGCCAAATCGTTAATTTTCACATCCTCTTGACTCAGTATCTCCTTGGCCTTCGTAACGCGGCAGATATTCAGATAATCCCTGAAGTTCTCTCCCGTATGACTCTTGAACAAGGTGCCGATGTAACCTGCGGACAAGCCAAAATGCTCCGCCAAATACTGTAGGGACAAATCCGCCGCGTAGTTTTCGGCAATGAATTCAATGATCCGGCTCACTTGGGCATTGTCCATACGGTCATCTTTGCCTTTGATCCTTCCAAGCATCCAAAAGAACAGCTTACGGATTCGATCGGGCATTTCCGTTCTTACCGGAACCATCTTGAACTCTGCGTATAGGCTGATCTCATCCCCAAAGAATTCTACGGGCATCTGGCCAAGTTGGTGCACAACCCGGTTAACAGTGGTAATTATGGCATAATGGAATTGTGACAGCACCTCGTCGCTAAGCTTCCGTTTAACAAAGTTTTCCTCTAGCACCCGGTTCAACAGATTCTCCGCTTCTTTTTCCTTGCCACGCAGCAGGTAATGAATGAAGCTAGACTCCAGATCCAGTGGATAAAAGAAGCTTTCCTGAATGGTATCCTCCAGATCTGTCCAGGTCAAGATGGTCTGGTTATGAATGGAATACCAATAGTCCATAATTTGCAGTGCGCTCTGGTATGATTTTTCAATTTCAGGAAGGTTTTCCGACGGAGAACCGATGGCTGCCACCATAGGAAACTCCATGCTCGCTTCTATGGTCTTCAGGGCGCCATCCAACATTTTTTTGAGCACAGACGGATCTGTCTCTCGTAGAAGCAGTACAAACCCCTTGTATGTTATCTCTACCACCTCTGTTTCCGTCTGTTGACGAAGTTGCTCCTCCAAAATAATCGCTATTTGAGGCTTGAGTTTTAAAATCAGTTCCTTGGAATATTCCTCTTCCAACTCCTTGTAATTGGCAAACTCGACAATGACCACTGTCAGATGGCCGTTGAATGCCTCCAACCCGTGTTTCTCCAGCTCCTCCTGAAGCCTGTGGTCGGGAACCATGCCCCATAACAAATCTCGGATAAAGTTGATCTTCAATGGAGCTCGATGGGCGGACATCATCTCCCTGAGATTGGCATTGGCAGTATGAATCCGAGAAGCTGCCTCCTGCACGAAGGCAAATTCATCCCGAGCTTCACTGTCGATATCGATTCCCTTAAAGGAACGGACTAGATTGCGGACAGGTCGATACATGCGCCTGGAAAACATGTAAGCCAAGCCCGCCCCCCAAATTCCCAAAGCCATGTAGACCAAAAGGGACTCCATGAGCAGGTTGCGGGTGCTCTTGTCCATTTTATTTTTTGGCACCAGATACACATAGCGCCAATCCCGCATAACCTTGGACGGAACGGCATGAATGAAGTAACGGCCGCTTTCGGTCCGGAAATATTCATGGTTCTCCATCCCCCCTTCCCGGATAAAAGGCACCATAAGTCCTTCCAACTTAGCTCGGTCAAGATCGGATTGCATAGAAACCAAGCCGTTGCCGTTAACAATTCCGAAGGCTTCCGTTTCTGACGAACTCAACTGCAAAGAGAATTGCTTCTCAGGGAAGTTTACAAAAACAATGAACTCCCCATTCTCCCCGATTTTTTCCTTACGCACCAGAGTCAACGCAGTGTTTCGACGTTCCACCTCCGCCCCAGGGTGCTTCGGAACCGTAAGGAAAGCACCGGTTCGGCTGCTTTCCAGATGGTTTTTCACTATCAAGATCTCATCGTGAGTCAGGCCGATCTCCTGGTAATAGCGCTCTTTGTCAATAGTATGCTCCGGGGTGATCACAACAGAGCCATCCTTGTTGGTGATCCCGATCATATAACCAAAATCGGCGAAGGCTCCCACCATATCTATTAGATCCAAATGCAGCTTCGTAACAGCATATGGATCTGCTCCCCCGCTTTTGACATAGTCGTTCATATGGTCATTGGTCCTCAGTTGGTAAATCAAGTTAGTGGCCACCAACAAGTAGGTGTCCAGCTTCTCTTCCGCTTGTTCCACCAGTTGCCTCTGGGCATTGTCCAGATCATGATTAACAAGCTCATTGTTCTTGTAGTAGAAGATCCCCGACGCAATAAAGGTGTAGACCACCACAAAAACCATAATAGCTGCGAACAGCTGAACAAAAAATTTACTTTCTCTCATGCCGCAGGCCCCCGCAATGTAAGCGCTCTATTTATAGACATAGCATTACTCAACGAATTTTATCATTAGTTTCCTCCCCGTGTAAATGAACATTAGCCCAGATCCGATGTACTAAATCCACTTTCAACCGGTAAAAAATAAGCTACAAATGCCATGTTGTGTTTCAACTCAATTGACCTTAATTCACGCGTTCCAGCCACGAACTAACAGCCAACTTACCGTACTGTGCATCCAAAGTTTCCGGATGTACTTCAAAAGGTCGCTTCTTTATAATGCTTAAGAGGCGACCTTTTTGAAATTTAACAATACTTATTTGGGATAATTAAGAGTCTCGCTTCAGGAAAACTGGAAGGCTCGCCCTTTCAGACATTAGCCTTAAAAACATTTCCTTCCCTAATGAACACACGATATCCGTAAGCTGGAAGACACAATTTTTGTTCTACTGGGATTCCGTCCAGATCGGTGACAATCTCCCTCAATAGGATGCTCTGCTCTTTATTAGTGAAATTATGAAGGAAGATGTAGTCCCGGTCGCCATCCGTACGGACCTGCGCATTGACGCCCTCCGCCCAATCTGCCTGAAGCGCACGGCCCAACCTGCAACGACCTGCCAGCGCGGGATAAAAATCTTCCAGAAACGATGGCTCGGTTCGAGCCGCCATATAGTAAACTTCCCCATCTATAAATCGGTTTACGGTCAAGGCAGGATACCCTTGATAGAAATCCTCCTGGTATTCTGCAAGAACTTTCGCCGTCTCGACATGAATCAGATCACACATCAAAGATACCGAATATGTTCCCGATAAGCCTTCCAATGCGTTCTCCTTCATAACGAGTGAATTGTGATCTTCTAGATAAAGAGCATCAAGTTCTTCTGACCATACCCCAGCTAGCTTACGAAGCGGTCCCGGGAAGCCGCCCAGGAAACAGAGATCATTCTCGTCGACAATTCCACTCCAGTACGTTAGGACAAGCGTACCCCCTGATCGGACAAATGCCTCAAATCGTTCTGCCGTCCCCTGCTTCAACATGTATAGCATCGGAGCAATCACGAGCTTGTAGCCCTCTAGTGAACGATCCATGGATATAATGTCTATAGGAATACCTTGCTTCCAAAATGGCTCATAGTGGCGGAACACTTCCTGATCGTAGCTAAGATTCGGTTTTCTCGGCCCTGCTGCTCCTTCCACCGCCCATTTATTTTCAGTATCGTAAATGAGTGCGGTTTCCGCCCGGATAATCGTACCGTTAACAGGCTGTAGTCGTTCCAAGTAAGCACCTAATTCCGCTACATCGCTAAAAACTCTCGTATACTCGTGTGCGCTATGGTCCACAACAGCACCGTGGAACTTCTCCGAGCTTCCTCTGCTCTTACGCCACTGGAAGTATTGAACGGAATCAGAGCCGTGAGCCACAGCTTGTATGGAGGACAACGCATGCATGCCGGGTCGCTTCAGCTTGGCAACCTCCTGCCAGTTTGCCAAGCTCGGTGTGCATTCCATCAGCAGAAAAGGTTTATCGGGCTTGAACGAACGGTACCGGTCGTGGGTGAACGCTGCATGGCAAGCCGTCCGCCAGTCGGGATTCCTGCTGTGCCAATACGGATAGCTGTCCCACGAAACAATATCCACATGCTCGGCCATTCGTTCATAATTGATGTTACACCCGCCCAAGAAATTCGTCGTGACAGGAATATCAGGGGTAAGCCGCTTCAGAGGCGCAATCTCATGAAGCATAAAATCAATGCTCTGATCGGTGACAAACCGTTTCCAATCCAGCTGTAAACCGTGCAACATATGTTCCCCAATAGGGGAAGGCGACTCAATTTCATTCCAATCTGAATAGGTGTGGCTCCAAAAGGTCGTATACCACGCCTGGTTCAAACTGTCTAAATCGTCGTTGTATTTCTTCCTCAACCATTCACGAAATGCTGCCTGGCATAAATCGCAGTGGCACTCCCCGTTGTATTCGTTGGAGATATGCCACAGCAGCAAATCGGGATGTTTGCCGTAACGTTCCGCCATCAATGTATTGATAATCCTGACCTTCTCCCGATATATAGGCGACGTATAACAATGGTTATGCCGGGTTCCATACAAATTACGCACTCGTTCCGGTCTGACCCGAAGCACCTCCGGGTATTTACGGGCCAGCCATGCCGGCCGCGCCCCGCTTGGCGTACCCAGAATGAACGAGATGCCGTTGAGCGTCAGTTTATCAATGATTCCGTCAAGCCATCCGAATTCGAATTGTCCTTCATTCGGCTCCAGACTGGACCAGGAGAACATGCCCATGGTCATGACATTGCACTTGGCTAGATGCATCAGACGCATATCTTCATCCCAGACTTCGGGCATATGGATCCACTGCTCGGGGTTATAATCCGCCCCGTGCAGCATCCGATTCAATTGCGGAAACAGTGGCTTGCGTTGGCTCATTGGCATATCCCTCCTTCAATGACATCGAATTTCAAAAATTCGAGCATGATCCAATCCATTGGTACCCAGGACCTCCAGCTGAAGCTTACGCACCTGCTCCAACTGAACTTGACATGTAACTTGCCGCTGATAGTTATCCTGGACGTGCATCACTTGAATGCCTTCTTCGCACGAACCCTCTAAATAAGCCAGTATCCGAAACTCCTTTAAGGTTTCCGGCTGCGGCCCCCACACGTTCTGTTGGTGCAGGTTGTCATCGTGTGTCAGTGTTAGCCTCCGATGCATGCCCGTATCAAGCACGATGGTGATATCGCGGATAGCTACCGGTTCTTTCCACTCCAGCTCAATCCAAGGCTCCCGGTCTTCCGGCTTTGCCATCCAGCGGTGGGTGCCAGGAACAGATAGATCCGGTCTTACCCCTCTCGATCCATGTATGGAACGGGTATGTCCGTCAATGACATTCGAAGCCAACCCCTCCGACTGCTCAGATGAAGCCCGGACAGTAGCCTGACTCGCCAGATTGGGATCCGCCTGAATGCCAGGCAAATAGGCATCCTGTCTGATCAGCAACTGCTGCGTATTTCGGACCAACTCCGGGTCACGCCATGCTTGATCCAGTGTGATCCCATTACAAATCGCAAGCGCTGCGAACGTTCCTGCCCCCTGTCCCATTACACCGCACGTTGCCATAACACGGGTACTTGAAAAAGCAATATGCGTAGCGGATATGTTCCGTCCTACAAACATCAGATTGTCCACATTGGCGCTAACCAATGCCCTCAACGGGATACCGTATACATAATTGGTAACCGGCTGACTGCAAGGATCCTGATCTTTTGCTTCGATCCCCTGTGGTGGATGCGTATCCATCGGCCACCCGCCATACGCAATCACATCCTCAAAATGGACAGCTTCTTCCAAATCCGATTGCGTGAGGAGATGCTTGCCGATAAATCGGCGAGACTCCCGTTTGCCGGGGACAAAGCCGAACCAATCCAAAGCCCAGTTCTCCGACTCCGGATGGTTGCCGCTGTTCTTGATATGATCCCAGACGCCCATCATAATGGCAAGCAGTTCATCGCGGATCGTTTCGTTATCGGCAATCGTATCCAGCAAACCGCCGAACTCCACCCACCAATATCCATATTCCCATGAGGAGTGGTCGCGGAACTTTAAATCCGCTTCTGTATACTTTTTAGCCCATGCGGGTGGGATATACTTCATCGGTTTGCCCATATTCCGGGTTGTAAACAGCAGCGAAGAACCGAGACGGTACGGATCAGCTTCTTCTCCTGCATGGGACTCACCGTATTGTTTGGAAGATTCCCGGCCTGTCTTGAACAATGCTCCCGCTTCTTTGCCTAGACGCCCATCTCCCGTACAATCCATGAAGATGCTGGCGAAGATTTCAAAATAATGCTCCGTACTTTCCCTGGCAGCCAGTACGGACAGAATTCGGCTGCCCTCCATCCGCACACCAGTGACTACCGTATTGAGCATTAATTTCAGGTTCGGTTCCGCTCTGCACTTTTCATATAAGATGAGATCGAACATCGATGCACTTCGCTGTGGATTGCGGATGGCACATTCAAGCAGAATTTCTTCAAGTATGCCGCCTTCTCTCGCTTCCGTCTCCAAATCCTGCTTCCGCTTGGAATTTGCTGCCCCAACGATATGCATACGAATCTCAGAAGAAGCATTACCACCCAATACAGGCCGATCCTGACATATTATGACCTTCGCACCATTACGAGCAGCTGCCAATGCAGCTACCACGCCAGAAATCCCACCTCCTGCAACTAGTATGTCTGTACGCAATTGCATGTGAACTCCCCCTTTATCAACCTTTGATCGCGCCTAAAAGCATACCCTTGGTAAAATGTTTCTGCAGAAATGGGTACAGGACAATGATTGGCAATGATGCCGTAATCACAGACGCCATCTGCAATGTTTCGGTAGGCATCAAGTTTTCAGCATTCTCCAAAGGTTGCTGCGTCTGAATCAGAATTTCCCTTACTATCACTTGCAATGGGAACCAGTCTCTGTCCGTCATATACATGATGGCTTGAAAAAACTCATTCCAATGACCAACGGTATAAAACAAGCCGATTGTCATTAAGGATGGAACCGACAAAGGTACGACAATCTGCGTCAAGATACGCATCTCCTTGGCTCCATCCATCCGGGCGGATTCGAACAATTCCTCCGGTAAGTTTTCAAAGAAACTTTTCATAATGAGAATATTGAACGTCCATATTGCACTAGGCAATATCATGGACCAGATAGAGTTGAGTAATCCTATATTCTTCACGACAATATAAGTAGGAATCAATCCTCCGTTAAACAACATCGTAAAGACAACCATAAAAAGAAAGAAACTGCGGCCAGGCAACTTCTTCCGGCTAAGCGGATACGCCATGAGAAGCGTCAAAACCAAATTAACTATGGTTCCTATAACGGTCAACAAGGCAGTCACCCACATCGATCGTGGTATTCCTGTTGTCGTAAACAGTTGCTTATAAGCAGTTAGATCAATTTTTCCCGGAATGAGTACGAATCCTCCGTTTTTCAGTACTTCGGAGATTGGGGTAATCGATACTGAAACCACATACATGACCGGAATGATCGCGGCCAAGCCGGCCAAGCCCAATATTACCAGCACAGCTCCGTCAAATAACTTATCATTCCAGTGTTTTACCATATGCTCTCCCCCCAACGCTTTGCAAGCTTGTTAGATAACAGTATTAGTACCAAACCCACAAATGATTTGAGTAAACCGGCAGCAGCAGCCAGACTGAAGTTCAATTTCTGCAGCCCCGTTCGGAAAACCCAAGTGTCCAAAATATCCGCAACCGGGTATACCTGAACATTGTATAGAATGTAAATTTGATCAAATCCCGCATCCAGAATGTGCCCAAGCTTCAGAATCAGGAGCATGACGATAACTGATCGGATCCCGGGCAACGTAATATGCCATATCATTCGAAACCTTCCTGCCCCGTCGACCTTAGCGGCTTCGTAAAGCGTTGGGTCAATGCCGGTCATTGCAGCCAGATAAATGATTGCGCCCCAGCCCAAGTCTTTCCAAATTTCAGAACTAACAAGCACACTCCGAAACATTTCCGTTGAGGTAAGGAAACTGATTGGTGTACCTCCAGAATCTTTAATCCAATGGTTTACCAGACCCGAACTTTCGGACAGAAACGCAAGGAGAATCCCGTAAATAATCACCCAGGAAAAAAAGTGAGGCATATAGGTTAACGTTTGAATGAAAGACTTAAACCAACGGACTCGGCATTCGTTAAGCAGGACCGCAAAAAGGATCGGAGGCACGATGCCGAAAATCATTTTATAGAAACTAATAATAAACGTGTTGGACATGACTTGTATAAAGTAAGGCGATTCATAGAACATTTTGAAATACTTGTACCAAGGGTCTGCCCATCCACTGAACAGGATACCGTCCGAGAAATTAAAATCTTTGAATGCAATAATAATTCCATACATAGGGATATACTTAAAAATAATGTAGTAAATGATTCCCGGCAGCAGCATGAAATAGAGTGCCCGATAGCTCCAAATCGCTTTTCTAAGTCGTTTCATCTGGGCTCTTTGTACCGTTTGCTTTTTACTTACCTGTAAAATTCCTTCATCCATCTTTGGTTTCCCTCCTTACCAAAAAAGCGAAGAACCGAGAAGAGAGTAATCGGTTCTTCGCAGAAAACTGTTTGCTTTATTTGCCATAACCTAACTCATTCAACTGCTTGTTGGCCGAATTCAGAAAAGTCTTGTAGTTCATTGTCGTTTCAAGGCTTTTCAGGAAATCATCATACTGGCTCATTGGCCGCTTCCCGTAAATGAATTTCGTAAGCTCTTCCGAAACATAACGACTAGCATCGGCATCATTGTAACCCTCCGGATAGTTCAGGAATCCGTTAAGCGACTGAATACGTGATTGTTTATTCGCAAAATCGATATATGGAAATTGAGTTGCAAACTTGGTTGACAAGTATTCAAGGTCAGGTCGACCTGTAAATTGGTACAGATACGTATATGCGGCTTCCGAGGCCATAAGCGGAGTCGGGACAACCTTGCCGTTTTCCAGATTATAATGCTTACCCGCCACGCCATATTGGACAAGCTTCGAACCTTCTCCGGTGGAGATATAATTCAAGAGGTCGAACACTCTATGCAGCTTCGTCTTGTCTTTCTCAAGTGACTTCGGGATTGCCATCAATCCAGCTGTTTTTCCAATATCCGTTGATCCTGAGAACTGTCCTGCAGGACCTTTCGGCGCTGTTAACTGCACCCATTCGGCATTCGGATTAACTTTCTTGATTTGATCAACGATCTGCACATTGGTCAAATTCGTCCATTCTGTCCAGATGATCCCCACTTGACCCTTTACGGCCTTATCCCTTGCCTGTGTACCTGCACTTAATACCATTTCCGGATCAACCGACCCACTGGCAATGAATTTTGTGATAAAGCTCAGTGCATCCTTCATGCTTGGGTCATATAACGATTGAACAACCTTACCGTCCTTGACGAAAAATTCACCCGGATTGGAGACACCATAACCTCCAAATACAGGAGAAAAAGCGGATAACAAGCTGACTCCAGTCGAGCCCATCAGGCCTGTGATGCCATAAGTATCATTTTTTCCGTTACCGTCCGGATCTTTCTCTGTGAAAGCTTTAGACACGGTCAGCAGATCATCGAGTGTTTCTGGTAGCTTCAATTGCAGCTTGTCCAGCCAATCCTTACGGATCCAGTAAGTAGCCTTCGGAGCTTGCGGTGCTTGTGCAACTGCAAATACTTTACCGTTAACCGTACCTTTCTTCAGACTGGAATCTCCAATGAAGGTTTTGACTGATTTAAGTTCTTTATCGAAATAGGGCGTCAGATCGAGCAAAAGCCCTTGATCCGACAACTGCTTCAACGAAGCCTTGTCAACGGCAAACAAGTCCGGGTAATCACCTGCTGCCATTCGTACATTCAGCTGATTGCCATAATCAGAGGCATAAGCCGTCAAGTTGATATCCGCATTCAATGCCTTGTTTAAATTCTCCCGAACGAAGTCTTTCTCCGGAGCTGGAAGGCCCGACCCACTTTCTATAATGTTGAGTTTGACCATCTTCGATGATTCCGCGGATGCCGCTGGAGTTGTAGATGGACTGTTGTTGGTGGTAGCATTTCCACAGGCTGAAAGCAGGCAGCCTATAAGTGCAATTGAGGTTGCAGATAACGCAATCTTTTTTTTATATTTTTGCATAGATATCCCCTTCTTTTCTTAATCGAATTTAGGCTTGTAAAAATAGAAGGAAGATGAATCCCTGCAGTAGATGTCTCTCCCTTTCTGTAACACACCTTCATCATACCATTGTACCTGGAAGCG
This sequence comes from Paenibacillus sp. LjRoot56, assembly GCF_964253335.1. Taxonomy (NCBI): domain Bacteria; kingdom Bacillati; phylum Bacillota; class Bacilli; order Caryophanales; family Paenibacillaceae; genus Paenibacillus; species Paenibacillus sp. LjRoot56. Next base: position 770,930 of record NZ_CAXURV020000003.1, read on the forward strand.
TATAAGAAACAGATTTAGTGACCTCTTACACAAAATTAAGCTACTAGAATAAACAAGCCCCTTCCTCAAATCAGGAAAGGGGCTTGAATCTAACCATTCGACATGTGATACTTTCTAAATTCACTGGGCGTCTGCTCTGTCCAGCGTTTGAAAATTTTCACAAAATATGCGACATTGCCAAATCCTACCCTTTCAGCAATTTCCCCGATCGTTAATGTAGACTGTAGCAAATAAAAACGAGCTTGATCAATTCTCACTTTGTGCAAGTATTGAATTAATGTACAACCCATCTTTTTACTAAATAGGCCGCTTAAATAGTGCTCATCCAAGGCAACGTGTTCTGCCATCAATTTCAACGTGATTTCCTTATCGTAATGGCTTTGGATATAATCCACAATCCTGTTGATCTCAGGATGGCCCGATGGCAAAGTGGTTGACTTTATCCATTTCGTTAACCAATCATCGATCCTTTTCTCCAGAACAATTCGAAGCTCCTCATGATTTGCCGCGGACAACCAATTATCGGTTTGGGCTTTTCCATGGCCGGAAATAGCCCCAAACCTATTATCCAATCGTTCCGCCATTTCCATAACAACGGTCATACTTGTATGGTTCTTCTTCATTTCATCAAACATAATACTTAACTGGCGAATGCAGCTAATCTTATCTCGACGCTCAAACGCCTGTAATATTTCTCGTTCCATGTTCCAAAGCGTTTGTGAGGGTAGGACTGGCTTTTGTTTAATGTTGGAGTCTGTTGTTGAATAGGCCATCCTACTTTTGCTGCATTCATACCAGGACTCCTCGATGCGTCTAATCATACCTCTCCACGTAGATTCCAGTTCAGACAGAGCTACAGAATAGGCACACACGGCTGAATATGCCAATTCCCTGTTCTCGGTTAAATCATGCGAAACAGGATGCTCGGAGCGTGAAACCCAGGAAAAAAATGTCGTACATCCATGCATTCTGAATTTATGAATTACTGATGGTTCCTTGGCGATAATCAGCTCGGATCGGGCCAGCTCCTCCTCATCGATCCCACTGGTGCCATGCAATACTAAACAAAGATCTACATGTGTGAAACCGCTTGTGGAGATACGATCCAGCAAGTCTCTTCGTTCCGGCTCTGCGTCATCCATACCGTGAATCTGCCTCCACGTATACCGGTACAATAATTCGAAATCACGATACGATAGTTGACGCGCAGGTATAGCCGCTTTGCTTAATTCTCGGCTCACCTTATCTAGCATTTCGCGTATCGTATCCACATTCAACGAGAGCTTCAATATATAGCTGGTCGCACCATACTCAACTGCTTGTCTGGCCAATTCGAATTCATTCATGCAGGTCAGCATGACGAATGGGCCCTCAAAACCTTGCTGACGTGCCTTCCGGAGAAGCTCAATCCCATCCATGATCGGCATCATAATATCACACAATATGAAATGCGGAGACTCTTCCTCAATCACTTTCAGCGCTTCGATCCCGTTAGCGGACTCGCCTATAATTACGAACCCTAACTTTTCCCAATCAATAATCTCTTTAATTAATCGCCTAACACGCGTTTCATCTTCAACTAATAGCACCTTCCACATGAAATCATCATCCGCCCTTCCCGTACGGTTCCGATAGCAGCAGCGGGAATTTCAAACGGATGAGCGTTCCTTGAACGCTCGAAACCGCCTCAAGCTGTCCATCGGATTTAAAAAGCAATTGCAACCGTTCCCGCAAATTATTAATTCCGATCCCTTTGCTCTTGCGTAAAGGTTGATGATTAGCGGAAGCCTCCATCCCGATCCCGTTGTCCTTCACTTCCATGATCAGAGATTTATGCTCTTTCACCACCCGAATCGTTATGCTTCCCTCTTTCTGCATCTGATTAAAACCGTGAAAGAACGAATTCTCGACCAGCGGCTGCAAACTCAGTTTGGGAACAAGCGCGTAACGAAGCGATTCGTCATATTCGTAACGAACATTGACATAACCGTCGAATCTGAAATTCTGAATACGCACATACGCCTTCACCAGCGTTAATTCCTCGTCTAGAAGGATCAAATCATTCTGGACATTCAAGCTGGATTCCAACAGTTCGCCCAGGCAAACACAAATCTCCGCAATCTCGGAATCCTTGCGTCCCAGAGCGGTCCATTTGATCGCATTCAACGTATTTAACAGAAAATGAGGATTCATTTGTGCGAGCAGCATCTGGAACCTTGATGCTTCCTTTTCTCTTTCCTCCACTTTTAACTTTTGTATCAAACTGCGGATATCGCTAATCATTCGATTAAACGTTGTCCCTAATTCACGAACCTCTCCAGTGCCTAGCTTTTCGGGCAAGGTCGACCTGAACTCATTTCTCACAATAATCGACATGTGATGCTGAAGAAGCTGCAACGGACGTGTAATTCTATGGGAGATGATAAACGTGATGACAATGAATAAAAAGATAAAGATCGTGAGAATGACTATCAATCTGTGTTTGACTTGATTGATGTCCCCGAAAAACGTATGAAGTGGAAAACTGTTAATCACATACCACTGATAGGAAGGCAAATAGACTGCACTCATCTGTTCCTGACCATCCGTCCAAAAACTGCCCTTTTCCGCTTGCTTTCGAACAACCTCAGCAGACGGAATAGGAATATATTCATCTGGACTAGTCTTGGTAACAATATTGCCTGTTTGATCCATTATGAAATAATCCTGTCTGATTGTAAAAAAACGGTACATGGCTTTTAGCCACTCCATATAATCAAAACTAATCAATAGTTGACCATCAACGCTGTTATCCGGTCCAATCATATTAACCGTTAGCTTATACATGTCCCTAAGTTTTTTTTTGGATACTTGGTCATACTGCTTTTCTAATCCTTCCGAATTTTTCCACCAATCTTCACTTGTAAGATCGCTGTAATTGATATCACTTCCAAATGTGGAATTTACCTCTTTGTGACGATGGTCGATCAGTGAATAATATACATTGGTGGGTAAGGGTGGCCTCCCCTCAAGTAACCGATTTTCCTGCAATTTATTCGTTACAAATAACCGTCGTTTTTCCGAGTCCCTTGAATCATCCCGGAGTATAGCTAGAAGTTCTTTATCATTACTTAATACCAAAGACTCTCTAAAAAGCGAGACTCGGATATTTTCCATACTTTCTTTTACATAGCCCAGCTGTGCAGCGCTTTGGGAGTTTATCTTTTCTTTCAATGTGCTTTCAAGCTCCCTGAAGTAATACATTACAAAGATTGCGGCAGGCAACAAAATAAAGAATAAAAATGAAACGAAGAAACGGTATTTGATTTTTTGTGGATACCAAGTGGATATCCGTCCCATCATGCTACCACCCTCCTCGACCTATTCAATTAATTGCATAATATAGCTCCATAGTACCATCTAAACCTGGGAATACGTAAGGAACATATTTCATTATAAATGAAACATATTTAACTAAATCAGATATCTATCAGTAACATTCTCTATCTCTCCATAATCTTGGAAAACGGTTTTAAATCGCAGTGATCATTTGAGTTGGACCTGGAAGATCTTTCACTTTTTCTTCACCTCATCTTCAAGTCTGCTAATTCCCGTATCTGCTATACCCGGGCTCAACAATTTAGATGAAACGTTGACAGTGACTTCAACTTTAGGAAATTGCTCAATCCACTGATTTTTGATTTGTCCCCATTCTTTTGGATATTCATGATAAAAGGCTTCTGAGAAACCTACTTTATCCGCGTGCATTTTTCTTTGCACTTGCGCTTAGGTGAGCGAAAGGCTGCCGATCGTGCCGGCAACCTCACGTTGCTGTATATTGAACAAACGTTCTCAGGTTAGTTTAATTTCTCATGTACCTAATCCTTCTCCACTCGTTTGGAACATGCAGCCAAATTGCAGGTTTGAAGCATGGGCTAAACCGTTTTTCTTCTGTAAATTGCTTAGTATAGGCTAGTGAAGATTCATTAATTACTCTTATTCCTCAAGAGATACTTTACCATGTTCTAATTTATGATAAATCATAGATACAATGTTTCAATATCCTGTCTTTTCCAAAATGTACAAGCTACAAGGTCGCTATAGTTACATTTCCCAGGAATCCCTTAAGTAATTAATTAACAATGCAAATAGTAACATGACTATTTCTTTTCTTTTACGAAAGTTCCAAAGTCAAGAAATAATACTTTTGTTTGTGAATTTATTTGCTTTTTACTACGGGCAATAGCAACCAGGATAATATTCTTCAGAAGATGAACGTCTAAATTCTCCAGATGTGAAAACATAAAGGAGCCATCACAGTTGCTATCGCGAGAGAACTCGCAGGATTTGTATGGGCGATTGCCAAGGAGATAGATAAGGGTAGACAAAATGTTGCAGTTTGATGTAACTAATACTATTTGATATCAGCATGTAAGAACTACATTCTGAAGGGAGCGAGGATATAGGGGGAGATCATTTATTACCTCGCGGGCAAATCAGGTAAGGTGAAGAGAAAATCCGCGTAAGACTTTTGTGCAGCTCTTAGTGGCGAATGCCCGTAAATAGTTAGCGGTATGCTCTTCAGACGTATGTAGAAAGTGTGAGAATCCACGAATATCAGATTGCCAACCAGCGAATTGTTTTTGCCTCCGAGCTAATAAATGATCCACCCCTTCCGTCCCCTAAAGGGGAAACGCAGGGAGTAAACTCCCTGCACCCGTTACTCGCCGTAAGGCAGGCCGGGGAACTTAAAGTATGGAAAGATTAGGGCATCTGTCAAGAAAGTCACTTGACAGACTCTTATTTAAGTTCGTCAAAAACTAAGGAGCAACAGAGGCGCTTGACAGGTTTCGTTCATATCAAAGTCTTCGACTGCCACTTTACTAATTCAACTAAAGTTCTCTCGTTAGATTCCTGTAGATGGATAAATTTCAGCTTTGTAAAAAAACGAGCGCCTCGGTACGATGGAAGTACGCAACGGGTCAAAAGCCCTTTAACTCCATCATCCAGGAGGACGCTCTACTATGAAGTTTAATCACAAGATAAGCAAAATCAACTCATTGAAAACATTACCTTTAATCATATTGTTGTTGGTGTAGACATTGCTCAAGAGTCCCATGTTGCCAGAGCGGTTAACTTTCGAGGTGTCGCTCTCGGTAATCCTTTAGTGTTTAGTAATGACGAGGATGGTTTCAAGTCCCTCGACCGTTGGATTCGCGACTTGCATGGTCATGAGTAACCAAGAATTTAAAGCCTTACACCATTACAATGTTCAGGTGAAAAAGCTTAAAAAGATGAATTCTATCATGAAGCTATGTGGAAAGCTAGCTCGACTCTTAGTAGGAATGGCTCGTAGTAATGAAGCTTACAACCCCGATAAAATCTTTGCATTAGCAGCTTAACATAAACCTTATCTCACGCAAGTTGGCGTATTCGCAGGAGACAAAGAAAGCACGGAGTATCGGGATAACTTACGCAAAAAGGCTCCGACCTGTTCCGTTAGAAAGACCGACCTCCACCCCTTGGATAGATGTGACGAAGGAATGTAAGGGCTATTGACCCATTGAGACATGGGAGTGAAAATCGCTAAGAGCAACGTGGAGAATACGTGCAGCATTTGGAATGAATTGGGTGATTCAACTCCACCTCTGTTCCCGCATGCCTTTTTAACGACACATCCTAATATATCTCGCTATCTTTCATTTATCATTGAAACCTAAAGGGATGAAATCCTGCGAATAGACGAGCTTGCGTGAGAAAATCAAATCATACCGAGGGAGCTTAGCGCTTACGACAGTCTAATAATATATTTTCTTTTAACACATAAAAAAATAAGCCAGAAATAGCATGGATCCTGCTATTTCTGGCTTTAAATTTTGTCTCAAACATATCAACTAAAAAGTTTTAATAATTACCATTACACATATCTCTATAAGTGGATAATACATGTAGTTTATTTTTTACAGCAAGAACTAACATTGCGTTCTCAATATAAAGTAGAGGAGCTTTTTAATAATCATTCATATTTCCTGAGGGATATCTGAATACCTCATTATGGAACTTTGAATACATTCAAGTAAGCTGCTTTCTCTTATTTCATGTTCAGGCGATTCGGATTTTTTAATGTAGGTTATCCATGGAAGTGAGAGACTATTATTTCCTTGATAATAAAACGCAAAATTTGTGAAGTACACTGCATTAAAAGGATCAGGTAAAGTAGATTGGTTCTTATAATTAGCATAAATCTGATCAATATCATGTTCCCATGTCTTTTCGGGAGGTTCCGCATCAATTGAATTATGATTTACATTAGTTGAAGGTAAGTTCATATCAATAAAAATGAGGAATGGGATGTCTTTTGGCTTTTGTGTTCTCGCTTTTCTAAATAGATGTTGAATATTTCCTCTAGTATCAGCTTCCGCATTAAACTCTCCCTCTTCATGTAACACACCTTTTCTTCGTTTGCTTTTTGCTTCCACTCCAATCTTTTGCCCCGATTCTTTATGTGTAGCAATAAATTCACAATGGACTTCACTTTTATAATTATCATCAAGAAATTCAATTTCAAATCCTGCTCTAGCCATAATTGCTGCAACAGCTACTTCGTATTTTACTCCCTGAAACTCATGAACATCTCTAAGCTTAGAAATAAAAAATTCCGGAAGCCTATTTACAATTTGAAGGCAAAATAAATCATAAGCGTGCTGTAATAGTGACTGAATTTCACCAGTAGAAGTTCCGTAATAAACTTTGCCGTTCTCTGTTTCAACAAAGTTATTTATATTCTTAAACCCCCACTCGCAATAAGCCTCCCACCATTTAAATGTAACATGACGTTTATCAGACGGAAGTGCTACCTGATTTTCATGAAATTCTTTGCCATAAGTATTTCTATAAGCCATCAAAATAAGAAATTCTTGAAATGTCTCACGTAAGGGGCGGAAATATAAGGTACTCCAAATAGTACGTACTCTCTGTCCTTGAAACTCTAAACTTGGCACAATACCAAGATTAGGTTCAGGACTTTGTTGAGATGCATGAACAAATTTAAATGGGAAATTTTCATTTTTATTTATGCAGCACCTTTTATATTTTTTTCCACTTCCGCAGAAACAGATTTCATTTCTCTTTTGCCCATTCCCCATCGTGATCTCCCCTATCAATCGATCTTACATTGTCAAAGGCAAAGTTAAATTTATTCAGGAAATTATCTAGTTATCTCCTTAGTTTGATATTAATAATTTCAAATATTTCTAACTGATTTTCTGTACTAAGTTTTCTAAATGCACTAATTAACTCACTCTCTAATGAAGTTGTTTGCAAATTATGATATTCAGACTCTTTCTCTTCATCCACTTGTTTAATAGAACCAGTAAGCAACCACTCCAATGAACATTCAAAATTTTTGTAAATAGAAACAACCGTATCTACAGCTGGTTTACTTTTTCCTGCTTCTATATCGCTCAAGCTACCTTAAGAAACGCCAATTAGATTTGAAAAATCAATTTGATTCAAGTTATGGATCTTTCTCAACCTTTTTATGTTTTCACCAATAATATTCATGGAAGCCTCCCTTGGAAATTTACGACTTATGACAAAAGTTATTCCAGAAATTTTCAAGATAAAATTCACGAACTTCTATTCGCTCTCATTCTAAATTCATGCTTACTTCCTAATCGCATAGCACGTAAAAAATCCCGATGTATCAAGGCTTTAAGCCACATCGGGACTAGTCTAAGTAGTGACAAATCTACGTTCCAAATCTATGACAAACAACGTTCCAAACAGTGACAAAGTGAATTACAACTCACAGTTTGGTTAGTTTTGCTGGTTCATCCGCTGCCTAGCCGCTTCAAACAGCAAAACCGTCGCCGCCATCGCGACGTTCAGCGATTCCGCCTTGCCCTGCATCGGAATAATGACCTTCACGTCCGACTGCGCAGCAACTTCCGGCGACACACCCTTGGCCTCGTTGCCGAATATCAACCACGTCGGCTGCCGCAGGTCCGTGTCGTAACACGAGCCCTGCGCTTGCAGGCTCGTCGTCACGAGCCGCACGCCGCGCTCACGCGCACGCGGCAACAACTCACCCAACTCTGCCTCCACAATCGGCAGATGATACATTGATCCCATCGTCGAGCGGATCGTCTTGGGATTGAACAGATCGACCGTGCCGCGGCCGAGCACGACCGCTTTCGCCCCGACGGCATCCGCACTGCGGATGATCGTTCCGAGGTTGCCAGGGTCCTGAACGCCGTCCAGGACCACGACCAAATCGTGCTTGCCAGCAAGCAGCTCGTCCATGCCAACCTGTGGCCGCGTCACGACGGCCACGACCCCCTGCGGCGTCTGTGCATCCGAACACTTGGCCAATACCGCTGCGCTCACGCTGACCCATTCGATGGCGCGATCTCCAGCGAGGGCGACAAGCTCCAAAGGGCTCCCTTTTTCCGATAGAAAAAGAATAGTCTCTACCTCGGCCCCAGCCTTCAAAGCTTCCTCAATCAAATGATAACCCTCGATGATATACTTGCCTTGCTTGTCCCTACCGCGCCGCTCTAAGAGCTGAGCCCAGTCCTTGACTCTTGTATTTTGAACAGACATGATTTCTACGTATGCATTTGTCATGAATATACCTACTCCGCAAAAGTGACTTCAAAGTTCTGAAGACTCGAATTTTTACCCACAATGACCAAAATATCTTCTTGTTTAAGCGGAGCCTCCGCACTCGGCGGAATAATCATCTGCTCGTTATGTTTAATCGCTATCACGTTGCAACCATATTTGGCACGCACATCGAGTTCACGCAGACTTTTACCAAGCATCTCTTTCGATGCTCTCATTTCTACAATACTGTAATCGGCAGAGAGCTCTATATAATCGATAATGTTCGATGAAATCATATGATGGGCTACACGTTGCCCCATATCCCGTTCTGGATAGACGATTTTATCTGCGCCAATTTTTTTGAGAACCTTGCCATGGAGATCATTCACAGCTTTTACGATCGTTGTAGCAACGCCCATTTCTTTGAGAATTAATGTCGTTAGAATACTTGCTTGTATATCTTCCCCAATGGCCACAACCACAACGTCAAAATTGCGAATTCCGAGCGCCCGCATAGCTTCCTCATCCGTAGAATCGGCTTGAACCGCATGAGTCACATAAGCGGAAACGTCTTGAACCGTTTCTTCGTCCTGATCAATGGCAAGAACCTCGAATCCTAGTTGTGATAACGTCTTAGCAACAGCTGAACCAAATCTTCCCATCCCAATAATCGCAAATTGTTTTCTCACCGGTCACGTTCCTCCATATTCCAAGAATATATCTCATTTATTATACCATACTCAGCCCCCTAAGCTCACTTCACAACAATGGAGCCACTGCCTGCATTGGCGAAGAGTGGGAAGGATGAAGCCATCTGAATCTGCACATAGTAATAGCGAGAATGAAATGGAAGCGAGGTCCTTGAATGAATATTACCCTTAGACAAGCCATCCACCAGCGGGTTAATAACAAAACACCAGAAGAACTCAAAGAAGTTATTGAAGACTCGATCGGTGGAGAAGAGAAAGTTTTACCTGGGTTAGGTGTTCTTTTTGAAATTATATGGCAGCATTCAGAAGCAAGTACGCAAGACACACTCGTCGAAACGCTTAAGGCGCACCTTGAGTAAATTCCTCCCTATATGAACCATCTTATTGTTAAAATAACTACAAACTTGCTGGGGATGCTTCGGCATCCCCCAGCTAAACAAATTAAAATCCCCCTCATCAGTCACTGACCAACAAGGAGGATATCGTCAAGCTACTACGATTTCAATTTTACTTATAATACCGTTAATGGATTCATCGCTGCCGGCTTCTCGCAGCTGCTCTTCATTACATAATGCTGACCGGAGTCAGATGCATCATGGAAACCATGCATCGCTTCCAACACGTGATAGGCAAGCTCGCCGTTCGCACGGTGTGCTGAGCTATCACCCGTGATCAGCGCTTGCGCCATCGCAGCAACACCGAGTCCGCGGTTATTGTCTGTGTAGCCGTGCGAAAGTGGAATCGGTTCATATACGGCAGAACTAGGTTTGCGAATAAGTACTTCCCCCCCGAAGTTATTCGGATTAGGCACACTCAACGAGCCATGACTGCCATAGATTTCAATGTGGGGCAACCCAGTACCTGCCATAATATCAAAACTTGTCACAAGCGTTGCAATAGCACCATTATGGAAATCTAATACACCAGCCACATGTGTTGGCGTATCTACTTGGATTTTCTGCCCGCGCTTCTTCTCACTGGAAATCGTACGCTCTGGGAAGCTCACAGCCGTTGAACCCGTTACACGACGAATAGGTCCGAGCAATGCCACGAGAGCCGTTAAGTAATAAGGACCCATATCGAACATTGGGCCGCCGCCTTTGGCGTAGTAAAACTCTGGATCTGGGTGCCAATGCTCATGCCCCTTCCCCATCATGAAAGCCGTAGCGGCAATCGGTGTACCAATCCATCCATCCTCGATTAGCTTTATCGCTGTTTGAATCCCTCCGCCAAGGAATGTATCTGGCGCACTGCCAATCAGAAGTCCTTTGCGCTTAGCAACCTCCAAGATTTGCAGCCCTTCCTCCCGCGTTACAGCAAGAGGCTTTTCTACATAAGCATGTTTACCTGCTTCGAGAATTTGAATACAGACTGCCGCATGTACAGCCGGGATCGTCAAATTAATCACGATGTCCACTTGTGGATCACCTAGTAATTGTTCTACTGTGTACGCATGTGCAATCCCAAACTCTTCGGCACGCGCTTCTGCTTTACTCACATCAATATCTGCACAGGCGACCAATTCCAAGTGTGCGTAGTTAGGAATATTTTTCATATAAGCCGCGCTTATATTTCCGCATCCAATAATACCAACCTTCTTCTTACTCATCGCTTTATGTCCCCCTATAATTAGCGTGTTGCCCAAAGCAATCCGCGTCGCATTAATTCTAGTGTCTCTGGCATACGAACAATGTTAGCTTGATGCCCCAGTGAATTATAATAGACTTTCCCTGCACCGTAAGTTTTGGTCCATACGACCGGCATTTCTACATCATCAAAGTCCGTCACCGCATGCACCTTGATCGCAGGGTCGACATGCATATAATACTTTTCCGAAACTACGACGAAATCACCAATGCCCGCGGTCAGTGGCTGCTCGCTATCTTTCATACGAACCGTATACGTAACGCCATCATTACCAGGATGCGCCACCCATTGGCCGCCCACCATGTACTGATACTCCACTTCATTACGGAATGAATCCGCCATCCCGCCATGACAGCCTGCAATCCCCGTTCCGCCAACTTTCACCGCGTTAATGAGAGGTGTCAACTGCTCTTTCTCAATTTTTCCCATGGTCCACACTGGAACAATCAAATCTATACTCGCCAAACGTTCCTCATCCCGGAAGCTGTCCAGCGTATCAGAAACTTCCACCGCATAGTTCTCTTCCCTTAACAGTCCTGCAAAAATCCCCGCAACCTCCTCGGGTTGATGACCATCCCAGCCACCCCATACAATCAATGCTTGTTTCTGACTCATGCTATTCCCGCTCCTCTCTCCATAACCCTTTTACACTTCACTTATACGAACCCAGCGACGCTGTTCGATCGATTGATCCACGGCTTCCAGTACCTCTTGACACTTGACGCCATCCACAAAATTCGGAACCGGTTGTCGATCCTCGGAAAGCGCTGACATCAACTCCACGACTTCATGTACGAAAGTATGCTCATACCCGATCGTATGTCCTGCTGGCCACCAAGCATCCATATACGCATGTGAGGCATCTGTTGCAAGAACACGTCTGAAGCCCTGAACATCCTCATCATCACTTGTAAAATACACCTGCAACTCATTCAATCGCTCGAAATCGAATTTCACACTGCCTTTACTGCCGTTAATTTCAAAAGAGTTCGTGCACCGGTGCCCGGGAGCAAATCTCGTTGCCTCGAAGCTGCCCAATGCACCATTCGCGAAGCGAGCCATGAATAATGTCGCATCATCAACCGTAACAGGACCATGCGGTGCATCTTTGCTGCCTTTGGCACTAAGCCCCGTCATCGAGGACGGAAGCGGACGCTCCTTCACGAATGTTTCACTCATCCCGATCACTTCGGTCATCTCGCCAACGAGGAAATGCGCCAGATCGATGAGATGCGCGCCCAGATCGCCATGCGATCCTGATCCCGCAATCTCCTTCTGCAACCGCCACACCAATGGGAACGTCGGATCGACGATCCAATCTTGCAAGAACCAAGCACGGAAGTGGTAGATTTGACCGAGGCGGCCGCTCTCCACGAGCTTCTTCGCCAGCTGTACCGCCGGTGCAAACCGATAGTTGAAGCCGACCATGTGCTTCACGCCAGCTTCTTCAGCCGCTTCCAGCATCTCCCTTGCATCCGCAAGGGTCAGCGCCAGCGGCTTCTCGCAGAATAGATGCTTGCCGGCCTTCGCCGCCGCCAAAGCAATCTCCTTGTGCGCATCGCTTGGCGCATTGATATCGACGACGTCGATATCCGGATGCGTGACCAGCTCGCGCCAATCGGTTACATACCCGTCCCAGCCGAATTGTTCCGTTGCCTGACGAACCCCGTTCTCGTCGCGACCACAGATGAGCTTCATCTTTGGAATCGCCGTCTGTGGAAAGAACATAGGTAAATCTTTATAGGCATGACTATGTGCTTTTCCCATAAATTTATAGCCAATCATGCCGATATTGAACGTTTTTTTCATCGCATACACGCCTCCCCAAGTGTGTTCTAATCAAGTTAAACAAGTTGATAGCCCTTCTCCATAGCTATTCCTGACTTATCCACTTCGACGACTGCCTAATCTTCACTTCTGTCGGCAGCTTAACTTGTAGCTGAACCTCGCTGCTTCCCTGCCTAACGCTAGCTAGAACGGCACGGGCTGCTCCTTTGCCCATTTCAAAAAAGGGCACTTTAATACTACTGAGTGGTGGATCACTTAGCTTCGCAGCATCCGAGTCATCGCACCCGATGACCGCATAATCTCGCCCAGCTATCCATCCACGTTCACGAAGTCCTTGCATGAGTCCAATAGCCATGCGATCATTAGCCGCAAATACAGCCTCAACTTGATCCCGGATCTCCCACACCTTTGCGGCAATCTCATATCCGCTAGTCCGGCTGTAGTTCCCCTCAAACTGCAATGAAGGATCCATCGTTAAGCCAGCTTCTAACATCGCCTTTTGATACCCATGACGTCTATCCAAGGAATTCGTATAGTGTGGAGAACCGTTGAGAAAGGCAATTTTCCGATAGCCTTCATCCAGTAAATGACGAACCGCTTGATAGCTCCCCTCCACATGATCCGCATCAACTTCAAGGAAGGATAACCCCTCGAATCGTTGATTAACCAAGCAGAAAGGTAGTCCCTGCTCCTGCAATTGCAGTAATGAACTTCGCTGTGATTCGGTATCTCTTGCCCCGAGAATGACACAGGCATCTACTTTTTGCGAGCGGTATAAGCGGCCGTAATCCAAATCATCATCTGGTGTTAGGAGATACAACAACATGTCATAGCCTTGCTCCCTCACCTGCTCCCCAATCCCGCTAAGAATCTCTGCAAAATAATACGCGGAAAACAGATGCACCTTCGGCATATAGGGAAGCACGACCCCCAAATTACCGCTTCTTCTTCGTGCAAAGCTTTGCGCAATCGCATTGGGATGATAGCCAAGTACTTTTGCTGCTTCGAGAACTCTTTCTTTGGTTGCAGGCTTCATCGGACCAAGTCCATTGAATACACGAGATACAGTCGCCTCAGATACCCTGGCTAACTCAGCAACCTCTTTTCTCGTCACCATGTAGATTGGCTCCTTTCCGCCTAAATTCACGTAAAATGTACACGCGTACATTTTCTCATTCAGAAGCTACTTCTGTCAATATAAATTCAGAATATTACTCTTCCTATCACATTCGCCATATTTCGACATTTCCATCAATTTTTCATTAAGAAACGCGAAAATAAAGTCCATTTTTTGTCATAAAAGCAAACTCTTAATATTGTTTATCTCCTCTTAGAGCTTTATGATAAAGGATATTGGGACAACTATGCGATGGGAATGAGTGATAGCAAATGAAAGCAATCTGGCGCCATCTTCGGTTCACTGCGTCATCAATGATCGATGCTCTCACGAGCAGGTCACAGATCACTCGACTTCACTCCCGTGGGCAGCTCCTTGCCCAGTTAGAACATGCTGTTCGGAAACACGATGATACCTCATCCGCTCAGGTCCGTGCATGTCTTATTTTCGATATTGATCGTTTTCGCCAAGTGAATTTCTCCCTAGGTTACGCATGCGGAGATCATCTACTGCAGGAATTAAACCGCAGATTGAAAGTACTAGATCACATCGATCTTGTGGTTCGATCTGGTGATGATGAATATACACTCCTTCTTCGAGTACACAATCAAGAACAACTTCAATCTGCGCTGCATCGTGTTAGGCAGATATTTGATCCCCCTTTTACTTACCAAGGACAGGACTGCTTCCTTCGTGCAAGCTTCGGTCTGAGTGACCTTACGATAACACCTGATAATGTACAACAAGCACTCCACCAAGCTGAGCAAGCACTCCTCATTGCCAAACAAACAGGCAAGAATAAACTCATTACTTTTCACACCTTACCGACACAACAACGGTTTGCTACTCAGATTCAAATGGAAACCGACCTGCGCAAAGCGATCACAGAGAATCAGCTATTGTTATACTATCAACCTCGACTTGAGCTCTCGACCGGTCAAATTAGTTGTCTGGAAGCCCTTGTGCGTTGGAATCATCCCCTACATGGCATGATTGCGCCTGCTGAATTCATCCCGCTTGCTGAGGAATCAGGCCTTATTTTGCCACTTGGTGAATGGGTCTTGCGGGAGGCTTGTCTACAGAAAGCACGATGGCTCGCTGAAAATAAACTTGATTATCAAGTTGCCGTCAACATTTCGCCTTGCCAGTTTCAAGATGAGAACTTTGCGGATAAAGCCATTCACATCATTCAACAAACCGGCATTAACCCCTCTTATTTGGAGTTCGAAATTACCGAAAGCTCTATTATGCAAAATATGGAGAAAACGATCGCCGTCCTTGACAAGCTTTGTTCCAAAGGAATTTCCATCTCCATCGATGATTTTGGGATTGGCTATTCGTCCCTCAATTATTTGAAGGAGTTTCCGATACATTGCCTCAAAATCGACCGTTCCTTTGTCAAAAATATTCAAAGTAATTCCAATGATTGGGCGATTACGAACGCCATCATACACCTCGGACATGCCCTTAATATCCAAGTTGTCGCCGAAGGGGTCGAAGATGTGGGGCAACTTGATATTCTCAAGGAAACTACCTGTACAACCATTCAAGGGTTCTTGCTTAGCCCTCCGATTTCTGCCTATGACATTGAACAAACCTTTCATATGAATGACAACAGACCGGTTATGATTTCATAACCGGCCGTATGCTTTGGCGTATCTTCTGATTTTGGCAAAAATGCGCTTATCCTTTAATCTCCGGAAAATATAAGGATCCGGACTCGTATTCACTTCAAGAATCCATGGCTGCAAATCTTTATCTAAGGCTACATCAACGCCTATCTCTTTTACCCCTCTATACTGAGCATTAATCGCCTTAGCCACCTGTATACCCATGACTTGCAGCTGGTTCACATATCCAGTTCTCTCCGCCCGGGGCAAATACTTCTTTAACAAAGTATCCACCGATTTCAACGTGCCCCCATTATGAAAGTTCGTAACAATCTTTGCGGGATGTGCCACGCGGCCAATAATCCCCGTTGTCTCCCATTTTCGAGCAGGCGTTTGCTGCACCATGACGCGGAGATCAAAACGATTCCCCTTGTAAGTCAACAAATGAATCCCTTTCTGTACTAAATAACGCCGTTTCCTTGTCACCTTTAGGAGTGATACGTACATGTCAGTGAAGGTTTTGAACCTTTTGATGGTGACTCCAGATTGGTAAGAATAGGACCGTTCTGCCTCTTCCCCTGTTAACTCGATACGAATCACACCGTTCCCAAACATCCCAATATTGGGTTTTACGTAGACCATTTTATATTGTTCGAGCATTTCTTGTAAGGTGACTGAATTCATGCGTTTGGTACTTGGCACATACTTGCGAAGTGATTCGACAGACTCGACAGCCTTCGTTTTGCCAATTTTACTACTTACGTATCTTGCCTTATTCAAGCTTATCGGTTTCTTTGTACTCTTCTTCCTAATTCTCTTCATACCAGGCCTCCAGCTTCGAATTCACCCCATCCTAGTGTATGAAGGCAACAAAGCATTGGCGACAAAAATACAAGAAGAGGCTCCCCCTGAAATCCAACAGGAGAGCCTCTTTATCATGTCTAGCTATTAAGGCGCACTTGTTAAGAACTGTGCGGTTGGATTTTTATCTATGGAAGAGCGCAGCGCATATTCACTTTCGAACAAGCCTACGAAATTCCCTTTCTTGTCTTTGACCAATTGGGAGTTAATGCGGAATTTAGCTGGATCGATTTTATCATCGATAATCCAACGCGCGAATTGATAATTCTGACGCTGCAGAAGAATATCCACACCATACTCCGATTTCATCCGATGCTCCAGTACTTCGAATTGAAGTTGACCTACGACGCCAAGAATCATATCTTCGAAACCAATTGTCGTGAAGACTTGAATCATCCCTTCTTCCGTCAACTGATCGATCCCTTTCAAGAACTGTTTTTGTTTCAAAGCATTTTTGATCGATACTTTGCTGAATAGCTCTGGTGAGAAGGTTGGAAGCTCATCGAAGATGACCTCTTCTCCTTCGCTTAAGGAATCGCCGATACGGAAAATACCTGGATCGAATAGACCAATGATATCCCCCGGGAAAGCCTCTTCCACGATATCACGATCTTGGGCTAGGAACTGCTGCGGCTGTGCCAGCTTGATATCCTTGCCAAGCCTTACATGCTTCACGGACATTCCCCGTTCGAACTTTCCGGAAACGATACGCAAGAAAGCTACGCGGTCGCGGTGAGCTGGGTTCATATTCGCTTGAATTTTGAACACATAACCAGAGAATTTCTCTCTCGTTGGCTCGATCACACCAGCTGTGCTCGTGCGCGGCTCTGGTTGTGGAGCTAGTTGCAGGAAGTTCTCGAGGAACGTCTGAACACCGAAATTGTTCACCGCACTCCCGAAGAAAACAGGCGTAAGCTCACCCTTCATCACTTTCTCCATATCAAAAGGGTCACCAGCAACATCCAACAGCTCGATATCTCCGCACAATTGCTTGTGTAAGAACTCACCTGCGATTTGCTTCACTAACGGATCTTCTACACCGTCTACCTTGCGGACTTCAATATCCTTGTGGTCATCGCCTTGGTAGAGCTCTAACTGCGATTTCCCGCGATCGTAAACCCCACAGAACTGCTTCCCTGACCCAATTGGCCAGTTCATCGGATAAGAACGAATGCCGAGTACTTCTTCAAGCTCTTCCAGCAACTCGAACGGATCACGACCCTCACGGTCCAATTTATTAATGAATGTGAAAATGGGAATCCCACGCATACGACATACTTGGAAAAGCTTCTTCGTTTGGGTCTCGACCCCTTTGGCAACATCGATCAACATTACCGCACTATCCGCGGCTGTCAACGTACGGTAGGTGTCCTCACTAAAGTCTTGGTGACCTGGTGTATCTAGAATATTGACGCGGTGACCTTCATAGTCGAACTGCATAACGCTTGACGTTACGGAGATCCCCCGTTGTTTCTCAATTTCCATCCAGTCTGATGTAGCATGTTTACTAGCTTTACGACCTTTAACCGTTCCGGCTAAGCGAATTGCCCCTCCGAACAAAAGCAGTTTCTCTGTTAATGTTGTTTTTCCCGCATCCGGGTGAGAAATAATCGCGAACGTCCGTCGTTTAGCGACTTCCGTTTCGAGAAGTTTAGTGAGTTGCGTTTTCATGTGTTCGTTTATTCCCTTCTTCTTTTACATATGACTACTTTAGAATCAAGCGTGTGCTTTCTCCAAGGGGACCGTCCAGTTCGCTTCTTCAATGAACGTGCGATTGCTGAATTCCCTGCCGCGCACAACCACTTTATCTGCAAATACTTGCACATAAATACCCTGTGCTTTATCCTGTGCCGTTTGCTGGTACGCCCGATTCAGCGTTCTCCCTACAGAGGCATTATGGAAATAATGGAACGTTTCCTGAATATAGTGAGGTGTCCCATTCTGAAAATCCTGATGACGATGACCACAGAAGACGAATACATTCTTGTAAGGCTTCAACGTTTCTCGGAACTGAATAGCCCGAATGAGCTGGTGAGTAGCCCCATCGGTGCCAACAGGCGGCAATGGTTGATGTGTCATCACGAAAAGCGGTCTTCCTGGTTTATATAAATTGCCCAGTCTTCCTTTGAACCAAGCGAGTTGCTCATCGGAGTACCATGCACCTTCACCCACTTCGGGCTTCTCTTGCACGTAAGCTTCTTGTGATAGCAATAGGATAGAGTGTCCGTTCGTTGTAAAATCATTATAAATGGAAGTATAGCCCATGAACTTCTTGAACTGCTCTCTACTTACGGCATCACTTTTGCCATTAGGTACGTTATCCTGATCCCAACTATTCGCTTTATTGATCCAAATCGTATAATAATCATGATTCCCCATGTTCCCATGAATAGGAGGAAGCTTATAATTATTCATTATGGCACGCAATGCCTTATAGTCAACCTCGGTACCTGTATCCGTCAAATCACCGGTCAGCATAATCGCATCGACAGGACCATCGAACTGAGTGACATCATCTAACGCAAGTCTAAGCTTTTTGTTGGGAAGAGAATCTCCAGCTGTAACATGAAGATCACTTAGGATAAAAAAGGACATCAACGGGCCAAGAGGCAGAGGTTCCTCCGAAGGCGCTGGCGTAGCTTGTTGAGGAGGCTCAGAGGTAGCTACGGGTGCGGCAATAGCCTGTTCCTCGGGAAGGAATTTTTTCTTAACCAACAGACTAAACCAAGCACTTAATCCTACTAAAACAGCCCCAATGGCAAGCAGCCATCGCACAAACGCTCTTCGTGACATCGATGCACCTCAAGTGTATAAAATGAAAAAATGGCCATATGCACTAGTATACCACAAATTGTGTCCGATACATCGTCCAGACTCGACAACATCAAGTGATTTCTTGCTCCGCTTGTACCCACACGCAAAAAACCAACAGGCGAATTCGCCTGTTGGATAAACTCCCTATTTTACGCCAATACAGTTGTTTTCTGAATAGCTTCCCAATCGACTTCCCCTTCATTCTGGCCATTAATCGGCCACCACTTGAATCCATCGTCACTCAGGAGCTTCGCTGCTTCTGCAGGCCCCCATGAGCCAGCTGGATAGTGCTTAAGGTCATCTGTCTGTTCGCCCCATGCAGCTGCAATGCGATCCACATAAGACCATGCAAGCGCCACTTCATCCCAACGTGTAAAGTAAGTGGAATCTCCGCGAGTTGCATCATACAGCAAACGCTCGTAAGCCTCTGGCGTATTGATGCCGATTTGACAGCTTTGGCAGAAGTCCATCGCAACGGGTACGATCACGCCTTCTGAACCAGGTTGCTTCGCGTTCATTTTCAAATAGATGCCTTCCATCGGATTCACTCGGAATACGAGCAGATTCGGCTCAAGCTCATGCTTTTTAGCCAAATAGACATTGTTTGGAATGTTCTTGAATTCGACAACCACCTCAGTCGTTTTGACCGGTAGTCGTTTTCCAGTACGAATATAGAATGGCACACCCGCCCAGCGGAAATTATCCACGTGAACACGTGCTGCAAAATAAGTTTCTGTCGTCGATTGCGGATTCACAGAATCCTCTTCTCGGTATGCAGGAAGTGCTTTGCCTTTGGCAGAACCGCTAGCATATTGACCGCGAACCACGTTCGCACGGACATCATCCCCGTCTTCGAACAAACGGAGTGAACGGAGTACCTTCACCTTCTCATCACGGATATCCTCCGGATGTAGACGGCTAGGTGGTTCCATCGCCATCATCATCAGCATTTGCAGCATGTGATTTTGACCCATATCGCGAAGAGCACCGGAGTGGTCATAGTAACCACCGCGCTCTTCTACACCCACAGTCTCACTGAGCGTGATCTGGATGTTCGCTATGTATTTATTATTCCAAAGCGGCTCGAAGAAAGCATTCGCGAAACGAACGAACTCGATGTTTTGGACCATTTCTTTACCCAGGTAATGATCGATACGGTAAATATCCTTCTCTTCGAACACTTGACGAAGTTGTCCATTCAAACGCTCCGCAGACGGCAAATCGTAGCCGAATGGTTTTTCAATAACCAAGCGATGCCAACCCTCCGTTTGGAGCAAGCCGCCTTCACTTAAATTGTACGACACATTACCAAACAACTCAGGCGCAAGCGCCAAATAGAACAGACGGTTACCGCCCGTTTGATACTTCTCATCCAATTTCGCTGTCAGTGTATTCAGTTCATGGAATCCTGCAACATTGTTAATGTCGAGTGACATGTACTCGAATCTTTGGGCGAATTTCTCCCATTCTGCAGCATCCGTATTTTTGTAACGAGCGAATTCTTGAATCGAATTTTTCACGTCATCACGGAATTGCTCATTCGTACGCGGTCTGCGAGCCAGACCAACTACCGCAAAGTTATCTCCCAGCTTGCCTTCGCGATAAAGGCTATAAAAGGCAGGAAACAGTTTTCTTTTCGCTAAATCACCCGTTGCTCCGAAAATATAAAACACAGCTCCACTCATCTATGCATCATTCTTTCTCTATTAGAATTAGTTAATATGCTTAGCATACCTAAAATTGTCAAGCTATTCAACTTATATAGTCACTTTAACTCATAACATTTTCTTATAAGAAAATAGACATCCGTCTATACCGTTACATTATACGTGGCATAGGCTAACAGTACATACGAATACGGAGGTGCCCTTAGTCATGCAACCCTTTCATCCAATCACCGAAAAAAGTTGCAAAAATCTTGTCGGAAAACCTGTTCTTGTCTTCTTAACGAATGGCTCTGAGATATATGGAATCGTCAGTCGCGTAGAGAAAAACAAGCTCATCCTAAATGACAATCAACAAGCGAACACGAAGTCCTCTTCCAAAAGTACCAAGCCCACGCTTAACAAAAAGGGGAAAAAGAAGCAAGCTCAACCCGTTGCACCAACTCAGCCATCAACAGAAGATCAGCTGTCTTCCTTCGGACTCATCCGTTTTGGAGGGCCACCGGTTAGACCCACAGGTCCAGTAGATATTCAAATCGACTATATTGCCGCCATGTTTAGTGAGTGACGGAAATCAAGGCTGTGGATGTATACCTCATCTACAGCCCTTTCCTCAACGTTTCAACTTTTTATTCATACGGTAACAGCTAAGATCAGGTACATAAGAATCAATCTCATACCCTCTTTTACTATAAAATCGTATTGCCTTCGGATTACTGTCATCAACAAATAGCTCCACCGTATGGCAACGTTCACTAAGCCCGTAGTCTTCTGCAGCTTTCATAAGTGTATGTCCAATGCCTTTGCCCTGCTCACGCGGATCAACAGCCAGCATATCTATGAAGAGCTTACTTGATTTACGTATGATGGAAATGAAGCCATAAGGCCGTTTGTACCCTTTGGCGATGACGAACGTTTTATTGGCGTTCAGTCGCTTACGGATCTCTGAGTATGTCACAGAATTACCTGAATCATACATTCTGGAAAAAGGAACTAATTGTTCAACAACTAATCGATATATAGCGGGGTCGTCAATGGTAGCCAACCGTTTGCGTATCACATGGCACCGCCTCCACAAGAAGCAATAATGCTATCTTATGTTGGTAAACCTGTAATTGACCCCACAAGTACCAATTTACCCCAGTCTACTGGGGTGATATACTTAACGTATACGAAATGAGGTGATCGTAATGATCAATGCTTATCCATCCGTCATGGCGGTGAACAGGTATCAAACTCATAAAGATTATTACCGTGTTGGCGCTGTAAGTGCAGTCTCCGGTGGTAAATCGAATACGATACGACGAATGTTGGATTTACCTTATGAGCAACTCGCCTACAGGCAGTTCGCACAGACGGCTGCCAAAGACGTGGCGGGTTTAGTTCAATCTACCCAAACTGTCAAGCAATCCGCTCAAACACTCGTCAACACGACTGCGTTCACTCGGACGAAAGAGTCGCAAGCCGATATCACCCAGAACCTTCAAACGTTTATTCATACATATAATGAGTTGCAAGATCAGCTAGGGGATTCACCTGACTACGTGAGTCATGCCCTGCTTCAAGGTCTGGAAGGGGCAGCAAAGCCTAACACACTGCACGATCTTGGCATCACCAAGAGTGATAATGGCAAATTGAGCCTACAACCTGAAGTATTAGAGAAGCAACTTAATCAACCTAGTGGCATTCATCGCAAAAGTTTGCTTGATCTCACCAACTTCGCAAGTTCGTTAGTAAGCCGTATTGATCGTCTGCAACAGCTGCCTTCCGTCTCCTTGTTTCAACTCTCCACATCACCGCTTAAACCATATGGTCAGTATCAATCGCAGCTTGAGGCATATTTGCCGGTTCCGATGCGTGGCTTATTGCTGGATGCGAAGATGTGAGGAACAAAAAGGCTGTATCCCCAAGTAGAATCATCTACGGGTGATACAGCCTTTTCCAATTAAAATAGCTTTTTACCTAGCACATGGTCAATAGGAATGAAGCCAATAACACGACTATCCATGCTATTGTTCCGATTATCCCCCATCACAAAAATATGATCAGCTGGAACGGTCCACTTTTTGTTCCCGTTCGCTCTCATTTCCTCATTGATGTAAGACTCATTCAGCAGTTCACCATTGCGGTACATCTGATTATCCTTCAGCTCAAGCTGATCTCCTGGCTTACCAATCACACGCTTGATCCATACATGCTTATCATCGCCTCGAACAAATAAGCTAAGCAATGGGCTGTCCAACAAATCATTTTTAAAAGTCCGCTTCATCTCAACCCTAGAATCGATAATGACAATATCTTCATAATTGGGTTCGTAGTGAAACGTATGCGAAAGCTTCGAAACATACACGCGCTGACTATCATGCAATGTCGGATCCATCGAATGACCGCTAACTCTCGTAGATTGAAACACAAAAACACCTAAAAAGACGACTAATACAAAGGAAATTGCAATGGAACCAAACCAGCTCCAAATCTGTTTGACTACATTCAAATTTATCGCTCCCTTGCCTTATTCCGCCAGTCCGTGCTTAAAGGCATAAATCGCCGCTTGCGTGCGATCTTCTACGCCAAGCTTGGATAGTACGTTGGTGACGTGGAATTTCACCGTCTTCACACCGATGAATAAATCATCAGCCAACTCTTGATTCGATTTGCCTTTCGCGATCAAGCGAAGTACTTCCATCTCGCGGTCCGTTAGTTCCTCATGCGGCTCCGCAACCGGCTTTGGTTGACGGAAGCGATTCATGATTTTCGAAGCCACCTGCGACTCCAGAATCGATTGTCCTTTGGCCGCGGCTCTAATCGCTTGCGCGATTTCGGAGGCACGCGAGGTTTTCAACAAATAGCTGAAGGCACCCGCTTCAATAACTGGATACATTTTCTCATCATCTAAGAAGCTAGTCAATACAATGACTTTACAATCTGGATATAGTTGCAGTAATTTTCTTGTCGTTTCGATGCCATCCATACCTTCCATAACAAGGTCCATCAGCACCACATCAGGACGATACTCTTGAGCTAAACGAATGCCATCGTGGCCGTTGCTCGCTTCGCCAACGACCTCAATCCCATCTTCCGTCCCAAGAACAGCTGCAAGTCCAATTCTGACCATCTCATGATCATCGACTAGTAGTACTTTGATTAAGGTGTCGTCCATTTCGCTTCTTCCTCTCTATGTACGATGTTCATTCTCGATCAATTGAGGATCGGTTGCTAAGATTGGTACTCGAATTTCAATACGTGTTCCTCGGTCTGGTGCTGTAATAATATCCACCGAACCACCGATTTCGTTCACACGTTCCTTCATGGACACGATGCCATAAGAAGTTAGCTTCTTCGCATCCAGCTCAAAACCAACACCATCATCGCGGATCACTAATCGGATACCGTCTGAACGATGCAACAGCTTCACTTCCAGCTTATTCGCCTTAGAGTGACGCAGGGCATTCGAAAGCGCCTCTTGCACAATTCGAAATAAATGATCCTCGATCCCCTTGTTTAAGCGGATTTCCTCATCCATATCCCAGCTGATCGCCATCGGAACCTTGGCCGCTAGCTCCTTCAAGAGCTCAACGAGTCCCTCCGACAGTCGTTTTCCTTCGAGATGGATCGGCCTCAGATGCAGCAACAAGGCTCTCATTTCGGATTGAGCGACGGAAGCCATCTCTTCAATCAGATGAATCTGTCGCTTCGCTTTCTCAAAATCTTTATCCAGTGTACGTCCAACAGCCGTAGCTGTCATAGATATAGCAAACAATTGCTGACTTACCGCGTCATGCAGCTCGCGCGCCAAGCGCTGACGCTCTTCAATAACCGCCGAAAGTTTGGCTTTCTCGGTAAGCTCAGCATTACTATTCGATAGTCGTTGAAGGGAGGTCACTTGCTCTTCCCATCGCTTCATAATACGGCTGAGTTGTTCGCCTAAACGTCCAATCTCATCATCATCCCCGTTTTGAAAGCCTTCTCGGGCAAATGTCCCTTTTTCTAATAAAATCATCGTCTCCATCATCGGCTCAAGTCTACGTGTCACCTTAGAGCTGTTCCAGTAACCGAATACCGCTCCAATGACACCCAGAATCAACAAAGCCATGAACGAAAACTTGACACCCTGCTGCCAGCTGGTAAAGGGCTCTATCAAATGTCTTGAATTCAGAAAATACAGCATAGCTCCGAATACGGCGAAGCTAAAAAGGATGGCTTCCCCCATGCTGCGCCAGATCATGTTCGTTAATCGTCGTTTGTAGCCGTCCACTTGGTGAAGAACCCCCTAAAGAAAGTTACAATACTTTGACCTTGATATCTCCTACGATGAAAGAAAGTATGAGTTTCACCCGATGGTCGCAATGTTGATAATTCTGCGATTGCCAAACAACTTTGTTCATCACACCTGACTCTTTTTCTTCCGCGATTTGAAGCTGACCTAACATGACAGAAGCCGTAACGGAAACGCCGATATCGTCAGGCACTTTTATATCAATATCTCCTACAACACCCTGTAGGATAACTGTCGTTTCTTTCTGTTCTAGAATAGCCATAGAAAGATCCATATACGTTTCCCCCACCAAGTACCACGTCGAGGTATTCCGTTGAATCCATGGCTCTCGGCCTAGGCGAACGCTATCGACAATCTTTTGCTTTTGGGTATACGTATCGTCTTTATGAACCTGCTTAGATCGAATGAAAAACAACCCTAATGAAATCAACACTACCGAAATGACAATGGTGAGATGATCACCGAATAAAATGACGGCACCTATCCCCATCAGCACATAACCCTTGCGCTCTTTGCGTGAACGAACACGATGAATGCCCAGCAAAATAAGGATTACGGCCATAACGGGAAAAAAGCCTATGGTATGTTCCAGAAGCAAAAAAACACCGGCTCCAATCAGCACAAGCGCTGTATTCCGGCTTCGGTTATTTTTCGTTTCCTCTCCCATCGATGCACCTCCTCTGGCTGCCATTTCTCTTTCGTTCATACGATTCCTAGCATACCATAAGAATGGACGACCTCCAAGATGCAAATCCTTATAGGACAAGGGTTTGCTTTCGTGGAGGTCACCGTCCAGGACTATTTGCTGTCGCGCGGATCTCGCTCACTGCGAGAGCGTTGCTCCTGGTGCCACTCGTGCTGCAGCTTGCTGCGCAGCGCGCGCAGTTCATGCTGAAGGTTGCCACCGGCTTCCTTCAGCGTCTCCTTCGACAAGCGGCCCGCCACGCGGAGCCCCTGCAACGCCTCCCGGCCGAGTTCGCGGCCGGTGACCTCCAGCTCGCGCCACGTGTCGCGAGCCTCTTTACCGTGCAGCCCGCCGCGCGGCTGCACATCCTCCGCTGCGTGCCCCGCACGCAGCCCGCGCAGTTCCTCTGCGAGCGCCAGGCACAAGTCCTGGCTGCTCGCGTACTGCGCGCGGTAGTGCTCGCTCGCGGCTTCCTCGCGCAGCTTCTCTTGCAGGGCAAGCCGAGCGAGATCCTCTTCGCCAGCGCGCATCGCAAGCTCGGCCTGCTCGCCGCGCAGCTTCGCCATCTCTTCCGCTCGCGCGATGTTACTGCGCAAGGCAATCGTTGCCTGTAGCGCGTCCTCATAGCGCTCCTCAAGCTGAGCGATCTGGTCGCCGTCGTCAGAAGTGCCTGGATTCGTTTTGCCGATCGTCTCGTGCCAGACGGTTTCAGCCATTTTGCCAATACGATCAAATATATTAGTAGGATCAATTTCCCGATTCTTATTATTATTCATGTTCAATCGCCCCTCATCCATCATCATACTCTTATGGTAGCTCAATTTCTGAGAGTCTAAAACCGACTATCGACCGTTTTTGAACCTAGACCTAAGTCTAGTATGAACTGTCATACCCATATATTGGTCGTTGTCCAAGCATGCCAGTGATGCTAAAATATTTGAAGCCGAGTCTAGTGCATAAATTAGGCACTAGTACGGGGGACGAAATACTTGGGGTGAATATTTGCTTCAGCTTGGAGCAGACTAGGGAGAACCTTCTTCCCGAACCCGTCAACTAACCTCGAAGGCTCAAGAAGGAGGATTACCAATTGAATAAGCTTACCAAAGGGTTAACTAGCCTTGCTGTTTCATTAACAGTTTTGGCAGGAGGCTTTCTTTCCCCATTTACAGCGCCCGCTCAAGCTGCTGAAATGGCCGTGAAAGTGCAAGTCAATGATGACCTGATCCATTTTCCTGATGCACAGCCATTTCTGGATGGCAACCACACGACCCAAGTCCCGCTTCGATTCGTAACGGAGAAGCTCGGATATACGGTGAACTGGCAGAAAGATGGTAATCAGATTAAGGTAACACTAAATAACGACAATCATACGATTACCTTGGTTTCAGGGCAAAAAGAAGCTAGCGTTGATGATGCAACGGTCATCTTAGACGGAGCTTCTCAGTATCAAAATGGACGTGTGTATGTGCCACTTCGCTTCCTTTCCACAGCCGCAGGCATACCTGTACAGTGGGATGCAAGTAGTAATCTAGCTATCTTAAGTAAAGATGGCGCGCACCATACACCTGATTATCAAGTATTTGAATCTACAGCTTATTCGGCAGATCCTTCTGAAAATGGCGGGTATGGAGCCATTGATTACATGGGCAATCCACTAGCGATCGGCACAGTAGCTGTTGATCCTTCCGTTATTCCACTTGGCACGAAGCTTTATATTGAAGGCTATTCGTTTAGCGGGCTTCCCAAAGGCGGCATGTACGTCTACGCAACAGATACGGGCGGATCCATTAAAGGAAATCGAATGGACATCTTTATTCCAGGCTCAAGGAAATCATTACAAAGCTTTGGCTTCCAGAAGATTAAAGTGTATCAAATCCCCAACTAAATCAGAAGAAAGCTGCCATGAGAACTTACTCATGTGCAGCTTTTTTTGTAGGTGAATGTTCCATCGAATAAGGGCATATGTCCAATCAACAGGGTTCCCACCTACATATGCTGTATAGTGTTTAACCCACATTACTTTAAAACCGGAGGGGATACTATGTCAGCTGTAGTTGGTGGAACGCCAGGATACGGAAGTTCCGTAGGGCTAATTCTTGTTCTTTATGTGTTGTTGGTCATCATTCTTGCTACTTTCTACTAGTACTATCTCCCACCTGAGAAAATAGCCCCGCCTGCTGAAGCTTCTCATTCCGAAGCTTTAGCAGGCGGGCTTTTTTCATTTAAAATCAATACCACTCGTTCGCTGCTTCAAAATTTCTTCAAGTATTCCCCCAATATACGCACCCGCTTCCATGGCAGGCGTTCCACCGCGATGAATGTTCGAAATAACCATCCGATCCGAATCCGTTCTTCCCGTTCTTGGCTTGTAACACATGTACGCACTTAACGACTCAGCTGTCACAAGACCAGGTCGCTCGCCGATAAGCAGCACAAGACATTCCGGATTCAGTAGATCCCCGATGGCATCCATACAGCCGACCCTTCCTCTATTGACATAAATCGTCGTTCCCGCCGATAAGCCTCGCAGTCGTAAGGAATCCAGCAGGGCAGGATACAAGTCACGCATATTCGCTTCGATACTATTTGCGCTTAATCCATCGGATACCACGATTTGCACCTGCGGTCCTCGTTGACATTTCGCAAGCAGCTCCTGCATGCTATCCGGTTTCAATACTCTCCCGAGCTGTGGACGCTTCAAATACATATCCTTTGTTTCTGCACGAGAATCGGCGATGAACCACCCCATTTCTGCTAAGAGAGCAGAACTCACCTCACTTTGCACGGCATCCACGCTGCTAGCATGGTCCCATCGAAAAGTAAGTAACTCGCTTGTTAAGGGACGTGTGCCTGATCTAGAAACGCCAATGCGTGCCGGAGTTAGTGCTTTCATCCTAGCGAATTCATCCACGCTTCCCACCTCCTCGCCAGAATAGCCTAGGATTACCAGCTAAAGGACTTAGCGTGCCGTTCAACCATAGGCCCATGTCCTGCAGCCAATCTCGAAATTCAGGTGCTGGCGTGCGTCCAAACAACTCGCGTAAAGTAGCAATATCGTGGTAGCTGAGCGATTGATAGTTGAGCATACAGTCATCCGCCATAGGTACTCCAATAAGGAAGTTCACATGAGCAGAAGCCAGCATAACCGCTAAGGAATCCATATCATTTTGATCGGCATTCATATGATTGGTATAGCACACATCAACCCCCATCGGGAGACCATGCATTTTGCCCATAAAATGATCCTCAAGGCCTGCGCGTATAACTTGCTTACTATTGTATAGGTACTCCGGACCGATAAAACCTACCACCGTGTTAACCAGAAAAGGCTTGTAGATTCTAGCTAAACCGTAGCATCTCGCTTCCAACGTCACTTGGTCTATGCCATGATGCGCTTCCGAAGATAGCTCCGAACCCTGCCCCGTTTCAAAATACCACCGATTCGGCCCCGTTGCACTGCCCATGCTATGAATCACGGCATCCGCTTCATCGAGAAGCGCCTTATGAATGCCAAAAGCGCGATTGCCTTTCTCTGTACCCGCTAAGCTCTGGAATATAAGATCAGCCCTTGCCCCCTGCTTGATCGCTTCCATCTGTGTGGTCACATGGGCTAAGACACAGTTCTGCGTTGGGATGCGCCACGTCTCCATGACCTCCTTCGCAGCTTCTAGCAGCGCTTTGGTCGTCTGCGGATGGTCCGTTACCGGATTTATCCCAATAACTGCATCCCCAATCCCATAGCTCAGTGCCTCGTATAGCGAAGCTTTCATGCCTTCCAAGGAATCGGTCGGATGATTGGGCTGCGCTCGGCTGCTCAATGTACCTCTATGTCCGATCTCCGTATTACACCTTGTCCGCACTTCAATACGCGATGCGGCTTGAATAAGATCCAGGTTCGTCATGATTTTGGCAACAGCAGCAATCATCTCGCTCGTGAGTCCTTTGGATATTCGGAGCAGCTCAACACCCTTTGTTTCCGTCCGCAGGATGTATTCGCGCAGCTCCGCAACTGACCAATGGCTAATAGACGCATAGACAGTTTCATCTATACTTTCCTCAATCAACCGCGATACCTCATCTTCTTCAGCAGGTAAAAGGGGATTATTTCGAATCTCAGTAAGGAGGAGATCGGCAAGTACGGCCTTTGCTGCAATTCTTTCCTTGAGATGAGAGGCACTAACACCTGCCAAGTCATCACCAGAGCGCTCCTCATTTGCCTTACCGAACACTTCTTTCAAGCTCCCAAATTCGTAGACATGGCCTTTCATCGACGTTTTCAATTTCATAGACGCACCTCAGAAGTCTCATTTGGAAAAAGCAGTGTTTTTACGATTACTGGAATCGTTCGATTCCCAATCCGTTCGCCAAGATCAATATAATCACCGAAATTCAACGAAATACCATCGATGCAGACAATGCGAGGGCTCCCTTGGCATCCGAGTGAGAGTAACTGGCCCAGTGCTTTCGCCATATCTTGATCGCAAAGCATGACTATCGTGTGTTCATGTGTAAAATAGGAAGTCAATTGAGGAATTAATTGGCTCGCAAGCACTTGCAAGTGTTTATAGGTATAGGACTGCTCCTGTTCTGTAGTAAGTGCAATCCCAAATGGCGTCTGATTCGATGTTCCGTAGAGTTGACTTGCTTGTTGTAACAGATCCTTTAAAGCAGTAGCTAGCCTAACTGGTTCCTGTTGTAAGTGGAGCGTAACAATCGGTACATTACGTATGGGCAGCGTATCTGCGTCGACATGAATGGTTGATCCGCTGAGCTCCACACTCTGTAAACCCGCTCCTATGACCGTGGCCCGCTGCATGTGCCCTGCCTTCACCAACGGTAAGCCAAGCTCCATCCACGTCTCCCGAATGACTTGTGCGAGTAAGGGACCGATATCGTCATAGGTTGTGACCTCCGCTAGTTCCATAATTGCTGGACGTGACAGCAGCTCTGCAATACCACCAGACAGCATCCATTCATCTGCATGCGGGAGCTGGTTGGGACGCTGGCCTAGAAGCAGAAGCTCAGCTCCTGCCTTATCAGGACTGCCAGCTACAAACTGCCCTACATCTCGTGCCATGCAACGTGTCAGCTCTCGAATCTCATGGATGTCAACGATCTGATCTGGCACCATTAACATGCCCTGCTCATCCAGCCAACGCTGAATGGCTGAGGACACATAAGTCACCGTTCCATCAGCTTGCAATCGAATGACACTTCCCCCCATATGAAAAGTTACCGTCGCAATCGGTATTCCGTTCCGAAACCAAGCCACATTTGCTGTACCGCCCCCAATATCCATGTTCGCTACTGTATTATGCAGGTTAAGCGAACGCCCAGCGGCCCCTGAACCTTTACCGGCCATAATCGCTTCCAAATCACTCCCCGCTGTTGCCACAACGAAAGCACCTGCTTGTTCTGCTAGTCTATGTAAAAGAGCTTCTGCGTTCGTTTTCGTGGCGGTTTCGCCCGTCATGATGACGGCTCCGCTGCCAATATCAGCAAGAGCTACACCTGCAGTAGCAAGCTCCGCTTCAAGAAATTCCGTGAGCTTAGCTGCATCTAACGTGATAGGATCAAGCAGCGGTGTGGGATAAATCGGACTCGCGTACAAAAGCTTTCTCTCCGTGATTTCATCTCGTGAAATGGTGTATGATGAACCGCGTTCCGCCAGCGTAAGTCGACTTACAACAAGCTTCGTTGTACAGGTTCCGATGTCGAGTCCAACACTCATGAGATGCGTTTCCTTCATTCACAATCCCCCTCTCTTCCACCGCAGCCAACTTTAAATTCATACAAAAAAAAGACGCCACAGCTTCCCCTCCTGACAGACGGTTACTTGTTAGCGTCAAACTTGTGAAGATATAAGTTATTGATGTTCTTCATAACATTTTGCATCCAAGAATTTCACATATAAAAGGATAAGTTCATTAACATCATCGCGTTGTATACACCTTCACGCTATCTCCACGCTGATAGCCCTGCCCCCCGGCTGGCAGCCAAATTAAGCAATCCGCATCTTTGATCGACACCATAATGCTCGATTTATCAATGCCAGCGGGTCTTACCCATAAACACCCTGCTTCCACTCGGGTTGTCCCTCGTATATAACGCGGATAAGCAGACGGTTTATCGTAGGGAACATCCAAGAAGGCTGTTAACTCTTCCGACTCGGGAAGCTGGCTCCCTAACATTGACCTAATAATCGGCTTAGCGAATAGCTCAAAGCCTACAAACGAAGCGCCAGGATTACCTGACAGCGCCATGAGCAGCTTGCCTTTCCATAACGCAGCACTCGTTGGAGTACCTGGCCGCATCGCTACCTTATTAAACAATAGCTTCCCATCGAACCGACCGAATACATCGACGAGCACATCATAATCACCAACAGAGACGCCGCCAGAAGTCAGAATAAGATCGACATCAGGCAGTACCGTTTCAAGCGCGGCTTCCACCTGAAGAGGATCATCCGAGAGTGCTGGCATGATGAGGGCTGTTCCCCCGTTTGCTTCCACTTGAGCCGCTAACATGTAACTGTTACTGTTACGTATTTTCCCTGGTTGCAGCTCCTGTTCGACTTGTAAGAGCTCTGAGCCAGTTGAGAAAATAGCCACTCTTGGCCTTCGGTACACCTCAACCATCGAGAAACCGAACGTCGCTAATATCGCGGCTTCTCCTGGACCAATCCGAGTACCCTGCGGGATCACTAACTCCCCAAAAGTAACTTCACCAGCGATCGGCGTAATATTACTTGCTGCTTGCACATTTTTCTTAATCTTCACCTTGGCACCCAATGATGACAGCAACTCATCCTGCAAGGAATCCGTCATTTCCAGCATCACAACCGTGTCCGCACCATCTGGAACAGGGGCCCCCGTCATGATACGAGCAGCTTTCCCTGCTCGAACCGTACACTTAGGTATAGTGCCACTTGGAATTCGCTCAATCACATCTAACACAATCGGATTGTCCGGAGTCGCTGCAGCGATATCCTGGGAACGCACCGCATACCCATCCACGCCTGATCTGCGAAAATGTGGCACCGCATGATCCGCATAAATATCCTTTGCTAACATTCTGCCGAAAGACGTCGGAAGCGAAACAGTCTCCGTCTCTGTGGGTTTAACGAATTCGTAAAGTGCGGCTCGTGCCTCATCGACCGAGATCACTTTACGGCCAAACCTAAGCTTCATTTCGCTGCTCACTTGCTTCCCATGCCTCCCTGTGCCCGTTAGCTAACCGCCGATTTGTGACATTCGACGAATAGTTGGTGTATGCGACTGCTCTTCATTCATCAAAGCCTGTGCCATCTCGTGATTTTGTGGCTTAATGTCCAGCGCTCGGAAGAACAAATCTTCCACCGCAGCATCATCCCCAATATATTTTCGCACATTAAATTCGTCCGACCAGTATAAGCAAGGCTTAATATTGCCATCTGCCGTCAGCCGCAACCTGTTGCAGGTTTCACAGAAGTGATCGCTAATTGGATGAATGAGCCCGAATGAGCCTAACGCACCTTCAATGCGAAAGTTCTGTGCTGGGCCGTTGCCATAAACCGCGTTCGAAGCTGTTGCTTCCCAACCCATTTCCTTGCAGCGATCGAGAACCGTTGTAAGGGATAAATAACGCTTTTTCCAATCCTCATCTTGATGACCGATAGGCATATATTCAATAAAACGAACCTGAATCGGTCGATCAATCGTCATTTGTAAGAAATCAGCAATCTCGTCATCATTAATGCCTTTCATCAGCACCACATTCAGCTTAATCGGTGTAATCCCTACACGATATGCTTCTTCAATGGAAGCTAGCACGCGACGAATATCACCACCACGGGTGATTAATGAGAACCGATCTGCCCTCAAGGAATCCAAACTAATATTTACACGAGTTAGCCCTGCTGCACGAAGCTTCTCAGCCCGTGACGCAAAGTAAATCCCATTCGTAGTTAATGCTATATCTTCAATACCGGGAATCTGTGATAACCTGCCGATCAACTGCTCTAGGTTTTTACGAACCAACGGCTCTCCCCCGGTTAAACGCAATTTGCGAACGCCAAGTCCAGCTAATACACGAACAATCTCGGTTATTTCATCAAAAGTTAACAGCTTCTCATCCGGTTCAAATTCCATTCCGTCTTCCGGCATACAATATACACAACGCAAATTACAACGATCTGTCACTGAGATGCGCAGGTAATCATGCATCCGTCCAAAACGATCCAACAGCAGCTTTGGCATCGGAGTTCACCTTCTCTCTCTGTCCATTATGGCATATTTTCTAACAAAATCCTAGATTTTTAAGCATTACATCTAGAAAAATGAATTATAATGGTAGATTTTCTAACATAGACTCATATTCTTCTGGGGTATTAATATTGGTAACGAAATTCGTTCGAAGACCACGTTGAACCAAATAATGCTCATCCACAGACTGCCAATCCAAATGCTCTAGCAGCCCCATCAATCGGTATTTTTGTTGCCCAAGCAGCAGTTCGGTTTCAGGCCCAACTTCTCTTGCATAGATCCCATGCAGGGGATGCAGACGGCCCTCAATCTCGGGTATAACCGCATCCACATTAGACTCGCGGCACAGTTCTGCCATCACCTTAGCTGCATCTGCAGAAATAAAAGGCATATCACACCCAACAACCCATACATGAGATGCGCTTGCGACTTTCAGGGCAGCGTGAATGCCGCTTAACGGACCCTTTTGGATATAATGGTCACTCACACATTGCACGTCAATATCCTTAACCCCAACCAGCAACGGCTGAAGAGTTTCAATGTCATTGGTCACTACAATAATTTGCTCGCATCCCCGAGACATTTCTTTCAGTTGCCTTAAGAGAATAGTTTCGCCTTGTACAGGTAGAAACGCTTTGTGTTTCCCACCCATGCGGCGATTCAAGCCCCCTGCAAGTATAACCCCTGTCATCATGCCTCGAGCTCCGCCAATCGTTTTCTAAACGACTGCTTCCAGCTAGCCGAAAGGCTATCTACAGAAAGCACTCTTTTGATCGCATCGATATTGAACTTATCGTGATACTTAATCTGATTGGCGAACGTAACTGTCACACCCGCTTCATCTCTAGCGATGAGTTTCATCTTGGAATCCGGTGCAATGTAACCCTCTTTCAGCACTCGGAAATAATAGCCTGTATATCCCGTTTCCTGAACGTGTAGCGTTGCTTCTGGCCAATCCATGCGCTTTGCTAGCTTATGACAGGGCTGCCTAGGCTGTGAGACCTGCACAATAACCTCGTCAATGGCAAATTGATCACCAATACAAACCTCATGCTCCTGCAAGCCGCGAATCGTCAGATTTTCACCAAAGGTAGCAGCGTCCAATGTATGGCCCCGCAAGTTTTCCCAGTAGGCATAGTGCTCTTCTGGATACACACAGATGGCTTTATCAACACCACCATGAACCGTTAGATCAGCCTGCCCATCTCCGTCAATCTGCACCTTCGATACAAACAAAGAGGAGCTGACCGGCGTCTTATAAATCCCCGTGGTCAGCTCTTTGCCTTGATAAGTTATAGTCTGGGGTAACCCCACATTGATAGATGTAATTTGCATGGCAAATGCCCCTCATTCCGAACAGGATTCTTTGCCTTTACTATACCAAAATTTCAGCGAAAAGTCAGTGCCCGCTTCAACAGCTCTGAACCTCTGTTAGGCATTTGATTTGCCTACCCAAGCATCGTTATCATAGCCACGTACTTCCCAATACCCCATGTGCTCTTTCTCGATTAACTCGATGCCTTGCAGCCATTTCACTGATTTATAGGCGTACATCTGAGGCACAATCAGTCGCACTGGCCCACCTAGTTGCTGTGGAATCGGCTTACCGTCCATCAATACGGCGACCATGATATCATCTCCGTTTGCCTGACTCAAGGACAGTGCATCCGTATATACTTTATCGCCTGAATAAAATTTCACAAATTTTGCTGATGTTTGAACACCTGCCGCTGCTAACAGCTGCTTCAGTGGAATGCCTTCCCATGTACATTGGTATACGGACCATCCCGTCACACAGTGAAAGTCACTCACTTGAACCGTGCGTTTCATCTGCAGGAACTGTTCCCAGTTCCACGCATTGGGCTTATCCACGAGACCTGAAATTGCGAATTTCCAGGTGTCCGAGGAGAACGTTGGAATTTCCGTCACCGTGTAGATGCGGAAATTCCCTTTGGCCCCTCCGCCTACAACAGCGGCGGAGTCCGGCAATGGCGCTGGTGGCGGCAACATGCGGTTGCCGTCGTTAGCCACATACTCGGTGGTCGACGACCCGCCGGTATCGAAGGAGCCTTTTATCCAGCGATAAAAGGCGGGGCCGACCGCGATCACGAGCAACACCCCTGCGACGAGTCGCAGGAAGGAGGCGCGTGTGATCGGCGATTCCTTCAGCGCGGCGATGACCGCCTGCGCTGCTGTGCGCCCTGCAGTGGCGTCTTCAGACGCCACCGGGGCTATGTCTGCCGCTGCGACGCTCGCGGCGGCAGGCGGCCTGCTGGCAGCGGCTTGTTCGAGCCGCTGTTGGCGCTTGAGCCATCGGCTGCGCGAGATGGCGTGGTACACGGCATACGGCACTCCGACCCAGGTGAGCAGGTCATGCACGAGGAGTGCCGCGTTGTTCAAGCCTGGTGGCATGTGCCGGAACTGCCACAGGATCACGCCTGATGCAGCCCAGCCGATCAGGAGCGCGAGCACGAACACCAAATTCGCGCGTTGGTTGCGGCGCGCGCGAATCTGGCGCCAATGCTTGCGGATCATTGGCGCGTACAGAACCATGAGCAACACAGAGGCTAATCCCAAATAAATGTGGAGCTGCTTCAGCGTCACACGAAATGCACCAAGGTCCCCGCGGATCGCACCAATACTGAGCACTATCCCTGTCGCCGTCAGAAGCACCACAATCCAAGCATTCCAGCTATGCAGAGCATTTAAACGCTTTCCAAACGATTGCTTCAGCCAGCCTCTTTTTGACTCCACCTTTGGCCACATCCTTCACGAAATACGTATACGATTGTTTTTACATCTATCATAACGTATTAACCTTAATATTAGATTACATTTGGATAAATTTATCTGTTCATCGTTCATCATTAGTCTTCATTTTTTATTTTTTATTTTTTATTTTTATCTTCCATCTTTCATCTTTCATCTTTCATATTTCATCATTAATCTTTCATCATTCATCATTGATCTTTCATCATTCATCTTTCATCTTTCATCTTTCATCATTCATCATTCATCATTCGTCCTTCATCCTTCATCCTTCATTCTTCATTCTTCATCCTACATCTTCCGTCCTTCATCATTTATCCATCGTTCCCTCATCCTCACTCTAACGGACACCACAATCGCTATCCCTAACCAAACGGATCCTTCTTGAATCTAACGGACAAGAGAGTCGTTATTCGATCATATTTGTCTGCATAATTACCGATTTCCTGCGGATAGCGACTCCTGTGTCCGTTAGGTGAGCATACACCTTCATTTTGCCCAAATAGCGTCCCCTATGACCGTTAGCCCAACAATCGACGAACAATCCACATCCACCACATCCACACCAATCCCCACCGACAACGCATCCGTACAAAAAGAAAAAGGTCAAATCGCGTCGCAACGGATTTCACCTTTATCATTTTAAATTCTTGTAATTAGCCTCCAATACGAATCTTGCGGTATGTATCGATAAACGATAGGACATCGACCCGTTTCCCCCTCTTTTTAGCTACACGAGCCATTTTCACAAGGGTTGTCCAGAACTCATCTAGCACAGGCGATTCAAATCCATCTTCATTCGATTCTTGCGTTAACTTATGTTTGTTTTTGTAGGAAGTGCCTTCATCCGAAATGAGGTATTGAATTTGACTTTTTTTCCATTGCTCACCCGATACGTAGCTAACACCCATTTCACGCATTTTTTTGCGGACAGATGTAACAGGACGTGATAATTCTCTAGCAATGATAACTGGCGGACACTCCGAGGAAAGGCGAATTAGTTTGTCCAGCTCTTGAGTGGACCATGGTTTTTTAGTCATTTCAATAAACCCCATTTCGTAAATATAAATGTTTCATTTTGCCTATTCTTGGTTAAGTACTAAAGGTATAATCAGAGAATAGCAATGAAATGTTAAGTAAGTATGAGTTAACCATAATGAAAGTATGAAGACATAACTTTTTCGCTATTTTTCTTAAAAACAAGTCCTTGGAGGGTGAAAAACAATGAAAAAACACGTAAATGGTACCGAAATATTCGTTCAAGATCAAGGTCAAGGAACTCCTGTTATCCTCCTTCATGGCTTTCCCTTGGATCATCGGATGTGGCAATCACAAATGGAGACATTGTCAGCAAACTACCGCGTACTTGCACCTGATTTCCGTGGCATGGGTCAATCCGATTTGCCAGTTACGCCAATGTCTCTCACGCAGTATGCGCAAGATATTCTTGCACTTATGGATGAATTACGTATAGAAAAAGCCACCCTCGGAGGCTTCTCCATGGGTGGCTATGTCGCTTTTGCTCTACTTCGTCTTGCACCTGAACGCTTCTCAGCGTTGATTCTAGCCAATACACGCCCCGAGCCAGATGGCCAAGAAGGACGGAAAAATCGCCTGAACATGGCTGTCTCTTTATATGACAAGGGAGCCGCGGCTGCTCGAGATGCCATGCTGCCTAAACTTGTGACTGAAGCCACACATCAAGAGCAGCCGCAGCTGATCGATTCCCTCAAGGTGATCATGGACAGCATGCCAGCCGAAGGTCTTGTCCACGCCAGCATCGCGATGGCCTACCGCGCGGACTCGGTTGATCTCCTGCCTACCATCTCTGTGCCAACCCTCGTCATCGCAGGCGAACAGGATGCAATCGCGCCGCCAGATGTTATGAAGTCTATGGCTGATCAGATTCCAGGCGCTAACTTTCACGTCATTCCTTCTGCTTCCCACTTAACACCAATGGAGAAACCGGAAGCCTTCAATGATCTAGTTCTTGCCTTTCTGAAGGAAGCTTCGCTTAAATCAATGGACTACCGCTCGCCTTCCTAAAGAAGCTAAGCTTTAACCAGCTGATTCATAACCATCACAGCAGCTCCAATGGCTAATGCTTCATCACCAAGCTGTCCTTTGCTGAAAACAACCTGATAGGCGGGGTAATAATAAGTCTTGCGAATCGCAACCTGCGTTGCTGTCTGGAAGAACAATTCCCCGCCTGTTATCAACGGCCCCCCGATAATCACTTTCTCCGGGTGCAAAATATTTAATAAATTCGCCAGGCCGATCCCGAAATAGGTCGCAGCCTCCGTCACGATCTCCACGGCTAGGGGATCATTTTTTTTGAGTGCCTCCATAATATGCTGGTAAGTAACCTGCTCTGGATCCTCAACCATATGTACTAACACGGTAGCTTTCCCTTTTTTCAAGGCAGATTTCGCAGCTTTCTCTATCGCATATAGCGAAGCGTAAGATTCCAAAGCGCCATAATTGCCAGCTTGGTTGCGATGGGCAACACCATCGGTTTGAATGATCATTTGCCCCACAGAGCCTTCCATATCGACCGCCCCATAGATAACCTTGCCTTCTGACACCATTGAGGAACGTAAGCCTACGCCAGCGTGAATATAAAGGAGATGCTTGAAGCTTCGGGCCCGTTGATGCCAGGATTCCGCCAGAATCGCTGTGTTCGCGCCATTGTCCAGCAATGCAGGGACTTGGAGCTCTCCAGTTAACCACCTGCATATGTCCACATGTCTCCAGCCACTTGCCGGGAAATAAGAGGGCTCCAGAATAACTCCGGCTACTCGGTCTACCGGTCCCACTGCTCCAATTCCTATACCCAACACCTGCGAAGTTTCGATGCTATGGTGTGCTAGCATGCGCTTCGCTTCCTTGACAATAAGGGGAAGCAGTACTCCTGGAGTCATAACTTCTGTCATCGCCCAGCTCTTCGTTTCCAGCTTGTTCATCCCTAGATCTACAAGTACCAGCTTGGACAGGGTTCTCGAGATTTCCAAACCAAATATATAAGCATAGGCCGGATTCTTCTCATATAAAATCGGCCTACGCCCGCCCGTAGATGCACCAAAGCCTGATTCCAAGATGAGTCCCTGACTCGTTAACTCCTCTAGAAGTCGCGTTAACGTCGAGACCGTCATACCGCTTTGGTCTAATAAATCTATTTTCGAAACCGTCGTTTGCCGTGTAATCAGCTCGTAAACTTCCTTGGCTTTTCGGTTCGAAATTCGTTCTGTAATAACGTCTACATTCAAAAGAAGCAGCCTCCAATGATAATCTTTCTCATATGCTTCGCCATGAAGGAATCATTATCCTGCTTCTTAGTGTATCCTTAGTCCTTGGAGCCTATCATTAGGGTGTAACCCATATAAGGATGATACTTGCTGACCAGCTCATCATACCGAGCTGTGATCTGCCATACACGGGGATCCATGAAAGATTGTCGATCAGATAAATGAACTGGATCTGGATGCTGAACCTGATCTTCGAACATCGTCAATGGGAAGGGATGGATGCCTGTCGAAGTGACGGTAGCGAAGTTATTGCTCTCCAGCAGCTCTTGCCACTCTTCCAGCTTATAGATCTTACTCACCCCATAGAAGCTGCATAACGCCCTATGAATCCCTGTTGTCATATCTTTTACTTTAATCACTTCTCGGTCATATAGCTTTCCTTCTGGTTTTAATACCCGATAGTACTCCGATACAGCTTTCTGAGCGTCTGCGAAGTTCGTAACAGATTCCACCATCACGACATCGAAAGAATTTGCATCGAATGGCAGCTGACAAACATCACCAATCAGGAATTTCACCTGGGTCCCCTGCTTCTCCGCTCTGATCTTGGCTTTGTTGATCATCTCCGGACGTATATCGATGGCGGTGACATCACAGCCCTGCTCTGCCAAATAACAGGCTGTTCTACCTGTTCCGCAGCCAACTTCCAACACCTTTTTTCCTTTGTCGATCGGATATTTCTTCAGTTGCTCAATGGTTTCTCCAAATCCCCCGGGATGTGCATTTCCTATCCCGAGCTTCGCTAACATATCCAAGTAATCGATAGCCCTTACACCTCCGCAATGGCATTACGTTCTTTTTTCTACCATATGGAAGGCTACTGTCACTTGTTCAAATTCTCGCCATCTTTTAACAAAAACAGGCTCTTGCCTAAAAGTCGTGATTGTCCCTATAGATTTAGGCGAAACACCCAAGCAAATCGTGACATCTCTCCATAGGATAGTATTGTCTCTCATTCGCTTCTGCGGAAGAGCATTCCTGAAGATGGGGGGTGACATAAATGGGTGTTGCTGTAGGTACTGGTGCAGGTTATGGTGGTACGTCGTCCGCTGCAGTTGTTCTTGTTCTGTTCGTTCTGCTTGTTATCGTAACAATGACTTTTGTTTGGTAATTAGTCATAGATTTCTGCAATCAAAAGGAGCCAAGACTCATTGCTGAGTCTGGCTCCTTCTACATAGAACTTCTTATTTCTTCGAAGCTGCTAAGAATGCATCCAATTGCTTTTGCTTTTCAGCTATGATTTTATCAATGCCCGCTGCTTTCATTTTATCTTGATATTTCGGCAAGGAAGCATCCATATCCACAGAACCCGTATCCATCGCTGCATCGAATTCTTTGCCTACGTTAACTGCTGCAGCCACTTGCGTTTTAACAGGCTCGGAGTCGAACGTAAAGCCTAGACCTGGTGATTTTTTACCTGATTTATTGAACTCTTTGAATTTATCCCATTTCTGTGGATCTTCATTATCGTACAAGTAGTTCAAGAATTGGTTACCGAACTGCCATGCAGCACCTGGTGCATAATTTTTGCCTGCATCTGTTGCTTTAATAATGTTTTCCGACACTTTCGTGTAGTGCGTACCTTCGATACCAAAGTTGATGAGATTGTTTAATTGTTTATCCGTGTGCAAGAGGTTAATCATCATCATCGTACGAGCTGGATCCTTGGACGTTACGGAAATACCTAACATGGAACCCGCTGTGTCGCCGGTGGAAATTGTACGTGGTGTCAACTCGATTTGGCCAAGTTTACCTACCAAGTTCGTTGCATTTGCCAGTTCACTATCTTTACCTGGTTTCAAAGAAGATGTAATCATGAATACATTCCCGGATTTCAAAGCATCTTGACCCGACAATTGCGTTGTAGCTGCATCTTTATTGATATATCCTTTTTGCATAAAATCACGTGTTAATTTCAAAATTTCCTTATAACGCGGTTGATCCCATTTCGGAATAACTTTTGTATCTGTGCCATCTTTCATAATAACACCTGGAATTGTGCTGTCACCCAGATAGTCATACTGTGCCAAATAGTGCGCATTCAAGTTATCCCCGTCGCGAAGGAAGAAAGCTGTCATTTCTGGCTTTTTCTCTTTGACTGTTTTCAGTACATTAGCCAGGTCTGCCATCGTCTTCACAGCTGTCATATCAATGCCTAATTCTTTGGCGATATCCGCACGATACACAACCCCACCGGAAGCTGCAAGTTCTTTATTCGTTGGGACACCATAGTTTTTACCGTTGATTTTAGCTCCTTGCAAGAATGCTGGATCCAAGGAATCCGTAATACCCTTTCCATATTGCCCAATCAAATCATTCAGCGGCATCAAGGCGCCTTTACCCACATTAACAGCGTGACCATTCCATTGTGCTGTGAAAAGGATATCGAACTCTTCACGGGAAGCGATCATTAAGTTCGTTTTATTATCCCATTGGCCCCAGTCGATTGGCATTAATTTGATCGTTGCGTTGATTTTTTCTTTCAAAACCTTGTTCATAGCGTCTTCTACTTTAGCTTGATCCGGTTGTGGTGTTCCAGGGTAAACTAGTTTCACTTCATAAGGCTTCAAATCCGTTGTAGCTGCTTTCGTCGCAGCAGGCGCTGTACTTGTTGCTGGTGCTGCTGTAGCACTTGCAGCAGGCTCTGGTGTGCTCTTCGAACAGCCCGCCAAGGTGAGTGATAACGAAAACGTTAGGGTAAGAAGTGCAAGAGTGCTTTTTTTCAAAGCTTTCATTGATGGATTGCCTCCCTTTATCTCAATTCTTCATATATGCTAAACCAGTCTACACTGGTACAAGCCGTGTTAAACTATCCTTTTATTGCACCAACCGTCAGGCCTTTCTTAAAATACTTCTGGAAGAATGGATACGCGAACACGATCGGTCCTATTCCGAGTACTGCCATCGCCATACGGACAGTTTCCGTTGGTAGTTGTAGCATGCCCCCTGCTTGGGATAAACCTTGACTCGCTTGCACATTCGAGGTTAAAAACTGAATATCCAGCATGGTTTTGTACATCATGAACTGCAGATTGATGTTTTTGCTGCCAGAAATGAACACCAGACTCAGGAACCAGTCATTCCAATAGTTCAGCACCTGAAACAAACCAACCGAAGCCAATACCGGTAAAGAGAGTGGAATAATGATTTGACTGAAAATCCGAACCTCACCGGCTCCATCAATTTTCGCTGCTTCGATTAAAGGCATCGGAATCGAATTCGCAAAGAATGTCCGAAGCAATAAGACGAAGAAGGCGGAGACTAACAAGGGTAGCATTAGTGCTGCGATCGTATTTTTCAAATCCAGCATCTGGGTATAGACAAGATACCATGGAACGAGCCCACCATTGAATAACATCGTGAAAAACATGAAGAAGGAGAAGAAACTTCGATGTGGAAAATCACTTCGCGAGATCGGATACGCATAAAGTGACATCATCACTAAACTGATCGCTGTTCCTACCGTTGCTAGAAAGACTGAGATCCCGAAGGAGCGCAAGATTTGATGCCAATCCTTGAACATGAACTTATACGCTTCCAAACTCCAAGCTTCAGGTATGAAATTGTAGCCATGTATGAGAACTCCCTTTTCATCTGAAAAGGATACGATGATTACCAATACCAGAGGCATTATACAAGCTGCGGTATAAATCCAGAAGAACACGTTAACCAACAAATTCGCTGTAGGCGTTAATTCATTTGGTCCTCGTTTTCTGGCTATCCGTTGTTTACGTACTGAAATTGCTTCACTCATGACAGCCACTCCTTCTTAAAATAGTGCGTTCTCTTTGCTTACTTTTCTTACAAATAAATTCGTAACTAGAACAAGTAGGAAGCCCACAACGGCTTGGTACAAGCCTGCCGCAGATGACATTCCGATATCTCCCATCGTCAGGAACGTTTGATACACATAGGTATCAATTACTTGTGTGGTCGGAAATAAAGCGCCTGCATTTTTCGTTACTTGGAAGAATAGGCCGAAGTCCGCATAGAAAATTCTACCTACTTGAAGAAGTGTCATCGTAATCATGACCGGCATGATCAGTGGGATCGTGATGCGTTTTACTTGCTGCCATTTATTCGCTCCATCGATTAAAGCCGCTTCATAATACTCATGATCAATCCCTATAATGGCTGCCATATAAATGACTGTATAGTACCCAAGATTTTTCCATGTGTTCACTATCGGTAGAATGACCGTCCAATATTTCGGCTCTGTATACCAGTCAATCGGCTCTATGCCTAATTTAGGCAGAAGCACGGTATTCACGAAACCATGCTCAGCGCCCAAGAAAGCGTATACCAGATATGCTACACATACCATCGAGAGAAAGAAGGGCAGAAACATCGTGCTTTGATGAAACTTCGATAGAAATTTGCTGCGCATCTCATTAAACATAATAGCCATTGAAACGGCGATTACC
The DNA here is from genome assembly GCF_964253335.1 of Paenibacillus sp. LjRoot56. Lineage (NCBI taxonomy): Bacteria > Bacillati > Bacillota > Bacilli > Caryophanales > Paenibacillaceae > Paenibacillus > Paenibacillus sp. LjRoot56. Next base: position 815,429 of record NZ_CAXURV020000003.1, read on the forward strand.
AAATTCAATACGATGAAAACCAGATTATACGAGATCGTATTTCGAGTAATGACCCACGCAACCTCACTAGAGAACAAATACTTGAAATTATCGAAGCCCACCCATGGACTTCCTAGAATCCCTTTTGTGTAATTCACATTTTTAAAAGCAATCAGAACGCCCGCCATTGGAATGTAGTTGTTAATGATGAGCAGCAGTGCTGCTGGTGCCATCATCACATAGAAGATCCAGTATTTGCGAACCGTCCATAGAAAGTTTGATTGAACCCTAGTTCGTTTCGTAGTACGTATAGGGGCTGCCTGCGCTGCCGTATTTGGCGTATTGTTCATCTTTTATTTTGCTCCCCTTTCCATTCAATCCGCTTATATCCTCTCTCTTATAGGTTCATTGTAAATTGTTTGGAAATAAATCTCTATCTGCGTAGTGACCGAATAAGCACTTCTGTGACATTCGTCTAAACCTTGATTCGCCTGCCATCTCTCCCTGGAAAGCACAAAAAGCTGCCCATTCCTGGGCAGCTTTTGGCCATTTCATCTTAAGTTGTTCTAACCCCTGATTCCATGCCTCAGAACCTCATCACCCCTGGAAGTTTTTACGATACTCTTGTGGGGAAAGTCCTGAATACTTCTTGAACATTTTTGCGAAAAAGGAAAAGTGTGAATAACCCGTTTGCTCCGCTACATAGCTGATCTTATCGTTGGTTTCCGCAAGCAGCTTCATCGCTTTCTCCATCCGAACTTTAAGACTATACTCCGAAATGGAAAGCCCCGTTTCTTTTTTAAATAAACGCGATAAATAGGCTGGATTGAGAAACACAGAAGCCGCCAATTCCTCTCTGCTAAGCTCTTCCTCCATATGGTCGTCAATGTATTGGCATACCTTCGCTGTAACCGCTGAGACGCCTTTCAGATGGCTATTCATGTAGTCACAGCTAACGGTAGCGGTTCGAACCGCCCAATTCCTCAGTTGATTTAATGAACGCGTCGCACTGGTGTAGTCTTGTAGCTCTTGATGAGGGAGCATATCATGTACGGCTAATCCTTTTTTATGCAAAACATGATACACCACATGCAACATCCCATAATAGAAAGCCTCCACCGTTTCGGAACCCACGTCATCAGTCTTCTGCAGACGATCAATATTCTCGTGAATGCGCGCCACCAGTTCTGCCTTCTTTCCAGACTCCAATAACACAATCCAATCGGAAAAGGTTGGCGCCTGCGGCTTGTTCATAAGCGGTTGATCAGTTTCATTGTCCAAAAGCACACAGTTACTTTTCGTCACATTGTTCCGCTCATTTTGAAACAGATCCGCTACCTTCGCCGTTAGCTTAAGTAAAGGCGTTTCTTCGCCAACATAGCAGGACAAGCTGCACTGAAAATAACGGTGACATGCACTAATATAAGCCTCGCACTTCGCTTTGATGTCAGATAGAGATAGTTCACTTCCTTCAGCTACATACAGAAGAACTAAAGATGAACCATTCTCTTGAATCACGCAGCCAGCTTGCTCCACAACAATGATTTCAGCAGCCGCTTTCCGAATCGCATACTCCATAATCTCTTCATCTCTTGCATTCAGGTCTTCCTTCCAGTTCTCCACACTTATCAGGATCGGTAAGATCCTACTCGTCATGTCCAATGGGATTTCATACATCTGGAAATTGCGAGTCAACCGTTCCTCATTCGCGGGTATTTTCCCACTCAACAGTTCCTGCCAAAACTTCTCAACCAACGTCGGCAGCTCACTAACCCAGTGACTGTAATACATCTTATATGTTTCATGAAAATCAGTCTGTTCCTGATCTTCTTTAATCTTCTCAATGGCGAGCTTCACAATGTCTTGCAGCCGATCGTGATCCACTGGCTTCAAGACGTAGTCAAAGCTCCCTAAACGAACAGCCTGCTGCGCATATTCGAAATTCGCATGACCCGTTAAGAAAATCGTCTCCGTTTGTGGTGAATGCGTACGTACCCACTCCTGCAGCTGCAAGCCATTGGCGCCAGGCATTTCGATATCGGAAATCATGATGTCAATTCGATTCTGAGATAGCACTTGCTTGGCTTCATTCACATCCAGCGCTTCAAAAATCTGACCAATCGGAAACGTCTCCCAATCGATCCCCACAGTGATTCCTTTTACCGCGATCTTCTCGTCGTCCACAACCAATAAGTTAAACATCCTTCTCCGTCCCTTCCACAATGGGGGTGTGAAGCGGCAGCCTAATTTGAACCAAAGCCCCTCTCTCCGGCTTATTCAGAAATCTCAGCGCAACTCTGTTCCCATAATTCATTTGCAACCGATGCCGAACATTCCAAATCCCAAGATGCTCATCGCCCGATTGATCCAAATACTGAGCTGAATTTAATTGCTGCAGCATTTCTGGCTGAAAACCATCCCCGTTGTCGCTAATCGACAAGAGAAAGAACTCCTCAGGCGCTTCTGGATACTGCTCCGCTTTCACTTGTATGACATACATACCGTACTGCTTCGTAAACCCATGAATCACTGCATTTTCTACAAATGGCTGTACAATAAGCGGAGGTATAGCGTATTGGCTATATGTCTCTGGTAATTGGATGTCAAATGTCAAATTGTCCGGATATCTCATGACTTGAATCTCCAAATAATTGCGAATATGATCGATCTCATCCTTCAGTGTCATCGTTGTCCGATTCGTACGCATAATAAAACGAAAATAATCGGCCAGATGAAGTGACATCTTCTGAACGGATTTCGTATCTTTTAACGCCGCGAGGTTATAAATGATATTTAAACTGTTCATATAGAAGTGAGGATTAATTTGAACCTGCAAATGCTTAAATTCCGCTTGCTGTACGCGGATCTTCTCCTCATAAACCGATATCTTCAGATTCTCAATCTGATCCACCATGTTGTTAAAAGTAGCAATCAGAAAGGCAAATTCCGTTGAACTGCCTTCATGCAACCTAATTGACAATTCCCCCTGGGCAATCTTCCTCATTCCACGAATTAATTGCATCAATGGCTTGAATAAGATGCGCTGCACATATAACAAATAAACTCCAAGCACGAACGCTCCACCCAATGGTAAAAAATAAATTAACAGCTGCAAATACGGTAAATTCTGCAACATGTTTTTCTCAGCAATAATGAGTTCAAATTCCAAATCTGCATGTGAGGAGGCTTCCCGCACAATCAAAAACTGTTGATCAAGCTCCTTATCTTTAACAATTTGAAAACCTGAAGTCTTCGGCGCGATTTGATCACTTATGTTCTTATATCTTTGTGATGGAAAATAGGCGTTTGTTAAAGTAGTTCCATCTGGAGATACGACAATGGTGCCTCCACCTTCTCCTGTGTCCCACTTGCTGAGAGGTTCAACCATGCTGCTCATTTTAATAAGAATGCCGCCTGACAGCCCTGCGCCCAAATCCTTATTAATCTTCATCAAATAGTGGTCGCCATTCACTGCCTTCATAATGAGCCAGTTGCCATTCGAGCTGTCGTTTGGACGACTCTTCGAATTTTCCACGATGAATTGTTTCACCGTCTGAACACGATCATAGTAATACGTATTTTCCCTTGTAGATACAAGTAGATCCCCCGTCGTATTCGAAAAGACGAAAAACGTATTAACCAAATTGTATATATCCAGTTGCCGAGTTAACTTATTGAATAAGCGCTGCTTCGCTAGTACATAATCATCCGATTCCAAGGGATACAAGTTCATATTAATCACATCAGGATCACTATAGAGATGAAATAAATAATTATCGAACTCTTTGAGCGTATTATCCGTGTCCTCCACGTATTGCTGCAGAAGCTTATTATAGTTTTGAGAAATTTGATCCCTCACCACATTCATGGAATACACATTATTAAAAATCAGAAACAAGACCAAGGGAGCAACCACCAGCACAAACCCAATAAAAATCTTAAACCTTACCGAATTCACAATATTCAAAGGGTCCCCGCCTCATATGTTGTATTTGAGAATGAACTTCCATTGTAAGCGTTCCCTTCTTATTTTACTATCTGTAAAACACATATACATAGCATTTTAGATACAATGTGTACGAAGTACATTGATCTCTCTTCCGTTCCAAAAGTGAACAAAAAAAAGCCCATGAAATCAAATGATTTCATAGACTTTCTTTGTTCGTTATACCGGCAAGAGGACTCGAACCTCCACCCTTTCGGACTCGATTTTGAGTCGAGCGCGTCTGCCATTCCGCCATGCCGGCATAAACTTGTAAAACAATGGTGCCGAAGACCAGACTTGAACTGGTACGGTAGTCACCTACCGCAGGATTTTAAGTCCTGTGCGTCTGCCGATTCCGCCACTCCGGCTTATAAATTTTGTGGAGGCGCCACCCAGATTCGAACTGGGGGTAAAGCTTTTGCAGAGCTCTGCCTTACCACTTGGCTATGGCGCCTTAGTAATAATGGAGCGGAAGACGGGGATCGAACCCGCGACCCTCGCCTTGGCAAGGCGATGCTCTACCGCTGAGCCACTTCCGCATATAAAACTGGGGATCAAGGATTTGAACCTTGGCATGACGGAGTCAAAGTCCGTTGCCTTACCGCTTGGCTAATCCCCATTATGTTGCTTTGGTAATAATGGGCGGACGACGGGACTTGAACCCGCGAATGCCGGATCCACAAACCGGTGCGTTAACCCCTTCGCCACGACCGCCACAATATTAAGTTTCTTGCATTTTTGGCAGGGGCAGCAGGAATTGAACCCACACCAAAGGTTTTGGAGACCTTTGTTCTACCCTTAAACTATGCCCCTACAAAAAGGAAAATGGAGGCTGATGGATTCGAACCACCGAACTCGAAGAGAGCAGATTTACAGTCTGCCGTGTTTAGCCACTTCACTAAGCCTCCACAAAGCAATGGTGCCGTCGAGAGGACTTGAACCCCCAACCTACTGATTACAAGTCAGTTGCTCTACCAGTTGAGCTACAACGGCTTATTTAATTTAAAATGGTGGCTTTGGACGGAATCGAACCGCCGACACGAGGATTTTCAGTCCTCTGCTCTACCGACTGAGCTACAAAGCCTAACTAAATTGTGTAATAATAATGGCGGAGCTGACGGGATTCGAACCCGCGGTCTCCTGCGTGACAGGCAGGCATGTTAGGCCACTACACCACAGCTCCACATGTATTATTTGGTTGCGGGGGCAGGATTTGAACCTGCGGCCTTCGGGTTATGAGCCCGACGAGCTACCGGGCTGCTCCACCCCGCGTCATTAAGTATAAGTCACGTTTCCTATTAAATCAAGTCTTTCATAAGGAAAAGTGATGGAGGCTGACGGGATCGAACCGCCGACCCTCTGCTTGTAAGGCAGATGCTCTCCCAGCTGAGCTAAGCCTCCATGGGAAGTAAAAATGGTGACCCGTAGGGGACTCGAACCCCTGTTACCTCCGTGAAAGGGAGGTGTCTTAACCACTTGACCAACGGGCCTTACTAGAAAGATTGTGGCGGAGAGAGAGGGATTCGAACCCTCGAGACGCTTGTGACGCCTACACGATTTCCAATCGTGCTCCTTCGGCCAGCTCGGACACCTCTCCATATGGCTCCCCGAACAGGACTCGAACCTGTGACAACTCGATTAACAGTCGAGTGCTCTACCAACTGAGCTATCAGGGAATAGAAACAATGAATCTTTCAAGGATTTATTCCTTGAAAACTAGATACGAAACTTCAACGTAAAGTACTTACTTAGGAATTTTGGTTAAGCCCTCGACCGATTAGTATTCGTCAGCTGCATACGTTGCCGCACTTCCACCTCGAACCTATCAACCTCGTCGTCTACAAGGGGTCTTACATACTGGGAAATCTCATCTTGAGGGGGGCTTCGCGCTTAGATGCTTTCAGCGCTTATCCCCTCCGTACATAGCTACCCAGCGATGCCTCTGGCGAGACAACTGGTACACCAGCGGTACGTCCATCCCGGTCCTCTCGTACTAAGGACAGCTCCTCTCAAATTTCCTACGCCCGCGACAGATAGGGACCGAACTGTCTCACGACGTTCTGAACCCAGCTCGCGTACCGCTTTAATGGGCGAACAGCCCAACCCTTGGGACCTACTTCAGCCCCAGGATGCGATGAGCCGACATCGAGGTGCCAAACCTCCCCGTCGATGTGGACTCTTGGGGGAGATAAGCCTGTTATCCCCAGGGTAGCTTTTATCCGTTGAGCGATGGCCCTTCCATTCGGTACCACCGGATCACTAAGTCCGACTTTCGTCCCTGCTCGACTTGTAGGTCTCGCAGTCAAGCTCCCTTATGCCTTTGCACTCTGCGAATGATTTCCAACCATTCTGAGGGAACCTTTAAACGCCTCCGTTACATTTTAGGAGGCGACCGCCCCAGTCAAACTGCCCACCTGACACTGTCCCCATACCGGATCACGGTACCAGGTTAGAACTCCGATACGATCAGGGTGGTATCCCAACGATGCCTCCACCCAAGCTGGCGCTCAGGCTTCAAAGGCTCCCACCTATCCTGTACAGATCGTACCAAAGTCCAATATCAAGCTGCAGTAAAGCTCCATGGGGTCTTTCCGTCTTGTCGCGGGTAACCTGCATCTTCACAGGTATTAAAATTTCACCGGATCTCTCGTTGAGACAGCGCCCAAGTCGTTACGCCATTCGTGCGGGTCAGAATTTACCTGACAAGGAATTTCGCTACCTTAGGACCGTTATAGTTACGGCCGCCGTTTACTGGGGCTTCAATTCATAGCTTCGGGTTGCCCCTAACCACTCCTCTTAACCTTCCAGCACCGGGCAGGCGTCAGCCCGTATACTTCGCCTTGCGGCTTCGCACAGACCTGTGTTTTTGCTAAACAGTCGCTTGGGCCTTTTCACTGCGGCCCCCTCGGGCTATTCACCCTACCGAGGCACCCCTTCTCCCGAAGTTACGGGGTCATTTTGCCGAGTTCCTTAACGAGAGTTCTTCCGCGCGCCTTAGAATTCTCTTCTCACCCACCTGTGTCGGTTTGCGGTACGGGCACCTTCGCCTGGCTAGAAGCTTTTCTTGGCAGTGTGAACTCATGACCTTCGGTACTTAAATTTCCCTCC
>NZ_CAXURV020000003.1:827500-1207500 GCF_964253335.1 Paenibacillus sp. LjRoot56
CAGTATGAGCCAGTTGGTGAAAATGAAACGGCGGCTACACAAACGGCTCACTTTGAGCCAAGTCGCGAGCATGAGCACAAGCCTCACTAATAGTAAGAAAGCCGAGCCCATTAATAGGGTTCGGCTTTCTTCTTATTTTAAGATAGGCAAGTTATCCTTCAACACATCCCAAATTGCAGGCTTCTCAAAACCTCTTCTCCAAGTGGCCACACCGGCTAGATTATATTTATCAACCAAAGCCAACCTAGCTTTAATTGAAACTTCATCTTCCAGCCAAATACGAATTAACTTGCTTCCGTCTTTGTATTCCACATAATTTTGACCTGTATCCGCTAAAAATGTAGGAGTTAGCTTTTTATCCTTAATGATGGTTTGTGCGGCTTCCATGGTTAATGTTTTGGATGTTGCGGTTAATTTACCGTTCTTCGTTTCTTCAGTCCATTGTCGTGTATAGAATGGCACGCCGAGGACAAGCTTAGATGGCGGGATTTTATCCGTCGTTAGAAGCGCTGTAACGGACCTCTCCACCCATGGCAAGGAAGATACCGACCCAGACTTCGGACTCGTTGCCCAGTACTCGTCATAGGCCATCAACATCATATAATCGACGACCTCTGCTAGAGCTGGACGATCGTAAAAAACAGACCACATTTCATTGGTTGATTTGGGTGTTACATCGATGGAAACCGATAAACCTTGCTCATGCATAAAAGGAGTCATTTCTCGCACGAATTGTACCAGGTTCTCTTTATCCTTGAGATAAACATTTTCAAAATCGATATTTATACCCTGTAGCTTGTAAGTCTGGGCAAAGCCGAGAAGTTGTTTAATCATTTTCATTCGTAGATCATAGTTTGCTAGTACCTTAGTCGTGCGATCCGCATCGAAGCCATTACTAAATAACGCCCATACTTGGTAATTACGGTCGTGAGCCCATTTAACATAAGAGGCATCTGCTAAGTTACTAATGCGCCCCTCGCTATCTGCGACAGAGAACCAAGTCGGACTTATCACTTGTAAACCAGGCATCTCGTCGATCTTGGAGGTATCTGGGTTCTTCGTAATGACATGTTCCCAGGTCATATTTAACTTACCGGTTATAGGTTTCCAAGGCACATAGGTGGATACTGACTGCTCTTGCAGCGGTATCGTTTCGTCATGATCCTCCGTGATTTCACTCTTGCGAACGAAGCCAATCGGTCCGCTCTCTAGCTGCACTTTGTACCAATCTTCTTCAAGCCCCGTAATCATGACCTGTTCGTTCACAGCAATCGTCGCAACTATCGGTGCCTTGATTGTAGCTTCCGTTCTTAATTGAGTCTCTTTCTTCCCTGTATGGTTCCCCCACTTGATAACATCGCCTTGTTTGAAGAGCAAGATTGCACCTGACTTTGTTGATTCCCTTATTTCAAATGCATACAGCTGCTTCAGAGGTTCAACAGGCAAGTACATGGTATCTTCTTTCTTCTCGACGGGAAAGGATAAAGAAATTGGTTTCTCATTCATGAGTGCTGAAAGCTCCGTCGTCTTCATTCGCATCACTTTATCTTTGGTGGTTATGATGACGGAATCACTGCTTTTTTCATATATTATGGTCGGATCGATCCATTTCTGAACGAAATCCAGCGGAAGCTTCAGACCTTCCTTCTCTCCAATCGCACTTGATTTATAATAATTGCCTTCATAAAAAATCGGCTTTGTCAGTTCGTGGAAATCCGGCTCAACATGCGTTCGATTGGGTGCTAGCTGTTGGATCAGAAATGTTCCCGCGCCTGCCGCGAACATCCCTAAACACAATGCGCTAATCAGTATTACTTTTTTGGATGATTTCAACACTTCACTTCCTTATGTGCAATTGGGTAAGGATAAAAAAGAAAAAACGTGTCCACTCTTCACAAAGGAAGGGCTGAACACGTTTCATTATACAACAGGAAACCACATAATGAGGAATTTTGCGTATAGTTAATGCTTGGTAGTAACCGTACAATCCGGGCACACACCATAAATCTCCAATCGATAACCGCCAACTTGGAAACCTGTATGCAACGCTGCTGTTGTCTTGATGTCTGACAGTGGAGGGTATTCAAAATCAGAAATCTTCCCGCATACCTCACAAACCGCATGATAATGATCTGTCATATCCGCATCAAAACGACTCGAGCTGTCCCCATAAGTTAATTCCCGAACAAGTCCCGATTCGATAAATACTTTAAGATTATTGTAAACAGTCGCAACGCTCATGTTAGGAAATTTCGATTCTAAAGATTTGTAAATATCATCCGCTGTCGGATGAGTCATGGAATCCAGCAAAAAGGAAAGAATCGCATACCGCTGGGGCGTCATCCGAACACCTGTTGTTTTCAACTTTGCTAAAGCCTGTTCTAAATGTGCTGCCATGGTACTCACCACCTGATTTAGTCATTAAAACCTTACATTATATTGTACGTGTGTTCTTCGACTTTTGTCAATGATGGTTCATGGAAACAAACCTTCAATTTTTACTATTTTCGATGGCCACACCAGTTACCCCTTGAATTTGATTGGTTTCTTCGAGTACTAATCCAATAACGGATGGCTTTGGTATAGTTACATGAAACGTAATTTGAACATGATTATCCTTACTGCGGTCTTCTGATTCTTCAAGTTTAATTTGCTTAATATCTATCTTACGTTTACCTAGGATTGTAGTAATTAACCCAAGGGTACCTGGTTGATCAATTGCTTGGATTTTTAAAATACGTACTTTTTTCCCATTGAAATACTTATGCTCTACTTTATTTAGAATAAATAAGGATATTAATACCATGAAGCAAACTAAGACAGCTGGATAATAAAAACCCGCTCCAATCGCAAGACCAATTCCCGCAACGACCCATAGCGATGCTGCCGTCGTAAGTCCCGTAATTGATCTTCCATTGAACATAATCGTCCCCGCACCTAGAAAACCAATTCCACTGATGACCTGAGCCGCCAAACGGGATGGATCAATACGCACATTAACTTCATTCACAAACGCGCTAAAACCGTACATTGAAAGCAGCATCACGAGCGCTGAGCCAACACATACCAAAATGTGTGTCCGGAGCCCTGCTGCATGAGAGCTAACTTCTCTTTCAAATCCAATCAAGCCACCAAGGAAAAGCGCTAATACTAGTCTAATTGTGATATGTAGCTGATCAATAACCCAAGGATTCCCCATGTAAACGCTCCCTTTTTATATCAAATCAAAAACATTATCAAGTAGCAGGTGATTGGAGACTAGATTTGACACTAGTGACCTGTGGCAGGACGCTCAAAAGTTGTTAGACTAACTCCAGGAGGAACAGTAAAGACACGTTTTAGGATAAAACCATACCCCTCATAGAGACGTATTGCCGGTAAATTCGCAGTTCCAGTGGATACGATAAATCGAGCCGCTCCTGCCTGCTCTTGTTCTTTCATTATATGCTGTAAAAGGGCGCTAGCAATCCCCCTGCGGAAAAAATTGGGATGAACCATCATACGGCAAATCGTCACAATACAACCCTCTCGCTCAAATGAAATGGCGCCTGCGAGTGAACGTCCCTCATGATCATCGACAAAGAATCCATAAAAGGTTTCCTTCGCTTCGCGTATCGACTGAATACCATCCTTCAAAGGAGGGATATCATCAAAACCGATCAGTTCAGCCTCTACACGGTAAGAAGCGATTTGAAGCGCAAGCAGGGTCAAGATTTCTTCATTCGTTTGTAAAACTAGTTTCTGGATGGACAGTGCAATCACTCCTACATCGAAAATTGAAAAAAGTAGTGCCCTGCTAAGAGGATCACCACTTTTAACTTATCATTTGCTGTTCAGGCACTCCACAATTAATTTATTGACGAGTCCTGGATTCGCTTTACCTTTGGTTTCTTTCATGACTTGTCCAACAAGGAAGCCTACGGCTTTTTCCTTACCAGCTTTGAAATCTGCAACGGATTGCGGGCTATTCTCAACTACTTGCTCGACAATTGCTTTGATAGCACCTTCGTCACTGATTTGAACAAGACCTTGCTCTTCAACGATCTTCTGCGGCTCTTTACCGGTTTCGATCATTTCTTTAAACACCGTTTTGGCAATCTTATTGGAAATCGTGCCTTTCTCGATTAAACCAATCATTTCGCCTAGCCCTTTGCCTGTAACTTTGGCATCGGTAAATTCAAGGGAATTGGCGTTCAGATAACCAAGCAAATCACCCATGATCCAGTTCGAGACAGCTTTGGCATCTTGCGTATACTTCAAGCTTTCCTCAAAGAAGTCAGCCATTTGCATGGAAGCCGTGATAACAGCTGCATCATAGCTAGGCAATCCATACTCATTGCTGTATCTTGCTTTACGGGCATCTGGCAATTCTGGAATCGAAGCTTGCACACGTGCTTTCCAAGCATCATCAATGTAGAGACTAACCAGATCCGGATCTGGGAAATAACGATAATCGTGCGCATCTTCTTTGCCGCGCATGGCGAGAGTTCTACCTTGCGCTTCATCCCAACGGCGAGTTTCTTGAATGACTTCTTCCCCGCTTCTCAGAATCTCGGCTTGGCGGTACTCTTCATACTCAAGGCCACGCTGCACCCCACGGAAGGAGTTCATGTTCTTAAGTTCGGCACGTGTGCCGAATTTCTCTTGCCCGAACGGCCGGATGGAAATATTCGCGTCACAACGAAGCGAGCCTTCTTCCATTTTCACATCGGACACATCACAGTAGATCATGATCGCTCTAATTTTCTCAAGGTAAGCACGAGCCTCCTCGGGTGAGCGCAGATCAGGTTCGGATACGATCTCGATCAACGGGGTTCCTGCACGATTTAAGTCAACGAGAGAAGCATAGCCGCCATCAATATGCGTCAGCTTACCTGCATCCTCTTCCAAGTGGACACGCGTGACTCCGATACGTTTGGTAACTCCTCCAACTTCGATATCGACCCAGCCATGCTCGCCGATCGGTTTATCATATTGCGACGTTTGATAAGCATCGGGTGAGTCAGGGTAAAAGTAATTTTTGCGATCAAATTTACTGTCCGTTGCGATTGTGCAATTGAGCGCCATTGCCGCTTTCATCGCATACTCGACCGCTTGGCGGTTAAGAACTGGCAGGACGCCTGGATGGCCTAAGCATACAGGACATGTATTCGTATTCGGAGGTGCTCCGAATGAGGTTGCACAACTACAAAATATTTTGGAAGCGGTATGAAGCTCTACGTGAACTTCAAGACCGACTACGGTTTCAAATTGGGTATCTGTTGCCGACAAAGTGAATGCCTCCTTCGTTAATAACTTACAATTGCGGGCGCTGCTTGTGGTGGTCTGTGTGCTGTTCGAAAGCGTGGGCTACACGCAAAACGGTAGCTTCATCCAATGCTTTGCCGATAATTTGCAAGCCAACCGGAAGTTCATTCACGAATCCGCATGGTACGCTAATTGCAGGAATACCTGCCAAACTGACCGGGATCGTCATGATATCATTCAAATACATCGTGAGTGGATCACTGCTCTGCTCGCCGATTTTGAAAGCTGTCGTTGGTGCCGTTGGCCCGATGATGATGTCATAGTTGTTAAACACTTGATCAAAGTCTTGCTTGATCAGTGTGCGTACTTGTTGGGCTTTCAGGTAATACGCATCATAGTAGCCTGAGCTCAGTGCGTAGGTGCCAAGCATGATCCGACGTTTAACCTCAGGACCAAAGCCTTCACTGCGGGATAGATTATAGAGATCCAACAGATTGCGTGCATTATCTGAACGAACACCATAACGGATGCCGTCAAAGCGTGCCAAGTTGGAAGAAGCCTCGGAGGAAGCCAGCAAGTAATACGTTGCTACCGCATACTCGGAATGCGGAAGCGTTACTTCTTCCCATACAGCGCCAAGACCTTCAAGTACTTTGAGCGCTTCAAGAATTTTCTCTTTTACAGCGGGGTCGATTCCTTTACCCATGTATTCTTTGGGTACCCCAATGCGCAGTCCTTTGACATCACCTGTCAATGCGCTGAGATAGTTCGGGATCTCCACATTCGCTGAAGTGGAGTCTTTCGGGTCGTAGCCTGCGATAGCTTGCATCGCGTACGCAGCATCTTCTACGTTCTTCGTAAGCGGCCCGATTTGGTCGAGGGAGGACGCGAAAGCGACCAAACCATAGCGGGACACGAGTCCGTACGTCGGCTTCAGACCGACGATACCGCAGTACGCCGCCGGTTGGCGAATCGAGCCACCGGTGTCGGAGCCCAGCGCGAAGTATACTTCGCCTGCAGCGACTGCCGCTGCCGAGCCACCGCTGGAACCGCCTGGCACATAATCCGTGTTCCACGGATTGTGGGTTGGGTGGAACGCGGAGTTCTCGTTGGAGCCACCCATCGCAAACTCATCCATGTTGAGCTTGCCGATGGTAACCGCTTGTGCTTCCTTGAGCTTGCTCACGACTGTCGCATCATAAATCGGAATATGATTGGATAAGAATTTGCTTGCGCAGGTTGTTTTCAAACCTTCGGTTACCATATTATCCTTGATTCCGATTGGCAAACCGAATACATCACTGCGTGTAGCATTGCTTAATAGCTGCTCGTCCAACTTAGCAGCCGTCTGACGTGCATTCTCTTCATCTAATGTAAGGAAAGCGCGAACCTTGCTCTCCACTTGCCCAATTCTTGTATAGGATTGATCCACGAGATCCGAAACTTTGAGTTCTTTGCTTTGCAGTTTCGCATGGATTTGTTGTAGGTTTAATTCAAACAAAGACAACGACAGGCACTCCCTTTCATCTCTAACTTATTCTAAAACAGCTGGAACCTTGAACTGCCCATCCTCATGATCTGGGGCATTCAGCATGACTTTTTCAATTGGCAAAGACGGCTTTGCAACATCCTCACGCATGACATTTACTAATGGCATGGCATGGCTAGTTGGTACAACACCTTCGGTGTTTAATTGATTGAGCTGCTCGGCATATTTTAAAATAGCATTAAGCTGATCTGTAAATAGATCTTTTTCGGTATCATTGAGATCGAGTCTAGCCAGCTTAGCGACATGATCGACATCTTTCTTCGTTATGCTCACGTATTCTGCACCCCTTGTATCAGCATTTAGTCATTCTTTTCATTATATCCCAGATATTTTGCGAACTCAATCCAGAATAAGGATTAAGCATGCTGTATGAAAAAAGCGACGGTGCATGTCCACCGACGCTCTCTATGGTTAAATCCAAGCTTTCAGCCCGATTTGTTTGATGAATTCTTCACGGGACTGTACTTCCTTGTCCCTTTCCTTCTCTGGCTCTGTGGCGGACTCGCCATTCATTATTTTACGGAACAAGGCTTCATTGTTCGTTGCGAGAGCATAATCTATTAAAGCTTCTCTCTCGACTTGCTCCGCCTCTTGCTGCAGAAGCACTTCTTCCAGCTCAATATCGGTTGCAGTCACATAGTAATGTTTGTTCTCTTTAGGGACACGTACGACATAATCGAAAATGTTATCGTTATTTCGGTCATACGCAATTAAATAGCCATATCCGCCAATAGGCAGATTCTGTTCTAAACGATCAGCAATGAAGATAATTTTCTCGCCAAGACGAAGCATCTGCTTTCCCCCTACCTATATATAACTCTCAAATGAGTCTATGAATGCATGGAATACGTTCTATTGCCTATCGTACTAAAAAAACTAGATTGTGTCCAATTGACATCTCTTGTTCATACTCCATTCATATTCCTAGCTTAGGATGAATTTACTTTCATCCATAAAAGGAGTTGCTTACTATGTTACAACGTTCTTTACAAGCCTTGCGCTATGTCGGCTGGGCAGAGGGTTCCTCTTTTCTCATTCTACTTGGTATCGCCATGCCACTTAAATACGCGTTCGATTTGCCGCAAGCTGTTTTTGTCGTAGGGCTTGCTCATGGATTTCTATTTGCGCTCTATCTGCTATCGATTGCCTGGGTCATTTTTCAACATCGTTGGTCCTTTGGACGCGTACTCGCAGCTTTCATTGCGGCATTTATTCCATTCGGTCCGTTCTTATTCGATCGTTGGATCCGACGCTAGACGCATCACTTCGTAAAATTTCAGAAAGAAGCATGAAACTGATATAGTAGTGAGAAAACTATTCTATCGAACAAGTGAAATTTACGGAGGAAATCATGACGGAGTCATCATCATCCCAAAAAGCTCGTCCTACTTTAACTGAAGGCCCGATTACGAAAACATTGATCTTATTTTCACTTCCCATACTATTAGGGAACGTTCTACAATCCTTGAACGGGTCGATCAATACGATTTGGATCGGGAAATATCTAGGTGAAGTCGCCCTTGCAGCAACATCGAATGCGAACATTATCATGTTCTTCTTAATTAGTTCCATCTTCGGGATTGCCATGGCTGCAGTCATCCTTATCGGTCAAAATCTTGGAGCTAAGAAAGTTCAAGAGGCCAAGAAAGTAGTCGGAACAAGCACAGTCTTCTTCCTCGTTTTATCCATAATCGTCGCCTTACTGGGATGGATCTTCTCCTCCACGATCCTAGACTGGATGAATACTCCGCCTGATGTCAAAGAGTTTGCTGTGACGTATACGCGAATTATGTTCGCAGGTGTTCCGTTCATGTTCGGCTATAATTTAATTATGGCCATTTTGCGTGGCTCGGGGGATGCTAAAACCCCGTTTTACTTCTTACTTTTATCAGCAATCCTCGATGTCGCACTCAATCCTTTGCTGATTCAAGGGATGGGGCCATTCCCGAAAATGGGGATCGCCGGCTCCGCCGTAGCGACTTTTATCGCGCAACTAGTGAGCTTCGTGCTCCTCATTGCTTACTTGTATAAGAAGAAGTATTTTCTTCGAATTACCAAAGAGGACATTCCTTTGCTACGAATCAATTGGACGATTATTCGAACACTGATACAAAAAGGGCTGCCCATGGGCTTAAATATGGTCGTGGTTTCTCTAAGTAATCTGATGCTGGTTCATCTCGTGAATGCCTATGGCTCAGAATCCACCGCAGCTTTCGGTGTGGCAATGCAAATATCAAGTTACGTCCAAATGCCCGCTATGGCTATTGGTGGAGCTGTAACCTCGATGGCTGCGCAAAATATCGGTGCTGGGAAATGGGATCGTGTCAACCGGATTACCTGGACAGGCGTAGGCGTTAATATCTTGATGACTGGATTGATTGTAGCCGTTTTGCACCTGTTCAATCGGGAAGTCGTCTCGTTCTTCCTGCCACCTGAAGGAAAGGCGATTGATATTGGCGTTCATATTAACAATATTACGCTTTGGTCTTTCATTATTTTCGGCGTCTTCAATGTCGTAGCTGGTGTCGTTCGATCTGCGGGATCTGTGGTGTTCCCTCTTATCGTTGCATTCGTTGCACTGTTACTCGTTCGTATCCCACTTGCCACCGTGCTATCGCACAAATATGGCTTCGATGTGATTTGGTGGAGTTTCCCTGTCAGCTTTAGCGTTGCTGCCACTTTGAACCTGCTTTATTACCGTTTCGGGAAATGGAAACAAGCTAGAATGATGGCTAGTAAAACCTAAACAAAAGCTTAAACAAAAAGTCTGCCTAGCCAAGTAAATTGGCTTGAGCAGACTTTTCCACCTAAAGATGCAATAGATCCTTATGGATTTTGATCACAATCTTCTTATTCGTCGTTGATTCTGTAATGAGGCAATTAGGCCGATGAATATCTGATGGGAAGCATACGGCAAACATACCAGGTTTGAGCAAAATATCCGTTTCAGGCAATGCGTGTTGGGATTCGTAGAAAGCGACATCATGTGTCTCAAACTTGTTATCCACAATAATTGCCTCATCAGTCAGCTTGTAGAAGCATAAACGCTCCTCCCCGCTCACCAAAAACTGAATATCCGTATACACGACGTGCGACTCAGGCATTTGATCTTCCCTAGGACGCGTCACGGATTCTTGCACATTGGCATACATCAAGTGGCCATTATCGCCCTCTAAATCATACCGTCCTACCTCTAGCTCTCCCAAATTCCGATTCAAAATGTAGTCGATACCTCGTGCTACAGCTGCTGGCCATAAATGCCGTTCTTGCTCAAAATGCTTTACATCGCTGATAATCATCGCTATTTTCTCCTTTTAAAAAGACCCGCCCCATAGGGCGAGTCATCTCTTGTTTAGAACTTTTCTTGATTAGCGCCTTCCCAATCAGCAAGGAACTTCTCGATCCCCGCATCTGTCAGCGGGTGTTTACTCATTGATTCTATCACTTTATAAGGGACTGTCGCAATATGTGATCCCGCAAGCGCTGCTTCAATGACATGAGCAGAGTGACGTACACTCGCAGAAATAATTTCGGATTTGATGCCGTGTACTTGGAAAATCTGGCTGATTTCTTTGATTAAGTTCATACCAACTTGGTTGATATCATCCAAACGCCCGATGAACGGAGAAACATACGTTGCACCCGCACGTGCAGCTAGCAAAGCTTGGGTTGAGCTGAAAATCAACGTTACATTCGTTGGAATGCCAAGTGATCTGAACACGCTTGTTGCTTGCAGACCATCCAATGTCATTGGCAGCTTAATAACAACATTCGGGCTTAATGCCGCAAGCTTCTTACCTTGCTCAACCATTTCTTCTGCTTTTAAGGAAACAACCTCAGCACTGATCGGAACATCACCAACGATAGAGATGATTTCTTTCACTGTTTCAAAAAAGTCTCTTCCTTCTTTTGCAATCAATGAAGGGTTTGTAGTTACACCTGCAACTACACCTAACGCGTGCGCTTTACGAATTTCTTCTACATTCGCTGTGTCGATAAACAATTTCATCCTGTATCCCTACCTTTTCTCCCGCTATGGGTGCTTATTGGAAATACTTCTGTCTGATTTGCCCAACGATTGCTTCTGCGGTAAAGCCATATTCACGAATTACGCGATCTGCTTTCGCTGATGCTCCGAACTTGCGGATGCCGACAACGAAGCCTTCTTGTCCCGTAATTTCTTCCCATCCAGCCGGATAAGCCATTTCCATCACAACATTCTTACGAACGTGAGGTAAAATAATTGCATTCCGTACCTCTTCTGGCTGCTGCTCAAATAATTCACGGCTTGGCATGGAAATAACACGAGCTCCAATTCCATCTTGCGCCAACTGCTTCTTCACGTCAAGTGCTAAGCTCACTTCTGAGCCAGTCGCAATGAGTTGAATGTCCGTAGTCTCGCCAGAAGCAACATCAGATAGAACGTAAGCCCCTTGATGAATATGATCAAAAGCAAGCTTATCCGTACCTGGAAGCACCGGTAGATTTTGACGGGAAAGTGCGAATACGAACGGACCTTCCTTCGCTTGAAGGACGTACTCCCACGCCGCAGCTGTTTCATTCGCGTCCGCAGGACGGAACAACGTCAGATCCGGAATCATCCGCAGGGATGGGATCTGTTCAATCGGCTGATGCGTCGGGCCATCTTCACCGACAGCGATGCTGTCATGCGTGAAGACGTACGCAACCGGGATCTTCATCAACGCGGATAGGCGAATCGCACCGCGCAAGTAATCGCTGAACACGAGGAACGTGCCGCCGAAAGCACGCAGTCCGCCGTGAAGCAGCATGCCGTTCAGCGCTGCGCCCATGGCGAATTCCCGGACGCCGAACCAGAAGTTGCGTCCGCTGTAATCGGCTGCGCTGAATGCCGCAGCATCGCCGATCATAGTGAAGTTGGAGCTCGCTAGGTCGGCAGAGCCGCCTACTAGATGAGGTACCCGCTTCGCCAAGCCGTTAATCACTTTGCCAGATGCGGTACGCGTCGAGATGGCGCCGCTTTCTGGGGTGTAGCGCGGCACATCGGCGTTCCAATCCGCCGGAAGGTCGCCGCTGTTCGCGAGCTCGAACTGCTTAGCGAGCTCGGGGTAAGCAGCCTGGTAGTTGTTCCACAGCTGCTCCCAGGCTGCTTCTGTTTGAGCCCCCACCTGCTTGTGGTGGGCGAAGTGGGTGTAAACCTCAGCCGGGACGTAGAAGTCCGGCTCGAGGGGCCAGCCCAGAGCTTGCTTCGTCAGAAGCAGCTCGTCTTTGCCCAGCGGCGAGCCATGCGTGCCGCCGTGGCCGCCCTTGCCGGCTTTGTTCGGCGAGCCGAAGCCGATGGTTGTTTTGATCTCAATCAGCGTTGGGCGATTGAGATCCGCCTTGCCCTCTGCGATCGCCGCAGAGATGGCGTTGACGTTGTTCTGCTCCTCCACGCGGAGGTATTGCCAGCCGTAAGACTCGAAACGCATCTTGACGTTCTCGGAGAACGACATGTTCAAGTCACCATCGAGCGAAATATCGTTGGAATCGTAGAGGACGACAAGTTTACCTAATTTTAGATGTCCAGCTAAAGAAGCTGCTTCAGAGGATACACCTTCCATCAAGTCGCCATCTCCACAAATTGCATAAGTGAAATGGTCAACAACTGGGAAATTCGGTTTATTATATACGGAAGCTTGATGCGCTTCAGCCATCGCCATACCAACAGCCATGGCAACACCTTGACCAAGCGGACCTGTCGTAGCTTCTACACCAGCTGTATGACCGTACTCTGGATGCCCAGGTGTGCGGCTTCCCCATTGGCGGAATTCCTTGATATCGTCCAAAGATACATCATACCCACTTAGGTGAAGCAAGCTGTAAAGCAACATGGAGCCATGCCCTGCAGACAAGACGAAACGATCACGATCCGCCCATTTCGGGCTAACTGGATTGTGCTTCAAATGGCGTGTCCATAGCGCATACGCCATTGGCGCCGCGCCCATCGGCATGCCTGGGTGACCCATTGCAGCTTTCTCGACAGCATCAATTGTAAGCGTTCTAATCGCATTAATGCTTAATTCTTCAATTCCAACTGTTGTTCCATTCAATGAGATACGCCTCCATCTATATGGTTGTTTTTGTTACCTTATCTCTTTATTATAAGAGGAGATGGTGCATTCAAATAATTGATAGTTTCAATACTCGCTATAGAAGGTGTCTATATGGTTAATTTCGAATTGTATAAAGTATTTTATTTAACAGCGAAATCCGGAAGCCTGTCCAAAGCTGCCAAAGAGCTGTATATCACGCAGCCCAGTGTCTCTCACTCCATCAAATTATTGGAGGAAAGCCTAGGGCTTCCTTTGTTTGCTCGTACGTCTAAAGGCGTTGATCTAACCAAAGAGGGCGCAATCCTATACTCCTATATTGAACAAGCCTACAACTTCATTTCCCTAGCGGAGGAAAAGCTCAGTGAGCTGCGAAATTTCTCTAGCGGAGAAATCAAAATCGGCGGCAGTGATTCCTTATGCAAGCACTATTTGCTGCCCTTTCTGGAATCGTTTCACGTCCAATATCCGCATATCCAGATTAATCTGGTTCACGGGACGACACCGGAGATTGTAAAAAATTTAAAAGAAGGCAAAATCGACATCGGTATTGTGAGAACACCTATTCATGATGATCAGCTTCAGGTTCGTGAGGGTATCACCATTCAGGACTGCTTCGTAACGGGACCCAAGTACCGCGAACTGTCTGAGGGCAAGGTTACGTTGGCAGAACTTCTCGCCTATCCAATTATCTTATTTTCTAGTAATAGCTCCTCCAGGAAATTCGTCACTCGTTTGTTCAGTGATAACGGCTTACTTTTGGAGCCGGAGATTGAGCTGGGCAGTGTGGACTTACTCATTGAATTTGCTAAGATTGGTTTCGGCGTTTCCTTTGTTACGAAGGAGTTTGTCGCCAGAGAATTAGCAGAGGGTAGTTTATTTGAGGTCAATCTTGAGGCGACGATCCCCTCAACCAAAATAGGAATTATCACGTTGAAGAACATGCCGCTCTCGACTGCTGCTGCTGCATTTGTAGCTGAGTTAGAGAATCCGGGGTAATGTAGCCGAAAAAACACACTCAGCTTCCACCGAGTGTGTCCCCTTTTTACAAACAAACCATCGCCTTAATCACCTTCGACTCCGGCTTCAGCCACGTTTCGAATTGCTCCACCATTTCCTCGAAGGAGGTACGATGCGTGATATACCGCTCAATGTCGATGCTTCCCGACTTAAATGCACTTCGCACCGTATCAAAATCCTCCATGGTCGCATTACGGCTCCCCATTAACGTCAGCTCCCTCTTGTGGAAATCAGGGTCATGAAAAGCAATATCTGCCTTCACTAGTCCGACGTAAACAAGTTTACCGCCATGAGCGACAAGACCGAAAGCATCCGTCATCGACCTGGCATTCCCTGTTGCATCGAAGACGACGGTAGGAAATTCGCCATTCGTAAGCTCTGCAAGTTTTTCCTTCGGAAGCTGGAGCGCATTCACGGTCTGATCGACGCCTGCCCATTCCCGGCAAAATGCTAATCGCTCCTCATTAATATCCATCGCTATAACATTAGCGCCAAGCTGCTTCGCCAATATCATAACCCCAAGCCCAATCGGACCTGCTCCGATAACTAACGCAGTTTCCCCCGCGCGCAACTCTGATCTTCGCACCGCATGTGCACCAATGCTAAGTGGTTCTAGCATTGCAGCTTGATCAAGAGATAACCCCTCGGCTTTGATTAGATGACTCACAGGGAGAGCTAGACGTTCTACCATGCCTCCATCCTTATGTACGCCAAGCACTTTCATGTCTGTGCAGCAATTTGTTTTGCCATTGCGGCAAGCAATACATTGCCCACAATGCATATAGGGAACGACGCTTACAAGATCCCCAACTGCCACATCCGTTACTCCCTCACCAAGCTCCTCTACATACCCTGCCAGCTCATGCCCTAGAATACGCGGATAGCTAAAGAAAGGCTGATTCCCTTTAAACGCATGCAAATCCGTCCCACATATACCGATTCGCTGAATGCGAACGAGTGCTTCTCCCACACCTACAGTTGGTTCCTCTACCTCAACATACTTCAAATGCTCGATTTGTTCACAGACGATCGCTTTCATGTTTACCCTCCTCCAACACTCGAACATTCTTATTGCGATATTTCATAATTTATAGAACTCCATTGCATTTAGACCGAATAAGCGAGCTTTATCCTTTTCCGACCAGCTTTCTGGCAAGGATTGATTCACAACATCGACAACGTCCTCATACTCAGCCGCGAGTAGACAGACTGGCCAATCACTTCCGAACATCACACGCTCCGTTCCAAAAATCTCCAAAATATGCTGGACATACACCGTAAAATCTTCCTGCTTCCAATCAGAATGGTTGGCTTCAGTCACCATACCTGAAACCTTACAATATAGACTGGGGTGCTTCGCAATAGCCGCCATTTGGCTTTTCCAGGGTTCAATCACACCTTCAGCAATCGACGGCTTCGCAATATGATCAATGACCGCTCGCAAACCCGGAACCAGTTCCAACAGCTCGATGACAGGTTCTAATTGATGAGCAAGGACGAGCAAATCAACGGGTACATCTTCCTTAGCGAAATATCGCAAGGCGTCCACAAAATGGGGTTGAAGAATAACACGTGCATCAGGCAGCTCCTGAATCATAACCCTAAAGCCTAGATAGTTCGGATGCTGACTGCTTTTTTTATAGTGAATAAGATAATCAGGATCGTCCAAATCAAGCCATCCAACAACGCCGGCGATCGAATCCGTGCTTTCACTTAAAGCTAGTAAATAATCGGTTTCTTCTAAAGTTGGCGCAGCTTGAACCACTATGCTCTTATCAAAGTTGAATTGCCCCAGATGTGGCACCAAATCATTTGGTAAATAATCACGATTTAACACAGGAAGTGCTGGAGTAATCCATCCATAATCCCTTCGGTCGATCTTCCAATAATGCTGATGTGCATCGATGCGCATGACGATTCTCCTTATCCTTCACACTAATTTGATATCGCTTTCTTTTATTTTATCATTAATTTTCCGATATGAAATATCGATATCTAGCATAACTATACGGTTTTTTGATATTATCAAACTATCTTGTAGAAGAATGGAGTGGTTATTGTGGATCCTATTCGTAAAATTTTCGATAATCATGACGCCTTCCCCTTGTCTTTTGCCCATAAAAATACAAAAAGCTCGCTTAGCGAGCTTCCTGACCATTTCCATGACTGGTACGAAATTGTCTATGTGTATCGGGGGCGTGGCACTTTTTTTATCGATCATACCTTCTATGAAATGAAACAAGGTGATCTCTTTCTTATTCCAGGGAATACGATTCATCGAGCGACACCAGATAAAGAGTCCCCTGTGACGTCCACTGCGATTTACTTCTCTCCAAGTATCGTACAGTTGCCCTCTTTAGGAGATGACTTCTCCTATTTACAATGCTTTGAACAAGCCGCGACACTTCGTAACTATAAGTTCGAGATGCGCTTACCACAGAGTCAGCATCTAGAATTACTTTTGGATGTTATTGAAAACGAATTTAAACAGCCAACCATTGGTAAATGCCAATCTATCCTTATTCATTTGCTTCAATTGCTGCTTACAATCCAGCGTGAAATGACCACAGACATCAAGTCACCCAAATTGGACACGCTTGTCGGCCCTATTTGGATGCGAGAAATCATACTCTATATTGATCAGCATTTCTGTGAAGATATCGGACTCCAAGCACTCTCAAAACAAGTTTCCGTCACGCCCGCTCATTTCAGCAGGGTATTTAAACAGTTCATTGGCATGAATATTAGTACCTATCTCATAACTAAGCGCATCATCCGTGCCAAACAGCTGCTTCAAGAAAGTGATGCTAGTGTCGGTACAATCGCGGACATGTGCGGTTTTGAGAGTTTACCTCATTTTCATGCGATGTTCAAAAGAGTGCTTGGCATTACGCCCGCTGCGGCTCGAAAATCCTTCCGTTCATTCTAATCTTGCTTCACTAACCGATCGTAGAGGAAGTCTGCAATATGAACTGCTTCCATATGCCCGGTTTGCCCATGTTTATCAATACCTAACTTCATTTGCAGTAAGCATCCTGGATTGCTCGTGACCACGTAGGATGCTATTGTTGCATTCACATTTTCCATCTTATGCTCTAAGATTTGATTGGCCATGTCGGGCTGAGTCATATTATAAATACCCGCGGATCCACAGCATGAACCAGAATCCTTCATTTCGATATACGCGGTGTTACTAACCCTTTGCAGTAATTGCTTCGTTGGTTGGCTGCCCTTCATTACGTTGCGAAGATGACAGGACTCTTGGTACGTGACACGTGTTGGACCTTGTTGTGATAGCGTTTCGGCAAAACGAAGAGGTCGCCCTTTCTCCACCAGAATGGAGCTGATATCCTTCACACGTTTGGCGAACCAAGTGGAGGCTTCCTTCCACTCATCCTCATCATGAAGCAGATGATCGTACTCAACAAGAATCGCTCCACAACCTCCTGCGTTCGAAATAATGTAATCGACTCCTGCCTCTTGGAAAGCGCGAATGTTACTTTTGGCCATTTGCTTCGCTTGATCTGTTTCTCCACTATGGGCGTGAAGAGCCCCGCAGCAGTTCTGCGATTCAGGAATGACGACATCGAAACCAGCCTCGGTCAAAAGCTTCACCGTACTAATATTCGTTTCAGTGAATAACACATCCATCAAACATCCACGGAACATCCCTACAGTGCCAAGCTTTTTGCCTTTTGCTGGTATAAACGTACCAAGCCGTTCAACAATTCCCTTGCCTGAAGCATCCGGAAGTATTTTCTCCATCGTAGCCATATGCTTCGAGAATAGACCGACTACACCGGTTTTTCTAACTAACTTTTGGATACCCGACATTTTGTAAAAATGAAGCCCTGTCCCGAGCAGCTGCATTCTCTGTTGGGATGGAAATAGCTCTTTGAATACGAGCTTCCGCACACCTTTTACCCACCATCTATGCTGGGTCGTATGCACTTCAATGGCATCGCGTGCCTGTTCGATTAATTGGCCATATTTCACATCTGCTGGGCAGGCCGGCTCACACGCGCGGCAACCCAAGCAGTGGTTCATCTGATCTTCGAATCGTATCCCTGGCTCCATGAGACCATCCACTGCTGCTTTCATTAGAGAGATACGGCCGCGCGGGGATTCCGCCTCAATCCCTGTTTCTTTAAATGTCGGACAAGCTGGCAGGCAGAACCCACAACGCATGCAATTGGTTAATTGGTCGTAGTCCAGTTTCTGCATTAACGTTTCCTGAAGTGTTGTTCCTTGGCCCTTAGACACGATCAATCACCACCCTGCGTCTGGATTCTTTGGCAAACATTTTACCTGGATTTAAAATATGGTTCGGATCGAAAGCATCCTTAATCCCCTTCATCATGGCGATCCCGCTGCTTCCTACTTTCCATTCCAAGAATGGTGCTTTCACTAACCCAACACCATGTTCACCTGTAATAGTTCCGCCTAATTGAATTGCTGCCTCAAAAATCTCTTCAAACGCAGCTTCCACACGATGAACTTCATCATGATCTCTTGCGTCGGTTGTTGCGGTAGGGTGTAGATTGCCATCTCCTGCATGACCGAATGTGCAAATTTGAACATCATGCTTGGTAGCTATTCGATTGATTTCTAGAACCATCTCCGCGATCTTGGAGCGAGGTACAGTGGCATCCTCAAGTATCGTCGTCGGACGTAAGCGAGCAAGAGCAGTAAACGCGCTACGTCTTGCTGTTAGTAGCTTCAGCGCTTCCTCTTGTGTGCTCGCGATGCTGACTTCATCTGCTTGCTCCTCCCTGCAAATCTCAGAGATGAGGGCAATGTCACGCTCAACCATCTCTGGCTCGCCATCTTGTTCAATAAGCAAAATAGCAGCCATATCCAACGGAAGTCCAAGGTTTGCAAAATCATCTACAACACGAATTGTTGGATTATCCATGAATTCCAGGGTTGCTGGAATGATGCGATTCTCGATGATTTTGGAAACGGTGCGCGCCGCGCCGTATAAATCCTTGTACATCGCCAACATTGTTTTCTTCGCTTTTGGAGGAGGAATCAGTTTAAGGGTAGCTTCTGTAATAACTGCAAGTGTACCCTCAGAGCCGACCAGCAGCTTCGTTAAATCATACCCGGCTACATCCTTCATCAGCTTGCCACCGGTACGCATAATTTCACCTGATGCAAGGACACACTCAAGGCCGATCACGTAGTCTTTGGTGGTGCCATATTTTAAACCGCGAAGACCGCCTGAACACTCTGCAATATTGCCACCAATCGTGGAAATCGCCATCGAACTTGGATCTGGTGGATAAAATAAGCCTAATCCCTCAATATGCTCGATGAATTGCTTCGTAATGATCCCCGGTTGCACGGTGGCTGTCAGATTCTGCAGATCGATATCTAGAATCGCATTCATACGATGCATAACCATGACGATCCCACCTTGTACAGGTACAGTACCTCCACACAAATTCGTACCCGAACCCCTGCTGATCAGGGGAATGCGATGCTCATTCAACACCTTCATAATACCTGAAACCTGTGCAGTATCTTTCGGATAGATCACACCGTCAGGTAAGGACTGGAGCATCGGTGTCCCATCATAGGAATGGGTAACTAGTGATTCCATATCATCTTTATAAAAGGCTTCGCCTACAATGGCCTGTAATTGTTGTCTAACTTGATTATCGAGCATGAAGAATCCTCCCTTTGAGCGCTTACTTAGTATGCTACATTCCTTAATAATTCTTAATGCTTTTGTAAGTGATCATGTGATCAGATGACTTTCCTTCTATTTTAGCTTATGATGTAATAGATGTATAGAACTTTATCTACGATTTTCAGGGGGATACTCATGGTTTTTCAGCAAATCCGACCACAAAAGGGCTCGGAAATCGTGCTTCAACATATTAAAGCTCAAATTGAGGAAGGAACTTATGCTCCTGGTTCTAAGCTTCCTACAGTCGTTGATCTTGCTGCAAGCTTCCAAGTCGGCCGGTCTACGATCAGAGAAGCACTCAGTGGGCTTAAAGCTATGGGCTGGGTCGATATTCGACATGGGGGAGGCACTTATGTCGTTACGTCATTACCGACGGAATCGAGTAGTCTATTTGACCATAGTGAGACACTTCAGGAAGTGCAGGAGGTGCGTAGATTCATCGAGGCTGGCTGTGCAACTTTAGCGGCTAGCCGCCGCACTGAGCATCATTTATCAGTTCTTAAAGGAATCCTGCGTGATATGGAATCCTCACTTGGCAATGAGGAAGAAAGTGAACATGCTGACATCCGCTTCCATTTGGAGATCGCTAAGGCATCTCAGAATACTCTATTCATAGGGATGATGGAGTCCTTGACGGAGCGATTACAACAGAGCATGAAGGCTTCGCGGCGCCTGTGGTTTTTTGCAGAGCGTGCTTCGGCCGAACAGCTTCTACAGGAACATCGCGATATTGTTGAGGCAATTGCCGCTCAAGACGAGCAGCTTGCTGCAGAGAGAATGTCCCAGCATATTGCGAAAGTTGATCAGGTTATTCAACAATTAGCACAGAAAAGCAAAGAATAACATATATGAACAACAAAAAAAGCCTTACAGTGTAAGGCTTTTCGTGTGTGTTGCTTTTGATACCGGCAAGAGGACTCGAACCTCCACCCTTTCGGACTCGATTTTGAGTCGAGCGCGTCTGCCATTCCGCCATGCCGGCATATAATGCGCGTAGAGGGACTTGAACCCCCACGGTCACCCGCTAGATCCTAAGTCTAGTGCGTCTGCCAATTCCGCCATACGCGCATGTTGTCAATCAGGCAAATGATGAAGTTGCTAGCCGAAGCTGACTTCACTGAGAAATTAATGGGCGGACGACGGGACTTGAACCCGCGAATGCCGGATCCACAAACCGGTGCGTTAACCCCTTCGCCACGACCGCCACATTCGAAAAAATTTCTTTTCCCCAAACATTCTTAGGAAAAATGGTGCCGTCGAGAGGACTTGAACCCCCAACCTACTGATTACAAGTCAGTTGCTCTACCAGTTGAGCTACAACGGCTTATTCATTTAGAAAAATGGTGGCTTTGGACGGAATCGAACCGCCGACACGAGGATTTTCAGTCCTCTGCTCTACCGACTGAGCTACAAAGCCAAGGTATGATTTCAAACTTACTCGCCTTGTGAAAAATGGCGGAGCTGACGGGATTCGAACCCGCGGTCTCCTGCGTGACAGGCAGGCATGTTAGGCCACTACACCACAGCTCCATGCTAAAAGACTATTATGGTGAACGCTGACGGGATCGAACCGCCGACCCCTACCCTGTCAAGGTAGTGCTCTCCCAGCTGAGCTAAGCGTTCATACTTATAAAAAATGGTGACCCGTAGGGGACTCGAACCCCTGTTACCTCCGTGAAAGGGAGGTGTCTTAACCACTTGACCAACGGGCCTAAAATTTTCGCCGAAAGCTTCGGCAAAAAAAATACCCAATGTAGAGAGACTTTTAGCTCCACTAAAAGATCCCTATATCAGGTGACTGCTTGGCAACGTTCTACTCTCCCAGAACCCTGCGGTTCAAGTACCATCGACGCTGGAGGGCTTAACGGTCGTGTTCGAGATGGGAACGCGTGGGTCCCCTCCGCCATCATCACCAAACAGTCAAAGCGTTTGTTTGCGCCTTGAAAACTAGATACGAAACTTCAACGTAAAGTACTTTCTTAGGAATTTTGGTTAAGCCCTCGACCGATTAGTATTCGTCAGCTGCATACGTTGCCGCACTTCCACCTCGAACCTATCAACCTCGTCGTCTACAAGGGGTCTTACATACTGGGAAATCTCATCTTGAGGGGGGCTTCGCGCTTAGATGCTTTCAGCGCTTATCCCCTCCGTACATAGCTACCCAGCGATGCCTCTGGCGAGACAACTGGTACACCAGCGGTACGTCCATCCCGGTCCTCTCGTACTAAGGACAGCTCCTCTCAAATTTCCTACGCCCGCGACAGATAGGGACCGAACTGTCTCACGACGTTCTGAACCCAGCTCGCGTACCGCTTTAATGGGCGAACAGCCCAACCCTTGGGACCTACTTCAGCCCCAGGATGCGATGAGCCGACATCGAGGTGCCAAACCTCCCCGTCGATGTGGACTCTTGGGGGAGATAAGCCTGTTATCCCCAGGGTAGCTTTTATCCGTTGAGCGATGGCCCTTCCATTCGGTACCACCGGATCACTAAGTCCGACTTTCGTCCCTGCTCGACTTGTAGGTCTCGCAGTCAAGCTCCCTTATGCCTTTGCACTCTGCGAATGATTTCCAACCATTCTGAGGGAACCTTTAAACGCCTCCGTTACATTTTAGGAGGCGACCGCCCCAGTCAAACTGCCCACCTGACACTGTCCCCATACCGGATCACGGTACCAGGTTAGAACTCCGATACGATCAGGGTGGTATCCCAACGATGCCTCCACCCAAGCTGGCGCTCAGGCTTCAAAGGCTCCCACCTATCCTGTACAGATCGTACCAAAGTCCAATATCAAGCTGCAGTAAAGCTCCATGGGGTCTTTCCGTCTTGTCGCGGGTAACCTGCATCTTCACAGGTATTAAAATTTCACCGGATCTCTCGTTGAGACAGCGCCCAAGTCGTTACGCCATTCGTGCGGGTCAGAATTTACCTGACAAGGAATTTCGCTACCTTAGGACCGTTATAGTTACGGCCGCCGTTTACTGGGGCTTCAATTCATAGCTTCGGGTTGCCCCTAACCACTCCTCTTAACCTTCCAGCACCGGGCAGGCGTCAGCCCGTATACTTCGCCTTGCGGCTTCGCACAGACCTGTGTTTTTGCTAAACAGTCGCTTGGGCCTTTTCACTGCGGCCCCCTCGGGCTATTCACCCTACCGAGGCACCCCTTCTCCCGAAGTTACGGGGTCATTTTGCCGAGTTCCTTAACGAGAGTTCTTCCGCGCGCCTTAGAATTCTCTTCTCACCCACCTGTGTCGGTTTGCGGTACGGGCACCTTCGCCTGGCTAGAAGCTTTTCTTGGCAGTGTGAACTCATGACCTTCGGTACTTAAATTTCCCTCCCCATCACAGCCCAGCCTTACGATGTGCGGATTTGCCTACACACCAGCCTCACTGCTTGGACGAGCATCCATCAGCTCGCGTCACTATCCTTCTGCGTCACTCCATTGCTCATAACGGCTACGGTGGTACAGGAATTTCCACCTGTTGTCCATCGACTACGCCTTTCGGCCTCGCCTTAGGTCCCGACTTACCCTGAGCGGACGAGCCTTCCTCAGGAACCCTTAGGTTTTCGGCGGATCAGATTCTCACTGATCTTTTCGTTACTTATACCGGCATTCTCACTTGTATGCGCTCCACCTGTCCTTACGGTCAGAATTCAACGTACATACAACGCTCCCCTACCCATGCACATACGTGCAAGCCATAGCTTCGGTGGCGTGTTTAGCCCCGTTACATTTTCGGCGCAGAGTCACTCGACCAGTGAGCTATTACGCACTCTTTCAATGGTGGCTGCTTCTAAGCCAACATCCTGGTTGTCTGTGCAACTCCACATCCTTTCCCACTTAACACACACTTGGGGACCTTAGCTGATGGTCTGGGCTGTTTCCCTTTTGACAATGGATCTTAGCACTCACTGTCTGACTCCCGGATTTAAGTTTGTGGCATTCAGAGTTTGACTGGACTTGGTAACCCTTGGCGGGCCCCGCACCCAATCAGTGCTTTACCTCCACAACTCAACATCCGAGGCTAGCCCTAAAGCTATTTCGGGGAGAACCAGCTATCTCCGAGTTCGATTGGAATTTCTCCGCTACCCCCACCTCATCCCCGAATTTTTCAACATTCGTGGGTTCGGGCCTCCAGTGAGTGTTACCTCACCTTCACCCTGGACAGGGGTAGATCACACGGTTTCGGGTCTACGTCCACGTACTAAAGCGCCCTATTCAGACTCGCTTTCGCTGCGGCTCCGTCTTTTCAACTTAACCTCGCACGGGAACGTAACTCGCCGGTTCATTCTACAAAAGGCACGCCATCACCCATATAGAGGGCTCTGACTTTTTGTAAGCACACGGTTTCAGGTTCTTTTTCACTCCGCTTCCGCGGTGCTTTTCACCTTTCCCTCACGGTACTGCTTCACTATCGGTCACTAGGGAGTATTTAGCCTTGGCAGATGGTCCTGCCGGATTCCGACGGGGTTTCACGTGACCCGCCGTACTCAGGATACCTCTAGGGGATTCGTTCAGTTTGGGCTACAGGGCTTTTACCTTCTATGCCGGACCTTTCCAGATCACTTCGCCTACCAAACTAACCCCATATCGAGGTCCTACAACCCCAAGGAGCAAGCTCCTTGGTTTGGGCTATTCCGCTTTCGCTCGCCGCTACTGACGGAATCACTTTTGTTTTCTTTTCCTCCAGGTACTTAGATGTTTCAGTTCCCTGGGTCTGCCTCTACTAAAGCTATGTATTCACTTTAGAGTAACTGCGCATTACCACAGCTGGGTTCCCCCATTCGGACATCCCCGGATCAAAGCCTGCTTACGGCTCCCCGAGGCATTTCGTCGTTCGCCACGTCCTTCTTCGGCTCCTAGTGCCTAGGCATCCTCCGTGTGCTCTTTCTAGCTTAACCTAGAAAAAACTAATAAAGATTTATGTGAGACCAAAAGGTCACACAACCTAAGTTCTTACTTTACGTTTTTGTTTCGTTATCTAGTTTTCAAGGAACAAGATTGTTGAAAGGCTTACCGTTTCCGGCATTGCTCTTTCAAAACTGAACACGAGTGAGTAAACGATTTGTATCCGAAGATACTTGACTGGATCTATCAGATCCGAGTCTCCATAGAAAGGAGGTGATCCAGCCGCACCTTCCGATACGGCTACCTTGTTACGACTTCACCCCAATCATCTACCCCACCTTCGGCGGCTGGCTCCCTTGCGGGTTACCCCACCGACTTCGGGTGTTGTAAACTCTCGTGGTGTGACGGGCGGTGTGTACAAGACCCGGGAACGTATTCACCGCGGCATGCTGATCCGCGATTACTAGCAATTCCGACTTCATGCAGGCGAGTTGCAGCCTGCAATCCGAACTGAGATCGGCTTATAAGGATTGGCTCCACCTCGCGGCTTCGCTTCCCGTTGTACCGACCATTGTAGTACGTGTGTAGCCCAGGTCATAAGGGGCATGATGATTTGACGTCATCCCCACCTTCCTCCGGTTTGTCACCGGCAGTCATCCTAGAGTGCCCACCCGAAGTGCTGGCAACTAAGATCAAGGGTTGCGCTCGTTGCGGGACTTAACCCAACATCTCACGACACGAGCTGACGACAACCATGCACCACCTGTCTCCAATGCTCCGAAGAGGGCGCCTATCTCTAGGCGTTACATCGGGATGTCAAGACCTGGTAAGGTTCTTCGCGTTGCTTCGAATTAAACCACATACTCCACTGCTTGTGCGGGTCCCCGTCAATTCCTTTGAGTTTCACTCTTGCGAGCGTACTCCCCAGGCGGCATACTTACTGTGTTAACTTCGGCACCGAGAAATCGAATCCCCGACACCTAGTATGCATCGTTTACGGCGTGGACTACCAGGGTATCTAATCCTGTTTGCTCCCCACGCTTTCGCGCCTCAGCGTCAGTTATAAGCCAGAAAGTCGCCTTCGCCACTGGTGTTCCTCCACATCTCTACGCATTTCACCGCTACACGTGGAATTCCACTTTCCTCTCTTACACTCAAGTCGTCCAGTTTCCGATGCGAACCGGGGTTGAGCCCCGGGCTTAAACACCAGACTTAAATGACCGCCTGCGCGCGCTTTACGCCCAATAATTCCGGACAACGCTTGCCCCCTACGTATTACCGCGGCTGCTGGCACGTAGTTAGCCGGGGCTTTCTTCTCCTATACCGTCACACACAAGGCAGTTACTCCTCATGCTGTTCGTCTAGGGCAACAGAGCTTTACGATCCGAAAACCTTCATCACTCACGCGGCGTTGCTCCGTCAGACTTGCGTCCATTGCGGAAGATTCCCTACTGCTGCCTCCCGTAGGAGTCTGGGCCGTGTCTCAGTCCCAGTGTGGCCGTTCACCCTCTCAGGTCGGCTACGCATCGTCGCCTTGGTGAGCCGTTACCTCACCAACTAGCTAATGCGCCGCAGGCCCATCTTTAAGCCACAGATTGCTCCGTGTTTTATGATTCTCTCATGCGAGAAAACCAGTTATCCGGTCTTAGCTATCGTTTCCGATAGTTATCCCAGTCTTAAAGGCAGGTTACCTACGTGTTACTCACCCGTCCGCCGCTAGCTTATCCCGAAGGATAAACCCGCTCGACTTGCATGTATTAGGCACGCCGCCAGCGTTCGTCCTGAGCCAGGATCAAACTCTCCATAATAGTTTGGACGATTGCTCGTCCGTATATCTGAAAGCTTAATTGCTCATTTGAAGCTAGCGAGATTTTGCAATCTCTTTTATAGTCGATTACTCGACTGTGCTTACTCACTCGTTGTTCAGTTTTCAAAGATCAATTTCTTTCATTCGCTACCGTGTTACCGAAGCAGCGAAAAGTAATATACCATTTTCATTTTTTATTTGCAAGCTTTTTTTGAAATTCTTTTTTAATTCTTTTTCGTTGCCAGCCTGTCTGTCTTGCGGCCGAAGTGATAATATAGCATGGAAGGCAAACACATGGCAATGTTTTATTTTTCCAATTACAAATTTGTTTATTCGCATCAGCCGCCACCAGTTATAGCTCCGATGTTTTGCAATTAAACAGATCTCTTCAACTTACGAATTTCCTTGGTACGTCCACTATAGTATTGGGTACCGAGTACGCCAACAATGATTAATACGGAGCCAATCACATGATACCGGGTTACTTCCTCTTCTAGGAATAACGCTCCTGCGGCAATTGTAACCAGAGTGGAAAGATTCGTGAAGACGCTCATTTGGGAAGCTTCGATTTTGGACAAGACATACGTCGACGCCAGAGCCGTTACCAGAGAAGACACCAAGCCCAAGAATAGAATAGACACGATAAAGAGTGGATGAGACAAAGGCGTTAGTAAACTCTCGAAAGATCCTAACTTCCTATGTGTAAGCAAAGAGGAGATTAGAAACACTACAAATCCTGTGCTCAGCATCAAGTAACTGATTTCAGACGGACTAAATTGTTTGGATAAGGAGCGTGCCATTACGCTGTATCCCGCAAATGAAACACTAGTGAGAATTAACAAGGAGATTCCTGTTATATTAGAGATGTCTAACTCAGCTCCCTTCATTAGAAAGATAAATACAACACCGAACACCGAGAAAAATATCGCGAGCTTCTGAATCCGATTGGTGGATTCTTTCAAAAAGATCGATGCGCACAACATAGTGACGATAGGTGTAAATGCGTAGAGGATCCCCGCCTCAGCGGCCGTTGCGTGCTGTAAACCATATGCTTGTAGGGTGAAGAAGCCCAGTGGATACATGGATGAGAGTAAAAGTGCTTTACCAATAGGCTTGCCGCGATAACGCAATTTTACGATTCCCAAAGCAACTGGCAGCGATATTCCAAGAAACGATACGGCAAATCGGTACATCAGTGTATCGAGGGGTTGCGCGTAGTCCAGCGCTATTTTGGCAAACAAAAAAGAGATACCGATGATGACTGCATTGAGTACAGCTAGTAAATAAGCAAGTTTTAGACCGTTGTGGGATTTCATCTCTCCAACTCCTTATCAAAATAGAATAAGTTTAGTCTTATAGCTGACTGAAACATTCTCTGATATCAGCATAAGTCGGTAAGCCATGCGCAGCAATCCTTTTACACAGCAACTGTACCGGTACAATTTTAAGATGAAGATCGGAGATTCAACGCCCATGTATAAATATTTGCTTATTGTGAATGACATTGAACAGCAACTCGAACAGGGGCAATTTAAAGCTGGACAGAAGCTTCCTTCTATTAGAGACCTCTCCCTTCAGTATGCTTGCAACAAGAGCACGGTGATTCGTGCTTTTACCCTTCTGGAAAGTCGCCATCTCATTTATTCGATCCCACAAAGCGGCTATTACGCAGTTCAACAACGAGGAGCAAGTCTGCAGCTACCTGAAAATAGGGTCTTTGACTTCTCCTCTGCTGCACCAGATCCCGAGCTGTTTCCTTACTTGGACTTTAAACATTGTGTGGATAAAGCTTTTGATATGTACAAAAATGAATTGTTTATTTACGGTACACCGCAAGGCTTGCCCTCGTTATTGCGGCTTCTATGTAAGCATTTGGCTAACTACCAGGTATTCACGAAGCCTGAACACATTCATATCACTTCTGGTGTGCAGCAGGCCCTCGCCATCTTGGCATTGATGCCTTTTCCGAACAAAAAGCGCGGAATTCTGATGGAGCAGCCTAGCTATCACTTATTTATCCAATTAGTCGAAAGCTATCAGCTACCAGTACATGGAATTCGTCGGTCACCTCAAGGTGATATCGACTTAAATCACTTAGAACATCTCTTCCGTACGGAGGATATAAAGTTCTTCTATACGATGCCGCGTTTTCATAACCCGCTTGGGTGCTCCTACTCTGAGCACACGAAGAAAGCAATTGCCAAGCTAGCCATACGATACGATGTGTATATTGTTGAAGATGATTATTTGGCAGATCTTGAGCTTGATTCGAAATCAGATCCGATCTACACCTATGATTCTTCTCATGTCATTTATTTAAAAAGCTATGCTAAAATCCTGTTTCCCGGGTTAAGGGTCGGAGTTGCCGTTCTCCCACCTGTTCTGAGTGATGTATTCCGTATGTTCAAAAAGGTTTCCGATATCGACAGCCCCATGCTTTCACAAGCAGCCTTGGAGATTTATATTCAGAGCGGCATGTTTGAACGGCGTAAACATGCCATCAGGGATGCCTATTCAAGACGGTTACAACAGTTGCATCGATCTCTTCATACCTATAATGAGGATAGCTATATTGTAGCTTCCCCAAGCCAATCCGGTGTACACACGCATATCGTGCTCCATCCTCATTTGCCGATTCCGGTTTTGTTGGAAAGATTGCAAAAGAAGCAAGTGTTGATTCAGAACCTTACTTCAAATTATTTGCCTAGTTTTGAACCGCTGCAGCTCATGAATCTGAGCATCACACGCGTATCAGAAGAGCGCATAGACAGGGGCGTAAGCCTCATAGCCAATGAGATCAAACACCTATTGAAACAGGGTCGGCGGGTCTAAAAAAGGTAAAAGCTGAGCACCGGACACCGCGTCAATTCCTGACGACACTGTTCCAAACACTCAGCCCTTATGTGATTATGGTGTTATCGTTAACTTAGGTCGATCCGTGCTTGTGATGCTCTCACTTGATGCAAAAGAGACATTCCCATTTGAATTTACTGCTGACGTGCTGTATACGCGGATGGAGAGCTTTTTGCCAGTAGACATCGCCGCTTGTACCTGAGAAGTTACATTAATGGTAATCGGCGTACCAGCAACGATCGTATACGTACCTAATACGGTGCTGGAAGAAGGCTTCGTATCCCAAGTGATGCCACCTTCTGTCCAGCTGTTGTCGCTAACGAGTGCCACCTCGTTTTGGATGCCGCTCATTGCAGCTGTGATTGGCTTTAATGTGATCGTTGCGTTAGAGACGGTACCGCTATAACTGTTAAAATCAAATTTAAAATAACCATCCCGTCTGTAGCTGGTTAAGTCGTTCTTCGTATCAACCGTAACAGCCGTTGTTCCAGCTTGATTCGTTGTGGCGTAAGTGCCATCTCTCACATTCGCATCATCTACAGCTATCCATGTATTAGGGGTAGTCAGGACGACACCAGCACCATTGTACGCACCGCGATTCGGTGCAGTCGACGATGAGACAGTATTACCCCAGTAGTCCTTGCCTCCATTGCTGCTGATTAGGACCCCAGAGGACAAGGCAGGCGAACCTGTTCCCAGCTTATAGCCATTCACTGTGCTTAAACCGATACCACCACTGCCTGCCCCTGCGAGGAGCGGATCTGTCGTTAATTTATGAGCATCACTTGGCTCACTTGCCGGGTGGTTACCATAGAAAACATTGTAATCATACACGTCATTCGCTTTGACGGAATAGCCGCCGCTACCTGCGTTGTAGACGATGTTATTTTTAAAATAGATCGGATTGCTTCCGGCTAGCCCAGTTGTAATGCTCGTGCTTAAACCGGAACCAATATAGAAGGTATTGTTATAGATTTGGCTATTCAACGGCGTGTAGCCGCTATTGAATTGGAAAATACGCGCGCGGTCATTCTGGGAAATATTATAGCGAACAATCATATTGTCGTTACGAATTGATCCATTCCCCATGACGAGCAGAAAGCCACCCTCATTATCATGACTATAATTGTACTGTACCGTACAGCCAGTCAAGTTAAAGTCACAGTCAAAGCCTTGGCCGTCATTCGTTGTTTTGGTATTGTAGGCTTCGTTATATTGCATGACAGGACTGGTACTGTTAATCGCCCAAATGGCAACGTCGAAATTAGTATCCCGTGCATGGGCTTTGTTTACAACGTTATATTGAATCAAACCATTGATGGAAGCCCGCATGACGATCCCATCTCCGCCGATATCATTCAGAGTATTGTTGCTGATGACAAGATTCGTGTAGGGCTCGAAGTTGCCTGCCCCGTCATTGTTACCCCATGAGCTGCCATTGCTTATTCCCGTGCGATCTGTGCGCTCAATCGTATTGCCATCAATAAGAACGTCGTTCCATTTTGTTCTTACAGCGGTTCCCGACACGGTCACAAAGATACCGCCGGTCACTTTTAGCGCATCAGTATTCGTTCCAGTGACATCGTGGATATACATATTTCGGATGTAAAAATGATTGTAGGTTCCCACATCGTGTGCTTCAACCTTGACCCCGTATCGGTCACCTGCCGAAGTGGAAGTGTTCGTTACTTCCAAATTATTGAGTTCCCAATACTGCTGATTGTAAAAATACACCGTGCCCCCGGTTAATCCATTCCCATTAATAATCGGTTTATTACCTGTGCCGTATTTATCAATGATGATGGGGGACCCAGAAGCTCCAGACCCTAGCGGGTGCAATTGTCCCGTCCATACGGAGCCTGATTTAAAAAGGATTTTATCCCCTGGCAGAAAGGTCGTGCTGTTGACTTTGGTTAACGTTTGCCATGCTGCCCCCGTACTCAGCCCATTGTTACTATCACTGCCTCCAGCCGAATCGACATAGTAGGTCGTATTGTTCGCATACGTTGTGGTCGTTAATGCAGGCATGGATACTACGACCGTCAATAGGAGTGTAAAAATTAGGCCGACCGATAGGCACAATCGAAATGCCTTTGATATTCTCATTAATCATTCTCCTCTATCTTGGAATATAAGCGCTTACATGTATAAACCTAAATCAGACGGCTTATTGCAGCATCATTTCATGATAAATGTGGTCCACAAGCTTCACTTGTGCAGCATCCATCAATTGCTTCACTTTCTTTGCGTAACTTGCGTCCTGCGCGCGTTGCTTTTGATCATCCGTTAAGCCATTTCTGGCGCTGTCACCTCCCTTCGGTGCTGTCTCTTCTTTAAATACCGCTTGCACTTTCAATACCAAATTGGAAAAGAGATAGGTGTAATAACCGCGCTCGTCATACTGCTTAGGACCATAGATAACTTGGTTATTCTTAATGGCTTTTTCCCTTCGCTGATTTTCCATAGCCCAATTCTCGAGAAAAGTTGTATAACTAAGGTCATTCACAAGGCTGTATTGCAGGGCTAAAAGCTGTTGAACTTTGACCTCTTTCAATCGGTCTAAGGCTAGTTGCTTCGCTTTCTCGATAGGCACTTCCCCTTGAAAGCTCGTTGTCCAGAAAGAGGCTGAGTCATCCGCATTATAGTTTTTCTTGAAGTAGCCAGCAGTCTGAGCCTTCGCATCATTCAAGAACAGCTGAAACTCGCGCTCATCTATCGGTACATCATTGATATAAGCGACAGTGGCGTACGAGGGACCCGCTAACGAATGATTCTGCCACTCGGTGCAGCCTGTAGCCACAAAGATAAATAGTAATAAGACAAGCTTGATAGGCTTCATAATCCACCTCCTCTTTGAACGCTTTTGGATTTGTCAATTCCTACTGCTCCGTCATTCGAAACACCCAATTACCTTGTTGTACCGCATGACGAAGTTTAAGTTGGATGCGATACAGGCTGTCGCCCCACACCCGCGTCAAGCTTTCGTCTGTTATCGTAATGTGTTCAAACACGGCCTCCCATTGCTCATTGTCATACTGAAGCAGTAGCTGATTCTGATCGCTATCCTGCAAACGGATGCTGCCCTGGTCTAGAAGTTGGGGAAGTTGACTGGACATCATATAAAGCAGCACTTGATCGGTAGGCTCGAAAAGCAAGCACGATTCCCGTAGTTCAATGGCTGGGTTCAGCCCTCTTTGCAGCGTTAGGCTTCGATGCCAGCTTCGCACACCCGCTTCAACCGGATAGGCACTGGCTAGCTCTAAACCGAAACGAACAGTGTCCTCGCTGTTCTCATAATTTACGCCCTCCGCGCGGAAGGAACGGCCTTCCTTTTGCTCAAAACCATTAATAACCGGAACACTGTGATAGCCAGACTGCATCGTCCAAATCTCATATCTCTGAGGACTGAATGTCTTCTGGGTATAGGTCTCCACCCCAATATCAATCAAAAACGGCTTTCCATGCACATAAACCACGAAATGACCGATGTCATTATGATTATGGCTTTCGTCATTGTGACCACCTTTGATTGCAACAAACAGGCCTTGCGATGAGCCTGCCGATTCTCTTGCAGCCATCACTTGCAGATTCGGAAGCCATACATCTTGGACGAGAGGGGGTGCCAGCGCTGTCTCCTTATGAATACTTGCATAGCTAAGCAGGCTGATCATTTCTTGGAAAAAGGAAATCCCCTTCCCTCTTCGATCCGTCACCTGATAGGCGCGGAAGCCAATCTGCCCCAATGCGCGCAGCTGATCATCCTGGATTCGCGAACCGTATAAGTGGATCATGCTGTAATCTTGTGAAGCAATCGCGGAGCCATCCGCAAAGTTTACATAGTAATGACCGTCAATGTTCATGTTGTAGACGAATTGCCCAAGCTTTCTAATTATGGGTTGATCGTAAACCTGCAGGGCTCCACTCGATGCTCTGTACAATAGCTCAAGATTGACCAAGAGCATCCCAGCTGCTCTAGCCCAGTACGTTGAACCTTCATCACAGCCACCATCTTCGAATTGCACCTCTAAGTATCGATCCAAACTGCGCAGCACCTTGTCAAAAAGCATTGATTTCCGTTCTGGCTCCATATCCATCAGTAGTAAGACAGTCAACATATTCGCATTGCACCATGGGTTCCAGTTGTTAACTTCTCGTTCGCCAAAGCCCATCCACCAGAAATCAGATCGATCGGTGTATGGGGCAATTATGCGGCGTTCCAGCTCCAATTGGATGCGCGCGCGAATTAGAGGAGAAAGGGCATCTAACGGGGTCTTTAGCAAATGAGACGTCCACGCCAACAGCGCTGCAGTTTCACCAGCAGAGAGATCAAACAAAGGCTCCTTCACATCCGAAAGCAGCTCACCCGGCTGAAGGGATAAATAATGATGGGCCGGAGCGCACCACGTCGTCTGCTCACAGAGGAGCCAAATGATGTTCGTGATCTCCCGAAGGAAGCGGCCCTTGGCTTCGATGCATTCTGCGATCAGGAGTGTGCAAAGCGCATTTCGTCTTTCTGTTTCAACGGAATCGTACGGCTTACGGCTCCCCTCTTCAAAATAGGCCATAAATGCGGTCGCACGCAAAGATGGCCATTCATATCCAAGGCAGGACTCTGCTTGCGTCAGCCAAGCTTGCTGTAAGTCCGTGGGCAAGTTGGCCCAAGCCTCGCGATCATCGCGTGCTGGGAAGATGCGTCCCGCCATGCTTTTGCCTAAAATATGAGTTTCCACATTGGAAATGGTAATGAAATCTGTCAGCTTCATGTCGCTATGCTCCTCCTTGTTGGGGTAAAGAAAAGACTGCCTCATTTGCAGTTTGGCTACGAATGTGACAGTCTTCAAATTCAGAGAATTGGTTTCATATATGAACTATTTAATGACTTCGGTGTACTGCTTCTCAATCTCATTAGCACCGGCTGATCGTGCCTTTTTGACATAGTCATCAAAGGAATCAACGGTTTGCTCGCCTGTAATAATTTTGATGTAGTTTTCCGTCGTCAGCTTCTGTAAATCAGCTGTGTACTTGCCAGAAGCCTCTACGCTTGGAAGATAAGATGGCGGCGTGCCTGTTCCTTTCACTTTATCTGCAACGGCAAATTTGGCTTTGAACAACTGCTTCACCACATCCGGATTGTTCGTAACCATCCCAAAGGTACCCACACCGCGTTGTGCTGTTTCAGTTGGATTTTTGAGTTTGGAAGCGACAGAGCCGTCTGCGTTAATGACATAATCCTTGTCTTTGACACCGTAGTTAGCCAACATGTAATAGTCCTTATCAGTGACCAGTGTATCGAGCATTTTTAAAATTGTGTCCAATTTTCTAGGATCCTTCGCAGCATTCTTCGTGATCACAAGTGATTCATTGTTATAGCCCCAAATGTTCGCACCATACGCTTTGCCATCAGGCCCTTTGATGGCTTTACCGAATGACCATGTTTCCTCATATTTGGCATCTGGCTTCACTTTCAAGAATTCTTGATAAACCGGTCCACCTTTATCTCCTTCTGTAAGAGGGGGTGTCCAGTGGTAGTACATAACGTTACCCGTCACGCCAACACGATTGTTAATAAAAGCATGAGAAGTCGCCCAGTACCCTCCCTTATTCTCACCAGTTACAAACTCAGGATCGATGACGCCGTCTTTGTACCATTTGGCCAGCAGCTTAAGGCCTTCTTTCATTTCTGGTTGAATGGCATCCATCGTCACTTTATTATCCTTCACGGTATACCAAAGGGCTGAGTAAGGTGTTGTGCCTTTGATGACATCCGTCGGGATCGGTCCGAAGGCACCAAGCACCGTTTGCATCGCCGTACTGGAGAGGCCGTACGTGTCTTTTTTGCCATTTTTATCTGGATCATTATTCGTAAACTTGTAAATCGCATCCTCAAACTCAGCTAATGTTTCAGGCACTTTGGTGATGCCAACATTTTTGAGCCAATCCGTACGCCATACGAGGCTGGTCGGGTAGGTGCCATCTAAATTGAAAGCAGACAACCCATAGTTTTTGCCTTTATACGTGCTGGAACGGAAGGCAGATCCTGCGGTGTCATTGTCCATGATTAATTTGTAGTAGTTAGGTGCCTTCTGCTTAATCGTATCTACCGGAATTTCCGCCGCTACCCCGCTGTCCACAAGTTTCGATAATTCAAAGCCCTTCAGCCTCAAAATATCCGGAATCTCTCCCGATGCCATGCGGACGTTGAACACTTCGCTATATTTCTGAGAATCCGCTGTCCAGACATTGATTTTCGCATTAAAGCGTTTGGATACTTCCTGCAAGACTTCGGAGTTCGGATCTGGGGCAACATCGTTGATGTTATAGCCTGCCCATTCGATTGTGACCGGTGTTTCACTCTTAGCTGCTGCTGTTGCCGTTGCACCTGTAGCTGCGGGTGCTGGGGTACTTGTCGTACTGCTCTCTGTGCCGCTGCTGCATGCTGCCAAACTCCCTACTAATAAAGCTGCGCTCACCAAGCTGCCTACATGACGAATTGCTTTTCGCTTCATTTTTTGACCCTCCTAGACATATATGTTAGTGAACCATCCCCTGTGAGGGGGCTGGGGTTAACCTTTCAATGAGCCAATCATGACGCCTTTGACGAAATATTTTTGCAGGAACGGGTAAACAACAAGCAGAGGAATCAGAGATACCATGAGTGCAGCCATTTTCATCGTGTCGGTGTTGGCGTAAATTGTATTCGCTGCCTCAACTGCCTGTGGCTCGGAGCCTTCAAACATTATCTTGCGCA
This sequence comes from Paenibacillus sp. LjRoot56, assembly GCF_964253335.1. Classification (NCBI taxonomy): domain Bacteria; kingdom Bacillati; phylum Bacillota; class Bacilli; order Caryophanales; family Paenibacillaceae; genus Paenibacillus; species Paenibacillus sp. LjRoot56. The sequence continues at coordinate 863,341 of NZ_CAXURV020000003.1, forward strand.
ACACAAGCTGCAGGACCGCCTTCTTCGAATCCTTGAGATAAATCATGGCGTTAAACCATTCATTCCAATGGTAGACCATCGTCCATAGACCCACTGTAGCGAGGATTGGGATGGAAATCGGCAATATGATGCGCGTTAAAATAACGAACTCATTCGCCCCATCAATACGGGCTGACTCTTGAATCTCCTCCGGGAGGGACATAAAGTAATTGCGGATAATCAGCATGGTAAAGGTATTGATTGCGACAGGCAGCACAAGCGCCCATACGCTGTTATAGAGACCGACGCCTTTGACAATCAAGTATGTCGGGATCAAGCCCCCGCTGAAAAACATCGTAAATACCATAAAAATCGTCCAAAACTTGCGATGTACCAAATTCTTTTTAGACAAGGGATAGGCCGCTAGAATCATTAGGGTCATGGAGACGACAATACCTAGAATGACGCGAACGATTGTATTCTGGTACCCGGTCCAGATTTGCTGATATGCTAGAATTTTGCGATAACCATCCCAATCGAATTTCAGCGGAATCAAATGAATCCCGTAGCTGCTCACGACTTCTGGCGGACTCATCGACACCGTGACCACCTGCATGAAGGGAATAATCGTCAGCACACTTAGCAAGATGAGCGTTGTATAGACAATCGTATCTACCAAGATATCCTCAAGGGTTCGTTTCTTTTTCTTGCGTTGTGCTGCCATTTCGGAAATCACCTACCATAGGGAATAGTCATTCGTTTTCTTGGCTACATAATTGGTGAGAAGAATTAAGACAAAGGCAATGATATTTTTGAACAAACCGACAGTTGTTGCGAAACTGTAATCGCCTTTCACAAGCCCAACCTGATACGTATAGGTGGAAATAACATCTCCAACCGAGAGGACAGAGGCATTCAGCAAGTTATAAATTTGATCAAAATCGTCATTAATGATGCCGCCTACCGCGAAAATGAACATGATGGTTACGACCGGCATGATGGATGGCATCGTGATGTTCCATATTTTCCGGAGACGACCCGCCCCATCCATATCCGCTGCATCATACAGCTCAGGATCTACACTTGTGATCGCAGCCAGATAGATAATCGTTGACCAACCTACTTCCTTCCATATGGAGGAGAGGACTAGGATGGACCGAAAGTAGGTCTCACTCGTCACAAAAAGAATCGGTTTATGGCCAAATTCCATGATGATGGCATTGATCAAACCTCGTGTTGGTGACAGAAATTCGATCACGATACCGCCGAGAATTACCCAGGAAATGAAATGCGGTAAATAGGTGATGGTCTGAACGGCTTTTTTAAAAAATACAAGGCGAACTTCATTCAGAATGAGGCAGAGAATGATCGGCGCCGGAAAGCCAAAAATCAATTTATACGTGGAGATGATAAGGGTATTCTTCAGTACAGGTAAGAAATATAGACCCGTGAATAGCTCCTTAAAATGATCTAGCCCTACCCATTCACTGCCTGCAACGCCCTTTAGTGGATAGTAATTCTGAAAAGCAATAACAATCCCATATAAGGGGGCGTAGTGGAAAACGAGGTAGTAGGCGATCACGGGTATTAACATAAAGAAAAAGTATTTTTGTTTCCAATACAGCTTGATTGCACGTTCTTTATTGAGCTGCGGCTGCACATGCTCTTTAACTTCCCGTGCTGCGATAATTGCGTTACTTTCCATGCCATGCCTCCTGTTCCGAAATCTTGTGTGCGATTTGATGCCCTTATCGTACGGCCTATGCGGGGAGATCGACAACGCCCAATAACTTTACGGAAGTGCTGTTTTTTTTACTTCTTGTTGCGAAACGTGGATGAAGGCTCTGGTTATGCGGTTGCATAACAGATATTTTTACCTGTGTTGTTTTTTTGCTTTGGTGGGAAAGAAAAAGCTGCCATGCATAATGCATCGCAGCTCTCTTGGGGAGACTAGCTTTCGAGGCTATCTCGATAGCTCTTGGGTGTACATCCGAAGTTCTCTTTGAACACATTCGCAAAATAACGAGGGCTCGTATAGCCGAGCTTCGCTGCAATCTCTTTTATCGATAAGTCCGTTTCTCTGAGGAGGCTTTCGGCGTGTTTCATTTTGATCCCAGCCAAATGCTCGGAGAAATTCGATCCCATGACCGATTTGTAAATTCGACTCACATAGCTGGAATTCATATGAATGCCCTCACTTAAGGAAGATAGGGAAATTTCGTTGTAGATATTTTGCTCAATGTAGGCAAGGATCTGACGTTCTAGTGCGGTACCTGGGTCATCGTCGGTCACATTGGTGGTGTGGTACTCCATAATTTGCACAGCTACACCGGTGAGCCAGTCCGTTAAATCAGCAACATTGTCCATTTTCCGGCCATAATCCCGAATGTCATAACCAAGGAATCGCTCTAGATCGATATCCATTGAAATGGCGGTTGTCCGGATGATCGAAATCGCATCAAATACCGTATTGCGGCAATAATCAATATGATATCTGCCCGAAACAAGTGCTTTCCGCAATATATCTAGGATAGAGAACACCATCTCCTGATTCCTATTACGTACGGCGACTGATAGCTGCTCGATAATTTGCAGGCCACTGCCATGCTCTTTGCGTTGCGCAATTGCCAGATCTTCATACGCAATACATGACTCCGTTGGCATGATGAAGGCGTAATTCAAGCACTCGCATGCTTCTGTATAGGATTGTGCGATATTCGTGTAGGCGTGATCGTACTCATTTCCGAATCCGAGCACAAATTTCCCTTTCATCTGTTGGCTGATACTGCTGTGAATTTTCTCCTTATCCAAAGCATTGGAATAATTAAGTATCACAATAATATGGCCTGCGTTATCCATGGTCGAACAGAGCCAGTAATCACCAAGCTCTTCCACATGCTGCAGCATGCTGTACTGGATCATCATCTCGTTCTTCAGGCCTATCCCCTCAGTGCCAAAAACCTTGAGCGCCATACATGCCGTCTTCTCTCGGTCAAAATGCAACTCGAGCATCTTCTCCATATTCGCTACTTGCGGATCGGTTTGATCGAGGTCGCCTTGCAGCAGCCGCATGATGAACTTATCGCGAATAATTGGTTTATTTGTCTCCATTTGATGATTCAAATCAGTGATGGTATGGGACACACGATCAATCACCTGATGGAGCATCGCATATTCGTTCTTCGCGTGCTTCTCTTGACCGTCTGAGCTTCCCAGATTGCGAATGGTTTGAATGATGCTGCGCAGCGGCTTATTAGCCCAATGGGTCATATAGATCGAGAATAGCAAGCTGACAGTGAGTAGGATGATTGTTGTGATCAGTAAATAATGCTTGAGCTGCTTCGATTTTTGATACAGGGTATCGATCGAAATGACAGAGACATATTTCCAATTGTTATATTTGGACTTGGCGTAGGAAACGACACTTTGAACACCATCGACGGATGCTTCAAACGTACCTGATTCTGGATGTTGCAGGAGTGTTGTGACGTAGTCCTTCTGGCTGAAATTGTGACCAACCCATTGGCTGTCACTATGGACAAGTACTTTACCTGTCTCATCTACAATAAATAACACTTCACCATCTGTTGGAGAGGATTGAATGAGATTATGAATCGCGCTTTCTTTGATGTTGATGGCGACGACAGCTTGCCGATTCGCAAGGCTATCAATCAGTGGAATATTCGAAAGATAGGTGATGACCGACGTATTTGATGGTGTGGTTACACGAGGAGGCAGCCACCGATTCGGGGTGGTCATGGTACGCAGAACATTAATCCATGCTTCATCCAAGCTTTTGAGAGAGCCTGCCGAATCCAAATACGAACTATATTTATCATTAATATACACGTTCCCCGCTGTATACCACACTTCAACGGATTGCAAGAAGTTCAGCTTGTAAGGGATGTCCGTCAAAAAGTTGCTAACTTCAGCAATCTTGTAGCCATTGCCGCTAATATCGTGCGTGAGCGGATACGCGAGCACCTCATTGCTTGGAATATCCGAGAAATAAATATTCACTAAACGAATGACGCGATCTAGGATCGTTTCATCTACGGCATATTTCAGCTTATTGACATCTTGCGTACTCTGTCTATTGATTTCTTGATTATAGGCGGTAGAGAAATAATGAATATAAATGAGCTGAGGGGCTAATGAAAGGATGATCACGAGCAAGATGTTAAACAAGAGGATTCGTGAGTAGATGGTGCTCATCCTAGCTCGGATATTGAACATGGAACATCTCCTTGCAAGGTGGGATGGTTGAAAGGCTGGATGTGATGAGAGTAAGCGTAAAATTTATAAAGCGTTTTCACAAATCGCTTCTTCTACTATAGCATAAATTTGTGACTTGTCATGGGGGGAGGAAAAAAGCGAAGGAGAACAGGTAGGCATCTGCACAAACAACTGGTCACTCACCTACATATTATGAATCATGCATGATAAGTACCTACTTTTAAGGGAGTGGAATGAAACGATGAGTTTACAACAACTGCCTCCTCCGCCAGTATATACTCCTTCAAAAGCTTCTGGTTCGTATATGATCGATTGTGTGAATCAGTACACCTATGTATGGTTAAAAAATGGTGATAGTTTCTGGTTTTACCCGATTCGTGTAGAGTCCTTCGGAACATCAGGTTTTAGATGGACTGGATCATTTTGGTTGTATTATGGCATAGATTCACGGTTTATCGATACCGTAGTCTGTCCTCCTATTCCTACCCTCTATTGATCTCACGATAAAAACCGTCAGGAGAATCATTCCTGACGGTTTTTTTAGGTTCATATTTCCCAGGTATTTTCTAAAATACGCCGATTGGATGAAATTTACATGTAGGTTTTCCAGTTAATCGCTTCCAATTACAAAAAAAAGAAAATATGGCAATACTCCAATAACACATAGGAATATTGCCACACTCTACTGATATCATTCCACACTCTTACTTCTCATTATTTCTTAGCAGTTGCGTACCAATCATTTACTTCTTTGTAACTTGCGTCTCCGCCTGACGTTTTGAATTTCTGTTGGAAAGCTTCAATACCCGTCATCGGTTCAGCACCAAAGATAAGCTTGGTCGTATAGTCGCTTACCATCGTGTTAAGCTGTGCGAAGTTCTTCGAGAATTCAGGTAAGAATGGAGCAAAGCCTAACGGATCTGCAGCTCTCGTATTTGCTGGTTGAACAGTATTCATGAAATTCCAAGCATCGAACAAACGCATATCCTTACGAACACGGGCTTGCCAATACGTTTGATAGATTCTATCGTCTGTACCCGTTAAGAAGTTGTTGGCTTGATTTCGCTCATCCGTAAAAATCGGTTGAATTGGCGTATACGCACCATCTTTAAGTGTAAAATGTTTATTTTCTTCACCGATTGCCATCGTTCTGAACGTATCTTTCTCAAGCTTAGCGTTCATCCATTTGATCGCATCTTCCGGATGCTTGGAAGCTTTAGGAATATAAGTAATACGATCGAAGCCTGCTGAAGCACTTAGACCTGTTTTTCCATCTTTCCCTTTTAACGTTGGAATAAAAGCAGCTTTAGCGGTAGGAATATTTTTGACCAATGCATCTGTTACGACAGGGACATCCGCCCAGTGAAGCATGATCATGCCTGCTTTACCGCTTGAGAATTTTTCTTTGGCAGTAGCATCTTTATTGGCTGCGAACTCTTTGTCGAGCAAACCTTGTTTAAAGAGATCCGAAACATACGTTACATAGTCTTTGTAAGCAGGGTCTAGCAATCGTGGCGTCAGCTTACCATTTACATCATTCCAAAAATTCGGTACACCAAAAGCACCGGCAATGTTAGGAATAATTGGAGCTTCACCCTTTACCGTTAAAGGAATATTCTTGTCACCGTTTCCGCCAGGATCTTTCTCTTTGAAGGCTTTAAGAACAGCCGTTAGCTCGTCTGTCGTTGTTGGCGCTTTCATTCCTACTTTTTCAAGCCAGTCTTGACGAATGTACAAACTTTCACCTGCAAATGAGAGCGTTGTTGTTGGGATCGCATAAAGTTTCCCATCTATTTTGGCAGCTTCTAATGCAGAAGGGGCAATGGCCGCTTTAATGTTCGGTCCAAATTTGTCAATCAACGGACCCAAGTCAGTTAAAGCACCTTTTTTGGCATAATCCGCATATAACGCTTTGAAGTCTGTTGATCCGCCTGTCGTAATAGCATCATAAGATTCCCCAGACGCAATCAAGATATTCAACTTGTCCGCCGGCTTGTCCTGTGGCAGCATATCATATTGCACTTTATATCCTGTTGCTTGTTCCAAGTATTTTGCAACTGGATACGTATTATAGTCATCCTTTTGCCATACTTGAAGCGATTTCAATTCTGGTTTAGGTCCAGCAGAAGCAGTAGCTGCGGCTGTTGTACTAGCTGGGGCTGCTGTGCTGCTTCCTGTATCCGTGCTTTTGGAAGAGCAAGCGACAAGAGATGTTACTGATAAGCTTGCTGCAACAGCTACTAGCATCATTTTTTTGTTATTTTTTAACATGTGTAAACCTCCCTAGTCTTCTGTTTAATATATCATTAAACCCTTGATGCTCGCATCATAGGCGTTAATGCAGATTTACCCTTTTACAGATCCAATAAGTACACCTTTGACAAAATGCTTTTGTAAATACGGATAAACAAGCAACATCGGTATGATTGAAGCGATGACGGTCGCAGCTCGAATGCCTTCCGCTGATACGTTCATCATATCGTCAACGCTCTTGTTCACAGCACTGGAGCTATCTGCATCCATGACAATATCTCGCAAGTAGAGCTGTAATGGCTTAAGACCTGCGTCATTAATGTAAAGCATGGGATGAAAATAATCGTTCCAGAAGTAAACCGCATAGAAAAGAGCAATCGTTGCGATGACAGGCACGCTTAACGGTAGAACAATTTTCCAAAGAATCGTGAAATTGCGAGCGCCATCCATTTTGGCAGACTCTTCAAGCGACTCTGGCAATGATTCATAGTAACTTTTGATTACAAGCATATTGAACACACTAATCAGTGCAGGCAGCATCAGCGACCATAAGCTATTGATTAAATGTAGTTTCTTCATCAGTAAGTAATTTGGAATAATACCACCATTAAACATCATCGTGAATATGAACAGCACCATAATAAAAGAAATACCGGGCAGATGCCTTTTGGACAATGGATAAGCTGTTAAAGCTGTCACCAGAATCGCAATCACTGTTCCTACAACCGTAATTAGGAGCGATATCCCAATGGAATGGAGGAATTGGCTGGACGACACCACATATTTCATCGTATCTAACTGGAAGCCGACTGGGATAATGCCAACTTTACCGGAAACTACAGCTGATTCTTCACTAATTGCTTTGGATAAAATATTCGCTAGTGGCAGCAAAGTAGCTAAGCCGCACAGGAGTAAAACAAGATAAATACAAATGTCAAAAGTCCAATCACTCAGTGTTTTCTTATGCATGCTCTGCCCCCCCTACCATATGCTTCGCTTGATCAGCTTTTTGCTAAGTTCATTACCTGCAACGATCAAGATAAACCCAACAAGAGAGTTGAACAACCCGACTGCTGTACTAAAACTATAATCTTGTTGACCGAGCCCTTGACGATAGACGAAAGTCCCGATCACATCACCTGATTGATACACGACAGAATTGTACATCGTTAATATTTGCTCCGTACCCGCTTCAAGCAAGTAACCCATACGTAAAATCAAGATCAAAACGATGGTTGGTACAATGCCTGGCAACGTAATGTGAAGCATTTGTCTAATGCGGCCTGCACCATCAATGGATGCAGCTTCATACTGTTCCTGCTCAATACCTGCAATGGCTGCGATAAAAATAATGGCGTTCCAGCCTGATTCTTTCCAACCTGCGGTGAATACGATTACACTTCGGAAGAATTGATTGTCCAGGAAGAAGGAAATCGGTGTCCCTCCGAACCACTCAATCACATTGTTCACTAGACCGCCTGATGGGGACAGGATATTAATAAATAACCCTGATATGATGACCCATGATAAGAAATGTGGTAGAAAGATAATTGTTTGAATCGTCTTCTTGAAAAAAGCCTTCCGAACCTCATTTAAGAAAAGTGCAATGATGATCGGTATCGGAAAAAGAAGCACAATTTTGTAAACACTGATCAACAAGGTATTCACGAAAACCTGATAAAACTCTTCGGAGTGGATCAGCTTCTCGAATTGATCCAGACCTACAAACTTACTTCCCATAAACCCATCGAAAATATTGAAGTCTTGAAATGCGATGATAATCCCATACATAGGCGCATATTTGAATATAAGCAAAAATAGTATCCCTGGGATTAATAAAAGGTATAAATCATAATTAGTGACAATCAGCTTCCAACGGCCGCTACCTTTGATCTTCGGCTTGGCGTGAGCTGTTTTTCGTTCAGCCTCTGTTAGTGTAACACTCATGAATGGCTCACCTCCGTGTTCTTATAGGTCAATTATATAGGTCGCCAAAGTGGACTTGTAGATGGTAATATTTCTGTTTCTGGTGCAATCTTATGATGTTTAGCAAAAAAAAGCCGACCTCTTGACCGAAGAGGCGGCTTGTCTTATGACGATTATAGGGTTAATATATGGTAATAAAAGGATATTTATAGATTGTTATCCAGTTATTGCATATTAGTGATGTGACACTTGCCCTTGCTTATAAAAGACAACATCCTGACTGCTCAGCGCGCTATGAAGCGTTTCGATCGAAACGTCCTGGACAGAGCAGGCATCGTCTGTGGCGATGGATGCCGCGATTCCAGCCGCTTGCCCTAGAGCGTAGCAAGTCGCCTGTACCCGCATGGAGGACATCGCTACATGCGTGGCTGAAATCGACCGTCCCGCTACCAGCAGGTTATCTAGTTGCTCTGTCACCATGCATCGGTAGGGAATGTCATAGCCATCGACCTTCCGCTCATCCGTCGTTTTTTGTCCATCGGGACTATGAATATCGATTTCGTAGTTCGTTTGTGCGACCACATCCGCAAAGCGTGTTCCGCGCACGACGTCTTGCTCCGTTAGTGTGTAGAGACCTTGAATCTGATTGGTCTCCCTGACGCCGACTTGATTCGCGATATGCGAGAGCGCGTAGGTTTCAAATCCGTTGCGCTGTAAGTAATTGACGACGGAAAATACCTGTCTCAATGCCTCAGTCTCCGCGTAGTTGACGTCTTCAATTTTCGCCCCATTGCCTTTGACACGTGTCATATTCACAAGCAATGTTCCGTCATTGTTTCGTTCCCAATATAAGCGTCGGCCTTGCGGCAGATCCGATATTTCATCATATCGATAGCAGCCTTCAGGCAAAATTTGGGCTACTGGCTTTCCTGTATTTTGCATCATAAACATCAATGTCATGGGTTGAGTCAGGCCATCTTCGTCACGTCCCGACGTATAAGGTACACCCGCATCTAATGCGGCTCTTGCATCTCCCGTACAGTCGATGAACTGCTTGCCTTCGAAAGCTTTCAAACCCTCACGCGTCGATACGATGACAGCCTTCACGCTTCTGTCTTCCTTCACCGTGCCGATAAACTCCGCATGATAAATGACCTGTACGCCTTCCTTCTTCATTTTCTCATTTAAGTATTGTCTCAGTATGAAAGGCGAATATTGCGGGGCAATCGACACATCGTGATCTTTCGGCAAATGGTCGGCCAGTGCTTCGGCAATCATCTCCCGGTAAATACCTGTTACGTTACCAATCGGCATAAAAATACTGACGTTTCCGAGCGTCCCCATACCGCCTAATTGGCCCGATTTTTCCAGCAAAGTGACTTTCTTCCCTAGTCTCGCTGCGCTAATGGCAGCTGCCGTTCCAGCAGGTCCACCGCCAATAACAACGACATCAGCTGAATCGTACGTTTCGATCTGTCTTTGAAAATCATAAGTTTGAGTTGGTTGGTTGCTCATTGTCATCCTTCTTCCATTAAGTTATTGATTGCCAGCCTCTTGCTGTTTCGCCCATGCTTGGAAAATTTTCTCCCGCTCTGCCAACTCTACATCTGCAACCTGCCTTACATAATCCAGATCTTCACCGAACAATTCTGGCGTCCACTTGCGACCGAACGCGGCATGCGTCACTTCGTCTGCCCAGTCGTAATCCTGGAACCGCTCCATCAATGGGTGCTTGGCTTCGTCACGACAGAATTCGTACTCCGCAATTTTGCCAGGGCGCCGCATCGCCTTTTCCTCAAAACCAATACTTAAGAGCGCATATCGCTGTGCCGGAAGCTTCTCGATGAGTGGATCATAGCCGCCCACGTATTGACGTAACGACATCCAATCAATGCCCTCTGCCTCGAGCGCCGCTTGACCGAACAACGCGTGCCGCACTTCATCCCACAGATGCCGCGCCAAATCCTCGTAAAACTCCCATGGCATAAGCTTCTGGTCATAAATGACGCTCGCCAGATTCTCCACCGCGGACATTTCCTCTTGTCTGGCCTTCATCATTCCGATTAGTCGAATTTTCAATGGATCCTCAGGCAAGTTCGGCACGGCCGTACGTCCCATGGTAGGTGTTCCCATCTTCTTAGCATCACGAATGGCTTGTTTCGGCATCTCATAAACGTTGCCGGACCGCCATCGGGCAGGGACATGTGTGGAAGTGCCCTGTTCGCCGCTAATACCCCCAGCTGCATCCAAATATCCTGTGATTCTGCTTTCGAATTCCGCCGCTAGCTCCAAGGACTCCCCTTCTTGCTGCAACGTCTCAATCATGCCTTCACCCCAAGCGATCTGTTCACGTAAATCGGAGGAAAGTGCCTTGAGCAAGCGAACCGTCGGATAATCAACGAGCTGCTGTGTATCCGTCATATGTTGCGTAAACGCTTTCAGCAAAGCCCGTTTCACAACCCTGTACACTCCGACTAGCAGCTCCAGATCGCTTCGCGCATGAATCAACTCGTCAAAGAGCAAAGCAAGTGTGACGTTCGGCTGTTTTTGCAATAGCATAGGGGAGGTTCTTAGTTCCAGAATTCTTCGACGTAGGGAACCTGCCGCTTCTGCATCCTCATATAGATGCTTGCCTAGCGCAGCCTTCAAATGCCAATTCTCTCTCGCCGGAAGCTGTCCTGCTGCACAAAAGAACAATTGCTCATGGATGTACCTGTATCTACGCAGCAATTTCGAGTTCATCTCTACACTATATGTCCCTGTACCGAACGGATTGGCAATACCTGCATACGAGATCATATTGGCCTCCCTAAGCTTGAATGGATATGGTGTATGGCATCATTATAAGGCGAGATCGCATGATTTGGCTTTGTCAAAATTCTTAATAAATGTATCAAAACGTCTTTTTCATTGCTTATGTCTCCTATGGCTTGGCGGACATCCGAAGCGAAGTTTATACATTTTTGAAAAATGATGCACACTCGAGAACCCACAGCTATCGGCGATGTTTTGAAGCGGCATCGAGGTGCCTCGTAAAAGCTCCGTCGCATGTTCGAGCCTTAGTTTAAGCAAGTATTGATGAGGCGCCATATCGAATTGGTTTCGGAATAGCATGGAGAAATAGGAACGAGACATGAACGCTTTACGGGCCATTTCCTCTACCGAAAGCGGTTCAGATAACCTATACTGCATGTACGCGGGCACCCAGTTTAAGGAGATGGCGTTTTTATGTTCAGAGCTGTCTTGGGACGTATATTCTTTTAGTAACTCCAGAATAATTTCTGCGGCATACACATGCGCTTGAAGCCTGGCCAGTGTATGTTGACGGTTCCAGTGCTCGATAATTTGCAGAAAGACATCTGCCATCCACTCATTCCTAGAAGACTTAAACACAACAGGAACGGCAATATCAGCAAAAGTTGTTAAGTCTGGCTGCAAATTGACTAATTCAGGATGAGTGCCTCTCTCCAACGGCACAATCATAGGAAGTCGCTCTCCACCTCCAGATGAAAAGAGCTCGAAGTGGAGCGCCATGACCGTCAATGGCGACTCCGATTCGAGCTGATGAACAACACCAGGCTGAATCAAACTGAACTGCCCAGGCTTCAATAGATACGTATTCGCATCAATAGTTAATTGTGCTGAACCGTCTTGTACATAAAGCAACAAATAATCCGTTATGATTCTTGCATGCGTATTCCACTGTTTAAAATGCAACAGATCCGTATATCTAATATGTGGTCTCAAATCTTGATTTAGGATGGACTCCGTAACCAATCTTATCCTTCCTTTCGACGCTCGGCACAATGATAGTGGTGGTGCTAGTTGCTTGATTCTATGATTTGCCGTTGCAATTGAAATCTTGCTGTGATCGTGGTTCCTACCCCAAGCTGAGATTGGATGCTCAACCCGTAGGATTCACCCGAGAACAAACGAATTCGTTCATTCACGTTGTATAAGCCATAGGAGCTTCCAGAACCATCTGTTCGCATGGCCGGTCTAGGTTCTGTTAGCAAGGTTTGGGCAAAATCAGGATCCATACCAATGCCATCATCGGTAACGGACAGAAGCAGATCATCCCCTTCTATCGAAGCGCGAATCGTAATTTTACCTGTTTTCCCTTTTGATTTACGTATGCCGTGAAGTAGCGCATTTTCTACAATCGGTTGCAAAGTGAGCTTAGGAATGAGATACGATTCTAATGTAAGTCCTACTCTCGGGGTTTCATCCGATTCATCCTTCCCAGTTAGCTCGAACACGAACTCGAAGCTTTTGGGAAAACGCGTCTGCTGAATTTCTAAGTATACTTTCGCAAGTTCCAGCTCATCTGTAACCGTTACGACATCTTTCCCTTTATTCAAGCTAAGCCTAAAATAACGAGCAAGCCCGTCAATCATTTGGCTAATATCGTGCGCTTTATGTCCAATGGCAATCCAATTAATCGTATCCAATGTATTGTAGAGGAAATGGGGATTAATCTGCGCTTGCAGAGCTCGTAACTGCGCCTCACGCTCTTGCACCTTGGATCTATAGGTTTCCTCCATTAAATCTTTCACGCGATGGATGAGATGATCCACACTTTTTTCTAGGAGATTAAAATCACCATCTGATGAGACAGACCTTTCTTCCAGGCCAGCCACACCTTCGCGTTTAATGGCTTTAATAACCGTCTGAACGCGTCGATTCATCCCTCGTACGATAAAGGCTAATAAAATGAAAACGAGGATCAGGAATAGTATCGTCACCCCTGTTAACGTAGCTACACTCGAAAATTGATTTAACGAGGTAGCCCGTGAGTTGATGCCCTTCTTCGGAACCTCAGCTACAAGCTTCCAACCGGTGGCGTCTACTGTGGTGTAAACGACATATTGTTGCGTATCATTCTCAACAATTGGCGATACACCTTCCTTATTTGCTTCAATAACCTGTAGAACCGATTTCGATTCTAACTTAGTCCCTAGTAAGGATTTATCGTTGTGAAACACAATGGAGCCATCCGGAGCAACAATAAAGACACTCTGGTCTTTGTTCAGTGAGATGCCTGCGACGATATTTTCGAGCGTCTTCGCTTCTACGTCTAGGGATAAGTATCCGGATACACTGTCGAAATGATTTGGGTCTCTTAGGAGGCGAATGCCTGAGAATATGAATTTGGTATCCTCAGGATTTTCAATAAACTTTTCCTCATAAACACCTGTCCAAACGAGATGACCGCTAGCATTCTTTACTTTCTCATACCAAGGACGTGTCATGAGCGTTTCAATTGTGAAAAAATTTACTTTCTCATGAGAAAATAGCTTTTTCTCATCTACATATAGTCGAACACGAAACACATTCGTATTGGTCTGGATATTATCAATTAATAACCGCATTTCTTTTAATGCATCAATTTGTTCGCTGTAGGAGGACGAGTTATTTAAATACTCCACTAGCTTAAGATTCGTAAACAACGAATTCGACGTATCCCGCAAGTTATTGAACTGATGATCCAAATTAATTTCGGCCTGTTTCAATGTTTGAAGCATCGAACGCGTCACTTCTTCTTCCAAGATGTGCGAGTATCGCTGGGAATAGGCATATAGAAAAATGGAAGCAGGTATGATAATCAACACCGCATAGGCGATCAGCCAAAGCCTTGCTGCAAGAACGCTTTTGAAAATCATCGTAATAAACGTCCAGCTTCTGTTCTTGACATGCATGATGGGCCCTTCTCTCTTTACATGACTTGATCGCGGAAGGTGCTCGGCGTATAACCCGTATATTTCTTAAATATTTTGCTAAAATAACTAGGATCCGAATACCCCACCGCATAACACACTTCATAAAATTTATTGGCGGGATCCTTCAGTAGCTCTTTCGCCCGCTCCACGCGAACCTTGGTCATATATTCGTTAATCGTTTCCCCAGTTTCTTGTTTAAAAAGCAAACACAAATACGTCGTAGACAGGAATACTTCCGTCGCGATATCGCCTACTTGCAAATTCTCCGAATACCGTTTATCGATAATCGCCCGTGTTCGTTCGATCACATTTTTGGATTTACCATTTCGTTTCTCACCAATGCGTTCACATACCTCGACCAAAAACACGTCAACAAGACGATGTAAAGCACCTAACGTTTCTTGCTGGAACACTTTGGCCATGAGCTCGTTTTCTTTGCTTTCGAGATTCTGCTTCTGGACATGAAGCTCCAACAATATTCGACTGGCTAGAAGCAGCAATTGAAGACTGATGTTACGTCCATAAGCAATACCATCTGTCCGATTACGCGACAGCGCATTGTACATTTCGTGCAGCTCTTCCTGCACTTTCAAGGTATCTGCAGACTTCAAGGATGAGATGATACGCTCCTGCTGTGAGGCATCAAACCGATACACACTCTCCTCGGCTTGTTCTAAATTGTCCATGGAAATGATCTGGTTTTTGCCTAAAAACCATCGTTGATCGGCCGCTTCCTTCGCTTGCGAATAGGATTGCGGCAGACTGGCAAGTCTGGAAATCCGTTCACCTACCCCGATCGTAACGCTGATTTTCAAATAATTATGAAGGCTTTCGCGGACTTCCTCTGCTAGGGTGAACAGCAAGCTTTCCTGATCATCTTCCTGAGCCATACGAAGAATTCCTACGAATTCGCCGATCTGATTTTCAAAAACATAGCCGCCAATCTTTCGCTCAATCAGCTCTTGCACAATATTCAGAACCGAATAGGATAGCAGCTGTTGGTCTCTCTCAGACCGCGTTTGTGCAACTTCAGTGGCATCATCGATCCGAATGGCAATGACCCAATAGGCTCCCTCCATTGGCAGCTGCAAATTAAGGAAATCGATACGATCCTGCACACGTGACGGGTAAATGACACCTTCCCGAATCAGTGACATAAGGAATTTCTCCTGCAGCAGGGGCATGCTCTGTATGAGCTTGACCTGCATATCTTCAATAAGCTTGCGCTCTTGCTGCTCAGCATTGAGAGAGCTTACTAACCGTTCGATAACTATCTCCAATTCGCCCAAATTGACAGGCTTAAACATATAATCAACCGCTTTAACCTTCAGCGCAGATTTCAAATACTCCGCATCATCGTGACCGCTAACGAACACAATTTTGATATGAGGAAAGCGTTCACTTAACTGGTTGGACATCTGAATCCCATCCATATTGGGCATTCGCACGTCGGTTAGGACAAGATCTGGCTTCTCACGCTCTATCACCTCAAGCGCTACGTCACCATCATCTGCTTCGCCTACAACCTCAATCCCATATGCCTTCCAGTCAAAATAATTACTTAACCCGAAACGTACTGTCGGTTCATCGTCCACAATGACAAGTTTATACATCTGGTGTCGGCCCCCCTAATCGCAGTTCTCTATATTATAACTTGGACAAAGCCATGAGACATAGGAGGATCTTATGATTTCTGGTGCGATCTTAAGGTTCGGATAGGCTGGCTTAAGATGAGATCCCTGCAGTTGTAAGACCAATATGGAATTCACCTTGAATGCGAATATGTTCAAAAGGCAATGTCGGATTGGCAATCCGCCACAGCATCCGATCCGCTGCGCGATATCCCGTTTGTGAGATCGGAAGAAGCGGACGTGTAAATTCCGGCAATACTTCAGGTTGTTCATTGAGGAAACCAACTAACGAAATCTCGTCTGGAACTCGGAGCTGAAGCACCTTGCAGGTGTCATAGACCACAGGCACTTCATGATCGATGCCGCAAATGATGGCAGTTGGCTGTTGTTGTTGAATTTGATTGAGGAGTTCGTTATGCCACTCCATATTACTGTCACGTGGGCCGATGCAATGCTCGGAAGGCGAGATCGTGATGCCAGAAGCTTGCATCGCATAGCCAAAAGCCTGCCAACGCAGAATAGATCCTCGCTGCATTAGGATGTCACCCACATACATAATACGCTCGTGCCCTTGACTTCGCAGATGAGCCACAGCCTGGCAAGTCGCTTCGTAGACATCCCAGATCACACTGTCAATTTTGACACCCGACGGTGGAAAACTTAGGAGAATTCGGGGAATGGGAAGCTCAAAAAGCACCGTTTCCCACTCCTGAGGCAAAATGCTCGGTGCAATGAATATACCGTCTGCATATAGGACTCCTGCTTCCTCTAGCCAAGCTGCCATCTTCTCTTGTTTTAGCCGCTGCGGCAGCATGAGCAGCTCAATGCGATGTCCGAAGGAGAAGAATCGATCTTGTAGACCTTGCAGCAGCAAGCGGTTATATGACACGGATTCTGCTGTCTGAACTAGCAGAAAACGCAGGCGCTCATTCGGGTAAGGCGCAATATGATCCAGCCTTAAACTGCGGATCTGGTCCATCGTGTAATAGCCAAGTTTCTCGGCTGTTTGGACAATGAGTTGGCGAGTCGCCTCCGACATGCCATGCTTGCCCTTCAGCGCTTTATTCACGGTTTGCACCGTTAAGCCAAGCTCGATCGCGATTGTTTTCATTGTGACTGCTTTGCGGGTTGGCATGGGGTTGATTACACCTCCAATACGTTGTTTGAAACGGACAAAAGTTAAAAGACATAACTGACATGACTTATTCATGTCCACTATATCACGCTTACTTTTTGGATGAAACAAAAATTAAACTAGTTCCTTCGTTACGGCGATCTATAATGAAAACAAAGGCTTTCTGAATATGTAAACGCGAAAACAATACGGCGGTTTAGACTCGCCAATGTCCACCCACTAGGAGGAAAATTCGAATGACTAACTCATCTACTAACAACTTAACCGTAACCATACCTGCTCAAAAGCTAACTGTCAGTCACACCCCTGATGTCGTCGTTGTTGGCGGTGGTGCTACTGGTATTGCCGCTGCAATTGCGGCAGCGCGTAATGGTGCCAGCACGCTCTTAATCGAGCAAAGGGGCTACCTAGGCGGCATGGGAACTGCTGCACTTGTACCTGCATTTTGCCCATATACCGATGGAGAAAAGCCTGTTATTCGTGGTATTGGCCTCGATTTGTTAGAAAAAATGAAACACGCAGCTGATGAGGATTTCCTTAACCGTTATGAACAATTGCTGGACTGGGTTCCGATCGATGTGGAAACGCTCAAACGTGTCTATGATGCCGAAGTACTTGCCAGCGGTGCACAAGTGCTATTCCATACCGTTGCTGATCAAGTGCTGCTTGACGGGGATCGCATCAGCGGGCTTGTCATTAGCAATAAATCTGGCCGCTCCGTCGTGCAAGCAAAGTTGTACATTGACGCATCCGGAGATGCGGATCTTGCAGCATTAGCTGGGGTTCCTTTTCAAGTTGGGGGCGAGAATGGTGAGCTTCAGCCGGGTACGATGTGCTATGTCGTTACGGGTGCAGATAAGGATCGCTTCAGTCAATTTCTCGCTGAAACAGGACAGCATCCGCAGCTTGAAGAACTCGTGACCTTAGCCCAGCAAAATGGTGAACTTCCAGAAGGACGCAAACGCGTTTCAGGCATGGCATGGATTTCGAACTCTGTAGTTGGCTTTAATTTTGGCCACGTCTTTAATATCGATGGAACAAAAGCAGAGGATTTAACTCGTGCTGCGATCGAAGGCCGTCAGTTAATTGATACACAAATCCGTTTCTTGAAGAAATATGTGCCTGGCTTTGAGAACATTTTCCTTGTTCATTCCGGCGATCAAATCGGTATTCGTGAAACTCGCCGTATTCAAGGCGACTACACCCTTGTCGTGGATGATTTCCTCTCGATGCGTACTTTCGAGGACGATATTGCCCGTAATTCCTACTTTATTGATATCCATTTGGCGAATGCCGGCTCCACGATGACGATTAAGCATCTGCCAAAAGGAAAATCCCACGGCGTGCCTTATCGCTGTATGCTTCCGCAAGGCAAATCGAATCTCATCGTCGCAGGACGCTCTGTTTCGTCTGATCGTCCAGTGCAAGGTTCTCTTCGCGTAATGCCGAATTGCTTCGCCATGGGTGAAGCTGCTGGTGTTGCAGCTTCGATGGCGAGCGTTATGGATATTGGCTTCCGTGATGTGTCCATCCCTGAATTACAGCGCAAATTGATCGAGCAAGGTGCCTATCTGGGAGACAATCCAGGACTCGCATATGCAGATCAAGAGGTCGCTGTCGGGTCTGTTCATTATGAAAACGAGAATTAATCGAAAGGGGACTCTCTGGCATGCTTAACAAATGGGAGGGGAAAACCTGGGGGACTCTCGGCGATAGCATCACCGAAGCTGATGGCTATCAGCCGCTAGTCCAGGAAGCGCTAGGCTTCGCAAGCGTGATCAACTATGGCAAAAGTGGCTGTCCCATGACAGCTGGCGGTGATCGTGACTATGGAGCGACGACTCATGTTGGTCGGATGATCGACACTACCTTAGATTGCGTCACCATCTTCGCTGGTGTGAATGATTTTCGTTTAGATAAGCCGATCGGGGAGTTAGGGAGTAAGGACGTGTTTACGTTTCACGGTGCGTATGCCACGTTGATCGAGGACATTTTGACGAAAAATCCAACATGTCGTTTGAGTTTGTGGACACCGCTGCAGCGAGATAAAGATCAGTATGACATTTTCTATGTCAACGCAGCCGGTCATCGCCTCATTGACTATGTGGAGGCTATCAAGCAGATTGGCTTGCTGTATGGGCTGCCTGTGCTTAATCTGTATGCCGAAAGCGGACTAAACAAGCTGACGCTACCCCACTTCACTTCGGATGGCTTGCATCCGAATGAGGCTGGCCATCGGCGGATTGCTGATATAGTTGTGCCGTTTTTGTTGGGTTTGTAAAAAAGTATGGAAACAGCCGATCTCGGGGGTTAGATACCTGGGGTGGCTGTTTTTTTTCGTGGGGGAAAATGGTGTAGAACTAGTGAGAGGACTGATGTGGCGGGGCAGGGTGAGTGACTAGCGGGATCTCAGGTGCGCGGGGCTGGGTAAGTGAATAGTGGAAGTTCTGGTGCGCGGTGCGGGATGAGTGGATAGTGAGAGAGTAGCTGGATTGGGCAAGGTTGCGAAATAACTGGATATTATCCAGCTAATTCAGCAACTTTAGTCTGATTATTGAGAATAGATGGAAAAGGTCCATCTATTCTCTGCCTTTATGGCACAATCAGTTGTTTTCGCTGAAATCAGCTGTATAATTTCCAGATAATTAAATAAATCGATGATTTCTCGATAAATTAGCTGTATGTTTTCCATTAATCTATGTTGGCGAGCAAGACATTTCCAGCTAATGTGTACTTAACGATGCGCTGCCCCTTTCCGCTATAGGCTGGTGTGAGCATGCCTTTCGAGCAAAGCTTCTTCAGCATCATGACCGCTGTCCGATGATCGATATCAAAATGCTGCTCCACATCCTTCGGCCGAATCGGCTCTGCACGCTGAACGGCGAGACGAAGGACTTCTTTTTCTGCCATGTGGGCGCGTAGAACTGGCGTTGCACTCGCTTGATATCTCGCCATCACCATTCGCAGCAAGGCTATACAGAGCTCCGGCATTTGCTCAACATCATCATAAGCGAAGGAAATGACTTGATACCCCATCGCATGAAGAAACGTTTCGCGATTCAATTCATTGCAAAATTTCTGCCTGTCCAGATCACGAACATGCGTGGCATAGCCTTTTATTTCTATCAGCAGCTTCACAAAGCCTGGCAACCACGCGAAATCCGCAAAATAGGAACGCCCGCGCCAATCAAGCACCTCATATTCAGGGTGAAGATGCTCGAAGTCACCACGTAAAATCCACCAAATTTGTTTCGCAAAAAGCGCTTCCCCATGCCCATGTCCTCTCTCCAATCTGCCGCGCCGCTCCCCACTACGGTTGTCCAAATGCGTCCGAATAAACATGTTATGCTCTTCTGCAACATTCATTTTTCTCATCCCCCTCTAGATAAACAGAAAAACGCCCCGCATCCACTCGAATGAATGGAACGGGACGTTCTTCGTCACTTATTTGTCATTATAAGGGAATTCTAAGTGAATGACTAGTCCTGATTATCTAGATACTGCGGAAACTGAGCAGGTACCGATACACTTTTTTAAAAAAATAACTGGATTTCCTGTAGCTAATTTGGAGCGATTTTCTTGTTTTATTAAAATAACTGGAGAATCTACATGTAATATCGGTAGAAACAAGGATATCGCACTCAAACACGCAAATTAGCTGTACATTTTCCATTTAAATGGATAAATTTGCACAATCCCCTGGAATTAGCTGTACTTTTTCCATCTATTGCGAGTGTGGGGTCGAACGTGTATCGCTGAACGTGTATCTACATTCGTGCATCTACATTCGTGCATCGCCCTACGTGTATTTGCATTCGTGTGAATAGTTCAAGGACTACAAGAAATAATACTGATTCAGATCCTTGCCCTTCAAAGCATAACGCTTGTAGTGCTGGTAATGCGCCTTATACAGGTCGCCATCCTTCGCTGGTGCGTATGTTAGGAACAGCTGCTTGCGGCTTTTATCCGATGTATTCGTTCCACTTTGATGCGGTGTGAAGGAGTGGAAAATAATAACGTCTCCCGGCTTCGTCTCAACGATTTCACCCGTACTAGGGTCGATTTCTGCGATTTCCTGCGCGTTCATATTCCTAAGCTCCCCTGGCGTTGAGCGAAGACGCTCGTGGTACCCTGGGAACAGCTCCAGCCCGCCATTCACAACGGTAGCCCCATCAATCGCAACCATCACGCTGATAAGCCCCTTGATCGGGAAGCCTTGCCACCAAGCAGCATCCTGATGCATGCTGTAGCCGTTCGCGCCTGGCAGCTTGAAGATCAGTTTATCTTTGAACAGCTGCGGCTCATCCAAATAAATGTCACGAAGCGGTGTTAGAATCCGCTCATCCTTCACCAAATCCGCGAACACCGCAGAAATATCATGAACCGGGTCCAGTCGTTCAATTTTCACTTCACCGTTTGCATACCCTTTGTGCCCTGCTCGCACATTATTCGGTGCCGTGTAAGCATCTAGCGTTAGGAGCTTGTCACATTCCGCTTGAAGCACGATGGCTTCTTGCTCGCTGAACACATTTCGCAGCACAAGATAGCCTTTCTCGTTGTAGCTTTGAATCTGTTCTGTGGTAAGAATGTTGATTTTTTTCATGTGTGTAATCTCCTTTGTTTGTTGCTTATATTTGCTTCCATGACTTAATAGTACTCCGAGTTATTTACATTGCACATGCACTGGTTTATGATATTTCATATACTTTTTTGCAAATGAACCTTCACATAGAAAGGTGAACCGCGATGCCACCTATCCAAATGATTCGATACTATTGCAGCGGAATTAGGGATAGCTTCATGCTGGAAGAAGATATGTATAAAGACTGGGTTCTGCTTGCCCCCCAATTCGGTGGATTCTCTTACAACTTAAGCTCTAGTACAGAAGAAGATTTCCAAGAAGTGTCGGTCGGTGAGCTTGTCATTTGTCCGCCGGGCACATTGTTAAAGCGTAAAGTAACGTCACCCCTCTCCTTTATTTTCATAGAATTCAGCTCAGAGCGCACGTATTCCCATGGCAAAATCATGATCCGAGATATTCAGCGTTTAACATCCACCTTCACTTATTTGCGACATCTATCCGATGAGCCATCCGATAAAAATGGAACCTACGCAAACCACTTAATCGCGGATCTTCTGTTCCAGATTGAGAAAGAACAAGAGCATATTCCATCCTACCAGCAGGACAAAACAGACCCGATCACCTATCGAGCCCTGGCCTATATCGAGCAGCATGCTTTCGGAGCTCACTTTCAGTTGCAAGACCTCGCGAAGGAGCTTGGCCTCAGCGCTTCACAGTTAACAAGACGTTTTCAGCAGGTATATAAGCTCTCCCCCATTGCTTACGCCACCACACTTCGTCTTCAAAAGGTACGCTCCTTACTCGTCGACACCGATCTAACGCTTGAGGACATCGCTGAGCAGTGCGGGTATCAGAATGCTTTTTATATGAGCCGCATGTTTAAAAGCAAAATAAAAATAAGCCCCTCGATATATCGAAGGACTTACCGTTTCTAAAAAGCTCAACCTACTTCTTCAATTTATAGCTAACAAACGCTAATTTCTGGCTATCGGGCGACCACGAGTTGACGTTGATTGTCCCTTGTCCGCCAAACAGCGAAACTAAGGTCCGAGAAGGGCCTCCCGTACTCGCCATTAATCGAATTTCAACCTCTTTATTCGGGGGATGCGCATTAGGCTCGACATCTCCTTCGCGATAAACAATATAGGCAACCGTGTTCCCATCTGGGGATACGTGAGGAAACCAATTATTACTCTGCTCATCTGTCATTTGCGTCTGCTCACTGCCGTCTACGTTCATTCGCCACACCTGCATCAAGCCGGATCGTGTGGAATTAAACCAGATATGCTGACCATTTGGCGAATATTCAGGACCATCATCAAGTCCAAGGACATCTGTCAGCTGTCGCTCCACACCACCCTGAACGGGAATCGTATAAATATTGTACACGCCATTCCGCTCTGCACAATAGGATAATTCACGACCATTCGGTGACCACCCATGCAGATAGCTTGGGGCCATTGCTGTAATCAATGTAGGCTGACCACCAGCTAACGGAAGCACATAAATTCGTGACTGCCCGTCTTCCTCCGTATGATGACTAACCGCAATCTGCGAATTATCCGGGGACAGCACATGATCATTATTACACCAATTCGCATAGCCAGAATCGATCACTTTGCTTTCACCTGTAGCCATTTCGTAAGCGTAGAGCAGGCCTCTCCGGTTGTAAATGAGACGCTCACCATCACTCGTCCAGTTCGGAGCCTCAATTAGATCATCGAATTCAGCCAATACGTGACGTTCCCCTGTGCCCACATCCACAATTTCAAGAAAACTAATGACATGCCGTTCTTCCCGCTTGCGAGGCTCCTGCAACGTATTCATGGGATACACCGTCCTTTATAGTTCCATCATACTCACTCCCTAAAAGTACTGTCAAATTTGACCAAAACAGTGCCTACTTTAAGCAAAAAAAGAGCTGCTAAACAATCAGCAGCCCTTTTTCTGGTAAAAGTTGAACGGTCGTCGTGCGACCATCTGCGGTAATGCCAATGTGATCCTTAGCGAAAAGTCCTAGCATCGCTCCCGCTCCAATCCGATACACATGGATGAAGCTAGCCTGTTTACTAGGTTGGCGATGCAGCAACGCAGTCAGTGGTACGCTCGGGTCGATGGAATTTCCTGGTGTTCGAACCATCAACAATTCTTGGCCCGGAAGCACCAATGCCGTTTGATGAATCAGGACACCGTCATGTGAAAGCAAATACTTCATGCTAACATTCGATTCTTCAGGGAAAAAGCGCCCCACGATAGGCAACTCTGGCAAGTTTGGTTGGGTATGAATAGGTGGATAGATAGCATTATCCGCAAAAGAGAGCTCTACTAGCTGCTTCGATAGTGGCGCAACTACGGGATGCATCCACCACTCGATCGACTGACGCCCTTCGCTCAAGAGCGTGACATCGAACCAATCCAGCAGCCAGTCGCTTGTTAAAAGAAGATGACGATTCAACCTGCAGCCTTCGTAGGCCGCATCACTTTGCAGCCATGCGTAGGTGCTTGCTTCTGTTTGCTCAAAGCGCACACACCGCCCCGTATGCTCAGCTTGCGATTTACCGCCTAGTGAAACCGTGTTATGACTGGCGGTCTCACCAAACCACGGACGCAGCGTGGATCCATACGGAACTACGCCGAAATCTGGCGTAAGTGTCTGGTCCTTATGCATCAACGTCAGGTGCAGCTTATCAAGGTGCCCGTGAGCACCCCCGTGTTCGCCAAAATCCACAAGAAAAGACAGCGGGTTATCCGCCTGTCTCCCGACAACAAAACCAGATGCTGGCCAAAGCTTTGAACCGCGCGACTTCGTAAGAGCCTCGGAGGGAAGCGCTACGGATGCCGTAGCGCCATACAGCAGCGCTTCAAGCCCGCAGCGCGAGCCGTCCGCGGAGCCCATCTGCCGATATGCCTCGCGCAGAATCGGCTCGAGGCCTTCCACCGCATAGTGGCTCAGCCCCAGCTCGGCTACCTCTGCGATTTCGCGGGCATATGGCAGCCGCTCCATCGGACCGTCGTGCAGCGCTGGCAGCACGCC
The DNA here is from genome assembly GCF_964253335.1 of Paenibacillus sp. LjRoot56. Taxonomy (NCBI): domain Bacteria; kingdom Bacillati; phylum Bacillota; class Bacilli; order Caryophanales; family Paenibacillaceae; genus Paenibacillus; species Paenibacillus sp. LjRoot56. Next base: position 887,837 of record NZ_CAXURV020000003.1, read on the forward strand.
TTGGTCATCGGCAAGCTCCGCTAGCGCCTCTACCATGCCGCGCATGGATTGCCCTAGCGATCCCTCGCACGCGTAGAGATCCCGATCGCATCGCTTCGCCATCTCAGCGAAGATCAAATACGCTCGCAGCACGAAAACATGATAATACGTGCTGCCTTCGAACTCCAGCTGATCGGGCTTCACGCCGATCGACAAATGATGCCGGAAGCCACCCTCGGCTTCCACTAATGCCTCCAGCTCCTGCCGCTCCCCTCGGGCGGCATAAACACAAGCCAGCGATGCGTTCAACCAGGCGGTATAATTGTTCTCCGCATTGTTCCGCTCGTGGATCAAAATCCCACGATACACACGCATGCTTTCTTCCAGCAGATGAAGGAAAGTATCTATTTTACGCTGCTCATCAGCGCTAAAAACTACCCCTTCATCCAACAGCAGGCCATACGCCCGAATCAGCGTCGTGGACCATATCGATTCCGTCAGCGCTTGATGAAACGCGCGCCCCTTCAGCATCCAAGGCTGTGCATCTGGATGCACAGGATACAGCGGGAACTGCGCCGCATACGCCACGATCAGCCGCTTGCTCATTTCGGCATAGGCGTAGTCGCGCTGCCCCGCATAGACAGCAGCAGCCTGCAGCGCGATCCGCGCGAGCTGCTGGTGCTTATACACCAGCCAGGCGCCTCGGTACTCGGCGCCTTCCACCACACAGCCGTGCGGACAATGAAACTGCGTCGCATCGGCTACGGAAGGATCGAACAGCAGCTCCGTGTGGTGCTGCGGACACACATACTGGTGCCACCAACCTCCTGGCTCCAGTGGAATGATCAGACTGCCGCTAGCCTGCAGCCCATCCATCTCTTCCTTCAGCGAGTTCGCCACCTCACTCGCCCAAGCTAAGCGCTGAATCTTCGCGCGAATTGATTCGCTCACCTTAACGGCATCGCTCATCGCATCATCATCCCGCCGTTAACCTCAATCGTTTCCCCCGTTAGGTAGCCAGCTAGCTCAGATGCCAAATACAGAACCGCACCAGCCACATCCTCTGGTGTGCCTTCGCGCCCAAGTGGAATGCCACCGATGGTAGCTTGACGCGCAGCGTCACTTGTGAAGGTGGCGTGGAACATCGTGTTGCCAATGAACCCTGGCGACACGTTATTTACAGTGATACCACTTGCCGCTACTTCTTTGGCAAGCCCTTTCGAATACGCCATCACAGCAGCTTTGCTAGCCGCATAAATGCTAGAACCAGGTCCACCACCGTTATAGGCAGCAACCGATGACATATTAATAATGCGGCCGGCACCTTTGGCTTTCATGCCGGGCAGCACTCTTTTGCACATAAACACCGTGCTTTTCAAATTCACATTCATGATGCGCTCATACATATCCTCGGTCATCTCTGCGTTCGGCACTCGCTGCACTAAATGACCTGCGTTATTCACCAGAATATCGATGGAACCGCCAAATGCCTTCTCAACCTCGTTTACTAGCCGATCAATTTGATTGGGATCCGTCACATCTGCTTGCACAAGAATGGCCTCCCCGCCAGCCGCACGAATGGCCGCCACCGTTTCTTCGCCCTGAGCTATGTTAGAAAGGTAATTCACGCCAACCTTCGCTCCATTCGCAGCTAAAGCCTGAGCAATCGCTCGACCAATCCCCGCATTTGATCCTGTAACAAGCGCAATTTTCCCAGTAAAATTAATTCCATTCATATGATTTCTGCCTCCTATTGAATACCTTTTTATATGTTGATCAACCTTGTGCAGCCCGTAACTTATCCACAGAAGGTCGTAAAAACCCAGCCAATTGCTCCCCCATCCGACTATGTCCATAATCCGAAGGATGAATCAAATCACTTGTCAAAGAAGTAAAATCAATCATGATCTGCGCCCCATCTAACAGGGTTAAATTCGCATGCTGACGACTCTCAACGTACCGTTTTAACACATCATTAAATTGCTTTTCAGCCACACCAAACGGATGTGCCGTATCATGAAAATACGTTGCCCGATTTGGATATATCGTTGTCACAAGAATCGGTTTCGTAGGGTGATTACGGATGATCCCATCCAATAAATAAGTCGCGCGATGCTGAAATTCCTCGGTGCTCACGGTTCCCCTCATATTGACGCCCAGTTCCAGATAGGCCAAATCCCAATCCTCCCGCTCCGCCAAATGGTCCGCTAGCTCCGGCTCACAATAGCAAGACCCGCTGAGTCCTAGATTCAACACATCCGTACCAAGACGGCGTGCCGTCTGCTGGACATAGCCATTATAATGACTTAACGCACCCGCCCCTTGTGTAATCGACGAACCGTAGGCAAGCATGGTCAATTGCGGTACTTCCTGACGCTCAGGAGGCCTAATCGCAAAGCCATAAGCATCTATGTCATAAAAGATCGCTGTAAACCGGTCGCAATAGATACGCCACACTTTTGAAGAGAACGCGACATTATCCAGTAACTCCGAAGGTACCTCAGCAAATCTTTCTGGTGCTTCCAATTGTAAAGTCGTGACGACACCTGCCTTCAAGTCATACGCAGCATGGAAAAAATCGCCTCTGAAAACGAGCGCACGTCCATCCTTTTCTTGCGCAGCCATCGTCACTCTGATATTCGCAGCCTCTGTCACAAATCGAATCTCACAGCCGCTAGACTCGGCAGCCTTGGTTCGGCCTTTTTCGGTTAGCGATTCGCGAACCTGCTTGGGAAACCGTTGTAGCCTAAGACTAGGTAGATACATACTCGATTCCAACTCCGCTGTATTATGAAACGCCACATTGTCCAGCATCGCTTCTCTCCACGCTTTCTCTCTATGTTTGAATTACGGGGTAATCGTTGTAAAAATAAGGGTTGGTGCCTTGTTACTATCCGTATATTCTCTGGTATATACGGTAGCTGGATTATCGTCCGACACCATCGTTAACCGGAAGCTAAGTGTGCCGTCACTTTGGGTTTGGACATACTTCGTCACGTCAAATGTCACGTAGTTGCCAGCAGTTACTGGTATATCGCCTGCATCTACATCGGTAAATGCTCTTGCTGGCTGGTTCGCCGCTGTAATGAGCGTTGGATCCCAGCTATCCGAGGCAATCCCATGGAGCATGAGATCGGCTCCGGCCTGTGCACTTGCGACATACAATCGCAGCTGAACCGTATCCACGGTACTTGTTAAGGTCGGGGTAGCTACTTTCATGTAACCCGCCTGCTTCCCGCCATCTGTCTGAATAAGCATCGTTGTCGTTGTACTGTAATTTGTGTTGGCATTGGTCGATGTAACGCTGTCCACATACGTATCTGCATCCACAACTTTCGTTGTTTGTGATGGTGTTTTTACCGTGATGGTCAGAGCGGAAGATGTGAATCCGTTATATGTTGCCGATACAGTAGCACTTCCTAAACCAACGCCGGTAATACCGCCGCTGCCCGATACCGACACAACACTTGCCTGACTACTTGTAAAAGCAGCACCTGCCCCAGTGACGTCTTCCGTTGAGGCGTCTGCGAAGTGTGCGGTCACTAGAAGCTGCTTCACTCCACCGCCGAGCGCGATACTCGCCGGTACACCTGAGATCGTAATGCTCGTCATAGCAGGCGTAACCGCTGTTACGGTATTGCTTGCCGTTGTTCGATTCGCTTGATCCATCGCTTCCACTTTGAATGTGTACGACGTGCCTGGTAGAAGACCCGTTGCTGTATAAGAGGTCTTATTCCCAAAAGTAGTATCGTACAGAACGCCGTTACGATAAATGCGATAACCAACAATATTTGTATCATCATTTGCCGCTGGCCAGTTCAACGTTACTTGACGCGGAGTTACAGTTCCAAGTGATAACGGTGTGCCTGAGCTCCAGCTTGGTGCCGTGAGATCTGTCAGAAGATCAGCGATGTACTCATCTGCTCCGACATCGGGAACACCCGCTCTTGCTTCGTGCTCTACATCTTCCGTCACGAAGGACAGTGCGCCGCCACTGCCATAATTGCCAACCGAGCTATTGATCGCTGGGCTGTTAGCTGCAAGCTTTTTATAAGGAATCGTTCTAAGTCTGTCATACTCACTTGAGGTCCAAAGCCATGCGAAGTCCGTCGGACTCAAATTCAGCACCGCTTCTTTCATCATCGGATAAGCAACTTTCACTTCCGATTCAGTAAGTGCAGCCGAATTTCCCGTAATTAGGGGCACACCTTGCTGTGGAAACATGATATTGCCAGACCAGCTTAAGCCTGGGATTGGCGTCATAATTTTAATGAGTTCTTGCTGACCACCAACAACCACATTATTGGCAAAAGTTACATTCTGCGGAGCCATGCCGTAACGCACAAATCCCAGCTCGATCCCGCTTTTATTGTCCACGAGTGTGTTGTTTGCGATCATGATATTCTTGGCAATGTAGTGATTATTGCTTGGGATCGGCTGCGTCAAATTATCGTTATCGCCTGTAGTGAGGGCAATCGTCGCATCCCACTCCGTTCCTGTCAGCCCTTGAAAATAATTGTTATACACCTTGTGATTCTGACCGTAAACCCGCACACCCCCTGTACCTAACGTTCGGCTATCTGGGTTAGTTGGAAGTACTTCACGACCATTTCCAATAAACATGTTCCCATAGACGCTAGAACCGTTGCCTGATCTAAGGGAGACTTCGCCTAAGGATTCAATGAAATAGTTATAGCGAATGACATTGCCGCCGCTTTTGACGGAAACATATTCAGGGTCACTGTCGACATGGTCGAAAATGTTGTACTGAATCGTCGCATACGCATTCAGATGCACCAAATCCGTCACACCGAGGCGGATGCCTTCGGATTCATTTTCCTGACGAGGCAGCGTATTGCGGAAAATATTGTATTCCACCACATCGTACTGGGTAATTTCGTACGTACCCGCTACGGTGTCTCGGTTGCCGTCGAAGAGTATAAACTTGCCGCGATCCTTTTTATTTTCCATCAAATTGTGGTCTACTTGGTTGTGATGAGAGCTCCAACCGTCGATATACACCCAGCTGGATTTTGTCGCATCTGTCACTGAGCTTGGTGAGTGAAAATAATTGTTCGTGATCCGCATATGGTTACAGCCTGTAATTCGAATCCAGTTTGAAGCTGTACTGTCCATGACGAACGTCATATCTTGGATGGTGATGTAGGAGCTGTCTGTGAATTTGATCGGACCGGCATTGAAAACGGCCATCCCTTTATTCTTCGCTTTGATCACGATAGGATTACTGGCATCGCCATGTTTGCCTGTGATGCTAAAGGAAGCATAGTTCCCATTCTCTAGCTCAATCACAGTACCTGGGTTTGCTGCATTAATGGCTTGCGCGAGCTGGGTTGAGTTGCTTACAGAGACAGGTGGGTTCGCAATGGTTTGCGGTACCGCTGATATAGCTGGCGTGCTATTTGAACCTTCACCCGGTGTATTCACAGCACTAACCACAAAATAGTAGGTCTGACCAACCGTTAAGCCAGTCACCGTATAATTCGTTGTGGAGATCGGTGAGCTGTTCACCGTTGTGAAAGGTCCACTCCCACTAGACGCCATCTTCACGTTGTAGCCAGTTGCTGTAGCCGAAGCTGTCCATGCGACGTTCACGACACCTGTGCTAGGTAGGGACGTCGTTACGTTCGTCGGCGCATTCGGTACTGTCGGGGATGGTGTCGATCCACTTGTTGCTGTTGCTGTTACATCGTCAAATGCCGTCGTACCCGCATAACTATAAAGGCCGACTTGACCTGTTGTATACGGTGTCGTGTCTGTTCCTGAGAGGATAAGCGTGCTGCCGTAATAGCCTTCGAGTTTCAAGCTGCCATCCGAGTTCTGGGTCGATTGGAGCTTCATTGGTAAGTAGCCTAGACTATCAAAAGATGTGCTTAGCATCGTATTCGTGACGGAGACACCGCTAGCGTTCGGCGTTCCTGCTGTTTGCGGCACGCTGATCTTCGAGCTGCCTGTCACCTTTTCCAAATAAAACTGATAGCTGGATGAGTTTTTCTTCATCGTAAACCGGTAATACGTCGCCGTTGCGCCGCTTCCCGAGTATCTGGCGACGAGTCCGGCATAGGTGCTGTTCGCGCCGGTCACTTTTAGCTTACCCGTTAACGTGAGGTCGCCTGTCTGGATTGCAGGGGTCGTTGCTCCCCACTGATCATTCGTTAGGACATACGTGACACCTGTTGTGGTGTCCGTTTGTTTGAGGAAGTGATTGAGCCCGACTGCGGCGGTCTCTTCCCCCATCTGCCAGCTTGTGCTGCCGCCCACGACAGTCTTCCAAGGCTGGGTGCTGGTGGAAGCGTTACCAACTGGTGACGTATAGCCACTTATGGCATTGCCATAGCTTTCGAAGTCTTCTTTAGCCGTTTTGAGTTCCACTTGGATATCGTCAAACGCTGTCGCGCCCGCATAACTGTACACGCCGACTTGACCGGATGTATATGGGGTCGTGTCTGTTCCCGAGAGGATGAGCGTGCTGCCATAGTAACCTTGGAGCGATAGACTGCCATCCGTGTTTTGGATCACTTGCAGCTTAACAGGCAAGTAGCCGAGACTATCGAAAGATGTGCTCAACGTCGTGTTAGTGACGGAAACACCACTTGCATTCGGGGTGCCTGCCGTTTGGGGCACGCTGATCTTCGTGTTGCCTGTTACTTTTTCAAGATAAAACTGATAACTGGAAGAGTTTTTCTTCATCGTAAAACGGTAATACGTAGCCGTCGTTCCACTGCCCGAGTATCTGGCGACGAGCCCAGCGTACGTGCTGTTGGCGCCGGTCACCTTGAGTTTACCTGATAAAGTGATGTCGGTTGTCTGAATCGCTGGCGTCGCAGCGCCCCACTGGTCATTCGCTATGACATACGTGACTCCTGTAGTTGCATCCGTCTGTCTAAGAAAGTGATTCTGTGTCGCTCCACCGGATGCGGCTTCCTCGTCCATGGACCAACTCGTGCTGCTGCCAACGACAGTTTTCCATGGCTGGGTGCTGGTCGATGTGCTCCCAACTGGTGAGGTGTAGCCGGATGTTGCGTTGCCATAGCTTTCAAAGTCCTCCGAAAGCGGCAGTCCTGCTGCTGAGGCTGCAGGTGCAGGGATGATGGCCAGACACAGGGATAAAAGCAAAAGTACGGACAATATGCCACTCAAAAGCTTCCGTTTCCTAACCATCATGTCATTCATAAATATAAATTCACCATCCTTTATATTGAACTAAGACTCATTATAGTTAGGTGTGACGCTGAAACACATGATCGAATTTAAGCAGCATTGTGTTTTTTTAAACAGGTGAGGGAACGTTGGTGCGCTATTATTATGTATTCAGCCTATGTGCGAAGGTGAGGGGAACGTCAGTGCGCTATTTGCAACGTTTACGTGTGAGTATGATGGTTTTTTGGGGAATAGCGCATCCTCGTTCCCTTCCGGCTAGAAAAAGTCTGTTTTACTCGGAATAGCGCACCCTCGTTCCCCTTGGGGGAAGGATGCAGCAAAAAGCCCCGCTCCCGTGTGGGGGCAAGGCTTTGGGATGGGGGTGCTGGGGTGCTGGGGTGCTGAGTTCCTGAGTTACTGGATTGTTGAGTTCCTGAGTTGCTGGGTTGCTAGGGTGCTGAGTTGCTCTATTGCGGAGTTCCTGAGTTCCTGAGTCGCTGTGTTGCTGAGTTGCTGAGTCGCTGAGTTACTGAGTCGCTGAGTCGCTGAGTTGCTGGGTTGCTAGGGTGCTGAGTTGCTCTATTGCTGAGTTCCTGAGTTCCTGAGTCGCTGAGTTGTTGAGTCGCTGTGTTGCTGAGCTGCTAGGCTGCTCGGTTAAGCAGGCTCAATAAGCCTTGGTTAAGGCCAAGCCTGAACAGCCTGCTGCCCCCCTTCACCCTCACGTCCCTATATTCGGAAACCGAATATAGATCCGTGTGCCAACGCCGAGCTCGCTCGCGATACTCAGGCCGTATTGCTCGCCGAACACCAGCTGAATGCGGCGGTGCACGTTCATCATACCGATGCCGCCACTGTTGCCGGCACCCTTATGCAGCTTCGCTTCCGCCAATTGATTGGTGCTCAGCTGCTTGTTTAGCGAAGCGAGATGCTCGGGCGTCATCCCGACGCCGTTATCCTCAAGGACGATAATCAGATCATCGTCCTTCATCCACGCATCCAGCCGAATGTAGTGATGCTCCTCGATCCCATCAGCGAAGCCGTGCTGAAAAATATTTTCGATCAACGGCTGTAAGGTAAGCCGAGCTGTCTTCTTCAAAAAGAATTCTGGCGGAATTCTTACATCTAGCTCAAACTCCCGCCCTACCCTGTGTTTCATAATCGTCATGTAGTTCAGCACATGCTTGAGTTCATTGACGATGGCTGTCTCTTCGATATGCGTCTGCACCGAGTAACGGAACATGGTAGCTATCGCATCCACAATTTCCGTAATTTCAGTGGATTGCTGAATGACGGCGTAGACGATAATATTTTCCAATGTATTGTATAGAAAATGCGGATTGATTTGCAGCTGCAGCGATTGCAGTTCGGCCTTCTGTCGCTCCAACTCAGCGTCCTTCTTGCTGAGCTCTGTTCGGTACAAGGTGTCCATTAATTCCGACAGAGAGACGACCATCAAATTGTAACGCTGGATCAACTCATCGAGCTCATTTTTCGTTTGCAACTGGGGGATTTTCACCCAGTTCCCTTTTTCCGTTTGGCGCATGCCATTTTTCAAAATTTGAATCGGTTTCGTAATGTTGCGACCAAATCGATAAGATAACAGTAACGCCAACAGCAGTGTAAGGCCCCCCACCCAGAAGGAGGAGTAACGGATGCTCGATAGAGGCCGATTAATGTCCGCCGTCGGAATCGACACCATGAGGTTCCAACCCGTATAAGCTGACTTCGAGCTGACGACCATACGCTCTTCCCCAAACGAGGAATCCTTGAAAGATTTCAAGTCATTCCCTTCTATTTTCGCCATCAGCGCCTTGTTCACCGTAGTACCGATGTGCTGCTTGTCGGGATGATACACGATGCGCCCGTCATTATCGACAATGGCAAAAAATCCACTCGGCCCCAAATTGATGCCCTTCCACAAGGTTGCGAACTCGTCTGCCTTAATCTCGATGGCCAAAATACCTTTGAACTCATTGAACACTTCACCATGAATTTTGCGTGCCAACGTGATGAATTGATTGTTGCTCTCCTTGAATACACTGTTGCTGATAATGGTCATGTTGCCTAGTGCATCCGTCTCTTTGTCCAACTCTTCCATTGTAAAAGCAGGCACCGGATCAACAATCGGCTTTAACGCCGGATTCTCATAATACACCCAATGATCGTTATAATCGGCCAAGTAGACGGTCATAATCTCCGGAGACTTAATAAAAAGCGGATTAATGACGTTATCCATCAAGTTGTCTGTGAACTGATAATACTCGTAATCGCCTGTTGGCGGGTCGTCTAGAAACTTTTTGACCGAGCTATTGGTAAAAAGCGACAGATGCGCGCGCTCATAATTTTTCAAATATAAATCCGTATGGTTGACCGCGTTCGATACAATTTCCGTCAAATGCTGCTCGGTTTGCTCCTTCAGCTTGTTCGAGGAAATATAGTAAGAGGAGAAACCGATCGACATAACTGTGATCAGAACAATGGCTGCCACATAGGCGAAAATGCTGCGTGCTAACGATGGCTTCATTATTTAATCCCCATCATATGCCGGTATTCAAGCGGTGAGAGACCTGTGACTTTTTTGAACATCCGGGAAAAATGCGGGTAGTTCTCATAGCCGATCTCATACGCGATATCGTTCGTGCGGTAGTGCGGCATTTCCAGCATCCGCTTCGCTAGCTCAATTCGTTTCGTGATGCGATACTGCACAAAGGTTTCCTTGAACACCTTCTTGAACAGCAAACTCAAGTAAGGAGGTGTAATCCCGAGATACTCAGCAACGTCCTCTAGGGAGAGACTATTCGTGATGTTGGCATCCATGTAAATTTTCGCTTTCTGCATGAGATCCTGACCACCTCGTTGCAGCGCCAGCTCATCGATCATCTTCATGATTTGCTCCTGAAGCTGCAGGAAGTAAGCCATCATATCTGTTGTATCGGTCATTTCTTCGGTTTTGGGCTGAAAGCTGCGAAGAGAGAGTCGCTTCTTGAGCATGGGGAGGCAATCCTGCAGCAGCTGAATGTACTCGGAATCCGAGGAGGAAGCCGACATGCAATACAATCGCAATTCCTCCAAATGCGCCTCTACCGCATCAATCCGCAGCGTCCAGATGGCCTCTACAATTTTCTCAATCCAATCCTCATACTTGGAAATGGATAAAATGGCATGACCGCTCTGCGAAACCAGCTTCGTCAGCAGATCATGGATTTTGACCGGCGTAAACGGTTTCAATAAATATTCTTTGACCCCATAAGACATACCAGCCTGAGCATATTCGAAGTCACCATAACCCGAAATAATGACCTTTTGGATCAGTGGATATTTCTCATGCACCTGCTTACACAGTTCCAGCCCATCCATTTTCGGCATTCGGATATCTGTAAAAAGCAGCTGCGGCATCGATTCCTCGATCATTTGCAGTGCCTTTACACCATTGCTAGCTGTGCGTATCGAATCAAATGTATGCGAATGCTGCTTCAGCATAATAACCATACCTTTTAGAATAAGCGGTTCGTCGTCTACAATCAGAATTTGCTTCATCCAGCCGCCCTCCTTTATGGCAAAAAACATTTATCCTCAACCCGAGAATAAATGCTTTCCACCCAATGCACAAGCTATTTTTTAGTCACCCATCACGACGCCGTCTTTTTTGTTATAACGCTCGGTTGCTTCCTTAATGATTTCATTTCCACCTTTGGCTTTCCAATCTTCCAACGCTTTCGGCCAATCAGAGATCGGTTCCTTGCCGTACACCATTTTCAGCATATGATCTAGAATAACAGGTGGCATATCGGAGAACTTCAGACCCGCATCTGTGAACTTCGCTGTTGTTGTCAGCTCCGGTGCGAAGGAGATCCCGTTTCTTCCTTCTTTTGTAACGATGGTGTCAAATTGTGTGATTAGCTTTTTACCATCTTCGGTTGTGTTTAAAAGTGTTCTGTTAAGTGCTGTATCTTCCACAAGTCTCAGCATAACGGAGCGGAATTGCTCTTCAAGCGAGCCTTCTGGTGTCGTCGGTTGTTTGTAAACGACTTTATTATCCTGCATCGTGTACGTGTCGCCTTCAATACCGAAGTTAAAGAATCGATCGCCCGCTTCTGTCACCATGTAGTTCATCATTTTCACAATCGCGATGGCCTTCTCCTTGCTGACCTTGCTATTGATGTAGGACAATCCGCCTGTGTAGCTATATTTCATCATACCGCCCTTGCCATCATCACCAACTGGGGACGGAATAATGATGACTTCGGATTTGGCGTTAGCAGGCTTCGTTGTACTAATCCAGTTCATCAGCAAGTTCGCGTTGTGATTCCATACCCCGGATTTACCAGCATTGATGTTGTTCGTCCATTTGTTACCGTCAAGACTCGCGAAATCCTTCGCCATCAAGCCTTCATCGTACATCGTTTTGTAGACGGTCAGTGCTTTCTGCATCGCTTCCACTTTGAAAAATTTCGGTACAACTTGATCGCCAATTTTCTCGAACATCGTGCTATACGGCATAACGTCATACGCTCCGAAAATCACATCGGAATACACAAAATCTTTCCGGAAGGCATACGGTTCAGCAACACCATTCTTCTTCATGGCCCGCAGGACGTTGAGGAAATCGTCTACTGTCTTCGGAACTGGCAGCCCTGTTTGATCCAGCAAATCCTTCCGTATAAACGTAGAGCGACGGCTTGCATTGGACAAATATTCAGGAATGGCATAGATTTTTCCGTTGTACTTCACTTCGTTCCACGCTTGCTCGGGAATCGCTTTCAATAAATCTTTGCCATATTCTTTGAGCAGATCATCAAGTGGCATGAACAATCCACCCTTGATCGCTCCGCTCATATCTGGCCCCTGTGGGAACATCCCTTGAATCGTGTTCATAACATCCGGCAAATCCGTGCTGGCGAACATCAAGGCTGTCTTTGGTTTGAATTCCGCATGCGGTACTAGGCGAAGATCAAGCTGTGTATTCGTTAATTCACCAAGCTTTTTCACCCATTTATCATTGTTGATGTCTGTGCTGCCTAGCGCATATTTATTTAAGGAGTCACTTAAGGAGATGGAGATTTTCACCGGTGCTTGCGGTTTTGCGGAACTTGCAGGGCTTGCTGGATTTGCTGGGCTTGCACTAGTTCCAGTCGTACTCGTTGAAGAATTGGAGCAACCCGCGATAACCGCCACCATTAGCGTTGAGACGAGACCCGTTTTCAACCAAGCTTTCATTGTATATCCCCCTAATCGATATGTTGTTGATTCGTGATCATCTTATCGTGAAAGAAAAACTTGGAACATTGTGTTTTTTAAGCTCAGTTGATCTTTATTATACAGGTTTTACGATTTTATCGAACCGATTAACATCCCTTTGATGAAATGCTTTTGCAGGAAAGGGTACACGAGCATGATCGGAATCGTCGCTATGACGATAACAGCCATCTTCAGTCCTTCAGGTGATAAATTGGCAATATCTCCTGCCGTATTGGCTAAATCGGACGAATCGGTCACGACAAACTCACGTAGTTTTACTTGAAGCGGGAACAGCGCACGATTGTTAATAAAATAGAGCGCATTCGAATAGTTGTTCCACAATGCCACCGAATAAATGATACTCATCGTCGCCATCGCTGGCTTCGAAAGCGGCAAAATAATGCTCCAAATCGTGCGAATCTCCCCAGCACCGTCAATCCGTGCGGACTCAATCAGCTCACCTGGAATGGAGAGAAAGAAGGAGCGCATCACGAACAAATTAAACGCACTGATCGCCCCGGGCAGCATTAATGCCCACAAGCTATCCAAAAGGCCCAGATTACGAACTAGCAAGTAATTCGGGATTAGCGGAGCATGAAAAATCATCGTAATCAGCACGAGCAGCAAAATATATTTGCGTTCTCGATACTCATTTCTGGATAGCGGATACGCTAAGCTTGCCGTCATGACAAGGCTGATCAGCGTACCGAAAACAGTAATAATTACGCTTACACTAAAAGCGCGCCATATCGCGATTTGCTTCAGAACCGTTACGTAGTTATCGACTGTAAATTGAACAGGCCATAACACAACCTTCCCCGCACTGAGCGCAACAGGTCCACTGAAAGACTGGGCGATAATATTTAATATCGGCAGCACCATAATTAAGCTGATCAGAATGAGCCCAATTGGATTCAATATGGATATAGGGCTTGGTTTATTTAACGCAGACTTACTACTAGACATACTTAGGTGCCTCCTTTCTTCGATGGGTTAGTATAAGCCTTCGCCGGTTGCTTTTTTGCTGAACATATTAGCGGTTACGATCAGAACGAAACCAATCACCGACTTAAATAGGCCAATGGCTGTCGTGTAGCTATATTCGCGCTGAATCAGCCCCACCCGATAAATGTACGTATCCAAAATATCGCCCTGCGAATTGTTCAAAGGATTCAGGAACACGAACACGCGCTCAAAGCCTAAATCCAGAAAATTACCAATTTGCAAAAGAAAAAGGATCGTAATCGTCGTCAGAATACTCGGAATCGTAATGGACCACGTTTGTTTCCACCGAGACGCTCCGTCAATTTGCGCAGCCTCGTAGATATCTGGATTGATCCCGCTCATCGCCGCCAAATAAATAATGGTACTCCAGCCCGCATCGCGCCAAACGCTTGAACTCACAATGATGGTCCGAATAAAGGAATCCTCACCCATGAAATAAATCGGCTCATGTCCGAACAGTGTCACAATATAGTTGACGACACCACTTGTCGGATTTAAGATTTCAATCACAATGCCCCCGACCACTACCCATGATAAAAAGTGAGGTAGGTATACGGCCGTCTGGACGAAACGCTTGAAAAACTGGTTGCGTAGCTCGTTCATCATTAACGCCAATAGGATCGGTATCGGGAAGGCGAAGAACAAGGTGTAGAAGCCGATGGCCATCGTGTTTTTTAAAATGCGCCAGAAATCCGCGTACTCGAACATGCGCCGGAAATTGTCCAAGCCCACCCAATCGCTTTTCCATATCCCCGAGAAAATACTGTAGTTTTGAAAGGCCATGACTGACCCCGTCAGCGGGATATATTTGAAGATTAAAAAGTAAACAATGCCCGGAATCGACAGCAGGTACAGCACCTTGTAGCGATTGTAATAGGTCAACAACCCTGATTTTTTCGCTGATTGCTCTTGAGACTTGCTTAGCGTCGGCTTAACCTCTGAATAGCTCATGTTCTCCATCACCCTATCATCGTTGTTATGTATGAAGTGTACCGTAGGCGGCGCGAAAGAGGCATACCGTGAATTAAGGGCACTTATCTTTTTTTAATATTTGACTCTACTTATTCCCCCATCTCCACCATTTGAGCACTCTAACAACACCTCTTAGTCATTTCGTCCCCCCACTACCTCTCTGCCGAAATAACTGGATTTCCTCCAGCTAAATCCTCTCATTGCGCCAGGTAATCGGAATTAACTGGATAAAGTACATCTAAATTTGGTCATATGCGCCGTATCGAGCTAAATCAGCCGAGTTACCTACATGTTTTACATCTAGTTGGTGAAATGGGCGATTTCCGACGAAATTAGCTGTATGTTTTCCAGTTATTCGTTACTGGGGGCTAGTAGGGACCGCCCAATACTTAACTCCACGTAACTAAGTGAACTAATAGTGCCTTCTTGTCGGCCAACCCCACCTCACTTATACTTACAGCAACAAGGGTTGATGAGAGGATGATATTAGCAGATGAAATATAGAAATATGGGACGCAGCGGGTTAAAAGTAAGTGAAATCGCTTTAGGAAGCTGGCTTACATACGGTACAGCCGCAGAGCAAAAAGCCGCTGATGCTTGCATCGCGAAAGCTTTTGAAAGTGGTATTAATTTCTTCGATACCGCGAATGCTTACAATCGTGGCGAAGGCGAAAAAGCGATGGGAGCCGCGCTAAAAGGATATGATCGCTCGAGCTATGTGCTCTCGACGAAGGTCTATTTCCCGATGGGCGATGGCCCGAACGATCGCGGATTATCCCGCAAGCACATTATGGAGCAATGTGATGCCAGCTTGAAACGGCTTGGTGTCGACTACATCGATATCTATTTCTGCCATCGGTATGACATTCACACACCGCTAGAAGAAACACTTCGCGCGCTCGACGATTTGGTTAAGCAAGGCAAAATCATTTATCCTGCCGTCAGCGAATGGAACGGCGCTCAAATCACCGAGGCTGCAAGCATTGCTGAGCGCCTCCTTCTACGTCCGCTGATTTCAAATCAGCCGATCTATAATATGTTCGAGCGCTATATCGAGCGCGAAGTACTTCCTGTATCCGAGCGCAAGGGGCTTGGTCAGGTTGTCTTTTCACCGCTTGCGCAAGGCATTCTAACGGGTAAATATAAGTTGGGGCAGCCACTCCCTGCCGATAGTCGTGCTGCGAACGATTCCGTAAATGGAGTCATCAACAGCTATCTGAATGACCGTGTACTACAGACCGTTCATGAACTTGAGCAAGTTGCCCAAGGGCTGGATATCTCTATCGCACAGCTCGCGATTGCATGGGTGCTTCGTCAACCTGGCGTAAGCTCCGCACTGATTGGTGCGACAAAGCCTGAGCAGATCGAAGAGAACGTGAAAGCTGTTGATATTGCGCTCGGAGCAGAAACATTGGAGCAAATCGAGGATATTTTGAAGAAGGTCGCGGATTTCTCTCCAGCACGCTAATCATTTGAACAATGGATAGAGCTTACCCCCACTAATAGAAGAATATATGCACAACGAGAAGCCGTTCCTAAGGTCAAAAGACCTTGCGAACGGCTTTTTATAGCGGAATAGGTTATATTATCCATTAGAAGTCTTGTAATAAATACCCAATACGAGGCGTATTACTTCTTATCTAACAAATTAGAAAATGGGAGGCTTTTATGGAAAACCGACATATATTATCCGCTTTAAGCTATTTCAGCGTATTTTTTGCTCCTTTTCTTCTGCCTATTGTTATTTATTTCGTTGTTATGGACCGTGAGGTTAAGCATCATGCGAAATGGGCATTCCTCTCACATTGCTTGCCCATTGCAGGCTTCATTCTCTCCTGGATATTGGGTTTAAACAGCATATTTAATGGCGGTCACATGTCCCAGTTCATCATTCCGTTGATATTAACGGGGGTTGCCTATTTGGTCGTCTTTATCTGGAATATTGTGATGGGTATCAAGGTGTTAACACGTTAAAAGGACCACCGGCTCTTTTTTAACCAAATAGCTCTGTATTTACCCTTGTGTACACATGAAAATAATACGTATATGGATTTGCTTCATCCGTAATCCCTTGTTCGACAGAAACCTCCTGCCACTCCGTATAATCAACCTCTGGAAAGTAAGTATCTCCTTCGAATTCATGATCGATTTTGGTCATATAGAGCTTGTCCGCATAGGGTAAAAATAGACGATAAATTTCTTCGCCGCCAAAAATGAAGATCTCTTCTTCTCCGCGGCACATCGCTAGTACATCTGTAACGGAATGAGCGATCTCGCATCCCTGGGCGGAATAGGTCGTATCCCTAGTCAGGATGATGTTCCGTCTCCCAGGCAACGCTTTGCCGATGGACTCGAAATTTTTTCTCCCTAAAATGATTGAATGCCCCATCGTCGTTTTCTTTACATACTGCCACTCTTTGGGCAGTCGCCACGGCAGGTCATTATTTTTACCAATAACGCGATTCTTGTCCATGGCTACTATGAACGAAATTGTCAAAGAGATCACTGCCTTGTCTTAAATTTACGGTTCCGTAACAGACAATTTCATCCGTATGCCTGCTATGGTTTGCCCCGTATGATTCGTTTTCTTCTCTACCAAATAGGGCTTAAACCCTAGCTTGGTATAAAATATTAATCCTCGTGTGTTCACATTATGACAAACGAGATGCAGTTCTTGCACTTTTAGCTCATCTTTCGCTTTCGCAATTATTGTGTTAATTAAAGATTCGGCTGCCCCGGTACCTCTCGCCTCCGGAGATACAATAACGTTGCCAAGCCAACAGTGTTTATTATCCTCTAAGCCATATATATTGGCATACCCCAGTATCTGCCCCTTCTCATCCACCACGACCGTTTGCTGCAATCTATTCTTAGTCGACTCCACGAGTTGTTCAGACGTAAGCGGGTATTGCAGCACAGGTGACATATAATACAGCTCTTCCGCATTGCGCGGAAAGGAACGAATTGTGTTGAAATCCTCGTTAGTTGCTGATCTACATGTGAACATGGGAATTCCTCCTTTTATGGAAAAGTGGGGAATTAAAGCGAATGTACCTCCCTGCCCACATCCTCCACTTGCGCATAGCCATACAATTTCGAGAGGAAGTTCTCGTTTCCTTTTTTGTAATCCGCCACTCTATCAAACGACAAAATCAGAGCCATCATGTCGAATTAGGAAATAACTGGGTGGGTCCATGTGAGCAGGACCATAAGCACTTACTAGACTAGTCGAATCTAGTATTTAATTGAAATGACCATAGGTCAAATACATAGATTAGTTTTAGTTTCATACTCTATTTTGCAGGAGGTCTCCTATTGAAAAACTACACCTCGAAGATGACTAGAGTTTTACTAGCAACAAGTTTAACCGCAGGACTTTTCTCAACAGCCGCTTTCACAACAGCAACATCTGCATTCGCAGCAGAAGCCGACTACGCTGACGCACTTGAAGCACCACCGGTCGATTTCAATATCGTCGATGATGACCGACTGGCCAAAGGCTTAATGGACCGAGGTCTATTAAGTAAAAGTGCTACCCCTGAACAAATCAGTAAAGCTATCAAATCGTATGTTGCTGTAAAGAACAACAAAATGGCTCCAACCAAAGTGGACAAGCAAAGCAATGAGATTGACAGAAGATCGAAGGAGTTCATTGCGAAGCAAAAAGATAAGCTTTTATCACAGTTAAACAAAGGCCATCTGGATTTGAAGAATGGTCTCCCGGGTGGCATCCCTATTCCATCCGCCAAACAAGATTCCTACAACGGTCCCGTACGCGAGGATAAAGTCCTTGTTCTTTTGACCGAATTCTCGGATTTTAAACATAACAATGTCAAGCAAGAACCTGGATTCATGTTTGCCAAAGATTTCAACCGTGATCATTATCAACAGCTCATGTTCGGCAATAAAGATTTCACTTTATTCGACGGCTCTAAGATCAAAACCTTCAAACAATACTACGAAGAGCAATCCGGTGGCAGCTATACGGTGGATGGCTATGTCTCCGATTGGTTAACCGTTCCAGGCAAAGCCGTCGAATACGGTGATGACAACCCTGCAGGCGGTCACGATAACCTCAACCCCAAAGGGCCTCGAGATCTGGTGAAGGACGCGCTGAATGCTGCAGTTGCAACCGGCCTTAAGCTAGCTGACTATGATAAGTTTGATTTATATGATTTGGATGGCGATGGCAATCAGAATGAACCTGACGGTCTAGTCGACCACCTGATGATTATTCATGCGGGTACGGGCCAAGAAGCTGGCGGTGGTCAGTTAGGCGATAATGCCATCTGGTCTCATCGTTGGACACTTAGTAGTGTGTATGCGATTCCTGGAACGACAGCAGGTGTAGATTATTGGGGTGGCCGAATGGCTGCTTATGATTATACAATCCAACCTGAAGATGGTGCTGTGGGCGTATTTGCTCATGAGTACGGTCATGACTTAGGATTGCCGGATGAATATGATACCCAATATTCCGGACAAGGTGAGCCAATTGCCTCTTGGTCCATCATGAGCGGTGGCAGTTGGAACGGCAACATTGCGGGTACAACTCCTAGCTCTTTTTCACCTCAAAATAAAGAGTTCTTCCAGAAAACCATGGGTGGCAACTGGGCCAATGTGACTGAAATTGATTCTTCTGAAATTACGAAATTAGGTAAGGCCGCCATCATTGATCAGAGTGTAACGAAATCGCAAAATCCAGGTATTGTCAAAGTGACTTTGCCAGATAAAGCAGTAACAGGCATCCAGCCAGCTTTCGGAACTAAGTATTATTACAGCACGAAAGGCGACAACCTTCATACGACGCTTTCCTCGCCTGAGTTTGATTTAACTCAAGCACAAACAGCTACATTTGATTTTAAAACGCTGTATGAGGTCGAGTTCGAATATGACTACTTAACGGTTACAGCATCGACCTACAACGAGCAAGTAATCCTCGATATCATTGGTGACAATGACACGAATGGCGATGCACGTGCAGAAACCACGAACGGAGCTTGGGTAGACAAGTCCTATGATTTAAGCCATTTTGCTGGTAAAAAAGTAACCCTCCACTTCGACTACGTCACAGATGGCGGGCTCGCGTTGAATGGTTTTGCTATGGATAATGCGAAATTAACCGTAAATGGTCAAGTCGTATTCTCCGACGATGCCGAAGGTGCTCCTCAATTTAACCTCGATGGTTTTGTCGTCTCGAACGGTATTGAATTCAAGAAGCACTATTACTACCTGGAGTGGAGAAACTACGCGGGGTCTGATAAAGCTCTTGCCTTTAGCCGTGGTGTCAAATACAATACTGGACTTCTTGTGTGGTACGCAGATGATAGTTATTTGGACAACTGGGTCGGTATCCACCCTGGACAAGGCTTCCTTGGTGTCGTAGATTCGCATGCTGATGCGATGATTTTTAAGAAGGATGGACAAGATTCCGTCTCGCAAACGACACGTTATCAAGTAGCGGACGCAGCCTTCTCGCTGGACAAAACACCAGCTTGGTACATCAACAACCCTACCCGAGGTGAGTATACGTATAAATCCATGCAAGGTGTCGAGGAATTCTCCGACTCCAACAGCTACATGAATACATTGATTCCAGATGCCGGACGCTTAGTCCCGAACTTTGGATTAAAGTTCCGAGTTGTGGGTGAGGCGAAGGATAATTCTGCTGGATTAATTTGGATCCATAAGTAAAGATAATAGGAACAACAGAACCCCCTAGCCTAAGCTAAGGGGTTCTTGTTATTCGTATTTTACTCGACGTTGCCGTAGTACCAAGCTTCACCCGTCGTCATAATGCGATAATTCAGAGCAATTCTATCGTCCTCCGTCCAAGCTAACGTGCTTGGATTTTGACGTATTAAGACAATATTTAAATTAGAAAAGTCCCCTGTAGCCACCGCAGAGCTGGCCAACTGGCTAAGTGGAATGACCATCTCCATCTCGCCTGTAGTTGTGTCCCACTGAGGAATGGTGACTCCTGTAATATGGTTGGTAAATGTCCAGTTTCCGCTTTGAACATTAAATTTAGAAAGATTCGTTCCATCACTCCAACGACCAACTAAATATTGGAAAGGTCGATCCAAGGTTCCTCCATACATGCCTGTTGATTTGCTCGAGGCAGCACTGTGCTTAAAGTCCTCAGCGTATACCATCATTCCAAATCGCGGAGTGGTATTGAAGCCTGATAAGGCACCGCTATTATTTTTGATGCGGACATATAGATTATTAGCATCGTTACTAACATAAACCTTTTTAATGTCGGTATCCGCTGAACTTGATGAACTGTCTGAAATCTTATCAATATAGTAAGGAACATTACTCCATTGAGACAAATCATTCGCTACAGTAGTCGTAACTGTGATAGCTTTGTAAGCTCCGCTATTCGATTGCGGAGGTGTAATCCGAATATCCGCTTTCCCTTCATACTGCAAAGCCGTAAGGACAAACCAAGCCGCTGTTACAGGCTCAACGGATGTACTCGGCAGCGGCTTGAGTGTAATCCGTGATACTGCTTCCCCCGCTGACATATAGCCGACCGCCGTTCGGGAAACGACCCATTGCAAATAATTAAGAGCACTCGCTGTTTCTCCACGATCCAGATGATAGAGCGCCATATAGAGACTCATCTGCGGCCATGATGGTTCATCGCTTTGCGCTTCATTACCTGCAGGACTGAACGATGCGGTGTAGTAGAAGGTATCCCCATCATAACGGGCTATGCCATAGTTATCATGCTGCAGATTCGTTTTTATTTTGTTAATATGGCTGCTTGCCCGTGAAGAATTGGCGTCAACTACCCCATAAGCCATCAGCGCCGCTGATGATGCATCTACCAACGTATTGGCGCCTCCGGAGGTTGTTACGGCCCGATTGTAATAGTTATTCACGACATTCCACAAACCTTTGGGATTCCACGTATCTTCTCTTTGAATACTGGAACGAATTTTACTGGCTGCTCCATTATAATCGTCGGCTATGCTGTTCAAGCTCTTCGCCCTCGCCATGTACTGTGCCGCATCCAAACCAGCTACATAGACCGCTTGTGTGAAGGCGTTGTACTCCACATTCTCCTCCCAAATACTATTATCCGGCACGCCGAATTGATACGGGTCAGACCCTAAATTCGACCAAATGAAATCAGCGGATTTTTTATATTTGGTCCAAATGTTGTTGAGGAAGGTCGTATTTCCCGTCTTTACGTAATGCAGGTAAGCGCCTATTAAGAAAATGCCGATGGAATCATGCTCAGGCTCGACAAAAGAAACATAATTATTAGTCCATAAATCGAACGTTGTCTTAAAGCTGCCGTCAGATAGCTGGCGATCCTGCAGCCAATACCAATATTTCTCCGCTTCATCGGTAAAGCCTGCTTGATCGAGCGCCATCGCCGTCACCGCTGAATCCCTTGCCCAAACCTTATACCCATAAGCGATCGGATTCGTTGCTGCCGGCATTGCTCCGGAAGTTGGCTGAATGGAGTTCTTGATCGTAATTAAGCCGCGTTTATACGTATCGTTGATGCCGGTATCCGTGAAGTTGACGGTTTGTTTACCGGTTCCTGTTAACCAATTTGTGTAAGAAGTTCCGGTTTGGGTAAACCAATAGGAGGCTGTTTGTGCTCGAGCCGTATCAATCGAGCTTTGTGCATTCGCAAGTGAATTGCGCACTGTTGCTACAAAAGAACGCGTGACTGAGCTGTTTGCCGGAATCGTAAATCGATCCTGAAACGCTACACTGATGTCTACAGCTGTCTTGCTGGCGTTGTTCTTAACGGTTCCATTGTTGTCGAAGGTGTACCATGCCGCAACATCGGAGGCAGCTAGCGAGGACTGCGTATCGTCAGCTACCTGATAACCATCCATTGTTTGATAAGCGCCAAGGGCGACATAATACTGTCCCGAATTGCTCATGTTGACGAATAAGGTATTCCGCGTTGCATCGTAGGAGCCCGTATTCGTTTGATTCGTGCCTCCCTTGGTTTTATTGTTGACATGAATTTGCTCCAGCATGTTGTAATCAATGGCAGAGCCTGTTGGATTCGTAAACGTAAAGGTCGCAACCGTGAAATTATCATTTGGCACCATAGCAAAATCCTTCGTTACCGTAATCGGCATGTTAGTCCCGCTATAATCCAAATATTTGGTACGTAAAATCCCGTTGTTATCGTAATAAGCTTCAGAATTGAAATTATGCGGCTGATCATATTTGGTCGAGCTGGTTTCATTTCGAAAAAAGCTTGAGTAATCAACGATTTGATTTGTAGAATAATCATCGCTGATCCGCATCTCGCCAATCCTTGGTCCGAACGTGCCCGTGTCATTCTGAGACAGCTTGCTAGCCATCCAAATATTCATGGCATTCGTCCAGTTGGACATATAAAGGCTCGTAATGGACTGCGAAGTGGGAGAGGTCAGGGCAAAGACTGGCACTGAAATAAGCAATAAACTTAGTGTTAACACTACGGCAAGAAATAGTGCCAGCTTAGATTTATAAGTGCGCATAAGGACCATGGTTAAACCTCCTAGTTCGTATTTTTCAATTGATGGTTATATTGTAGTTCGTACCCTCCCAGCGGTCTGTGCTGTACTCCGCCACGCCATTAGCATTATCATCCCAAAGGAAAGTCGCGTTTACCGTAGTGCCTGTCGTAAAGGGGCCAACTGAAATCTCATAGTCCAAATTGCCGTTGGTAGAACCATTAGATACAAATGAGGTATCTACGACATTTGTCCAGTTGTTTACACCCCAATGAACCCAACCAGGTGCACCCACCCGGTACGTGATCCTATACCCTGCTGGAACAGTGGTAATCTGGCGATCAAATTGCCAAATATACGTTTTATCCAAATCCAGATGATCCAGATTTATCGCTCCGGCATTCGTACTGTTGTACCATAACACGATGCTATGATGACCCGGCTTCAAATGTGCGGTCATTTCACCATATCCCCAGGTCCCCCATCCTCCGGTTGACTTTAGTTGAACGGTTCCAGCAAATTTGCCGTCGACATAGACATCCCTAGTTGCGTTAGTACCACCGTTGGCGTAGCGGAATCTGAGTACATAATCATCATCTGCTGCTGAATTGACGATAAAAGATACGCCGTCGCCGGAATTCGCAAATTGATCGACAAAGCCAGTTCCTGTGTAGCCAGCATAGTTGGTATTCGTTGCAACGTTGGATTTAATCGCTGTCTCAGCTTCATAAATATCATTGGTTGGCACACTAAATGTTCTTTTCATATAAATCATATCCCAATACTTCAGGGAAGGAACGGTGAAGGAAACATATTTACCATTGGTATCAGAACTGCTGGTGAAGGTTAGTTCTTGGGTTGTTCCATTCGAAATATCTGGAGATGCTAGGTAAACATTAGAGATCGTTTCGTCATTGCCAATATAAACCTTTGTGGCTAAATTCGACATGTTCGTTGGAGCATTAGCCCCATTTCTCCACTTCGTATCATTATTCGTTAAGTTAATTAGATGCACAATGTCATAGTTGGTGCTGCGCTTATTTAATTGCCATATCGTGCCTGAAGCTGCGTCCCCACTTACGGTTTGACCCGTGATGCTTGCGAACTGAGTGCCAGAATCGTTATTGACTACGTCGGTATCAAACAATAAGTTTTCATAGCCTGTGATAAAATTATAGTGATCCTTCATGCCTTCCCGCAGTGTACTTCTCATTTGCTTGCTGAAGTTGGGAAAGTAAGGATGTCCTAGCATCTGATCGGCCTCACCCATCTCAATGTGGAAAGCCCCACTGGCTGCAATCGCTGCATTCGTCAAAAGAACGGAATTTTCCTCGAAAGTACCGAGCGTCAAGCTATCCAGGTTAATAAAGCCAGTGCTAGCTGTATCTTTTTTCAGGCGAATTGTATGGGAGCCGGCACTCAGCTGAACTACACTGTAGGCGTCAAATGCCCATGTGTTCCAATCGGCTTGATCCAGGAATTCAATCTCCTTGTTGAGCACGCCATCCACATATACGTTTCTCGTGGATTTGGCACCCGTATCATTCGCATAGCGGAACACTAAAGCATATTTGCCTGCTTCCGGTGCAGAAATTGCGAAATCCACATAGTCACCATTATCTCCAAAGCCATCCACAAATCCAGTTCCAGTATACCCAGTATGATTGGTGTTAGCTGCCACACCATTCAACGTAGCAGATTCAGCTTCATACTTTGTACCGAGATTCTCCTCATAGTTCATATAAGCCGCGAGGACAAATGCTTTGCCACCATTATTTTGGCGAGCGTAATTGACATAATCCTTCAGTTCAATGTAATCATCCGAACCTTCCCAGATTTCACTGTAATCAAAATCAGTTTGAGCGTTCTTGGTGACATCGGGGGCTGCCCAGCCATCAACAGCACCATTCACTACATTGAAGGTTACTACTTTATTAGACAACGAATTTGCATTCAGATTGGTTTTTAAATTGTTGACGAATCCTGCGAACGTGTTATCAAGATCAATGGTTGACCCATTATACGCGTAGGGGTCACTTCTTTGACCCATTTGATCTAGATGAATGCCGTCAAATCCTGCTGTGTTCAAAATATCTCTATACTGTCCGTAAATATGGTTCTGCCAGCTCGTGCTTGCCGGATTGAACAACCATAAGTTGGTATTGGGATTGTTATCCACGAAATCAAAAACCAACTGATTGGCATGGGCAGCATCATAGAACATTCCCCATTGATTGCTAACGCTAGAGATGGTGGAATAATCTTGAAGCGCCGCATAAGTCATCGTATAGGGCATAGCTGCGGCATTATAATTATGCATGGAGGAGATCAGATTCTGAATCGTTGGCCATCCAATGGTCAACTTTCCGCTCCAATCCGTCCAGGAACTGTCAATAACGCCTGATGTTCGTTTGATCATATTCTCATGCCGCCACATCCAGTCGTACAATTGGAACGATACGGTATGGTAATCCTGCATCGTCTTCTTTACACGAGCATCGGTTGTACTGCTTGATTCACCAACCGGAAATTCGCTCATAAATCCATAACGCGGATACTTTATCCAGTCATTGGACACATCAATGGCTGTAGCACCTGTCCCAGCAGACCCACCAGCAGTAATTTTCACGAAGTAGCCGATATGATTTGTTGATGGCGGGGTCCATGTGAAGTTCACCGTTGTAGAACTTCCATTCGTGAGAGTTACTGCTGTTGATGTCGTATACTTTTGGGTTTCACCTTGGTAAATCGTTATCGTAATATTGTTACTATAGGAAGTGCCTGTATCATTCGTAAGTTCTGCCGAGACTGTTACCGTATTTCCCGTGTTGTACCGTGCTTTGTCCGTATATACTCGCTTTACGATTCCGCTGGTTGCGGCATTAGCTACAACGACGAAGAGCATCCCAATTGCAAGGCTGATCACAGCTAACATGACTGCTTTTCTATAGATCGTTGATAACATTCATGAATTCCTCCTTTAAGATTTGCACAATTGTTGACTTCCATTGGCTGCTAGTTTCAAGATCTGTATACCTGCTCACCTCCTTTTCAAGACAGAAAAACCCCTAATCGATACACTGAGAAAAATGGACATTTTTCCGTTCGATTAAGGGTTGCTAGTCTTTCATAAATTGAAGTGGTAGCTTTGTTACAGCTTCATTGTAAACCCATCTGATTGCACTTGAAACACCTTAAAATTGCTATTAAGGTACGTATTTTTATTAAAACTTAACGAGAATACCCACACCCACTGTAGGTGGGGGTTGAATCGGCTTCTTTTCGGTTGTAAACACGAACACATGTGCTATAATGGAATTACATTCCATTTGAAAGGAGGTTGTGTGGCGTGCTTACTCATAAAGCTTATAAATATCGTATCTATCCAAACCAAGAACAGCAGATGCTCATCAATCAGATGTTTGGCTGTTGTCGCTTTGTGTTCAATCATTTCCTGCATTTGTGGAATGACACTTATGCGACGACAGGCAAAGGATTGTCGTACAATGCCTGTGCCACACAACTTCCTTCGTTAAAAACAAAATTTGAATGGCTTAAAAACGCAGACAGCATTGCCTTGCAATCGACTGTGCGAAACGTGGCAAACAGCTTTGATCGTTTCTTCAAAAAGCAGAATCAAACTCCACGCTTCAAAAGCCGTAAGCATCCTTTACAAAGCTACACTACCAAATACACCAACGGGAACATTTCTGTGGATGGCGATTTGGTCAAGCTTCCAAAGCTCGGCTGGCTTCGCTGCGTCAATTCCAGAGAACTTGTGGGTCGCATTCTTTCCGCTACGGTGCGCCGAAATGCGGCAGGCAAGTATTTTGTTTCAATTGTTTGCGAAGTCGAAATAAAACCATTGCCGCAATCCGACAAAGAAATTGGCATTGATCTTGGACTCAAAGAATTTGCGGTTTGCTCCAATGGGTTACGTGTTGCCAACCCAAAAGTGTTTCGCAAACATGAAAAGAAGTTAGTATTTTGGCAACGTCGTTTGGCTCGCCGCACAAAAGGAGGAGCCAACTGGCACAAAGCCAAGCAAAAAGTCGCTCGCATTCATGAGCGAATTGCAAATATCCGCCATGATTTTTTGCACAAACTTTCAACAACGCTGATTCGTGAAAACCAAACGATCAGCATGGAACAGTTGAGAGTGGTAAACATGCTTAAAAATCATAAGCTAGCAAAATCCATTGCAGATGTGTCCTGGAACGAATTTTCTCGTCAAATCACGTATAAAGCGGATTGGTATGGGCGCACTTTGAAACTAGCTGACAAGTTTGAGCCAACAAGCCAAACCTGTCATGCCTGCGGTTTTGTCAATAAAGAGGTAAAGAACCTCAAAGTGCGAGAATGGACATGTCCATCATGCCATACGATCCATGATCGAGACGAAAACGCTGCACAAAATATCCTTGCTATGGGGAAGGTTTACAATAAAAAAAGAGTTGCGATTTAGAAAACCTTTAATCTGTAGGAACTACAGATTCGCTTGGTGTAACATGTTTTTCACAGGAGAAACGTGAAACATTTGGTTTCGTTAGATACCACGACCCAAGAATCCCCCACCTCTACAGGTGGTGGGAGTGTTCAATGTACAAGCTCAACAACCACTAAAGTCCAAATATCAAGGTGAGGGATTGTCAAGACGAGTGTTTTGCCGCGATCCCTATCCTCTATCTCGTATTGTGCTTGCTGTGGCCTCCCCATCTCGTCATCCGGAGTCGAAATAAAGACCGATTTCACATCCGATTCCAGCAAAATAGTTAATGAAAAATCATTCTGCGGAGTTGGTTTTTCCTTCCCTGTATTCCAATAATCGTCTGATACACCACAAAGGTTAATCAGGTTCACCACTTTCAGTCCCGGCTTTTCTTTGATTAGTGTCCAAACCTTGTTCGCTTCACCGTAAGTACTGTATGAAACCTTCTCGAAAACATATTCAAGATTATCGCCATCCACATGTGTCATCGAAACGTCCCTTAACTCTGGGTCAAACAAGACAGTAGCATACCTGATGATGAAATCGTAATACAATCGAATGTCTCGGAAGAAGGAATCAGACAACTTAGAGTAATCCACATAATAGCCTTGGGTTAGCACACCTTTATTCTCGCCAAACAGCAAATGGTAACCGCCACTGGCCGAGATCACTGCCGTTAGAATCAGTGCAGCATGGTTTGCTCGGTCCATGGATGCATCACCTGTCTCCATGAAGGGCTTTAAATAAGCGGCTAATATCACCGGCTTCCCCTCACCGTATTGCTGTGCCCAGCGTAAGATTTGAACGATATGATGATACCGCTCATAAGGTTTCCAAACCTCAATATAAATAACATCCTGTTCAGCGCGCGCAACCTTGTCAACCGGCCAATTCCCCACATTATTAAAAATCAAGCATAAGTCATCTATACTTCGCTGCAGCGTCATCCGAGTGTTATTGATCAGTACCGGAAAGTGCTCATCCAGCCTCACAATCCTATCCTCATTAGCTAGCTTGGATATGGCTATTTTCGGTGAACCATACGTATCCATGTGAATACCGTCAAATTGCAGCTCCTCAATCGTACGCTTATACTGCTCAATGATATGGCGATGCCACGGTGACTCTTCAGCAATATTCATCAAGTAAAAAATGTGAATAAAATCGAGAACCTTTCCATTGCTGCCATAAAGAGCCCAATCGGGGTGCTGCTCATAAAACTCTCGACTTGCCGCATATACAGCACCATAAGCAATCGCCTTCATACCAACGCTGTGACACAAGGCAATTTTCTCCTGAATCACCTTCCGGCTGGACACCTTGCCCATTAAATCCGAATAGACATCCACCTTTGCTACCAGATCATCATGACGATACATCCAATCGTAGAATTGTACGAGGTTGATGTGAAGCTTGGTCATTTGCTTGATATCTTCACTGTCGTCAGCTTCATTCGGGTGAAAGTCGCTTAGAAATCCATACCTTGGCGATTGTCTCCAGTTCGTAACCACATCGAAAGAAGTTGAACTTACTTGGAGCCACTCCTCCTCCAAATACAAATGAACATCAACACCATAGCCTTTAAACGCAACATCCTTAGGACTAATCATCAACTGGACGGTTTGCTGTCCTGGATCTGATCTGCCAATCTTGTGACGATAGACTTCAATTTGTTGGTTCAAATCGTAAACTTTTGCTTCCAATTCAACCTGACCGTTATCCATTGCAAAGGGGAGATCTAACTCCACGGCAATGGTGATCGGTTGATTTCGCAGGAACTGTGCTTTTACCGGATAAACATCATGGATATATGGCTTCACTCATCTCATCCCTTCAGTGCACCTGCCGTGATGCCTTTAATAAAATATTTTTGGAAAATAAGAAATGCAAGTACAGCCGGAGCAAGTCCGATCACCGCTGCAGCTGCCATTAAGTTCCACTGTGCGCCATATTTTTGAAAAAAAATGGAGATGGCTAGGGGGACGGTATGCATCGTCTGACTTTGCAGGAAAAAGACGGCCTGACCGTAATTGTTCCAAATCCCAAGTCCCGATAGAATGACAACAGCAGCGGTCACGGGCTTAACGAAATGAAAAGTAATGCGCCAAAACGCAGTAAAATAGGTGCATCCATCCATAATCGCAGACTCCTCAACCTCTCTGGGAAGCTGCTTAATAAAGCTAGCATAGAGAAAGACAGATAGTGGCAGTGCAGTGGCTGCAGTAAGAAGAATCATCGCCCAATGCGTATTAATGCCGCCAATCGATTTCATCAAGGTGTATAGGGGAACCGTAATAATAATTGCGGGAATCATCATACACAGCAGGAGAAGCTGAAAGATAATTCGATTGAAGCGACTGTTAAATCGAGCAATGGAATAGCCTGCCGCACTCGCGAATAGGACGATTATTGCCACTGAACCTATCGTAATGATCAGCGAATTCAGAATAGCATTGCCAATTTTGGAGATTTTCCAAGCGTTCACATAGTTAACCCAATGAAAATCCGGCAGCAGAATATTGCCATCAAAGAAGCTGCTGGATGGTGTGTTCAGAGATAAATATAACAATGCGTAGAATGGAATGAGGGATAAGAGTACCATGAGCGTTACGACGACATATCTGCCAAACCTAAGGGTTTTGTTTCGCATCGCCTTCTCCTCACATCTCAATCTCTCTGGATTTCGTTAAACGCATAAAGATAATGACAGGAATCACAATGATCACAAATAATATTAACGCCACTGCCGTTGAATACCCTGTGAAACTGCCATATAGCATGCGCAAAATATAAATACTTAAAGATTCCGTACTGTAACCTGGCCCTCCGTCTGTTAAGGCGACAATGATTTCGAATACGCTCAAGGAACCTATAATATTCGTAACGACATTAATTTGGATGGCTGGATATAGCAATGGAATGGTGATAGAGCGTAAGGTGGCAAAGTAGCCAGCTCCATCGATTTTGCTGGATTCATATAACTCTGCCGGTATGGATTGAAGCCCTGCCAGATAAATAATCATCGTCATACCAACAAACTGCCAAACGTTGACCATCACAAGTACTTTCATAGCAGACGAACTATCACCAAGCCAATTCGTGTTCATAAATCCTAGATTCATATTGTCCAAAATATGATAGAGGAAGCCTCTCCCCGGCTGTAAAATGAAATACCAGACATATCCCATAATTAATGGACTGATAACTGCTGGTAAATATACGATAGCCCTAACTACGCCCTTCCCCTTAAAATTCCGATCTAAGATAAGTGCATACGCGAGTCCAAAAATATTAAGCAGCGGCGCACTTCCGAGTGCAAAAAAAAGGGTATTGTACAGATCGTGCTTAGCTCGATCATCATGAAAGAAATCGACGAAATTTTGCAACCCGACAAATTTGGCTTGGGACACCCCGTTCCAATTCGTTAAGCTAATTCCTATTCCCTGTGTGAGTGGGTATATGAAGAACAACGCGAATAAAAGGATAGCAGGTACAGCCATAAATTTGTGCAGATTGGTATTAATGGCGCGCAAGAGATACATAGCGATCCTCTCCTAAACCCGAATGTATGAACGATTATGAGAAAGGGAAGAGATCGGTGATCCTTCCCTTCTCGCGAGTTCATTCAATTTTACTTGGAAGCTTTCCATCCTTTATCCCATGTTTCTTTGTACGTCTTGGCGAAATCAGCTGGTGTTTTGTATTTGCCGGCAATCAATTCTTGCACCATGCGGCCTACATCATCACCCGAGAAGCCCGAAGGTGTATCTGTGAAGGCAATGTTCACACCTGTTTTTAATGCTTGCGTTGCTTGATCTTGGAGCGGGCCCCAATCAGCTTTCACATCGGTGAAGGCGGAAGGTGATTTAATCGCTTCGCTGTATAACTTTAAATTTTCCGCTTTGAAGAGGAAATCAAGGAATTTCTTAGCCTCTTCCGGATGCTTGGATGCAGAAGTGATCGCATACTTGGAATCCTCGGCGGATAATACGACTGGCTTACCTCCATCTTGTAAAGCTGGGAATGGGCTGAAGCCAATATTTTTAGCAAAATCCGGATTGATCTTGAGCAGATCGCCCAGTACCCACATGCCTTGGCTGAACATAGCTGCTTTTCCAGCAACAAAATCCTCTTTTTCATTATCATAGGTAGCCGTCAATGCATCCGCATTGATCAACCCTTCATTCTTAAGCTCCATGATTCGAGCGGCGAAGGTCTCCATACTGCCGCCTGGGGCATCAAACGCAAGTTTTGCCCCATCGTTGTTAATGAACGCTTTGCGTGATTCATAAACACCATACTGTTGCTTGATGATGCCATGAGCCATAAATTCGATCAAATGTCCCATAGACCATGCTTCTTTACCAGGCAAGAACATTGGCACGACGCCTTTTTTCTTCTCTTTGATTGTTTTCAGGTTTGTTTTGAAGTCAGCCCATGTGAGTGCTTCCTTTAATCCTAATTCAGAGAAGATTTGCTTGTTATAAAATATACCGCCCATGGTGACTGTTGCTGCTGCTGAGAACTGCTTGCCTGTTTTAATATCCGTATTCAAATCCTTGACAGCCGGCAGAACTCTCGACCAGAAGGCAGCGTTCGATAGGTCGAGGTATTTTCCTTGATCAATATAATCTTGGCTAACGACCGTAGTGATATCAGGTACATCACCGGAAGCGAACTTGATCTTGATCACATTGCTGGCATCCTTCTGATATTCCTGCTCTACTTTGATACCTGGATTTTCGGTTTGAAACTTAGCGATCATTTGATTAACCAAATCTACCGTTTCTACTTTACCTGTCAAAAACTTTAGTGTGACGACTTCTTTCGGTTTCTCTGTTGGCTTTTCTGTTGCTTTGGCCGATTCGCTGCTAATGGCTGTTGTTGGCTTTACCTCTTCCTTAGTTCCGCATCCTGCTGCAATACCCAAAATAACTGAAAAACACATGACCATGGACAGCGCTCTGTTTAACACGTTGTTTCCTCCCTTTTGTCTCACATAAGAAAACTTTGTAAACAGTTCCTTCTATTTCATCTTACTTTCAATCCAATCATTCGTTAAGACCTCAATTTTCTTGATTGGAGTGCGGTTTTTTTAGAAGTGCTGATGTTACCGAACCTGATGTGATATATTGGGCATAGAGGGAGGTAATGGAATGAAACAATGGAGCATTAAGTTCAAGCTGCTAATCATGACTGGACTATTAATTTTATTATCCGTGATCCTAGTTTCCTTCGTCTCTTATCATCAGTACACCAAAGACTTCGAGAATCAGTCCACCGAAAGGGTTCAGCAAATAATCGAGCAAGCCTCTCTGAACATCGACAATTATCTCGACGACTTATCGCGTTTATCAGTCGCCCCCTACCGAAATTCGGCCGTGATGGCTGCACTTGAAACTACTCACCCCGATTCAGAGATCGAACAACTCAAGAAGACTCGTACGATTGAAGATTTTCTGGATGAGATTATGATCATTCCAAGAAATGATATTCTTACTGTTTTTGTACTAACGGATACGGCATACTCGAGCGGCAGGGTGCAGACCAACATCGATTCAAAGGTCGATTTCCACAACTTCAATTGGTATACGGAAGCGCTTTCAACACAAGAGTCTATCTTTGTCCCCGCGCATATGCAGCAAATTATTAAGAACCCGAAGAATAAGGTCTTCTCGATCGTACGACAGCTTCGCAGCACCAAGGATACGGAGAAAATTATCGGCATTATTAAGGTGGATGCCAATTACAGCGGTATTGAAGCCATTGGCAATAAAGTGAACATGGGCAGCAAAGGCGGGCTCTTCATTGTGGATGCAGATCAGAATCTTATATTTTCCAATGTCAAAGGCGGTCATGAGCTGGACCTCTATCAAACCATGCTGAAAACCAGCCATTCTAAGACGACGATCCGTTTGGATAATGAGAACTATCTGCTTAATGCGACTCCCATTTCACGAGCTAACTGGACCGTTGTAGCCGTAAACTCCGTTGCCGAACTCAATCACAATGCCGTCAAAACAAGAAATATCGCATTCTTAATGGCGATTATTAGCTCCTTTCTCGCTATTCTTGTCTATTTCTTC
Source organism: Paenibacillus sp. LjRoot56 (assembly GCF_964253335.1). Lineage (NCBI taxonomy): Bacteria > Bacillati > Bacillota > Bacilli > Caryophanales > Paenibacillaceae > Paenibacillus > Paenibacillus sp. LjRoot56. The sequence continues at coordinate 921,244 of NZ_CAXURV020000003.1, forward strand.
TTCATCAAAAGATATCTCAATCCGTTGCTAACTATCGTTAAGCTAATGAAAGAGATTGATCATGGCAATTTATCGGTCACCTTCCCGAACAACAGGCATGATGAAATTGGCTACCTGGGGTCCTCCTTTAATGAGATGGTTCATCGCATTCAAGAGATGCTCGAAGAGAACACGAAACTTGTCAGAGAAGTGTATGAGGCAAATTTCCTGCAAAAGGAAGCCCAAATCAAAGCCTTGTTCAACCAGATTAGACCGCATTTTATTTTCAACACACTCAATATGATCAGTCTTCTGATGCAGAGCGGCAAAGAGGAGCAAGCGGTAGACCAAATTAATAAGCTTAGTTCCCTCCTAAGGGGTATGACAAACTGGGATAAAGAAATCACGCTTGGGCAGGAAATCAGCTTACTCGAAGCTTACCTCAGCATTCAAAGTAGTAGATTTGGCGGAAGACTGGAATACACAATTACCATTGCTAATTCGCTGGGCAGTTATTATATTCCTGCGCTCCTCCTACAGCCTGCCGTTGAGAATGCCGTTATTCATGGGTGTGAGATGAAGAAAGAGAAAACGATTATACACATATATAGTGATGAAGATGACACTAATCTCTATTTCTATGTCCGCGATAATGGAAAAGGGATAGATGCCGATAAGCTTGCAAAACTCCAGGAACGTGTAGAATCGTTGGTTTATAACGAAGATCTCCACGGTTTACATCATAGTGCTGGTACGGGAATCGGTCTTGTCAATGTGAATAAGCGGATCAAGCTGAAGTATGGGACGGAGTATGGACTTACGATTGATAGTACGCCGGAAGTAGGCACATGCGTCACTATCATTTTACCCAAATTAGACGTTAGAAAGGAGAATCGGCATGTATAAAATGCTCGTGGTCGACGATGAGTCACTTACTAGAGACTACCTGAAGCTAACTATTCCGCAGATCAATCCTGGGTGGGAGGTCGCGCATGTCGCCTCAGATGGCAAGGAAGCTCTTGAGATTCTTGATCAGCATGCCCTTGATTTAATCCTCACCGATATTAAAATGCCTGTCATGGACGGCCTCACTTTATGTAAAATCGTTTCAAAAATGTCTCCACGCCCAAGAACGGTCATCCTATCAGGCCATGATGAGTTTACTTTTGCTAAAGAGGCCATAACCTATGGTGTGAATGAATATTTGCTAAAGCCTATTGTTAAGGAAGAGCTGCGCATCGTCCTCGAACGTATTACACAAGATTTGGATAAAGAGAAAAGTCAGCTGCTGACCCAACAATCCATGCAAATTCTCTCTGAGGATTCCAAAAACCATGTAGTCAAAAATTTCTTGAAAGCCGTTATCGTAGACAGCAATGCGGAAATTAAAGTACTTTACCCACTTCTCTTCCGTCTAAAGGTGAGCTTAATCGAGACAGAAGGTAATCTAATGATCCTCTCATTGGATGAAGATATGATTCTTAGGAAATCTATTCCATACGCCGATATTCCTGTATTTAAATATATTTTACAACAGATTACAACTGAAATTGTGGAAGAAGGACGGGTATTCTACGATACGGAGGAAAATACAATTGTACTTGTAACCGGCGATTGTCAAGATGACCTAATTAAACAATGCAGAGCCATCCATGCTAAAGTAGCTGACGCGATCTATAGGAGTACGGGTATTACGATCTCCGGTGCTATTGGTAATTGTGTCAACGATGTGCTTCGATTGAACTCCTCCTACCGCAAAGCGCGCAAGATGCTAATGAGCCGTCTGCTGAGTGGCGGTAACTCCTGCTTCGCCTTCAGCGATGAGAGTAAGGAGATGCCTTCCATTCTAGAATTGGATAAAACGATGATGGCTATTCAATCCGGTTTACTCGATAGAAATGAAACAAACTACATGGTTTCCGTTCGGAATTATGCCGAGCTTATGGGCAGTTATCAGCTTTCCGTTGCTTACCGATATGGCGTTCATTTAATTAGGAACATAGCGGCCATGAACCCGAACTTTACGGATGAAGGAATTCAAGCAGCGCAGACGATCCTTAGGAAGTTGGAAAGCCCCACTTTACAGGCACCGTCAAAAGAAGAAGTGCTGCTTAACTTTTATGAAATTCTCAAATCCTTTATCCTACATGCCACGCCGAAGCTCGATAACGAGAACGAGCATGACCTTGTAGCCAGAGCTAAGGAATACATTTATTCGCACTACTCGGAGCCTATATCTCTCGCTATTATTGCAGATACAATAGGCGTTTCCGCTAGTTATTTGAGCAATATTTTTCATAAAAGCGTGAATGAATCTTATATTAAATTTTTAACCAGAGTGCGAATGGAGCAAGCCGCCAAGCTACTGAGAGCAAGACCCGCAGAGAAGATTATTGATGTCTCAGACAAAGTAGGGTACGTGAGTGTTAAACATTTCTCCCATGTATTCAAGCAGCACTTCTACATGCCCCCTGGAGAGTATCAGGAAAAGCAAGCTGCCGCGTTAAAAGGATGAGAAAAGCCGTCAGGGAAGATCTTCCTGGCGGCATATTTTAGGTTTAACATCCTAGGGGATTTGCAATCCCCGTATTACTCTTTCAACCATTCGAGGCAACATATAATCTCCGAATCCCTTCATTTATCTCCGTTTATCTGCCATTCTTTCGGTTGTCAACCTGGTAGGGGTCTGCTACTCTTTGGATAACAAGACCTATTAACGGGAAAAGGGGCTATCCCCATGCTGAATCGGAATGTCATGTTAACGGATACGCAGCGATTTTTGCTTCGAAATGTGTCTATCATTGTGCTCGGTCTCTTCATTAACCAAATGCTCCAAACCGTGGGAAGCATCGTTCTAGCTCGTGTATTGGACGATCCTACCAAATTCGGACAAGTGAATCTCTTGTTGCAAATTTTCGGTATGGCCTCCTTGTTTCTCAATGTCGGATTCAACTCCTCCTTAATTTACACCTTTTCTAGGAAACCGATTGAGGCGGTACAAACCAATTTTCGCGTCGCCTTTTTCGGGAGCTCTCTATTCGGGGTTATCTTTGGGATCGTACTCGCGCTACTCGCACCAACCCTAGCGAATTACTATCAGCTACCTGAGCTAAAAGGAGCCCTGATCCTAAGCTCGATCATGTTTGTTTTCAACTCTATGATTAATATTGGCGTCGCTTCTTTCTCAGGAAACCGTGATTTTGGTTTTCAGGCCTTTTTCATGGTCATTACAACGACACTTGCCACTTCAGGTACGGTTGTCGGCGTTTTATTACCCATTGGCTCGTTGAACCTTCTTGAAAATATTTCGGTGTGGATGAGCGTGGGAGCGATCCTGACAGCTCTTTTTATTGGCTGGAAAGTTGAACGTGTGCATAATCCGAAATGGTTCGGTGGTCTCCCTTTCCAAGAGGTTCGAAGCATGATGGCATACGGCCTGCCTTCCTGGGCGGGTAATATCGCAAAAGCATTTCAACAGCCTTTTCTGGTCATGATGGTTGGTTCCAGTTCGGTTATCGCCGTTGGTTATTTATCGAATGGATTCCGTATAACAGGCTTCATCGGCATCATTACATGGGCGTTCATGATCGTCACCTTCCCATTCGTAGCCGAGAGTGCACAGGATTTGAAGGAAAGCAAACACCGTGGGACGAGCTGTGTTCGGTATAACAATATTTTTCTGTATCCGCTAACAGCGCTCATCTGTTTATATCCCGACCAGATCAACGGATTTCTATTCGGGGAGAGCTTCACATCCGGGGATTCTGCAGCTTATATTCGGCTGATGGCTTTAGGCGTCTTATTCTCCTCCGTAGGTCGACTAGGCGGCAGCATTCTAGCGGGAATTGGCAAAACAAAGGCTAACTTCTGGGTCATGATCGTCGCTGGAATTTTCGTCATTGCCATTGTCCCTTTCATTGCAGCTAAAAGTCCCGTCTTGGCTGTTTGTATTTATACAGGGGGATGGGCTGTCTCCGCACTTGCGATGATTGGATTTTTCTACTATGAAAAGTTCCCGCTTGACTGGTGGAAGGCTTACGGACAACCTCTGCTGCCTACGATCGGGATGATGGCTATCATGGAAGCTGGCTCGTTTGCGAGAAGTTGGTATCCCATTTTCATCGTCGCTGGACTCATAGGTTTGCTCATTTTAACGATCATGATTGAAAAACGCCCCCATACAGGGACTGATGTTCATACGCCAGCAGCCCGCTAGTTATAGGGTTACATGCAGAAAAGCACTTCAAAGGCAGCCATACCGCCTTGGAGTGCTTTTTGTATGCTAATACTAAATTGAATACGCATATTTATTATTTGCTGTAATATCCCCTAGAGCAGGATTCTGCTCCTTCACCAATATGCGATCCAGAATCAATTGTTCAAAATAAGCGAACCCGCTGTCCCGCACGCGAGGGCGTGGGAGCGTTATTTTTACATCGAGGGCGATCTGCCCTTCTTCGATCAAAATAACACGATCCGCAAGCTGAACGGCTTCCGACACATCATGCGTCACGAGCAGCGCCGTAAACTTCTGCTGATACCACAGCCGCTCAATGAGCTGCTGCATCTCAATGCGGGTCAACGCATCGAGCGCGCCGAGCGGTTCATCCAACAGCAGCAGGCGAGGCTGCCCGGCCAGAGCACGGGCCAGTGCAACGCGTTGACGTTGCCCCCCGGACAGAACCCCCGGCCATTCATTCGTTCTGTCCGCAAGCCCCACTTGCGCAAGAACCTCTTCGGCTCTAGCGCGCGAGCCGTCTTTCACCCCAACCTGAACATTCGCGAGCACACGATTCCATGGAAGCAGGCGCGCATCCTGAAACAACACACGTGTTTCGGAATGGATGCCTTTGAGCGTCTGGCCATCGACCTCGATTTGGCCGCTCGAGGGCTTATCCAGCCCGGCGATTAAGCGCAGCAGTGTGCTTTTACCACAGCCGCTTCGCCCGACAATCGCAATAAACTCGCCAGGTGCTACGTCCAACTCTACACCTTGCAGCACTTGCTTTTGGCCGAAAACCTTCGCAGCCTGCTTCACCTGCAATCGAATGCCAGTACCTTCCGCCATCGTGCCCACTCTCCTTTATGGTTTCAAGAAATTAGGATGCCATTGCAGCCATGCGTGTTCCAGAAGCTTCGCTATATAGTCTGATATTTTGCCTAGTAGGGCATAGACGATAATACTCAGAATCACAACATCCATTTGCAAAAATTCTCTCGCATTCATCGCCATATAGCCAATCCCTGAAGAGGACGAAATCGTTTCAGCCACGATTAGAGTTATCCACATAATACCTAGTGAGAAACGAACCCCAACCAAAATCGAGGGCAGCGCACCGGGAATAATGATTTTGCGAAACAAATGAAAATGGCGAAGCCCGTAAACGCGACCCATCTCGATCAAACCTGGATCAACGGATCGAATGCCATGGAAAGTATTTAAATAAATCGGGAAGAACACGCCTAACGCAACTAGAAAGAGCTTACCTTCTTCACCAATACCAAACCAGAGGATAACCAACGGAATCATCGCTAGATGAGGAATATTCCGCAGCATTTGTACGGATGTGTCCGTCACCTTTTCAAGAATAGGAAAGAGTCCATTAATTAAGCCTAAGGCAAAACCGATACTGCCACCAATCGCAAAGCCGATAAATGCTCGTTTGGAGCTGGCACCGATATACGTGAATAAGGTCCCTTTCTCTGCCAAATGGACACCAGCCGCAAATACGGCTGAAGGTGTAGATAGAATTCGGGTGGAAATGAACCCAAATTGCCCCAATAGCTGCCATAAAACAATAAGTACAATCGGAAGCGCCCAAGGGAGCAACTGTTTAGCCAGAGACTTTGACAGGTTGGTTGTCATCGGACCGAACCCCCTTTGCAGGCTTCGGCAACTCGGTGTTGGCGATGAGTTCTCCAAACGGACTTACGTAATTCGCAGATTCAGAAGAACGCTTCTTTTGCGTTTTCAAAGGCAAATGCGGGAACAGCAGCTCCGCTGTCCGATAAGCCTCCTCCAAGTGCGGGTAGCCTGAGAAAATGAACGTCTCAATGCCTAGGTCCGCATACTCTTTCATTCGTGCCGCAACCGTCTCCGGATCACCAACTAGGGCTGTCCCAGCACCCCCGCGCACAAGCCCGATGCCTGCCCACAGATTAGGACTAATTTCCAATTTGGTCCGATCGCCCTTGTGCAACTCTGCCATACGGCGTTGGCCAACAGAGTCCATGCTGGCAAATATTTTCTGCGCAGAAGCAATGGTCTCATCATCCAAATGGGAAATGAGGCGATTAGCATCAGCCCACGCTTCCTCTGAGGTTTCACGTACGATGACATGCAATCGAATACCAAACTTCACCGTACGGCCGCGCTTGGCTGCAGCTTCGCGAACTGTTTTAATTTTCTCAGCAACTTGAGCTGGCGGCTCTCCCCACGTTAAGTACACATCGACATGATCTGCTGCTACTTCAATCCCAGCGGGTGAGGAGCCACCGAAATAGATCGGCGGGTATGGCGCTTGGATTGGCGGATAAACAATCTTCCCGCCTTTGACTTTCAAATGTTCACCTGTGAAATCGACTTGCTCACCGGCAAGCTCTTTTCGCCAAATATGCAGGAATTCGTCAGTCAACTTATAGCGGTCATCATGCTCTAAGAAGAGTCCCTCTGCTTCAAGCTCCTTCGCATCGCCGCCTGTGACGACGTTGATCAATAAGCGACCATCCGATAAACGATCGAAGGTGGAAGCCATTCTGGCTGAAAGGGTCGGCGACATCAAGCCCGGTCTGACTGCAACTAGGAATTTCAGCCGCTCTGTCACGGGAATTAAGGAAGATGCAACGACCCATGCATCCTCGCAAGATCTGCCCGTCGGCAACAGCACGCCGCCATAGCCTAGTTGATCAGCCGCTTGCGCAATCTGCTTCATGTAGCCATAATCGACTGCGCGTGCCCCTTTCGTTGTTCCAATGTATCTGCTGTCTCCGTGTGTCGGAATGAACCAGAATACTTCCATCTTCATCGTCTCCCTTATCCTTTATGAGTAGCTCGAACCTATTTCGTAGCTGGCAATACGGCATCTTTCACTTTAATTTCTTTCGGAATCAGGCCTAGTTTGAAAAAGGTATCAGCGATTTTCTGTTGTTCATTGATCAAAGCATCATCAATGGGTTGAATGCCGTATGTTCTACGTTTTGCCGCGCGTTCCAGGGAAGGAACATCAATACCCAACTGGGGAGACAACGTTTCGGCAAGCTCTTTCGGATGATCTTTGGACCATGTATCTACTTTGGCCAGTTGATCTAATACGATCTTGACGGTTTCCTTATTGTTTTCTGCGTAGCTGCGAGTAGCTAGATAAAACTCGTGATTGGCAACGGTGTCTTTGCCGTCAGCCAAGATCTTCGCTTTAGCCGAAGTTTCTGCTGCTGAGAAGAAGGGATCCCAGATGACCCAAGCATCGACGCTGCCTTTCTCAAACGCTGCTCTCGCATCTGCCGGAGGAAGGAAAACCACTTGAATATCTTCATATTTCAAACCAGCTTTTTCGAGCTGCTTCACTAACAAGTAATGTACGTTGGAACCTTTATTCAAGGCGACCTTCTTGCCTTTCAATTCAGCAACGGATTTAATCTCTGACTTCTCCGGGATGAGGATCGCTTCACTAGCTGGGCTTGCCGGTTCATGCCCTAAGTAAACGAGCGGTGTCCCTGCAGCCTGTGCAAAAATCGGCGGCGCTTCACCCGTATGCCCTACGTCAATACTGCCAACATTCATCGCTTCTAGCAATTGAGGACCACCTGGGAACTCCGTCCATTGAATGGTGATACCTTTTTCTTTTAATGCTTTATCTAGCTCCCCGTTCGCTTTCAGGAAGTTCACTGTGCCGTATTTCTGATAGCCGATGCGTAATGTCGTGCTTTTCTCCGATTTGGTTGTAGCCACAGGCGCCTTCGTGTCAGCTGCACCTGTTGTCGACTTGGAAGCCGCTCCGCAACCGCTCAACACCGTAACTAGCAAAGTGGATAAAACGAAACTCATGATGACATTTTTTTTCATGATAAAGCCCCCTTATTTCTTATATGGTTTTCTTTATAGCGCGCACCGATTGGATATAAAAAAGAGACACAGCTCTCCCCATTGCAGGAAGTTTCGCTTGTGTCTCCGGTGGTCCGGTCGATACATAATTATTCTGATAAGATTACTTGGTTTTAATTTATCAGCATTCTTGTTGTACGTCAATAGTTTTATTTGAAAATTCTGGAACTGTCCGCAATACGGGGTACCAGGAAGGAGAAGGAGACGCAGCACAGAATGAGAAGGACGCAGAAAGAGAACTCCAACCGCCTCAGTTGGCAAAGTTGGTATCCCCCAAGCCCTGTTCCGAGGAACTAGGAAGACTTGCTCCTACTCATCCAGTCTTTACTCGAAGGCGCGAGGGGCCTTCTAACCGTTTAGATGGAAAATCTACAGTTAAATTTAGCGAATTTCCTGGGTTCCGGCGAATAGATGTAGAAAGTCCAGTTATTCTAAGAGTTATTTAAGGAATCGGGCTAAAAACAGAATATTAACTGTAGAAAATACTGCTAGTTCAAAAAACAGGCGGATTTCAGCTCGATTAGATGGAGGAAATCCAGTTAACCTCCCAGTGAAGGCCAGCCAGCTACCTGAGCCCCTGCAAAAATGGAATAAGTACGAAAAAGCCAACCACCACAATCGGCAGTTGGCTTTGAACATAGCGCGTTGGCTCGGATATCAAGTCCCACAAAACGTTTGATACGCACAAGCCGATGGCTCCGGCAGCGCAGCATACTCCTCCTGCTCAGGTGCGTGTGCGAAGGGGTTCGCTAGCACAGCAAGAAGTTGCTCCATCACGCTATAGTCACCATGTTCGACCGCGGCTTCTAGTGCGGCTTCTACCCGATGATTGCGCGGAATGACGGCAGGATTGCTGCTGCGCATCAATTGCTGTGAAGCCGTTTGGTCTTCCTGTTGTCTGCCTAGTCTTGCCTGCCACTGTTCCTGCCAAAGGGCAAATTCCGGCGTGCCGAACAGGACTGATTCTTTTATTTTATCAAACGTCAATGCTAAGAAAGTATTCGTATAATCCGCACTTGTCTTCTCCATCATGCTTAGTAAGCCTTCGATCAATGCAAGATCTTCCTGCTCTTCATTAAAGATCCCTAGCTTCGCTCTCATTCCCGTGAGCCACGCTTGTTGATATGTCGTGGAAAATTCCGACAGCGCACCCTCGGCTAGTTTGATTGCTTGCTCCTCGTCAGCATGCAGCAGCGGCAATAGGGTTTCTGCAAATCTAGCGAGATTCCATACCGCTATACGCGGTTGATTACCATAGGCGTAGCGGCCATGCGTGTCAATGGAGCTGAATACCGTGGCTGGGTCATAGGCATCCATGAAAGCACAAGGACCATAATCAATCGTTTCTCCGCTGATCGCCATATTATCAGTATTCATCACGCCGTGAATAAAGCCAACGAGCTGCCATTTCGTAATGAGCTTGGCCTGACGTTTAATCACTTCCTGAAGGAACTGAAGGTAGCGTTGCTCACTTCCATTCTCATTTGCATCAACTTCAGGGTAATGTCTCTGTATGGTGTAATCCGCAAGTGACTGAGTATCCTCAATAGTGCCATATTGAGCAGCATATTGAAAAGTACCAACCCGAATATGACTTGCCGCTATGCGTGTCAGAACTGCACCAGGCAGCTCGGTTTCACGGTAAATAACATCACCCGTTGTTACTACAGCTAAGCTTCGCGTCGTAGGAATGCCAAGTCCGACCATCGCTTCGCTAATGATATATTCACGCAGCATCGGTCCAAGGGCTGCGCGGCCATCGCCTCGACGGGAGTAGGGTGTTCTGCCTGAACCCTTCAGCTGAACATCCACCCGCTCCCCTTGGGGAGTGATCTGTTCACCCAACAGGATAGCCCGGCCATCCCCTAACATGTTAAAATGCCCAAATTGGTGTGCCGCATAAGCTTGCGCAAGTGGCACCGAACCTGCTGCAATATGGTTGCCTGCGAGCGTAGCAACGCCATCTTCGCTTCGCAATGCTGAAGCATTCAGCCCCAGCGCTTCTGCCAATGGCTCATTCAGAACGATCAACTTCGGTGCGCGTCCAGGGGTAGGGTTCACCTTCGTAAAGAAGGTTTGCGGCAGATGTGCATAGCTGTTATCAAAGTTCCAGCCTGTATCTTGTTTAGCAATGTGATCAGTCATCATATCTCCTCTTTCTTGCTCTAACATGCTACTTTCCTAATTATATCATAGTCGACAAAAAAACCTCTTCATAAGCATACTCGAAGAGGTTTTCCTTATCGTTAGTTTCTATTTCTGATGCTGCGTTGCAAATCGTTTTAATATGGATATCGTATTGAAGTGCATGCCCTCGTGATATAACGTGAAGTTTAGGAATTCTCCAATTGTATTTAGGAGTAATCCACTGCCTGTTGTGAATGGCTTAGCCACGCTTTCATCTAAGCGATCCTGTAAGATACTCTGAATCCGTTTGGGTTGCTCAGCAAGCAACGCAAGTAATTCTTCAAGCGAAGGGAGTTCCTCGTTCCAATCTGCGGGTTTGGTGCCTTTTGCAAATAATCGATCAAAGTTCTCAGGTAGGTGTAAAGGCTCACCAGCAAAATGAAAGGCAAACTTCTCTTGAACCGTGTAAATGTGCCCCAAATTCCATCGGATGTTGTTATTAAATCCTTCGGGTATGTGGTCAATTGTGTTTTCCGATAGCCCTGCAACCGCTTTGATGGTTGTTTTGCGAATAAAATCCAGTTGCTTGAGAGTGATTTGCTCCATAAGATATCCTCGCTTTTTTTACTCTACTGTAGCACGTTTCCAGCAAGCTTGCGCCACATTTTTCAAAATCAAGGCTTGCTCCCACCGACTGGAGAGCTCTCGACTATCTTGCCCCCTGATCGCATAAGGTGCAGGACCAAGCTCGCAGACGAAAGGAAGCACATCACCAGGCTTAGCCCCTTGAAGCCAATAGCGCATCGCTTGCGTCCACCATTGCTCATAACGCGCCAGCATCGCATCCGAATAGCCAGCATCGACTTGAATTTGTTCGCCCGATGATATACGGCTATGAATTGCTGACGTTCGTTGCAGCACCACATCAAGAAGAGGCTCCGCCTTTTCTTGCTTCTCCGTCATTTCCCCTGCCAGCACATAGTGGGAGATATCCAGCGTAAACCGCAGATTTGGCAGCGCTTGCGCGTATTGCACAGTACGAATTAGGTCTTGTGTAATTTTGCCGCGATGCGTCTCTACACAAAATGGCATACTATGCGCAGCTGACACAGTGGCGAGCCCACCAAGCAGATCAATGGCCCCTTCGTCAATCACAAAAGAGTCCGCCACCTGACCATTCACATACAGCATATCCATATCAGCGGCATGCTGAATATGTGCCGATAAGTCACCCGCGCTGAATGGGAAACAATGCGAGCCAAAGTTCAGACTGTATTGTTTCAGCAACCGTTTCCACTCATCCCTAGCATCTATTTCCGGCACTCTCGCCAAGATGCCAGTAAAACCTGCACCTGCAATACGCTCAAGTTTTGCCTCAAGCGAAAGCTCAGCTTCTAACTCCATCATGGCCCACATGGATTGATGAATTTCGAGCCGTGGAGGGCGATTAGAGCCATCATTGATCCTGGTTATATCGAATTTTCCCATCATTCGTATTAATAGCCTCCTAGGCTACCCGCCGGTTTATTTTTATTCAGATCACCATACGCCTCCATGTACACGGCACGTTTCTTCACTGTTCGCTCAGCTTCTTCCTGTGCCGCACGCGCGTCGCCGCCATGAACATCTTCAATCATCCAACGCTGTCCAAAGCCTGCATGCACAACCTCATCTGCCCAGTCAAAATCTTGAAACGTCGTCATAAGCGGATCCTTCGCGAGATCGCGGCAGAACTCCCACTCCTCGCGCTTGCCTGGTGGATACTTCATTGCTGCCTTCTCAATGGCAATCGTCAAATGCGAATAAGCTTCAGTGCCCTCGAATAGCTGTGCTGTCATATCGTACCACCCCGTCCAGTTGGGGAATTGATACACATCGTACCCCTTCGCACGAAGAGCAGCCTCGCCGAACCAACTGTGGCGAACCTCGTCCCACATATGCCTAGCCGTATCGCGATAGAAATGCCAAGGCTTGCCCTCGGTTGTGAAATGGACATAAGCCACGCCTTCCGCTGGAGACATCTCGAAATACCTCGCCAGCATCATCGTCATGAATCGACCTTCCACATTGTCCGGGATGTTCAACCCCTGCATTTTCACTACTTGTGGGGTAAAACGACTGTCTCGCGTACTAATTTGCGGCATGGCGAATGGTTCGGTGATGATCCGAGCAGATGGATCTACGGGAACTCGTTCCTCCCATCCTGTTACACCGCCCGCTGCTGCAAGCAGCTGTTCCACATACATTCTCCAATGCTGCGCTTGTTCCTTCTCCGTTTCCGATGCGGATTGCAGCAGATATTGAAGCGCCTCGCGCCCCCAGTCCATTTGCTCCACGCGGTCGATGAGTTGATGCTTCAAGATATGAAGTGTAGGTTCATCAACGAGAGGCTGCGCTTTGCCTCTATAGGCATGAATAGCCGCAATTTGCGCAGGCTTCACCACGTCAAAGAGTGCAGTCAACAAACACAACGTTGTTGCTGAATTCAGCACCGTTTGCATGAGCTCATTGAGCGATGCGTCTGGACATTTATCGAATGCAACCGTGCTCATGCGCAACTGCTTAATTCGATTGCGGAATTGATCGTGATGCTCCGCATCCTGCGAGCTCAAGCGCGCAAGCGCTCCTTTTATTTCATATTCAGGTCTAGCCGCCATATGCGCAGCCTCGATCCGCATATGGCGGCGATCGACATAAGCAATTCGTTGTAACGTTTTGGCTGATTCCTCTACGGACATGCCGATACGATCCCAATCCTTGATTCCCATGAATGGATGCAGCATAAGTACCCCTCCAGTATCTTTGCACTATAATATGAACTTATGAACTAATCATAGTGTTATTTTCTAGAAGAATACATGCATTGAATCACATATAAATTTGCACTAAAACACATAACATTGCGGATTACAATTCCTCATTGGGCCCGATAAAACCTAGTCGGACGGTCATTGCCCATTTGGCAATTTTCAGCGTTTCTGCTATGGTCGAATACGATAACATCGATTGTTTATCGGTTCCTTGCAAACCCCATACCACGATACTTTCATTTTGCGGCACTTTGACGCTCTGTTGTAATTTCATTTCACCTGTCAGGCCAATTCCCTCAGGTTTAGTCACTCTGATTGTCGAACTATAGTAACCATTACGTTCGATGATTGCATACTCCAGCTCGCTATAGACTGCACCGTTAGGGTCTTGGCGATCCTTAAACGAATAAACAAAATCACCATCAAAATGGTAATTACCCATTGTGTCTTTGTCCTTCTCCATCATGATCATGCTCATGCCCGCTAACGTATTCTTCTTCACGCCATCATTCCAATAATCAAAACTAACTGCAAGCTTCTGTTGCGGCCCATCATATTGAAGTGCAATTGAACCTGACATCAGCCCCATAAATGGCTTCAGCTTTTCATTATTTTTGCCATCAAATAACGGTTCAGGAGAAGCTGACCAGGTTGAAGTGTCTGATTTATCATCCACCTTAAGCTCAGGAGCACTCATAACTTTACGGCTCGAGACGTCATTCACAACGGCCCAAGTGATCAGACCTGTCAGTACGATGACTGAAAGTATTTGTGGTATTTTATTTGTTCGCATTTCTGAGCACCTCCATGACGTAATAAATGCTTATATTTTATAATACTACCACAATATGGAGGTTTATTATGCTGGCAGAGATATTTGCATACGCAAGCACTTTAGATTCTTTTAAGAATTAAATAACCATCTGTTTAGATCTACAATTTACAATGGGAGAGGAGTGAGTCAATTAACGGGGGATATAGCCATATATGAGTAAAAAGCTAGGAATAATCTCGATTTTCATCATTATTACGATTGCGATCGTGGCGATATTCCCTTATATCACCTTAAATCCAGCGAACAGTCGTGTTACGCTTGATGCGAATTTCCCTTTGCACTACATCGTGCTGACAAGTCATATTGCGCTTGCTTTGGTTGCTCTTATCAGCGGCTTGTTCCAATTCCAGGCACGCTTTCGCACCAACTATCCAGCCTTGCATCGAGCGCTTGGACGGATCTATGTCTTTAGCATTATGATAAGCGGATGTCTAGGTCTTGTCTTAAGCTTCTACGCAGAAAACTTCACGAAAGCCATGGCGTTCCTGGTCTTAAGTGTACTTTGGCTGATCACCACGTGGAATGGTTTCCGCTTTGCGGTCAAAGGGCAGCTCGCCCAGCATCGGATCTGGATGATGCGAAGTTATGCCATCACACTCGTTGCCGTATCTGCTAGGGTCATCGTTCCGATCTGCATTCTCCTTTATCTAGCTATGCACGGGTTCCATCTTCCTGAAGGTGGGCGAGCCCAGATGGTTGCAGAGATTCTCAACATCAACGTGTGCTTGAGTTTGATCATCAATCTTGTTGTCGTGGAATGGTTTTTGCTGCGATCGAAAAAATGAGAAGCGTTTTAAATGTAGTTTTTATCGCCAATTAGAATTTGTACTTTCGAGAATCGGAAACTTATAAATTCTTATGTGGTGAGAAAAAGGGCTTTCCACCTAGTGACTAGGGGAAGGCCCTTTCCTATAAGATGTATCTATTCTACTTCTCGCCATTGTCCAAAATAAGCATTTCCTCATAATTGATCGCCTGCAATAATTCAAGAACAGTTCCGCTTGAGATTTGATTAGCCTCTTCCAACTCTTGTATCCCATCCCGCTTCATCTGTACGCTTCGCAATTGAACAATCTTCAGTTGATGCAGGAATTCGACTTCCGAATGCGCGCTTAACCACTTACCGTCCTGTTTCTGACTGCGAGCGTAGTGTTGGATAACGAGCAGCGCTTCTAACTGATGCTTCGGCGATTGCTGTTTGCGAATGGCTGTAACCGCTGCCTCTTGCAGCTGCTTCTCAATCGATTGCAGCTCTTCAAACATCTCTGTGACGGACCTAAATCTCTCTGGAAGCCCTTCTCTTCGGTGCTGCTGAATCTTACGGTTCAGAAGGCTCAGTTTTAATCTAACCCAGAGATATTGCATCCTTGCAAGAAAGAACGATTCCGACTGCGGCTGATGCAATAAAGTAAATACAGACTGCAACTGCGGCGAAATGACACCTTGCGCAATCAATTCCGCCAACCTAGCGGCTTCGGCTGTTCGCCCAATTTGTTGAAGTTCACGAATGTAAGACCCCGATACTTTGACCGTTCCATAACAGTCCATCCGTATTTGCTCCTCTAGCTGTTGAACAACCGCGAGAGTAGCATCGTAGTTATCCTCATTTTTCTCCGATTTGAGTGCTTGAATCGTTCTCTTAGCCAGCAGAATACTTGCTTCTTTCAACGACAAGGCTGCTTGGTCGGAGGTTGCCGCGGTGACTGATTTTCCAATAAACGGCATTGCGAATGTAGCAGCTAACATACTGATCAAGATTACACTGGCCGAAATAAACAAAATGGTATGGCGCAGAGGGAAGGCCGTCCCATCAGATAATTCGAAAGGGATCGACAACGCCGTTGCTAACGTGATCGTACCGTGGACACCGCAAAAACTAGCAGCAAGAGCAAAACTCCTTCTGCTCGTATATGTATTCGGCTCTGTCGTCCTTTGATTAGAAGGAACGAACTCATCGTGAAAGAGATAGACCCAGATGTACCTAGCCGCAAATAGCGCCGCGTAGATCGCAACCGCTAATCCAAGCTCCTTCAAGATAGAACCCTCACCACTATGCACTAATCCTGTTATGACCTCTGGCAGCAACAAGCCGAGCAAGGCAAATACGAGTCCATTCAAAATGAAGCTAAGCACTGACCATGTATTGGTCGAGATGATGTGTAGTTTGGTCGTTGTTTGCTGTAACCGATCACGCTCTAACCCGTGCACAATCCCCGCAACTACGACGGCTAAGATCCCTGAAACATGGATTTCCTCAGCAACCAAATAGATCACGAACGGTGTCAGCAACTGAATGGTGACGAGCGAGTTAACTTCTTCCAGCCCTTTTCTTCTCAAAAATAGCCTGAAATTAACCAAGAGTGCACCTAGTACGAGCCCAACGATAATGCCACCTATGGCGACAAGCAGAAATTCCCATGCTGCTGATCGGACCGAGAAGACACCTGTCATCACAACACCCAAAGCTACCTTGAAGGAAACAAGACCTGCCGCATCGTTAAGCAACGACTCCCCCTCTAAGATCGGCATTAAACCTTTGGGGAACGTCCTTCCCCTTGTCATCGACTTCACAGCAACGGCATCTGTTGGAGACATGACGGCTGCTAGAGCGAATGCGACGGGTAGCGGCATCGCGGGTATCAGATAATGAATAAAATATCCAATACCTATGACGGTAATAACGACAAGCCATAACGCCATAAGCAAAATAGGCTTGCGGTACTCCAGCAATTCTTTGCGTGAGATGACACGGCCATCTCCAAATAAAATGGGTGCAATGAGACAGACCATAAAGGCTTCTGGTTCAAAATCGAAATCCGTAGGAACGAATGGCAGCCATGACACCAAAGCTCCTAAACCAATTAAGTAAAAGGGCAACGGGATTCGGGGATAACGCTTATTAAGCAGTGTAGCTGTTACGATTACTGCTGCCACAATGAATAAAGGCAACAAAAGTTCCATCAAAACTTGCCTCTCTTTCATTTCCTTGTAGAGGGAATTATTGGGTAGCATCCGCTATAATCCCTTGTTCTATTCCAAGAGAAAAGGAGCAGCCAGAACATCCTGACTCCCCTTTGATTCCCTTGCATAAAAACCTACTCAATACCAACTTGTAAACACCGAAGAAGTTCCATACGTTAGCGGCACCGCTACTCCCATCATCACAATCGGTCCCCACCAAGTAAACATCGAGATGCCTGCTACTAAGCTAATGACCATCATCGCTGGCAGCACTAAGATCGGAATGGCTGTCTGAATGGCTTGGTGTTTCATCGGATCTTGAATCGGGAATAGGGACAGGAATGGCGCCGTCAGTTCATCCTTGCAGAACGATTTGCGCCAGAAGACAAGCAAGACAGCCGCAAGAATCCATACGAGAATTTTAATCGCACCTGGCAAAATAAACAGAGCGCCACTGATGACGATAACAAACTGAATGGATTGCCGCCATTGCAGACCATTTCGGAAATACGATTTCACTAATAGCTCAGCAATGCCCGTGCCAGCTCCTTTTCCTTTGAGCAATCGCTGCGATCTGCTGAACAGAAGCGGATATCTGCGGGTTGGTTTTCTTTTGCGCTCCATCACACGGATTAACATGAGAGAAACGATCCGCATCCGTGCATCACGTTCGCGCGCGACATCCGCGAAGAAGGTACCTTTTTCACGCAGTCGTGTCCGAGTTAGCAACAGGAAAGTACCGGCCAGTAACAAGATGACTAGCCAACTGTACAGTAGTTGATCCCTGATCTCCACAACTAACCATTGGAATACGAATACGCCTGCTGCAAAAATCACAATACGAAGCAACCATAGCAGGAAGCGTTGGAAGCGAAGCGCTAGCAATTGTCGAATGAGGCCGATGTTTAGCTTCACCACGTAAGTAAGCAGCCAAAAACACACGACCTGCACGATGCTAAACGAATAAACAGGTACTAATAGTGGTAGGAAAAGAAGCGTAACTAGCAACGACGTAATCCCTTGCAGCACCACCGAATACCGGTAGCCGAGATGCATGAGATGTCGAAACCAACCTTCATTTTGCCGGAGAAACAACTGATCGCCTTCTTCGACAAAGTAACGCAACGTGCCTAACCATGTGAGAATGTAAAAAAGTGTAGCCACCGTATGTATGGATATCCCGCTTAACCAGGCAGGAGGCGTCATGTACCACGCGTAATAATGATAGCCCGCCACGATCAGCAGAGGAATGACGAAATATATGGCGATAACCCAATCGACGGCCATCCGCAAGGCTCGATACTGAAATTTCAAATCCGAACGTACTCTGCGTGTAAAAACCTGGAAACTGCTATTCAACCCACTCTCGCCCCCTCTCATAGTAAGGAATGGAAGCAGTCGAATAACGTAGCATCCGGCATGTCGCATTGTTTTTGAATGTCTTGCAGGGTTCCGTTCGCTACCAATCTGCCACCCGAAAGCAGTACAAATGAACTGCAAATCCGCTCCGCTGTATCTAGCACGTGGGTACTCATCAGAATGCCTGCCCCGCGCTGCCGCTCCTCTTCCAGCATCCCCAAGAAATCCTTGATCGCCTTCGGATCTAGCCCAATGAAGGGCTCGTCCACGATATACACATCGGGTTTATTCAAAAAACCAAGAATGAGCATGATCTTCTGTTGCATCCCTTTGGAAAATTTCCCAGGCAATTGATGCTTCTCATCTAATAGACGGAACCGATGCAAGAGATCGTCAGCACGCTCTAAGAACACGGTGCGATCCAACTCATATACCGATGCCGCGAACTCCATGTGCTCCCATAACGTCAACTCATCATACAGAATGGGATGCTCGGGAATATAGGCATAGCTTTTGTTTTCACCCATGAAGGAGATTTTCCCTTTAAAATCCTTCAACAAACCGAGTAGACTCTTGATGGTCGTGCTTTTGCCGGCACCATTCGGACCTAACAATCCCACGAGCTCCCCTTGCCTCACTGTAAAATGAATCCCCTTAATAATATCCGGCACCTCATCGTAGCCGGCCTGTTCAATGTATACATCTAATACCGCTAATTGTTCATCTGGCATTCCGCGACTTCCCTTCCATCCTAATCATGCAACCTATTCACATTGCTTTGCCATCATCGTATCATGAAAGTTTGCCCAAAGTATGAAGTTTAGATAAAAACGACAAAAAACCTTTAAGCGCAGTCACCCTTAGACGAGCGACCGCGTTAAAAGTTGTCTATAACAAATGGGAGCTTACGTATTGAAACCTAACATGAATGACTAGTACCATCTCAAAGCAACAGGCAGACATTGGATAAACAAAACAAGGTTCTTCATGTGTTTCATCATCGTATTCACCCTTTCAAAAAGACAGAAAACGCCTATCCTGTGGTAGGATAGGCGCCATTGCCTCGAATATTAGTTGCACATCGTCGTGCGGTTAATTAGAGTATACTTACAAAATAAAAGAATGTCAATTAATATCACATAAATAGTGATCAAGCGCTGGACACGCTGATAAAATCATATTAATGTCACTTAACATAACATAATTCTGATTGAATTACTTTTTAACCAACATATCCGCATTCAGATCAGCTTGCCCTATTTTCTCGCAACTCTCTGAGCACGGTTCTCTGCTCTAAGTCGATTTTTTCGACTATCTCAGCTACGATAGGGGCTTTTGGAGGTGCATTAGTCCATTATTTCGACTATCACGAGTGCTGGAGAGGCTTTTGGAATTACCTGATGATGCAAAAAAAGACCCCCACCCAGTCTCAACTGGATAAGGATCTCTGTATATCTATCAGTTACTGTTGCATCTCCTGTACATGATAACTATTAATGATCGCCGCCGCAAAGGTTACACGATTGTTCCGAAAAAAGTGATACAACACACGCGCCTCGGGACACTCTTCGTCATATCGCGGAAAATTCAAAAAATCATCCGCCGTCCAACCTTCGCCACGTAGACTCTCAATGGACTCTGCAATTTTACTAGGAATGATTGGCTTTAGTATCGTTGACATCGAAACACTCCACCTTTTCACTAGATTTCTTACACTCTAGTAAAAGGATACCCAACTCTAGCACAACCTAAACTAGCCTCCCCGCCTAAAACTCCACATAACTTGATACGGATTTACCTGGCAGTGTAACCGTAATAGCACCGCCAGTCACAGCCATATCCGTCAATTTGGCCAGATCCTCCGTAGCACTGGTTCGTCGTCCAGACACATTAGCCAACGTCAGACCACTAATCGTCGTCGTAATGGCTGCCGTGCTGTTATTGATCAGCACAACAGATGCGCGCCCCGTCCCATTCTTCCCCCCAATAGCAACAAGGTTGCTGTCACTAGAGGATGCCAGAATGCGGGTATCGTCCGGACGCAGGTAACGGCTGAATTGCCCCATGACATAAAGTCTTTTATTCACCGTGTACGAATTATTGGCCCCTAGATTAATGAGCCCTTCACCTGAGGTACTTGCAGCGGGATTCACTGCCCACCAGTAAATCCAGCCCCGCTCGCCTCGCTTCAAATCGGCGGCAATCATATTCGCCCACTTCAACCCATCCGTGATGCTCGGATCATTGGCGGTTTGGAAATTGCTAACCTCCGTCGCGATCAGCGGTTTACCAAAATGATTCACATCGACATACGTACTGTAATCGTGTACCGAGACAAAATCCAGTTTCGCCCGTGTCGTTGCACTGAATCCGTTCATATAGTTGTTGGAAGCGGTTCGATTCGAGCCCTCTGGCGAGTCCAGGAATCAGCATGATATAAAATGCCCGATGCTGTAGGACGTATTTCCACCAACCTTTTTTCTTTCATGCTTGGGTTGACCGCTGAACAACCTCATTCACAGTAGCGGATTTCATCTGCTCTCACCTACACTATCTATTTGTCTTATGTGTTAATTATAGGTTTCAGGGCATGGGACCAACAATGAGGGCAGATGTCGATTTACTGTAGTAAAAGTCTTTTTGTGGAGACTGCCAGCCACACTCTAGTAACACCTTGTCACCAACTTCACTAGCACCTTATCACCACAACTCAGCAACTTCCTGTCACCGAACTTTACTAGCACCCTTACCACCACAACTCAGCAACTCCCTGCCCCGCACTTTACTTGCACCTCACCATCACAACCCAGCAACTCCCTGCCACCGCACTTAACCTGCACCTCCCACCACAACCCAGCAACTCCCTGCCACACACACCCCCGCCGCCTCGTGGAATTTAAATGGAAATTATACAGCTAATTCTGGCTGATTAATCTGTTTATTGCATATAAATGGAAATTATGTAGCTAATTTCGCCCAAATCGATACATCCGGCAGGAATGACCTGAATTAACTGGAGGAAATACAGCTATTCGCGTCAAAAGCGTGTTTGGCTTGAATTTAGATGTAGGAAATCCAGTTATTGTTCCTGGAGTGCTGGAGCGACGACGTGGAAACAACGTAAAAAAGAGCTGTCCTCCAGCAGCTATAGCTGCTGAAAGACAACTCTCTTATCAAATTAACTAGACCTACCAGAACAACTCGCCATGCCCGAGCAATCGGGAAAGACCCTCTACGAAGTAGTAGTCGCCATAAATGAGCGGCACGTCGATGTTTTTCCCCTCTGGATAATGGCTTGTTCCGTGGGTGACTAACCCTTCTTCGGTTTCGGTATCCCACGCACCGTAGTTCGTGTACAGCGAGTGCAAGATACGCTCCCCCGCTTCGCGGTAGAGGGATGCCTCTTGGCCGTTCACTTGCTCCGCGATCAGGAGCAAACCGCAAGCCGCACACGCGCCTGCCGAGGAGTCGCGGTACGCCGGAATGCCATCTGGCAAGCGGAAATCCCAATGTGGCACATGATCTTCCGGCAGGTTAGCCAGGAAGAAATGTGCTGCACGCTTGGCCGCATGCAAATACTTCTCATCGCCCGTGTACTTGTAGCTGAGGCTCATACCATAAATCGCCCACGCGGTTCCACGCGACCAGGCCGATTCAGGCGCAAAGCCTTGCCCACCGTTTACGGAAAGCTTCTCGCCAGTGGCAGGATCAAAAATCACGATATGATTCACCGATCCATCGGGACGAATAAAGTGATCGACCGCCATGTCGGCATGCCTTACGGCGATTTCTTTGAAGCGCGGGTCGCCTGTAGTCAGCGTAGCCCAGTGCAGCAACGGCAGGTTCATCATGCAGTCGATAATCGCCCAGCCTGCATTGTCCTCGCCTTCGCGCCAAGGGTTCCAAGCGCGAATGTAACTGCCCTTCACGTTGAAACGTGCAGCCAGCAGATTCGCCGCGAGCAGAGCGCGGCGCTTCGAATCATCTGCACCCGTTAGCTTGTAACGAGCAACACTCGTCAACGTCCACATGAAGCCGATATCATGATCCAGACGATAGTAGTCCGTTACAACTTGATCCAACTGCTGCTCACAAGACTCAGCCAACTGCTTCAAACCCTCATCCTTGGTGTCACGATATAATAACCACAATAACCCAGGCCAGAAGCCCGCTGTCCACCAGTAAGCAGGCTCCAGTTTATACTCTCCGCCTACACTTGCATGTGGGAACCCATCACCAATGCGTTTACTTGTTTTGTCTACTTTCGCTACGGTTTGTGCCCATGCTTCTTGAGCCCAACCCTTCTGAATTGTCGTCATCTATTACACTCCTCGCCAGGTTTGTTGAAACGTTTAACCTATTATACCACCTGGCTTCGCGGAATGCTCGCTTGTTTAAAATTGGTTATTCTGTTGTATCTACAATGACATTTGCCATGCGTCCAAACTTTCTAAACAAACTTCACCATCCCTTGCAAAAAGCTTAACACCTAGACTGTCACCATTCGGATAAATCCGATTCGTTATCGTTTTCACCCCGTTATTCGCGAACAGTTCCAACGAAGAACGATCCACGAAGAGATGCAGCTTGATGCTCCCATCCTCCATCGGTTCCACCTGAGCTTCGCTCACACCGGCTTCACCTGAACCGGCGTGTGTACGATCAACGCGGAGTGTATGCTCCGCTACGGAATACGAAACTTCCGTGTACTCAGATCCATCCTCAGAGCAACGAATGAGAAGTCCAAACACTGCCTCCCCGCTAGATCCCTTTGTGTTAAACACGGCAATCAGTTCTAATTGGTCGCCTTGAATAGCGGCCAATGAAATGATCGATTCCGCAGGAATCATCTGTCGATCGACGAACTCCCTGCTCTTCCGCAGCACCGCCAGTTCCGCCACAGGCTGCATCCTCAACGTGCCATCCTCTGCTAGCGTCAACTCGCGCGGCAAAGTAAAAGCCCCCATCCAGCCATCTATTTGCTCCGGCATTTGAGCGCCCCAAATGTTCATCCATCCCATCAGGATGCGCCGTCCCTGTCCGTCCACCAACGTTTGCGGCGCATAGAAATCAAACCCGTAATCCAATCGTTCGGCATCGCGGTAATCGAATTTTCCTGTTTCATAGTTTAATTTGCCAGTGAGATACATCGTTTTTGTAGCTCCCATGTTCATCGGGGAAATAATGAGCACATGGTCATCCCCATCACCTAGTGGAAATAAATCAGGACACTCCCACATATCGCCCATGGTGCCGTCACTCTCTGCTGCAACACCTAAATAGCGCCATGTGAGCAAATCAGAAGACGTGTACATCAGCGCTTTGCCCAAGCCGTCCTTTCCATAACCGACGACCATGTACCACTGACCGTCATGCTGCCAAACCTTCGGATCGCGGAAGCCGAACCCACCCTCCTCCGGTGCGGCACCAATAATAGGATTAGCCACTGATTTGTTAAAAGCAACCCCATCCGTGCTGGTCGCGAGACACTGCACCTCCATCGGCGTTCGTCCATCTACATGCCCCGTATAGACCAATGTCAGAACGCCGTTATTATCGACTGCACTGCCCGACCAACAGCCATAACCACCCGTTTCCCCGCTATCATAATCTTCGGAAGGCGCCAAGGCGATAGGCAAGTGCTCCCAGTGCACCAAATCCTTACTTTTGGCATGCCCCCAATGCATCGGACCCCATTTCGACTCATAGGGATAATGCTGATAAAACACATGATACTCTCCATTCCAATAAATAAGCCCATTTGGATCATTCATCCAGCCCGCTGGAGGCATAAGGTGATAACCAAGCCTATATCCATCCTCCGCGATTGACTTGATGGCTTGCCCCAACGCTTGATTCGCTTGTTCCACGCGTTCCATGTGGAGCTGATTCATTCCATTTTCTGTCTGCTGACTCATCCTAGAACATCCTCCCTAGCTCCATCTCGTATCAACGCTTGAATTTCCTCCATTGTTCCAAGCGACGGAATCGCACCTTTCCGAGTTGTCGCCAAAGCTCCCGCCGCATTCGCAAAGCGCAATGCTAGCTGAAGCTCCTCTTCTTCCCACAACTGCAACGCCTTTCCCTTTTCCAACAATTTATATAACAATGCCCCGAAAAACGCATCCCCAGCACCAGTCGTATCAAGCGTAAGAACGGGGAAGCTCTCTACCTTGCCCCACCAATCCTTCATCTGATAAAAAGAACCCGCTCCTCCTGCCGTGACCAAAAGCAACGTAATTCCATACTGTTCAATTAGTTTTCTCGCTGCCTTTTCTAAATCCTGTTCAGCCGTCAAGAAGACAAGCTCCTCTTCGGAAACCTTTACCACATCTGCGAGGCTTAGGCCAACTCGAATTACTTCTAGTGCATGCTCCTCATCCCGCCACAAGGAAGGACGCCAATTCGGGTCATAGGAAATAAGCGCTCCCTTATCCTTCGCAAACTGAACAGCTTTTAGAGTAGCTGTATAAGCAGGCTCCGCCGTCATTGAAATCGAGCCAAAATGAAAAATCCGTGTCTCCCCCAGCATGGCATGATTCAACTCATCCGCTCTCAACAGCTGATCAGCGCCAGGATGCCTTGCAAAATGAAACGATCTATCTCCATCTGCATCCAGCTGGACGAAAGCCATCGTCGTATGCGCCTCGTCCGTCTCAACTAGCCCACGATCTGACACGCCCACATCGAGCAAAGTTTCCCGTAAATACGCACCGAATGGATCGCTGCCCACTTTCCCGATGAACCCCGTTTTCTTGCCGAGCTTCGCCAACGCAGCTGCCACATTTACTGGTGCTCCGCCTGGGTTGCGCTCAAACAACGGCTGTCCCGCTTCGGATCGACCATAAGGTGTAAAATCAATTAAGTACTCCCCAAGCGCAACTACATCGTAGTTCATGCCATCTGCTCCTTTCTTTTTACCCTAAACCATTTAACCCTTAATGCCCGACATCGTAATCCCCTGAATATAGTAACGCTGCAAAAATAGAAAAAGCAGGAGAATTGGCACAGTAGATAGCGTATTCGCCGCCAAAACCTTCGACCAATCTGTCCCCTCATTCGAGGAAAACGTAGAGATCCCGACTTGGATCATCTGCATTTTCTGATCATTGATCACAATAAGCGGCCACAGATAGGAGTCCCAGTTTCCTAGGAAAGTCATCAGTCCGAGCGTAATTAGCGCAGGCACGGCAGCTGGCAGCACGATCGCTACAAAAGTGCGCGGCAATGTCGCTCCATCAATCCGTGCAGCCTCCATCATTTCGTTCGGAACTTCCGCGAAAAATTGCCGCAGCATAAAGATGCCGAACACGGACAACATCGAAGGAATAATAAGTGCTTTATACGAATTGAGCCAGCCCAAATCATGCATCAACAAATAGTTAGGTACGAGTGTTACTTCACCTGGGATGATCATCGCTGACATGAATAAGGCAAATACGACCGTTTTGAAGGGAAATCTGAGCTTCGCAAACGCAAATGCCGCCATCGAATTAATGATCAGCACCAGTATCGTTACGATGGAAGCTACGAGCAATGTATTCCAGATATAGCGTAAGAACGGATTTCGCGTATTAAAAATGACATTATGGAAGTTCTTCCATGTCCATTCTACGGGAACTATTAAATGAATATTCAATGATGTATATTTGAAAAGCTCCTGATAGGGTCGAAAAGCGCCAGTAACCATCCATAGGATAGGAGCGACAGAAATCAGAGCAATTACGATCATGACGATCATCGTTACGATGTTTGTTAGCCTCTTCACAGCGAATCCCTCCTCGTTGTTAGTCTGTGTCTTTGTTAAAAAGCTTCATTTGGATCAGCGAAATGGTCAATACAATCGCGAAAAGCACAAAAGCCGCCGCCGTCGCGTACCCCATCCTCATTTGCGTGAAAGCTTGTTTATAAATATAGAAAACAACCGTTTCCGTTGAGCTATTGGGTCCGCCATTAGTCAGTACGAAAACTAAGCCCGAGAGCTTGATCGCATCGATTGTCGTCATGATGACCACGAAGGACATCGTCCGATTCAATAATGGAAGCGTGATTTTGGTAAACTGCCCAATCCGTGATGCGCCATCCACTCTGGCTGCTTCATAGAGATCGGGCGAGATATTGTTCAAGCCTGCTAGAAAAATAATCATGAAAAACCCGGCGCCCTTCCAAATTCCGAGCACAATAATGCCGTTCATCGCTGTTTTCGGATCAGATAGGAAGCTTGTAACCGGCATATGCAGCGCTTTGAGCACACTGTTCAGGAGGCCAAACTCCTTGTTATAAATGAGCTTAAAAACCGTAGCCGCCACCGCTGTCGAGATAATAACCGGGATAAAATAAAGCGTTCGGAACAGCCCGGCTGTCGCGGTTTTCTTCTGAATTAATAGGGCAAGGCCAAGTGCGATGCTCGTCTGAATCGGAATCACAATCAGTGCGAAATAAAACGAATGCTTCAAGCTATTAAAGAAGGCACGATCCTTCATTAGATGCACATAATTGTCCATGCCGACGAACACATCACCGGCGCCGACTAAGGAATAGTTTTTGAAACTGATTAGAAAAGCTTGCAACATAGGATAGAATACGAACACAAGCAGCAAGGCTATCGCCGGGAATATAAACCAGAAGGCAGTAGCTTGCTCATGCTTGCGAAAGCTTTGCGATTTTTTCTTGCTTGAACTAACCGTTTTTATTGTTTCCATCGTTTCTGCAGTAGCCATAACTCACCTCTCCATTCACATCTGTCATTTGCCATCAAAAACATACACTTGGAGACTCGACATGACCGTTCCATCCTGACTAGTCGCCTTGATTTCAGCCTGCCCGGTCTTAACGCCTTTCACCGTTGCCCCTCCGTTAACCACTGAAACGGACGCGATTCCTTCATCGCTAGATGTCCATTTCAGCTCCTGAGGTGCGCTCAGGGGAATAACGGATGCTTCGATAAGTTGGCTGCTTTTCACCGCTACATCAAGCGTAGTTTTGTTCAAGACTACTCTTTGTCGCGTTGCGCCATCCACATCTTCCTTCCGCCAAACCGTCCCCATCGGATAAAACAGTGCTTTTTCTAACGTGATATTGCCCTCTGACGCGGTCAGCTCCAGTCGATTACTCGTGGGATCTGGGAAGATCAGGCTAGAAACAACAGCCTCGCCATCATTAGCAAATACCTCCAAACTAGCCTCATCCACGAAGAATTGAAGCTTAAGCTTGCCATCCTTCAGCTGCAGTGGTGCCGATACTTCCTCGGCGAAACCTTTCTCGAATGAGGTGATACCCGAATGGGTTCTGTCTATCGTTAGCTTTTCCGTCTCAGCATCGTAGCTGACTTTCGTTGCTTGATCAGTTCCTTTGCGCAGTTTAAATTCAACCTTACTATTCGGCTGAACCGTAAGCTCCGAGATTAGCTCATAAGATGTTCCTTTTATAGGATCAAAAGGATTAACCCCTGCTGCTAACTTCTGCTTCTTCACCGTTACTTCTTTGCCGCGCAGCGTCTGCAATTCCTTGATCGGCTCCTGAATCAAGCGTATGCCTTGATCAGGAATATTCCTCAGTCTCAGCTCGCGCGGAATGGACATATTGCCCTTCCAAGCACCCGTTGGCATCGCGAACGGATAGCGCCAGTTGGACATCCAGCCCAGCCAAATGCGACGTCCATCCTTTGCCGGAATATCCGAATAGGACACAGCGGCATAGAAGTCCTTCCCGTAATCCGTCCACAACACATCAGAAGCTGGATTGTCGTTCTTGAACGTGTGACCGTCAAATGTTCCGACGAAGTATTGGGCCGTGGAGCCTTTGGTCGTGTTGTTGCTACCGATGCTGACGGCTAACACCCATTTTTTCGTTTTGGAGCCTTCTACAGGCAGTTCGAACAAATCCGGACACTCCCAAACCGCTGCGTGCGAGCCTTGATCTCTTCCGAACTCACTTGCGAGCTTCCAAGCTTTCAGGTCCGGCGATGTATAGAATTGAACTCGATTGTCGACCGACACCACCATCACCCACGATTTCGTAGGCTCATGCCAGATCACTTTGGGATCTCGAAAATCCTTCAAGCCCGGATTCGGAATCACTGGATTGCCTTCATATTTGGTCCACGTCCGGCCTTTATCTGTGCTATAGGCAAGGCTTTGAGATTGCAGGCCGCCTTTGAAATGCGTAAAAATCGCGACTAGACCCGCCTTGCCGCCAAAGAAGCCACTCGTATCCTTCGCATCCACAACCGCGCTGCCTGACCAAATTTCACCGAGCGAATCCCTAGCTAGCGCGACCGGCAAATGCTCCCAATGGATTAAATCGCGACTAACCGCGTGACCCCATTGGCCGCTATTTTGATAGAATTGATGATACTCTCCTTCAAAATAGACCATGCCATTTGGGTCACTTAGATTGCCTGATTCCGGTGATAAGTGATACTGAGGACGAAACTTTTCCGTATAATAAGTCGGATCCTTTGCGTAGGAGAAAGCCGCTTCCCCCGCGGAGTCCGTCGATATATCATCACCTGCTACCAAAGCCGTCACCCCCCAACCCAGAAGTACGATCGCGGCGGCACTTGCCACCCATAATCCTAATTTCTTTCGCATGGTTCCTCCCTCTAACTGGCTGTCTATTTCGATGTATCGTTATTGTACCGAGTCAGCGAATAGAAAGATTTCAATATCATTGGGAGTTGTGTTTTAAAATAATTTGCAGGTGCGTGCCAAAAAACCTCATCTGTTAGATGAGGCTAAAGTTGCATTTATTTATAAAGATATGTTATTTGAAAAATGTACATTATAATGCTATAATTATGACATGTAAATAAACGAAAGGTGGTTTGATTATGCCTCACATACGACCAATAACAGATTTGAGAAATACAACTGAAATCTCTGAGCTTTGTCATAAACAAGACGAACCCATTTTTATTACTAAGAACGGATATGGTGACTTAGTCGTAATGAGTATTGAAACCTATGAACGTCAACTTGCGCTAGTTGAAGTTTATAGAAAGTTAGCTGAAGCTGAAAAGCAAATTGCTGAGGGACTACCATTATTAGAAGGTGAGGCAGTTTTTAAAAAGCTGAGAGAAAAATATGCAAACAAATGATTATGGTTTGAAATTCACACCATTAGCAAGTGACGTTCTTGAGCAGATTTATAGTTATGTATCGCATAAATTATTGGCTCAAGCTGCTGCAGACAACCTGCTAGTAAAGATTGAATCCAGTATTATGAGCCTCGCTGGATTCCCGTATTCAGGAAGCGTTTTGTTAGAAGAATCTCTAAAAACCAGAGGATATCGCAAGTTAATCGTTGATAATTATCTTATTTTTTATTTGATCAATGAGTTAGATAAACATGTTGTTATTATGCGTATCATGTATGGTGCACAAAACTATACAGATTTACTTTGACTCTCCTCGCGATACTCCTTCGGCCCCTTCCCATAAAACTTCTTAAAAGCCGTACTAAAATAGCTCGAACTAGAGTACCCCACCAATGTAGCAATATCCGTTAGTTTGAGCTCACTTTCTTTGAGCAAATCCGCAGCCCTGCTCAAACGTAACCTCGTGACATAATCACTAAAAGTCACACCCACACTCTGCTTAAACAATCCAGATAAATACGTTTCATTAATATGAAACATATGGGCCAACGAGGCTAGCGTGAGTTCATAGGAAAAGTTCTCATCCACATAATTGCGAATAGCTTCCATCATTTGCTGACCGCTTGAGAACCTGGTTTTCCTCACTTCCTCCATGACCAGCCTGGCCATTTCGTGCAGCTGCTCGAGCACCTGCTCCCGGGAGGAGTAATCTCTCACCGTCATCTGGCAATTCCAGAGATAGCTCTGCAGAGACATATCTCCGAGCTCGAATTTCTTAGCAATGGCGTTAAACAAGAGAATGATGCGCAGTGTCAAAAAGGTGAACACAAACATCGGCGTATCTCGATCCGCAGCGAAAATAGCGTGCAGCTGCTTAGTAAAAGCAGGCATATCGAGATTTTCGATGGTTTGCATCAACCTTCTTTCCACCTCAGGTGAAAAGGCGTGCGTCATGGCGAGCATATTCCGATCCGTCTCAGCCTTATCGGAATGGATCGTGCCCTGACTCCAAGCCAGCATGCTAGATGCATAGCCGTCTTTGAGCTGCCTCAAACCATGGATAGGCTCGCCAATACCGAGCACACTATCTACTTTGAGGTAGCTTTGGATATCCCGCTTCAGCTTGCGTACGAAGTCAGCCAAGAAGCGGTCATGCTCGGCATTTTGAATCCGAATGACAAAATGTATCATCGCAGGGTGACTCATCGCGTAGAACGGATAGATGTGCTCCCATTTCTCGGCGGACTCCCGGCACAACATCTGAAAAGCTAAGTACAGCAAGTCTTTCCGCTCACTCCAATCGTCCAAACGTCCTGGTGGAATACGCATCTCTACGGTTACAAATTGAGCATGAACATCGTCACCCGCTAACGTTGATAACTGTAACTGCTCCATCCGCTCCTTCATGGTGGACACGCTGAACCATTCATCCTTCACCAGTTGCCAAAGAAGCTGCTCTTGCATCAGCACAAGTTGTTGATGGTTTTTGATTTCCTCTTGATCTTGCTCCCGCAAGCGATTGCGATCTTCTTCCAATTCCGCGGCTAGCTTACCAAGAAGTGCGATCAGCTCACTGCGAACCACAGGTTTGAGCAGATAATCTTTCACCCCAAGCTGAATAGCAGCCTTCATATATTCAAAATCCGAGTAGCCAGAGAGCACAATAATACGAAGCGCGGGGTACTTTTCCTTGCATACGCTAACGAAGGAAATCCCATCCATTTGCGGCATGCGAACGTCTGTAATTACAACATCCGGCAGCGGATGTGCCTCCAGAAGCTGCAGCGCTTCCAGACCATTAGCCGCTTCCTGCGCAATTTCGTACCCGGCGGATGTCCAATCGATTTTGGCTTTAATACTATTTCGAACGCCGACCTCATCATCAATCAACATGATTCTGTACATCTCGGTTGTCAGCTCCTTATCAGCGGCAGGATCAGGTTGAGTTCCGTCCCCTCACCAAGCTTGGAATGCAGCTCTAAATGAAATTGCTCACCATAATTCAATCGACAGCGGGATAAAACATTGCGAAGCCCGATACTCTGCCCCTCGGTACTGAGGATTGCTACAGGATCACCAATCTTGATCTCTTCCC
Organism: Paenibacillus sp. LjRoot56; assembly: GCF_964253335.1. NCBI lineage: Bacteria > Bacillati > Bacillota > Bacilli > Caryophanales > Paenibacillaceae > Paenibacillus > Paenibacillus sp. LjRoot56. The sequence continues at coordinate 952,609 of NZ_CAXURV020000003.1, forward strand.
GTAGATTTTGAACCAATTCCGGAGACATGCCAACGCCATTATCCTTCACGGAGATCAGTAATTTATTCTCTTGCAGCTTCGTCCTTAGGGTAACCCGCGCAACGCCATCCTTCTCTAAACTATACTTCACCGCATTTTCGACCAGAGGTTGAATGATGAATTTGGCGATCAAGAAATGGGCTGCCTGGGGATCTTCTTCGATCACAATTTGCAATCGCTCCTCATGCCTCAAATGAAGGATGAACAAATAATCCCGGATATACGCCATTTCTTCTGCTACTCGAACCAAATCACTACCCAGGTTAAGCGAGTATCTCATCATTTTGCCCAAAGCTTCCGTCGCATCCATCACAAGGTCTTCCCGCTTCATCGCCGCCAGACCACTAATGATTTCAAGCGTATTATTATAAAAATGCGGATTGATCTGCAGCAGCAGTGCTTTGTACTCGGCATTTTTCCTACGCAGGTTCATCTCGAACTCTGTCTCGATTAAATAGCGCAGCCGATGGGTCATCTGCTCGAAAACCCTTGTCACATAGTTCACTTCACTATGGCCCTGGCCAACCTTCGGCATCATGTGCAGCGCCTGCTGAAACTCCCCGCGCTCTACATGTTTCATTGCTCTCCCCATCACACTCAGCGGCTTGGTAATACCTGCGGACAGCCAAAAGGCTACCAATATCGCAACGATTAGCAACAAAATACTAACGACAAGCATCGTTTGGCGAATGTGTGTGATTTTTTCATACAATTCAGCCTCAGGTACACTCCCGATAATCGTCCAATTCTGAGCAGGCAGCTTGCGGAAAAAGAGCAGATTCGTCTCTCCTTTCGCCTCCATTGGGAAAATTCCACTAGCTTCCCCGTCATAACGTGCATCAATCAGCTGAAGCCCCTTCCCTAGCATGTCCTTGTCTTCAGACAGATTCTGATCCAGCACACTGTTGCCGTCATGCGTCAGCAAAACAACCTTCCCTGTCTTCCCCACATGAATCTTTTCAATGGCATTGCGAAGCAGGGTTGTTGGATAATTCACTTTGATGAAGCCCATATTTTTTAGCGATTGTAATTGTACGAGTGGGAAAAGGAAGCTATTAATCGATCGAGCTCTCATAAAATCATCCGACTGATCGACATCCTTGTGTGCGGTCGTCCAACGCTTGTTTTCATTAATAAAATCCTGAAACCACGCGCTGTTCTTGTAGGTTCTGTCTTGTGTCCACACACCGCCAGCATCTTCGGCGAACGCACTAATGGAAATGCCGCTGGAGTTGTTCACCCCATAGGAGGAGAAATACTCCCGCAATCGTTGCTTCGTGAGCACTCGTTCCTGAATGGTGCTATCTGGGTTCAAATGAACGGTCAGCCAGTCCTGTGTGACTCGGGAGCTCATTACCTGATTGCCTGTATCCTCCACTTGTGTCAACAGCGTCCCCACATGCGAGGCGAACTGCTCGATCGTTTGAGAGGTTGAAGCTTCGATCGACGACTTGATTGACTTGGTCGCTTCCTCACTAAGGATATAGGCCAACGTGGCAAAAGGGAGAAGCAGTAGAACCGAGAAAACCGCCATCAAACGGCTCCTCAATGAGAAAAACATGATATCCCCCCGTTATGTCTGATTCTTTATATCATACCTCTGGGCCTTCTGAAGAAACAACGACAAAGAGACGATCATCGAAATGATTCGTCTCACTTATCTGGAACTGCTTACTTCTTCTGCTGTGCTAGGACATCTGCGTACGCTTTATCAATTGTCGTAACGGCCTCTGCGATAGACGCATCAATGTTTCTTTTGCCGATCGTGACATCCTCAAACATTTTGTTCACAGCATCTGACATTTGCGGGAAGATCGGCGTGATTGGGCGCGGTCTGCCGTACTTCTGATTCTGAATAACGAAGATGTTCTTCGGATACTCATTCAGCTCTGGGAACGCCTTTGCAGAAGAATAACGGGATGGGATATCTTTCGTCATACCTGCATACGTTTTCTGACCTTCTTCACCAGTTACCCAGTTGATAAACTTCCAAGCTTCATCTGGATGCTTACTTTTCCCGGAAATACCGAGGGCCCAGCTGCCGTTGGCTACCGCTTGCGCTGTTCCTTTTGGCAATGGTGCAATATCATAGTCTTCGCCCAACTTGAAATTAGGAAACTTCTCCTTCAAATTAGCCAAGGACCACGAGCCGTCAATCGTAATGGCCAGCTTGCCGTTCGGGAACGGATCCGGTGGATACTCCAGCGCAGATACTTTATCTTTGTTGTACAAATCCGAGAAGAACTGTACGGCTTTTTTCGTTTGCGGGGAATCAAGGTAGCCTTTGGACGTTTTACCATCTGGGCTCATGATCTCGCCACCCAGCTGCCATATAATTGGATACTTGAAGTAAGCTGTACCTCCCGCGTTACCAAAGCCCTGCGCAGGATCGATACCGAAGATCCCCTTCGCTGGATCGTTCACTTTCTTGGCAGCATCCAAAACTTGATCCCATGTCCACGGTTCATCGGGGTTTTTGGAAGGAAGCGGAATGCCTTTCGCTTGGAATAGCTTCTTGTTATAGAACATCGCAATCGAAGACTCGGTCAGCGGTGCCATGTAAATTTCATTTTGATACGTGTAGGTAGCTAGTGTTGATTTCGGAACATCCTCCATATTGCCGTCTGCTTTGAAGTAGGCAGTTAATGGTTTAAGAGCTCCCGCGTTTGCATACGAACCAACGGTTGGCGCATCAAGGGCCATGATGTCAGGTGGACTTCCAGAAGCGATGGATACACGCAATTTCGTATCATAATCCGAGTATGGTATCGGTGTCATTTCCACGGAAATATTCGGATACTTTTGCATAAAAGAGGCTACTAACTTGTCATAAGCTGCATTCTCTGTATCATTCCCCGAGTTTCTCCAAAATGTAAGTTTTACTTTTTCTTCTTTTTTCACGGCTGTGTCTGTTTGGCTTGGTACGGATGACGAAGATGTGCTTGCTGTGCCTCCATTATCACTTTGGGAAGAACATCCTGCCAACAAGCCACCAACTACGATAGCGCTTACGACTGTTTGACTGAGCTTTTTCATACGATTATTGCCCCTCTCAATACTCTATTGTTGTTCTTGTCATCATCTTATCAAAGGGGACGAAACATTAAATTCAAAATGCTCTGCTTCTAACTTATAAAATTATCATGCCTTGAGGGGAAAGTAAAAGGGGGGTAGGAGGAGTTGTGTGAAACACAACCATTCTATATTTCCACAAAAACTTCTATCGAACGGGATTTCAGACGGTGTTGGGGGCGTTTGTAGGTTTGGAGGGACACGTAAGTTACAATTTTGTATTAACTGGAAAATATGTAGTTAAAATCAGCTCTATATGTTCAAGTTAGCTAAACTATATTAAATTAACTGCATATTTTCCATTTATTAAGCATTTGATCGGAAAACCCCAAAATATAACTGTATAAAATCCAACTATTTGACTGGAGCACCGAATATTTACGATACATATAACCGCCTTATCATGAACTTATACATTCTTATGAGGCAAAAAAACGAGCCCCAAAGGGCTCGCTTCGTTTTAATTTGTAGTTGTCGACACGCGCGTCACGGCTTGAGTCACTTCCATCTCTGCCCTCCGCGATTGGTAGCTTCCAATGTGAAAAGCTTGCCAGCAACTAACGCCAAAAACGAGCATAGCGGTAATGAACCAGCCACGAATGCCGAAATGCGCGACGATAACGCCTCCGAGAAGTGGCCCGGTTAGGCAGCCCAGGAACATCCATGAGTTCACCATGGCGAAGGTCTGCCCTTCCATTCCCTTGCGGACTAAGCCTCTCACCTGAGCTTGAATGTTGGGCATCATGCCCGCTACACACAGGCCGAGCGTAAACCGACATGCAAGAATGAGCGGGTACAGGTGCGTCACAGCTTGCACAATACAGAGGAGAAACGCGGTGCTGGTCGCTATTTTGAGCAACAGTAAAGGTCCTACGCGATCGGAGAGCATGCCCAGCAATGGGGAGAATACGATAACGGCGAGAGAGGTCGCCGATAAGGTGATGCCGAGCAGCCATTGATCGTTGAGAAAGGCGAGCGTATGCGTGGATTGCCGCACGTAGTAAGGGATAATCGGATTCGTCCCCACTAATGCGAAATTAATGCATAGGCTACTAAGCAGCAACGAGGGGAGCGGCTTCATCCGCCAAATGTGCTTCCAGTCCGTTAGCAAGGTGCTCCGTTCCATTTTAGATACAACAGGTGCACGGGGACCTTCTTTGACAAAGCAAAGTACGCTGACGGTCGCAAGCAAAATGCACACACTCATTGCCGGATACGCGCCTCGTACCGAGTAAAATGTAAGCAAAGAAGACGCAATCAGTGGTCCGATTAGCGATCCGGTCTCGCCCATCATTTGCATGGTGCCAGCCGAAACGCCAACCTTATTCTTGGCAGCACCGATCAAGATCAGCACCATGGTGAATGGCAGGATGCCGGTGAAACACCCCTGTGCCAATCGCAGCAGCGCCAACTGCCAAGGCTCGGTGGCAAGCGACATGCAAGCCGTAACGAGGGTCATCCCAAATCCAGACCATAGCATCACAGGCTTACGCCCGTATCGATCTCCGATGCGCCCAAGGAAAGGCATGAGCAGCATCATAATCATGAAATTGGCCGAGAATATGGCGCCTGACCATATGTAAAGCGAATCCCCACTCACATGCCCAACATCCTGAAGAAAGCTGGGCAAGAGGGGAACGAACATGCCGTGCGCGGTTGATACAAGCAATTGTACAGAGAGCAACGCTGCAAACTGCCGATTCCACGAGTCCATCGAACTAGAAAGAGCCTTCGATGATACTCTCGCTCAATGCGCGTCGTCCATTCGGCAGCTCACGCTGTTGAAAGTCTTCGGCCAACGTTTCACGTGCTCCACGGTAACCCAAAGCAATCACGGCATGAAGCTCATACTCCGCTGGAACTTGAAGTACTTCACGTGCCTTTTCTCTGTCATAGCCGCCAACAGCGCGTGTAGCCAGACCTAACAAGTTCGCTTGAAAAGCGATGGATGCCCAAGCTGCACCTGCATCAAAAGCATGTGCACCACTTGGTTCACCATCCTGACGGAACTTGTTAGACAAGATCAGCAACAGCACAGGAGCATGCTTCGTCCACAATTGATTGTTCGGCTTAATGAACGATTGAAACTTCTGTTTCTGCTCCTCTGTTTGAGCGACTACGAATCGCCACGGCTGTAGATTCGAGCTGGAAGGTGCCCAGCGAGCAGCCTCCAGTATCGTGTACAAGGTCTCATTCGTTACTTCCTTCTCTTCAAAAGCACGCGACGACCAACGGTTCAGAAACAGCGGATGAATAGGATAATCCGCCTTACGATTAGCCTCCACTTCAGGGGTTAAAACAGCTTGATTATCGACTTGTGCTGATACAGTCATCTTATCAGTTCCTTTCCGAATAGGCGTGTCGCCTTTATTTAAGTAACCACTGATTCAGATCAAAATCCTTCTCTGCCAGCTTCTCTTCGACCAAGAATTTCTTCGTTCCATCAAGCAGCTTCACACCATCATCCTTAAAATTAACATCTTTAATCGTCTCAATCGGTGTAACCTTCTTGTTCAATTCCGGCGTGAACCCATTCAACTGAGATAAGAATTGGTAATATTCATCTGGCTTGGATTGTAAATCCTTGAGCGCTTTCTCCCTAGCTGCATTCCACACTTTCGGGAAATCGGGGAATTTCTTCAGGTAATCCTCGGACACAACCGTAACGCTGCCTCCGATTAAATTCGGATGCTTGGTGGCATCATCAATCAATGGGAACCCATTCTCAATTTGTTTCAGAGCAAAGATCGCACTATTCGTCATCGCATCCACTTCGCCACGAGACAATGCTGCTTCACCATCAGGGCGCAGCATATGGATGAACTTCACGTCGGGTACATTTTGTTCTTTCACAAGGCCGGCAATGTAGCGGTGCATGAAGGAGCCCTTTTGAATTGCGATCGTTTTACCTTTCAAATCGGCAATCGTCGTTGGTCCACCTTTTTTGCCAATCAAGTAACCTATATTGTCTGTTGTGTTCTGGGTAATCGCTCTCGTCTTCGCTCCCGTCGAACGAGCAAGCATCGCTGGCGTATCGCCCAAACTGCCGAAATCCAATCTGCCGCTGATTAACGACTCGCTTTGGTCAGGTCCGTTCGGAAAAGCTACGGGCTTGATTTCGGTGATGCCGTATTTTTTGAGTTCCTCTTGGATAATGCCTTTGTACAAGCCCCAACCCTCAGCTCCACCCGGGAAATTCAGCTTGTTCGTGCCAATGTATCCGTAATTGATCACTGCTGGTGGTTGTACCTTGGCTGCTCCGCCGCTTGTCGCTGCTGCACTAGCACCTGCCGTCTTGGCACCTCCATCGGAATTGCCACAAGCCGCTAAGAAAGCGACCATAGCTGCTAACATCATAACCAAATGTGTGGTACGGAAAAGTCCGAATCCCCTTTTACTCATCTTCTGTCTCTCTATCATCTTTCATTCTCCTTTCAAATTGACCACAAAAGGGTATCCACTGTCTTACCCAATAGAAGTTAGTTTCGCTAATTCATACATATAAGGATGTTCGGCGACTGGTTTACGCCCTTTCCCCCAGCCTACTTTCTCCCGATAACCACCAAAGAATCCTTGTTCATCTAAGCTCTCTTCGCTTACATGCATCGGTCCTTCAGCATCTGGCGCCACATAGAGCGCATCCGCTGGGCAATACAATTCGCACATGAAGCAGGTCTGGCAATCACTTTGCCGAGCAATGACCGGAATCCCATTTTCCACACGATCAAATACATTCGTTGGGCATACCGACACGCAGAGGTTGCATTCTACACATTTGGACTCGCTGACTAACTCAATCATGGGGTAACAGCCTCCTTGTTCACTTCAGCCTTTTTCGTCCATACCTGATCCAATCCTCCGCTAATTAAGCGATACCCTTGCGCAGCATCAGTCTCAGGGAAATCCTCACGCTTATGCATCCCTCTCGTCTCAGTACGCTCGCGTGCCGTGTTGTACATAAGACGGGCCGTAGCTGTCATAGCCGCCGCTTCACGATGACGAACACCTGCAATATCTAGCGTCGTCACACGTTCACGCAAGTCGTTCCAAAGTCCATCCAGACGATTGATTGAGCCTTCCAACCCTTTCTGTGTACGGAACAAATTGCGGTCATATGGCATGACTTCCTCTTGTACCGCTTGAATGGCTTCGCCTGTTTTGCTTAAAATCTGACCCGATCCCGACTTCGTGAACGTTGTCGTTGAGACGCTTTTAAGTGTACGATTATCCGCTTTATCTCCAAGATCCTTGGCAAATTTCGCAGCACCTTCCCCTGCAAATGAACCGGAAGACATCGCCCAAGCCGCGTTATGGCTGCCACCACCTGTGAAACCTCCACAGATCAGCTCACGCGTTGCAGCATCGCCAGCTGCATATAAACCTGGAACAATGGTTGAACATTGCTCATCCACAATGCGAATACCGCCAGTTCCACGCACCGTGCCTTCTAAGCGAAGGGTAACAGGGAATTTATCTTTGAACGGATCAATGCCAAGTCGGTCGAAAGGCAAGAAGAAATTCGTTTGATTCACACGCAGTAAAGGACGAATCTCTTCCGGCGCTTGATCCAAGCTGGCGTAAACCTGGCGGCCTTGCAGCAAATTCCGCGCAATGATCGAGCGGCCACGTTGTGACCCTGCGCCTTCTACAATGGAGCCATCTTCGTGGTAGAAGGAGGCGTAGCGGTAATAGGCTGTTTTAGTTACGGAAGAGAAAGTCGGGCAGATCGCATAGGCATTCGAGAATTCCATCCCAGAGAAATCAGCGCCGGCCTCAGCAGCCAATAGATAGCCATCTCCGGTTAACACGTTCGTACCTAATGCTTTGCTCAAAAAGGCACAACCACCTGTCGCAATCACTACCGCTCCTGCACGCACCGTCCAGGTCTGCCCGCTCTGCGTTCTCACGCCAGTTGCACCGCCAACGCCATGCTCATCGGCAAGCAATTCGAGCACAGGACTGTGATCGAGGATGCGCACGCCAGCTTTTTGAACCAATTTGCGCATTAGCTTCATATATTCAGGCCCTTGCAAACCGCGCTTATACGGATCGCCGATATCATCCTTCGGAAACGGATATCCCAGGGAGCCTAGCTTGTTCATGTTCTCATAGGTTCGATCGAGCACGCGATTCATCCAAGGAACCTCCGCCAGCTTACCGCCTAACAGATAGCGACTCGCTCTGGCTTCTTCTCGCAGCTTCTCGTCCGGCTTGACATACCAAACCCCCGTACCCGATGGTGCCGTTGCTCCACTCGTTCCACAGTAGCCTTTATCCACCAAGATTACCTTGGAGCCATTCGTTGCAGCTGTTAAGGCCGCCCACGTTCCCGCAGGACCTCCGCCAATTACCAACACATCTGCAATAAGTCCCAAATCATTATCTTCCAAAACCTTTGCCATCTACATGACCTCCTCTAATATGAAAATAAAAAGAGGCATCCCTTATGTAGGAACGCCTCCGTGTGTACGGTTGGACAGGGTATGCAATTGTATGTCGACAAAACCAAGTTGTTTACTAAGATTAAACACATAGTAGCACCGTATTTCAAACTCGTCAATACTATTTATTACGATTAACTTATCGTCTTGAAGGTAAAATGCGATCTATAAAAGGTGTTGTGTCCAACTCCGCCAACGTTGTTCGCCCCTTACCCCAGCCGAGTGTTTCTCGCCAGCTGCCCAGCAGATTGGCCTCTACCAACTCCGCTTCTGTCGGCACTTCCTCCAAAGGAGATTCAAACGGAGATACATACAACGCATCAACGGGGCAATACGCTTCACAAATAAAACAAGTCTGGCAATCTTCCTGCCTTGCGATGCTCGGAATGCCATCAATCCCTTTATCAAATACGTTGGTCGGACACACCTTCACGCAAAGCGTGCACCCCACACACCGTTCCGTACTTACGAATTCAATCATCGTGCCACAACCTCCTGATCCGCCGCCAGCTCTGTGCGCAGCTCAATCTCATCAATACCAGAGACAATCAGGCGGTACTGCTGCGCAGGGTCTGTTTCCGGATACTCCTCAAGCGAATGCAAACCCCGCGTCTCCTTGCGTGCGAGCGCAGCGGTGTACATCCACCTCGCCGTCGCGATCATCCCAGCGACTTCGCGTGCCCGAACCCGACCCTGCACCGTCGGGTGCACGGTCGTCCCCCGCAAGCTCGCCCACAGACCGTCCAATCGCGCCAGCGATTGACGGATCACGGGCTCACTGCGGAAATAATTGATGTCCAGCGGGAATACCTCCCGCTGGACAGCCTCAACCAAGCCCCCCGCATCGAGGATGCGATCGGGGGCTGCATCTGGGTCGACCAGGCCGTAACGGCCCGCTGGTCGCAAATCTCTTGCGCTGCGCCCCAGCGTCAGCGCATGCTTCGCAGCTCCGGCACCGGCCCACGTGCCGGAGGAAATGGCCCAGGAGGCGTTGAACGCGCCTCCGCCTGACTTGGCACCCGTGACGCGTTCACGGGTGGCCGCATCGCCAGCGGCATAAAGGCCTGGTACCGTTGAGGCGCAGCTCTCATCGGTAAGGCGGATGCCGCCTGTCCCCCGGACGGTTCCCTCATAGCGAAGCGTGAGCGGGAACCGCTCTGTGAAGGGATCGATGCCTGCGCGATCCAAGGGCACGAAGAAAATCGCATGCGATTTACGCAGGATTTGCTGCTTTTCTTCCGTATCCGCGTGGTTTAGAACTGCATACACCGGGCCTTTGCTCAGCATTTTCGGCAGAAAATCCCCCGCTCTAGGGCCTCCGCCTTGCAGTACCGTACCATCCTCCGCCGTATAAGTTGCCCAGTTCAGCAGCCGTCCACGAGTCACCGTACCGAAAGCCGCACTTGGCGCATACTGGCGCGTAAACTCCATGCCAGATAGCTCGGCACCAAGTTCCGTCGCCATCAGAACACCCTCTCCAGTGAGGACGTTACAACCCAACCCCTTGCTTAGAAAAGCACATCCACCTGTTGCAATCACAACGGCATTCGCTCGGATTTCCCATTCGGAATCATCTAAGCGTGAAATGCCTCGAGCTCCTCCAACCCCATGCTCATCGACGAGCAGTTCTAAAGCTGGCGATTGATCAAGGATCTTCACACCTGCCCGACTGACCTGACGACGCATTAGCTTCATGTACTCTGGTCCCTGCAAGTGATCACGCAAAGGAACGCCCTGCTCATCACGGCGAAACGGATAGCCCCACTTCTCCACTAACAGTAAGCTTTCATACACTTGATCAAGCACACGGTGAATCCAGGCAGGCTCTGCCAAGTACCCACTTTCTTTGTACCGCTGCTGGACTGCCTTTTCTCTCAATTCAGAATCTGGCGGCAGGTACAACAAATTCGTGCCTCCAGGTGCCGTAGCTCCGCTCGATCCTAGGAATCCTTTGTCCACGAGGATGACCTTCGCATGCTGCTGGGCTGCGCTCCAAGCTGCCCAAGCCCCGGCAGGACCTCCACCGATGACTAAGACATCGGCTTCTAATTTCGTAATTTTGCCCGAGCTCACCGCAATCCCTCCTTGATGTATCCTAGCCTTGGAAGCTGTCACGCCAGCTCAGCCATCTTCTTTCTAGCCAACGTACAAGTGAATCCACAAGTTTCCCGATCACTGCAAAAATGATGACCCCAACGAAAATAAGCTCAGCGCTTGAATTTTGTTTACCATAGTTAATAAGGAAGCCAATCCCTTCCTGAGAACCGATCAACTCGGCTACGACGAGACCCAGCCAAGAAATCGCAACAGATAGGCGTAAACCTAACAGAATACCAGGCAAGGCGGCTGGGAGAATCAAGCGAAAAATTTGCTTCGACTTGCTGAAATTCAGTACTTTAGCAACCTCGAATAATTTGTGATCCACATTTCGAATGCCAAGAAAGGTATAGATATACATAGGAAAAAAAGCACCATTCGCGATGATCACGATTTTCGAAACCTCGCCGAAACCGAACCAAAGTATGATTAACGGCGCAATCGCGAGATGTGGAATCATGCGCAGCATTTGAAAGGAAGGATCCAGCATGAACTCCAGCTTTTGAACAAAACCAACTAAAAAGCCAAACACCAGCCCGATGGATCCTCCAATTAGAAAACCTATGACAGCTCGTTGCAAAGAAATCGACAGATGCTGGGTCAGCTCACCAGAAGCGATTAATGAACGAAACTCAGCGGCAATTTGTAACGGAGTTGGTAAATAGGATGGTGAAAACAGCCCCAAATCCCCTGATACTTGCCAAATGACAAGGAGTAATAATGGTACGACCGCACCGATGACGAAATCGTTCACTCTCTCCCACAACCATTTGATCCGAACAAACTCTAGCTTCTGTATTTTCGATTTCTCCAAGCCCTGCGTAGCTTGGCTTAGTGCCTCGACACGATTGCTCATCCCTTCTCCCCCTTAGCTTTGTACGTATATCCTTTTAGTGATCAGTGCCCTTTATAGCTGTCTTGCCAGCTAAGCCATTTGCGTTCGAGCAGCCTTACAGCGGAGTCCGCAACAATACCGAAAACGGCAAATATGAGAATACCAACGAACACAACAGGTGTTTTGGAAAATTGGCGCGCATCCGACATCATATACCCGATCCCTGCGGTCGATCCCATTAATTCAGCTACAACAAGTCCAAGCCATGACACACCTAATGAGATCCGAACGCCTAGTAAAATATGAGGCAGCGCTCCGGGAATCGTTAACCGGATGATTTGCTTCCATTTGCTAAACCCTAACACGCGTGTCACATCGAAAAGTTTGTTATCCACGCCTCGAATACCCAAGAAAGCATTAATATAAAGTGGAAAAAAAGCCCCTTTGGCAATAAGCAGAACCTTTGCCGTTTCACCAATTCCAAACCATAAAATAAACAAGGGGGCGATTGCCAAATGAGGTACCATGCGAAGCATTTGGACCGTGGGATCTAGCGCTTTCTCCGTTCTACGAAATAAACCAACGAGAATGCCGAAGGCAAGGCCCAAAGAACCACCAAGCAGGAAACCTGAAAGTGCTCGGACGACGCTAATTTTAATATTGTCATAGAGCTCACCCGTTTGAATGAGTCGAATGCCCGCGTTCATAATGCGAAGCGGTGTTGGGAATAGCAACGATGAAATAATACCCAAATGGCCTAGAAGCTGCCAAGTTAGCAATACAAGTACAGGTACCAAAGCGCCAAGTAGCACGCGATGAACTCGTTGCTTGTATCTCTGTTGATCAACACCTACCAATTGTCCTTGTTGGCTCATTGAGATCTCCCCCCTTTCTCCTTAAATGCCGGAACTATCTATTAATTCTAGCTCTTCAATTTTCTCGAATTCACTAAGTACCTTAAGCCGCAGCTCCTGAAAAGACGTCGTCGTCTTCTTTCTCGGGATCGGCAGATCGATAGGCACAATGTTCCTGATGGCGCCAGGCCGTGGTTTGAGAATCACAACACGATTGGCTAAATAGATCGCTTCATCAATATCATGCGTGACGAAAATCATCGTCGTTTTATTTTTTTGCCAAATATCTATCAACACTTCCTGCATGTGCGTTCGAGTAAAAGCATCTAGAGCACCGAACGGCTCATCAAGCAGCAGCACTTTCGGATTACGAAGCAAGGCTCTCGCTATGGCAACACGTTGAGCCATTCCACCAGAAAGCTCTTTCGGGAACGACTTCTGAAAGCCTTCCAGGCGGACGAGTTTAATGAGTTCATCCACTTTCTTGCGCACTTCAGGGTCTCTCAGCGAAAGGTCAGCGGCGATATTCTTCTCAACATTCAACCACGGAAACAGCCTTGGCTCTTGGAAAATGAAGCCCTTGTCAATGCCTGGTCCTTGTATCACCTGACCGCCCAGTTGAACCTCGCCGGTATGCGTAACATCCAATCCAGCAATGATCTTGAGCAGCGTGCTTTTGCCGCAGCCGCTGGGTCCTATGACTGTAATAAATTCTCCTTCTTTCACTTGCAGCTGAATATTGTGCAAGGCTTGAACAGACCCTTTACTGGACTGAAAAGTTTTGTTCACATGCTCGAGTTTCAACAACGGTTGGCTCATCCCATTCAACTCCTCTTTTAAATGAAAAAAAGACACTTTTCTCCCTAAAGAGAATAGCGTCTCCGTTCATACGGTGGTCACATTTCTAGAGTACCACTCTGGATGAAACTTCGTCAATCATAATTTATTATATTCCTATAAGTTTTATCGGATATAAAAGTTTATTCGTCTAGTTACTACCCCAAACGATCCAGCGCTTACTTTCATAAGATAAGGTGTGCGAATGCATAATTCAACCTTTTTTTCGATCGACCTTCTCCCAGAAGGTCGTTTTTTTTATTTCCGCAGCAATACACTTCTTCAATCATGGTGTGTACACCGTTTTTAAATGCTGCAGATTCCAAATGACTTTATCTCCATTGGCATTAATCAATTCTACGGAACCATTCTCCACTTTGTGAAGTAAGCCTATTTTTTTCGTGTTATCTCCAAAATCAAATACGACTAGGTTTCCTTTCAGTTTTTCACATTGTCCTTCAAAGGTTCTTGATAAGGATACGTTGATAGGATTCAAAGGTAGTGATTGATTATTTAGCGAGTACGGCGTGAGGTGAGCATGATAAGGAATTAACCATTTCAAGTGGTTCATTGACACAAATATGGCTTTATAGACAGGGGAGTAAAAGACAAAATAGTCATTCATAATACTAGTTAAATAGCCATGTATCGTTTTGTTGCCAGTTACATAAATCTCGACAAATCGACCCTTTGCATTATTTAATATCTTTCGAAATGAGAGGCTATCCTCTTGATAATCAATTGGCATTTCATCAGATATGAGCTCAGTTTCCATTCTGGACTCTGAATTCAATCTAACATTCTGTACGTTTACTAAGGGGATATAATAGAACTGTTGTTTATTAACCACAACCATAATATCAAGCCCTAAATCAATTATTTTACCCATACAGTTATTATTTCCAGAAATTTCAACAATCACTTGTTGGCCAACAAATTGTTGAAGCACACGCATACGAATAACCTCCAGTTATCATCATATCTGCCGAATGAGAAAAACTTCTATCGAAGTACTTCGAGGATGAGCGACCGCGTTTCAAAGGTGGTTTTTATCGCCAATAAGAATTTGTTCTTCCGAGCCTCGGAAACTAATAAATTCTTATGTGGTTAAAAAATCCAGGATACCCAGAATGCTAGAATAACTAACGTAAAAATAAGAGTAATTGGAATGACTGTAATCGTCACTTTTAAGTACTCGGCCCAGCTCAACTTTACTTTCCCTTTCTTGATAATGTGCATCCACATGATAGTTGCAAGCGTCCCAATCGGTAAAATAAGGGAACCCATATCGCTGCCGATAACACCAGCTAGATAAGAAATTTTTAAGGTAAGCGGGTCAAGACCCATGTTCGTCAAGGTTAACGTTCCTACCATTAATGCAGGATGATTGTTAAATAAATTCGATAATATGGTAAGTAGAACTCCCATCATTAGGCTCGCATCAAGTAAACTGCCCGAAACAAGTGGTTGCATAAGCTGGATAAGCATTTGGGTTAATCCGATATTATGCAAACCATATATAATCACATACATACTGAAGGCAAAAACCAGTATATACCAAGGCATTTTTCTAATCATATCTGTAGGCGCAATTTTCAAATAATACCAACGCCAGCCCAGCAGGAAGGTAGAACCGATAACAGCCATTAATGGAACTGGAAAATGAATGAAAGAGGCAACAAATAGGCTTATTCGAACGCTGAATACGAAGATTAAGATATTCCGCATGAATTTAGTTCGATTCTCTATCGGAATCGGTGACGAAATATCTTGCAGTGGATGTGTTTGGTGTAAGGCTCCTACTTTAATTGGTGCTAGTTTGCGAGGTAATACGCGATAAAAACTGAAAAATAGAAGGAGTGTAAGGAGTAAAAGACCAAGTGAAGCAGGGACAAACATCATCGCTGTTTGCATATAGAGGTCCATATGAACAATTTTTAGTGCAATTAAATTGACAATATTACTTACACCAATTGGTGCGCTAGAAGCTGTTGCAACTAAAGCGCCGGAGAGTAAATAAGGAATTTTTTGATGGTTTTTAAGGCCTAATTGATGTAGCAGCATAAGTAAGATCGGTGTTGTAATTAATATACTACCGTCGTTGTTTACAAAAAGGGTCATCAGAAAACAAAATAAATTCGTGTACCAGAAAAGGCGTATTCCTGATCCTTTCGCTCGTTCTAGGAGCTTCTCTGCAGCCCAATTAAAAAAACCGAAGCTCTCCAAAACAATCGCCATAACAATCGTTGCCATAATGGTTACTGCTGCTCCACCTATGGTTTCAGTTATTTTACCCACGTCATGTATAGTAACACTACCGCTTAGAAGGACAAATATGGCGCCGACGGTTGCGGGAATAGATTCATTTACATTTGGACGAAAGATAATAAAAGCAATGGTGCATATAAACGACAATATGGTGATAGGAATCATGAAATCTTGCAGCATCATAATTCAACCTCTTTTCGATAAGGTAAAATAAGGTCTTAACGAAGATCTTATTTATCCACTTTTAACAGATCTCTCTAGTGAACAAAAATCGCTTGTAAGTTACGGTTTTCTAGTTATTCCTCCCTCCATGATAGATGTCTTATCGTTTCATTAGCATAATATGTTCCTAAAACATAGTGGGGACTAGTTGTTTATACTATTTCTATAATAATTCCACTAATAGCACTGTATATTGACCTAGTAGTAGAAACTGGAGACAACTGCTTGCTAAGGCCATTGTCACGAATCTATCACATCCTTGTCCCCCTTCTGAAGGAGTGCCTACGCAAAGTAAAAAGCCACTTGCTTCAGCAAGTGACCTTTTGACCTATGGATGTCCCCATACATTTAATGACCCAGATGCTCCTCCCGCATCCCAATGACTGGATTGCCTGTCAAGCACTGCTCGAACATATCAATGATCGCTAAGAAGCGTTCCGCCTCCCGGAAGACATGATCCGCCAGCAAGGGATGGATAATGCTCTTGATTTTGCAAGCTTCAATTAAATCGCGGGCTGTCTTTTTGAAATCACGCAGGGCAACGACTGAGACACGATTCTGGTCAAGGAACTGATCCAATAGCGGGTCGGTTTGGGATTGAGGCCTCATCCCGCTTAAATCAATAGCTTGAAAGAGGAGTTGGTCAAAATCATGACTAAAATTCCTTGCTTGTTCCACTAACTGACGTTCGGATGGGTCCAGCAGGTGACCAATAAATTTGGCGTGATCCGCCATAATACGCAAGAAGAAGATATTTTCATCAATAATCGCGTCGGGTAACGGTTCTAATCGTCCTGTGTTTAATTCGTATAAACGATTTCGAAAATAGTTAGCCTCACGGCTCGTATGGTCGACTAGTAAGGGAAAGTTGTTACCACCAGGCAGCTTGCATTGGATGATGAGTCCGAGAACTTTTCGTTTGAACGCCCAGATATGTGCAGCAGCCGAAGAAACTTCCGTATTGAATCGCCGAATTTGTTCAGGGTCTGTCAATTCGTTATACGCATGGGATCGACCCTCGATATGCTCAAAAATATGATAATAATGATTCGCTTCTTGGATCAATGTCGTGTCCTCACATCGAAAACCCAGTTTGAGAAATAAGGAATGTTCCTTCATAATACGCGACCAGAACCGGATCTCATCCAATGAACGCATCACAAACTCATTTGACAATATAGGCACTCTCCTCACCATGATGTTCTCCTATCCCATGTATAATGAGCAGATGTCGTACATATGCTACTTCACCTCAATTAGGACAACTCATGTGGGGATTCATTGGTGCTTATTCCTTCAGGCATGCCATTGCAGCAAATTATCTAGGATTTGGTTCTGGCCGCTAGGGGACCAGCTCATACTGATCCAATTCGGAATCACGCGAACCTGATTGTTTTGCACAGCCTTCATCGCATCCCAAGTGCTTCCATTCAAGACATTCGCGTATAGGTTAGTTTCCTCTTGTACCGTAAGTCTTTTATCAATCAGGAGATAATCCGTATCAAAGGTTGGCATGCCATCTACCGCAAACTCCTTCGTCCTCTCGTTCAATGGGACACAACTACCAGGCTTTAAGCCAAGCTCCGAATATAGTAAGTGACTTAAGGGGTGATCCACCAGGCCTTGCACGCGAATTCTCCGACTATATAGTCGGATTAAAGAGACACTTTGATGACCAATTGTATCCATTAACGCGTCTCTCGTAATTTTCAACCGTAGTTCCAATTGACTGAACGTTTGTTGAGCTTCTTTTTCCCGTCCAACCAACTCCGCAATCCGCACATAATACGCACGCCAATCCATGGAATAATCTACCATGACTGTTGGAGCAATAAGCTTTAATTGATCGTAAAGCGGAAGATGCCTATAATCTGCGATAATTAATTCCGGTCGATAGTTACGCAACCCTTCAAGTTGAACTTGTGTAAGCCTCCTATTCTCCTCGACACCTAACTCCAAATGCCGGTAACCATTTAATTCGTAAGTGTCCTCAACCCCAAGGTCACGCAAACATTCCTTATACCGGAAGCACGATGCTACAGCCACCTTCAATTGTTTCCTTTTTATATACATCGTAGGCGAAATGCCCAAGCTATTCTTAAACATGCGGCTAAAATAAAACTCATTCCCGAACCCAACAGCCGTTGAAATATCCTTAATCGAGGGATCGGACCGTTGCAATAATTCTTTCGAAAAATCGATACGAATGTGATTTAAATATTCGACAGGTGATATCTTCTTGGCTTTCTTAAAGCTTCTTGAGTAAGAAGTTGGCGTCAAGCCTGCGATGTCTGACAAGGTATCTAGTTTAATTTTGTGATTAAAATGCTTGTACATATACGTGATGCTTTGATCAATACCTTTTGACGCGTCCTCAAGTTCAAGTGGTTCTGGCACTTCCTCCGGCATGGCTTGGATCAGACTTTGAAATTTGAGCTGAATACTTGGATCCTTAACTGACTTATATCGGCATTCTTCATATAGCTGCTCTATGCTTTCGAGGTGCTGCTTCTCGTGTTTCAGTTGTAATTTGCCCGTCTGAAAGAGCGAAGAATCGGTTGCTGCATTGACATAATGCCAGCTGCCTTTCTTTTTGGCAAATGTCACGCGTCTAATGACTAGCACATAGAAATCGATGAATTCAGACTCCAACATCACTTCAATTGGTTTATTTCCAAGTAAATAGTAGGTCTGATTCGGCCTGATCGGTATGGCTTGATTATCGACACAAAGAATGCCCCTACCTTGTGTTACAACAAAGAGCATATCTCCTGGGATATTTTTTTTATACAGCGTATTCCGTTTATGGAAACGACGTCTACGTAGGGATGAAAGCATTAGAAGGGAATATTCCTGTCCTTGAACCGGCAGCATGTGCAGCTTTAACCCCTTTCACGGTCATCATTGATAATGATTATCAGTAGGTTCAGTATAAATGCTTTCCATTTAATTGAAAAGGGGTTAAATTAGGCCATAGCTAGGCGTGCGTTTGGGATTAGCTGTAGAAACTACAGTTATTTCTAAGTTGAAGTGTTTGAGGGTTGGGTCTCTCGCTCAGAAATGCAATAATACAACCTTTTTATGAGTTCATGATTGGGATTGGTAAATACGTGCAAATAGGCAACCTTTTTAACGTATTTCATGATAATCTCCTGAAATCACTCTAAATTGATGCCTATTTGCATCTATTTCCAATAACGGAGGGGGAACCCATTCGAAAAGTGCTTTTTTGCATTTTTGACAGGGGAAAGAACCTGAACTGGAGAGTTCTTAGTAATCAACAACCTTACTCTATCGGACAATCATTAGCAGTCTTTGCTACCTTGCTACATTACTCCACATACTCCTCCCACTTCACATTACTCCACTTTTCCCACATTCTCCTCTGTATCCTCACTACTGACTAATTACTCTCATAACTCCACCATACTGTCATTATTACTCACTACTCATATTGGGGGAGAGTCGATGTGTGTTGGGCGGCGGGGATGGCAGGAGTGGTGACGGTTTGCGGGGTGCGGCGTTTAGCGTTCGGTGTTGGCGGACGTGGGCCCTACTATTTGACTTAAAAAAAAGTGACCCACAGCAACGGGCTGAGGGTCTAAGTTTATATATTTAAAAAGGGGGTCGAGGTTTATTATAGGCTACTTATATTAATGCCAGATGAAGATAAGATTTCAATTATATTACAATTACTAACTAGCATTTAAGACAACGCGGTCGGTCTAACCATAATTTCGCTGATGAGCGTGTCATCGGGTTCATTAATGGCAAACGCAATCGCTCTTGCTATACTGTTGGGAGAAATCCCAAAGCCGCTTATTTGATTGGCGATTGCTTGCACTTCCGGGCTGGTAATGCTATCAAAAAGCTCAGTCTTCGTCAAACCTGGCGCAATCAAGGTCGATCTAATACCTGAAGTCGCTGACTCTTCCAGACGAAGTCCCTCCGAAATGGCTCTAACGGCAAACTTGGTGGCCGCGTATACGGCTGATGTCGGGGACACTTGATACCCGGAAGTAGAAGATAGGTTGATAATATGACCAGACTGCTGCTCCCGCATGATAGGCAATACCGCGGCGATACCGTATAAAACGCCTTTGATGTTCACGTCGATCATGTGATCCCACTCGACTACTCGTAATTCATTCATCCTGGAACTTGGCATGACTCCTGCATTGTTCACCAGTACATCAATTCGGCCATACGCATTTAAAGCAAACTTGGCCAAATTTTGCATATCTTCAACAGAAACGACGTCTGCTTTTACAGATACGGCTTCGCCGCCCCCCTGTTTAATTTCATTTACAATCGTATGCAGGCGTTCCTCTCTTCTTGCAGCCAATACCACCTTCGCGCCACTTTGGGCCAACAATTTCGCTGTAGCTTCACCTATTCCGCTGGAGGCTCCCGTAATAATAACTACTTTATTTTGAATGTTTTCCATTGTTATATGCTCCCCCACTTGCAATATTGAACGCGTGTTGAATATTTAACGGCCGTTGATTATTATTATAGACAGAAGCACGTATTACTCAATGGTTAATTGATACGTAAATGTGTCATATCCAACAACACCCGTAGAAATGTTGATTAACTGAAGGAGGCAAATAAAGAAATGGAATCCGTTGTTAAGACCGACCGCCGTATACTCCGAACCAAGCAATCCATAACGAAGTCGTTTCTCGAGCTTTTTTCGGAGAAAGATTTTGAACACATCACCATTAACGAGATTGCAGATCGTGCCAATGTGAACCGCGGCACCGTTTATCTGCATTACAGTGACAAATACGATCTTTTGGACAAATGCATTGAAGAGCACATCAACGAATTGATCTCGTTATGTAAGAAACGGGAGCACGATACGGTTAGCCAAGGAATGGTACAAGAGCCTAAACCGGTTTTTGATTACTTTCGTGACCATTTCCCATTTTTCTCAGCTATGTTTTCCAATCAGAGAGCCTTTCTATTCAGGGACCAATTGCTGAAATTTATCACAGTCAATCTGATGGTTAAAATGGAAAGGCCGGACAACACGCCTATTATTGACAATGAGATCAAAGCCCAATTCATGGCCTCTGCTTTTATTGGCATTGTGGAGTGGTGGATACGTCATCACATGCCGCAATCCACACAATTTATGGCCGATCAAGTTCGGAATTTATTTGAAAATAATCAAGTGTACCCGAAGTAGTCTGGAACTAAAAAAAAGCCCGCGAATCAACTTTAACGATTCGTGAGCTAAATGGTGCTATTTAGAATCAATAATCGTCAGCATTTCCTCGGCTGACTTTCGCGGTTGTACTTTGGGAATGGATGCTGGATATCCGACATGTAGAACGCCAACAATTTTCTCATCAGCCTGCAAGCCCACTGATTGTTGGAACTCAGCTTCATAATTATAGTTGTTCGTTTTCCACACGACGCCGAGCCCTTGCTCCCAGGCAGCCAGTTGGAAATTTTGGATGAGGGCGCAGACCGCGCCGTAGTCTTCATCCCATTGCTTTTGGCGTGTGTCTTCTTTCATAATCACAACGAGATGCGCGGGAATCGCCATGAAATCGTTCCATTTGGGTATCCCGTGTTTTTCTCTCATATCTGGGTCATCATAGGATTGGAGCATCGCATCTGCCAATGCCTTGCGTCCATCTCCTTTATACAAAATGAAACGCCAAGGCTGTCTATTCCCATGATTCGGTGCCCATACGGCTACATTCAGTAACGCCAGCAGCAATTCGTCCGAAACGGGATCTTGTTTGAAGTCACGAATCGTTCTTCTTTCTTTAATTAACGCAGCTACCGTTCCCATTGGTTTAACTTCGGATAAGCTCATGCTTCACTTCCTCCTCTATTTTCTTAGGTATGAGCTTGTCGGATTTCCGGCCTTTTCCTTTCGGAATACACATCGGTGTACCGAAGAACGGATCCCCGATAATTTCACATTCCATTCCAAAAACATGCCGGACAAGCTCCGAATGAATGACATCCTCTGGCTTCCCTTGGGCAAAGACGGATTTATCTTTGATCGCAACGAGATGATGCGCATATCGACAAGCGAGATTGAGATCATGGAGAACCATGACAATCGTACGCTGTTCACGTTCATTCAGTTCAAACAACAGATCCAAAATATCCACTTGGTGAGCCATATCCAAATACGTTGTCGGTTCATCCAACAAGATGGTTTGGGTCCCTTGCGCGAGAGTCATTGCGATCCACGCCCGCTGACGCTGTCCGCCGGACAAGGAGTCTACCGCGGTTTCCGCTAATTCGGTCATTTTGGTCACCGCTAAAGCTTCCTTCACACATTGCTCATCTTCATCTGACCACGATTTTAGCCAGTTCTGGTACGGATACCGACCTTGTTTCACTAACTGAAATACCGTTAACCCTTCCGGAGCAATCGGGCCTTGCGGTAAGATCGATAAGCGCTTCGCGATTTCTTTCGTTGGAATTTCCGCGATATGCTTGCCATCCAGAATGATTTCGCCATGAGCTGGCTTCAATAAGCGAGCCATCGCACGCAGGAGTGTTGATTTCCCACAGCCATTAGAACCGATCAATACCGTAATCTTTCCTTTGGGAATAGACAGATTCAGACCCTCGATGATATTTTCGTTGCCATAGGTCAAATTAAGATTTCTGGTTTCCAAGGTTGGCACGCTCTTCACTCCTATCTTGAATTTCGCTTGGTGTACAGCAAATAGATGAAAAATGGTGCCCCTACGGCTGCCGTAAATACACCGACTGGCACATCGAGCGGTAGAAAGAACGTTCTTCCCGCTAGATCAGCCAACATCACAATAGCGCCTCCGAGTAGAGCTGAGACGGGTAAAAGGCTGTCAAAGCTCGAGCCTACCCATTTGCGTGCCATATGCGGTGCGATTAAGCCAATGAATCCGATCGTGCCAGCTACGGAAACTGCTGCCCCCGCAAGCGCCACACTGATGAGCAGCAATACTAAGCGGTTGATTTCCACCGCGCTTCCCGCGCTTGCTGCCACATCATCCCCGAGCTGTCCAACATTGACATGACGAGCTAATAGAAAAGCTAGTGGAATCAAGATAACCGTCCATGGCAGTACGGTCATCACATTTTCCCAATTCGACGCATAAACCGATCCTGTCAGCCATAAGTAGGCTGTGCCGGGATCGTTTCTCGGACTAAACACGATCATCATCGTCGTCGCAGCCGACATGAGCGAAGACATCCCGATGCCGACCAGAATAAGGCGAATGGGTGTGACCCCTTTTTTCCAAGCAAGCATATACAAAATGACGGAAACAACCGCAGCGCCCAGCATAGCCGACACCGGCAGCCACCGAATGCTGATCATGCCATTGAAATACGTAAGGAAAGTGACCGCCGCTACCGAAGCTCCACCGGTTACGCCCATCATATCTGGCGATGCCAATGGATTCCGAATGATCCCCTGCATGATCGCACCCGCCGCAGCCAGTGCAGAACCAACTAACATGGAAATAACAATTCGCGGTAGGCGGAGCTTTTGGACGACCATCGCGTGATCATCAGCGCCAATGCCTATGACACTTTGGACCACATCGATCGGAGATATGTACATTTCCCCCATCCCCGTGCTTACTATCGCAATCACGATACAAACCACGAATAACAAGAGGGAGATCTTTAACGCTTTCTTTTCGACTAAAAAAGAAATCCTACCTTGCCGCAATCGAACCGGAACATGACCCTTCATGATTTGATAAGCCCCCTTCGTGCAATATAAATAAAGAATGGGGCACCAATAATGGCCGTCATAACGCCTACAGGCATTTCCTCAGGAATCATAATAAATCTTGCAGCCAAATCCGCCAGTATGAGCAGAATCGCCCCCAGTACGGCACAATAAGGAATCACCCAACGATGATCGCCACCGATGAAAAACCGAGAGATATGCGGAATAACAATGCCAATGAATCCGATGGGACCCGCGACCGACACAGAGCAGCCCGCAAGCACGACAATCAGAAGGCCTGCGACTGATTTGACCCAGATCGTCTTTTGACCCAATCCTTTGGCCGTATCCTCACCCATGAGAAGTAAATTCATATCACGCGCGATGAACCAGGCAGCTACCCAGCATATGGCCATGAAAGGGATGACTGTCATTAACATATCCGGAGATCGTCCCGCAATTGTACCCGTTAGCCAGAACAACACCGTGCTTAACCCCTGTTGGTTCAGCACCAAGATGCCTTGTGTAAAGGAAGAGAATAGAGCGGTCATGGCTGCTCCTGCGAGCACAATTTTGAGTGGCGTTAAGCCATCTCGGCCAAAAGAGCCCAAGATATACACGGATAAGGCACCGACTGCCGCTCCGATAAAAGAGATCCACATCAAGGCTTGCATCGATGAAATTGATAACGCAACTGCTGCAAGAACAACGAACAATGTTGCTCCCGCATTGACCCCGAGTACACTCGGCGAAGCCAGTGGATTACGTGTTAGAGTCTGCATCAATGTACCTGCGATTGCTAGGCTTGCGCCAATGGCAGCGGCAATACAGGCCCTCGGCACACGCGTTGTACGAAGAATGATTTGATCATTGATATTCTCGTCGTAATGAAAGATGGAAGCCCACGCCGTATGCCAGTCAAACTGCGTCGCACCGAACAGAATGCTGGAAGCAAAACTCCCAAGCAGGATAAGTACCAGCGCGAACAGTCCGGCGATTTTCCATAAGCTCGTATTCATAAGGTTCATGATGACAATCTCCCAAATCCTTATATTTCAACAAAGGAATGAACATAGCGTTCATCCCTAAGTGTTTCAACTATTTAATATCAAAATATTTGTAGAGATCCGCTAGCATCGCTTTCGCTGCCATCGAGCCTCCCGCTAAGTTCCATGTAATCGTGTCTACTTTAAAGTATTTACCGTTCTTCACACCCTTGAGATTTTTCCAAAGTGGATGAGACGTCCAATCGTTCTGCGATTTCTCTACTGCAGGTTCCTCCGCGTTCAGACGCGTAATATCAAAGATGTACTCGCCATCCAACTGGGACATTTGCTCCTTCGTTGTGATGTTTACTACAGCCTTACCTTCTACAATCTGTGCTTTCGGACGCGGTAAGCCCAGTTCCTTAAAGATCGTTCCAGCAAATCCAGTTGCATAAAAACGCGCACTGCCGTCTCTTTCAAAGCGGATAATCGAAACTTCGGATTTTGCCAGTTTATCCCCGGCTTTTTGTTTAAACTCCGCTACCCCTTTATCCCAATCCGCTACAATCTTCGCACCTTCTTGCTCCTTATAAAGAGCATCCGAAGCATATTTCAAATTTGCTTTCCAATCGAAAATCTCTTCTGTGATGATCGTTGGCGCGATGCTTTCCAATTGCGGATAAATTTTCTCGTGGCGAGCTTTGGTCCCAATGATCAAGTCTGGTTTCAATGCTACGATCGCCTCAACGTTCGGCTGCGTTTCTTCACCCAGATTCTTAACGCCTTCCATATTGGCTCTCAAATAGTTGTACCATGGCTTCTCTTCCCATGATTCAACCGAACCGACAGGCTTGACGCCTAAATGTGTAACAATATCCGTCATACCATTGAACAGAACGACGATCCGTTCTGGTTTTTTCTTCAAAGTAACGGTCCCCATCGCGTGCTTGATTGTTTTCTCTACCACAGCTGCAGCAGTTGCTTTAGCCGCTTCTGGTGATGCCGTTGTACTGCTTGCATTTCCGCCTGTTGTCCCACTGCCACAAGCCGTAATGGCTAGTGCTAGCAACAGCACGATCATCATTTTTAAAGATTTCATTCGGTTTCTTCCTCCTTGTACAGCAGAGCACACACTGGTGATGAACAAGCCATCTATTTAGAATGCTAATGCTGACTCCCTATTTTATAATTGATAATAATTCTCAGTCTCAATTATAAAGGGCTGAAAATATATTGTACATATCCGATTTTATCCGATTCATGTACTAAATTTATCTTTGGTGGGACGTTCGTTGAAGATATAAAAGCCTGCATCCACTTGAAAATGGATTCAGGCTTTTGGGTTAGCGTTGTGTTATCATCTAATTTCTCTAAATGACAGCAATATATTGCCATTACCTTCCTTTTGTTTTATATTATACATAGATATTCGATGCATCGTAATCCTATAGTCAAAAAGGAGCCAACCATGAAAATCAATAAAGAGCTCATGAAAGGAAGCACCGTCATTCTGATTCTTACCCTTTTGGATCGGAAGGACATGTATGGCTATGAGATGACCAAAGAAATGGAGAAGCATTCCGATGGCGTATTCACGTTAAAGGAGGGTACGCTCTATCCCATTTTGCATACGCTTGAATCTGAAGGCTATGTTGAAGCTTATTGGGATGAGAAAGAGGGACGGAAACGTAAAAATTATCGCCTAACGAAGGCAGGCAAAGGCGAACTCAAAGTGAAGAAACAAGAATGGTCGCTTTTTCGCAATACGGTGGATCGTGTTCTTGGGGAGGGCGGCGTATGAGTAGCTTTCGTCATCATGAGGAGATCACTACGTTCTTGAAACAGGTTTGTCGCGAAATTAAAGCAAAAGAAGTCCATTCAGAAGTTCGTCTGGAGCTTGAAAGTCATTTGCAGGAATTAATTGAGGAAAAACTAAGTAGTGGGTTCGATTTGGATGCTGCCGTTAAGGAATCTATTTCTCAAATGGGGACGCCTGATGTGATCGGGCATCAGTTTCATCTTGCCCATCGGCCTCGTTTTAACTGGGGGCTTCTTGCTGTCGTCGTAGCTCTTATGGGCATCGGTTTGGTAGCTATATTCTCTGCTCAAGCCGCCAACTATCGTCCATATCTCAATTCACTTGGCAAGATGCAAGTTATGTTTTTTAGCGTAGGCTCATGCTTGATGCTGTTGATCAGCTTTAGTAACTATCGTAAATTAGCCGGATACTCATGGGTCCTCTATATCGGCACAATTATGTTACTTAGTTATGTCCTACTTTCTGGAGATATGATGAATGGCATTAGAGGTTATGTTAGGTTTGGGCTTATTCAACTGAATATCCCTGCGCTCTCCCCCTACTTGCTGCTCATTGCTTTAGCTGGAATTTGGAGTAAACCACAGAGAACTATTGCGAACGAATCCTCTCTACGTGCGTTCATTCGAAAGAGTTGGATCAACGTAGGAACTGTCTGGCTTCCAAGTACACTCCTTTTATTTACACATTCAATTAATAATTTCGTACTGTTCTTTATTGGATGTTTGAGCTTGCTGCTGGTTTTGCGAAAAAAGCGTGCCCTTCTCGCTGCGCATTGTAGCCTACTTGCTGCTGCATTTGGCTTGTTCGTACTCAAATTAAGCTATCAGGCCGATCGTCTTTACGCCTATTTACATCCAAATCAAGATCCGCTAGGTATGAATTATGTGCTGACTCAATCCAAATTAGCTATTCAATCTGCTGGTTGGTGGGGATATGGCTTTGGTGCTCCGCTTAGTAAACTGCCTGCGCTTCAATCCGAGATGATGTTCCCTTTCCTCATCTACTGTTTCGGCTGGTGGGCTGGAATTGCTCTAGTCATGATGGTAGCTCTGTTCGTCCAGCAGACCGTTAACGTTTCCCGGAAAGTGAAAGAGCCCTATGGAAAAGCCATCGTAACTGCCCTATTAGCTGTGTTTACAACGCAATATACGTGGAGCATGCTCATGTCAATCGGTCTAGCGCCATATAGTACCTTTCAACTTCCATTCATTAGCTATAGTGGATTACTTGCTATTCTTCAATTTATATCCATCGGTCTCATGCTTAGTGTATATCGGCGTAAAGACCTCGGCTCTTACCTGATGACATAGACGTGTAGCTCGCACCTCTTTTTCACCCACTCAGCAACTATCCCTTACCAATTTGTCCTACAGACATATACATAAGAGAAAAGACCTATGGGGAGGTTCTGTGTGATTATGAAATCAGACCGTCTCACGATCATTATTGAAAAAGGGAAAAAACGTATCATTACGCAATCGCCAATTCATGGCATCGATAGACTGGTATTCGTTATTAACCATCAATTTACGAATGCCCCGAACACGACGCAACTCGCAAGTGGTGCAGGCCGCAGCAGTGCTGCTGGCAGTAACGCCGCTATTAAATCACCGCACAGTCAGCAACAGCAAAGTGTTGGAGCAGGAGGCAAAGCGAAGAACCGAATAGGGAAAGGCGCTAAAGGCAAGTTATCTGGTGTTGGCAGTAAACAATTAGCCAAGATCCGCCGTAAAGGTAAAGAAATCATCGTCGTCATTAACGATCAAATCGTGAAGCTCCCCAAACATGCAGCGAATGCTTCGGCTACCCAGGTGGCAAGCGGCGCTGGCAAGTACAGCACGAGTGGGACCAACTCCGCTATCGAAAGTCCGGGTACGAAGCAGCAGGATGCCGTCGGCGGGAATGGGAAGGCTTCTAATACATTGGCTAGCAAGCGTAGGAAGAAGAAGTAACGTGCTGGCATACAAAGAAGCTAAGCGGCTTACTGCGCTTAGCTTCTTTGCTTTGTGCAAGCGAGAGTGGGCACCTCAATTAACCTCCAAGGGACCATGCTATGCTTAGTACACACCTTGGATTAGTAAGACAACGCTTATAACCGATCCCACGCCACATACAAACATAACCCTGCTAGCACATAAAATGCACCAGAGATCCTAACTTGCTTTCGGAATTTTATCGCATAAGTACAAAAAAAGATCGCCGCAGCGAGTTTGGCTACACTTTGGACATTCGTCGAAAACCCAGAACTACTAAACACAACTGCAATAACCAATGCAGTTAGGACAAGTATTTTAAACCATAGTGGCTCTTTCAGAAATTGCTTGTAGAAATACTTAAAACGCTGCATAATCCCGATCTCCTTCCTCAAATGCATTCATTCTTGCTAGGAATACTAACTTTCCTAATTATGCCATTAATTCAAGCATGAAATCTATAGTTACTGCTACTGCTGCTTGAAACTACTCTTCTACTTCTACTTCTACTTCTACTTCTACTTCTACTTCCACTTCCACTTCCACTTCTACTTCTACTTCTACCATAATCTGTCTCGCCCCACGCTATGTCGACCGAATTAAATTAACTGGATATTATGTAGCTAATTTTGCTGATTCTGCTCATTTACAAGCAATAGCTGGATTTCATACAGTTAATTTCAGCCAAAAGCTCATATACCACTAATTGTGCTTATATTAACTGTACATTTTCCATCTATTCACTCAATCTCAGGAAAATCGGCAAAATTAACTGTATTTTTTCCATTTATATACTAAACCTGCGCAAAAGGGAGGGCTTCGAGGAGGGCTCGTGGCGGGGTGGAAGTGTGATCGATGCAGAGCTCGTGGTGGGGTGGAAGTGTGGCCGATGCAGAGCTCGTGACGGGGTGGAAGTGTGGTCGATGGCGGGCTCGAGGGAGAGATGGTGGATGGTGGATGGTGGATGGCGAGCGGGCCTCACAAAGCAAAAAGAAGCCGCCGCGCAAAGCGACAGGCTTCTTTTTCATCATTCTCAAATCCGCTGTACCGCAAGCGGGCACTCCATGAATGCCACCTGCACCTCAGGAAACGCCTCGCGTAACATCTCCACAACTGTCTGCATGCCTGCTTCTTCACTCTTCTGGTGTCCCGTTACGATCAGCGCCTTCGCCATTCCCATATCCGCGGCATCCCTCACATATTCGTTCGTTTCCCATTCACTCGTCTCGCCAACAATTAGTACATCGATATCCTGACTTCCGAGGAATTTGATATGAGAACGGCCACCGGAAGCTCCTGGCATTAGGCCCATACGCTTCACGGGCAGATCCGGATTCCCGGCTACAAGCATATTTTCTATGCCCAGTTTACTTTTCAGATGAGCAACAAGGGTGCGTACGGTATGCACTTCATCAAGAGGCAACGTAAGCAGCCTCATATTCTCAGGACTTGCATAAGATTCCCATTCTAGCTGCTTCAACATGCCTACCAGAATGCCGTCTGGTTTATAGCTATGTACGTAATCGTGCAAACGAAAAATCGCAATACCCGATTCCTCGATCAGCGCACGCTTCTTTTCATACACTGGATTCCCGCTAAGCCACTCGCCTTCATCCATATGGTTGTAATACGTCGGTTCGTGCGTGATGATGAGATCGACACCTGCTTCGACAGCTTGCTTAATTGCCGCATACGTCGTCATAAATACAACAGCCACTTTTTGAACTTCCGTATCCAACCGTCCACTTTTCAGCGTATCTACTGTCTTCTCTAGTTGTCCAACGGGTTCAATAAGGCGATCTAGTATCATTTGTACCGTAATCATGATAAATGAAACCTCCCCATAGTTTCGTAATCATTACCTGCATGACCTAGGAATACAATTCATGAACTTTTCGAGATAACCATCAAACGGAAATTCCTTTTTTGCAACCTTTTCCTTTAAACTCACTAACGCTTGCTCGGCTTGCCCAATCAGATCAACGGGATAACCGAATTGAATCGCATGGGCAGCAAATTCATCTTCATCAACAACCTGCCAAACACCATTTCTTCTCACATAATCTAAATCCAAATCAACAAAAGAAACGGAGTTCCCCTTCATCACTGCCGGCTGATTGATATTACAATAGAACTGTTCTAACCTGCCGTCAACAACTTCAGCACTAACTGTAAACCAAGAATCAAATGAGAAAAATTCAATAGACCAATTATCAATCGTAAATACACTTTGCTTCGTGTAATGATGCAGCTGTCTTCCGTACTCACCTAGAACAACAATATGTGAATCCGTCTTTTCTAATAAGGTTGTGTTCCATTCGTAATGTTGACGATTACCATATTTTAACGCCTGAATTGTGATTTGATTTGCCATTGTTTCATCCTTTTACGTTTCAATCAGAAATCTGATTTCCCCCATGATCGCATCAGGAAGCGGTTCATTCATCAGTCTGATAAGAATGTCTTTATTAGCACCGACTTCTTTCAAATAGGACAGCAATATCGCCGCTTTCGCACTCCTATTCATAAGGGCATAGGCCACATACCAGACCTCAGGGCTGCCAACTTGAATACCGTTCCAAGTAGTACTCGGGATGGAGGGCAGTCTGCATTGACCTTCATCCGTATAAATCGAGAGTCCTCCGATAATCTCTACCTGAGGTGCATCACTCTGTACGACTAGCTTATAGTCCGTGCCAAATGGGTAGTCCCCACTCGTTATTTCTTCGATGTGCTCGTGCTGCAACGCATTCTTGACCTGCTCTTTTGGGGCTTCAACCATAACATCCCAGTCACCCACCGTGTTCGTTAAACCAAGGCTCAGCATTAAGCCGCTGCCACCTAACGAGTAACGAACGCCGGCTTGATCTAAGGTTTGAGTCACAGTAACTAGGTTCCCTATATCTGGAATCACTTGAGGCTCTCCTTTTCAAAAACATATCAGCTATTTTCTATTCTATCACGTTTCAATTCTTGTTCAATTCAATCCCCGTTGTTCGTTTCTGTTCCTTCCAGAAAGCATCCCACTTACTTAACGTTTCCGCAATTGTGGCATTCCCTGATAGCATCGCCTGCCCCGATTCCATCGCTACCTTGTCCCAGCTGCTGTTGCCTGGATATTGGAAAGGTGGTTTGAAGAGAAGGAAAGTATCTGGCTTGAGCGTCATATCGAGCAAGGTTCTATAGGGTCCTGTTTGGAAAAATGCATCAGAAACCGCGGAGGTGTGAATCGGTATCAGGCCGTATTTTTTGGATAATTCCGTATTTTGCTTAGCTCCGGAAAGAAAAGCAATCAGCTTCCATGCTTCCGCTTTATGCTTGGAATACGATGCAATCCCCCAGCCGGCTCCGCCAACACTTACAAGCGCATTCCCTTTGGGGCCTGTTGGGAGAGGTGCTGTTGCCCACGTTCCTGGCTGCATTTTATCCTGTATCGTTTGAATAACATCTGGATCCTGCAGCAATATACCTGTTACACCTGAGGTGAACGCCTCCACCTGTTCTTGGAATCCCCAGTAAATCGAATCGGGTGGCGAAGCATCCTTATACAGGTTCATATATAATTCCATCGCTTTCACCGCTTCAGGTGAAGTGTAAATCGTCGATCCGTCACTCAGAAATTGACCATCATCGAGATTTACGCGATCACCATTATAAGCCCTGATCAACGTATCCGAGATCGTAATCGACCCTTTAGCGCCACGAAAGGAAAAGCCATACTTATTCTTCGCAGGGTCTGTTAGTTTTTTACTCGTTTCATACATCTCTTCCCACGAAGAAGGCGGTTTAAGGCCTGCAGCCTCCAGCCAATCCTTTCTGTAAAACATTTGACGTTGATACAAGCCGTTCGCGATAAAGTAATTCTTACGTCCCACAACTGAGATCGATTTGGCTGCATTAGACAGCGTATTTAGTTCATCCCAAGAAGACATGTACGTGTTTAATGGATCAATATAGCCTTGACTCGCCAGATCAGCGACATTAATATCTCTGACTTCCATAACGTCGAGCTCTTGCTTCACATTCAGCATCGTCTTAATGGTAATATCCGCCTGCGTAAACGGGGGTGATATTAATTCCACATGGATATTGGGGTTTTGGCTTTCGAATTGGGTAAGTAAACCTTTTAAAATGACCGTTCGACTCTGATTCGTCAAGCTCTCGATCATGCGCAGCGTTACTTTCGTGTCGTTAGATAGCGATGAAGTTGGCAAGGGATGCTCCTGACCGGAACACCCCATTACGAAGGTCACAAGCACAATCCAATTCATAACGAATAACCAATTCTTCCTATCGCGTTGTTTAATCCTCATCATGGTTTCCCCCTCGCGCTCAAATGGTTAGCCATTCTGTAGTTGTTTCCCAATTGTGTCAAACACCCTTCTCTCTGCCAGCAATTCTGCACATTCGCCTGTCGGAATGGGACGACTGTAAATGTAACCCTGAATCTCATCGCAATTGCAGGCTTGTAATAAAGCTACTTGTTCCATAGACTCTACGCCCTCGGCTGTCACTCGTAAATTCAAACTGTGTGCCATGATGATGATCGCTCCGACGATAGCACGTTCTTTCTCATTGCGTACAATGTCATCTAGAAACGATTTATCAATTTTCAACCGTTGAATCGGGAAATTTTTCAAATAATTTAAGGAAGAATAACCTGTGCCGAAATCATCAATGGAAATTTTCACCCCTAAGGCATACAAGCCTTGCAAGGTTAAAATAACCTGCTCCACATCTTGCATCGCAATGGATTCCGTAATTTCCAATTCCAAATATTGCGGCTCCAAGCCTGTTTCCTCCAGGATCTGTGCAACGGTTTGGATAATCTCTGAATTCTGGAATTGGTGAATCGATAAATTGACAGCTACATGCACCTTAGGGAGCCCTGCGTCCTGCCAAGCTTTGTTTTGCTTACACGCTGTGTATAAAATCCATTTGCCGATGGGCACGATGAGCCGTGAGTACTCAGCAATAGGAATAAACTCCGACGGTGGAATGAAACCATGCTTCGGATGATCCCATCTGGCTAGCGTTTCAACCCCGATGATACACCCTGAGTCTAGTTCGATTTGAGGCTGATAATAGAGAAATAACTCATCCCGCTCTATCGCATGGCGCAAATCTCTTTCTAATGACAGCTTTTCATATGTATTTTTTTCCATCGTGGTGTTATAAAACTTATGATTATTTCTGCCGCTTTCCTTCGCACTGTACATGGCAGTATCCGCGTGCTTAGTTAGGCTTTGGATATCATTTCCATCCTGCGGATACATACTAACACCTATACTAACAGAGACATGAAGCTCTTTCTCTTCATAATATACCGGCTTCTGAATCTGAAAGGTAATCTCTTGAATGATTGTCAATATTGCATCTGGATCCCCTGAGTTCGGTATCAGCACCAGAAACTCGTCCCCGCCAAAACGAGCAATGGTACATGATTTATCCAAGATATCTTCTAGTCTGCGCGCTGTTTCAATGAGCAGTCTATCGCCCGCTTCATGGCCAAATGTATCATTAAT
This sequence comes from Paenibacillus sp. LjRoot56, assembly GCF_964253335.1. Lineage (NCBI taxonomy): Bacteria > Bacillati > Bacillota > Bacilli > Caryophanales > Paenibacillaceae > Paenibacillus > Paenibacillus sp. LjRoot56. The sequence goes on from NZ_CAXURV020000003.1 coordinate 986,273, forward strand.
AATTTTGAACCTGTCCAAATCCAGAAAAAGAACGGTAAATTCCATCTTATATTGCCGCGCGGATTGAATTTCCTTTTCAATAACCTCCATAAACAGCTTCCGGTTTGCTAAATCCGTCAAGTGATCGTGGTAAGCCATATATCGGATTTTCTTCGCATTCCGTCGCCGTTGTAAGTAGTAGTTAAATAAGTAGGTAATGATTGCAATTCCGATCATACTTATCAACATACTATTGCCAATCGTGTTCGCATCTTTAAACAATTCCGAGCCTGGGATCACAGCCTGTACAGTCCAGTCACTGGCCGCTAACTTCTCCGCAACAACCAGTTGCATCTCCCCATTCACCTTGACCGTCTTACTTTCGGAAGGATGTCCAGCATGAATTGGATTTGCTCGGAACAAGTTAGGAATACGATAGAAGTCTCCTTCGATTTCTGAATTCGTCCTGGTCAACAATTGATTGGCCGGATTCAGAACAACCATTTCTCCACTTGATATATCACCTATGGAACGCTTTAATACCTCCGAGCTGATCTCAATGAGAAGCACATATTTCATACCTGATCTCAATTTAATGAGCCGATTGATGGCAAAAGAGGGTTGTCCTAAATCCGAGTAGCCATATCTTTTCGTAGGGAGCCATCCGATTTCACCATTGGCAATAACCGCCCTCTGAAACCACTCTTCTTTACTATACTCGATTAATTCCGCATGGAGCGTATCCGTTGTAATTTCTTTCAGCTTCGGATCTACTGGGATCACATGAATATTCGTGATATCACTTTTGCTAAAGAATCGAATAGCGAAGCTCTCAACAATTTTATTCCTAGCCATGAATTTCTCATTCTGACTTGTTGTCGCACTCCCATAAATGCCCAGTTGATTCAACATTTCCTCATCAGTCAAAATACTAAAGGTTAAATCCTCGTAATTTCGAAAAACAATATTTAACGTGTCTCTAGATTGCACAACCGTTTGCTTGGTAGCTGAAGTCACCTTGTCTATGACAATCTGCTGCGAATGTGAGTAAGAAAAAAAACTGAATCCAATAAAGAGGATCGCTGTGCCGCCAACTGCCCAGACCAACAGCTTCAGACCCACCGACTGTACGCCCGGGGCTTTGCGGAACAAGTTAAAATTATGCCGCCATTGCCTAGCGAGCCTGGATAATAGGTGTATCAAAAGGATGGTCAACTCCTGTCTACTCTACGGTTACTGAACTAAAACCTATCATAACCTATAATTGTTTAGTATCTATATAGAAAATCATTAATAATGTATTAGCATTACGATGATTCCTTTATTTATGCATGTACTGAAGTGCAAAAAGACTACCCTTGTTGAGGTAGCCCTTGAGATTGAATGGTTAGGGGCCCGTTCATCAACTCCGAATAACCCTTTTATCCTTCGCTTCTTTAAGCCATAATGGAAATTCGTTCAGCAGCTGATTATATAAATCTTCATCGGATATCTTAGCAATATCCTTAATGTGAATAAAATTGGCATTGTCTACGATTCGACCTTCCATCGTATCCAGCTTCTTCAAGACTTCGAAATCAGAATCTCCTATTCCGACGAATTGCCAAAAAAGTGGTTTGAGTGAGGATTCCACGATTACTTTTTTAATTGATTTTACAACTCCGCCATCGTTAATAAAGATAACAAACGCTGGAAGCGGTGAATCCTTTTCAACTGTATATTTACGAATAACATCATTCATAACAGGAGGTTCGTTATTACGGCCAAACTTATGGATATCTCTGTTATTCAAAATATTTTTTAACACATATTGATCAAAATCTTGCTCTGTTGCAGCAGACAATCGACTAAATTCGTTGTCATACACCCAAATGTCTAGCGTCGCATTATCATCAAATTTACATGCTACCGCCAGTATCCGTTCAACAACCTCTTGAACTGTCCCATTCTTATACAAGAGTTGCATGGATCCTGAGATGTCGAGCACTAAGCCAACTCTAGCTGCAACATTGTTCATCTTTTTCTTCTCTAGCGTGATTTGAACAAGCTTCTTGCGTAGATCGATAGTTGAGAGGGCTGGTTTCTTTTCTATATCAACCGTTTCTTTCACTACCTCGTCCTCGATCTCTAAGCCAAAGTTCGTACATAACGCCGCTAATCCGCCAAAAAAACCACTGCCAATCGCATTAAACTTCCATTCCCCATTGTGCCTATATAATTCCCCAACGACTATTGCTGTTTCTTTCGACAAGTCTGATCCATATTCATAACGAAATAGTTCCTCGTCACGATCGGCATCCATGAGTCTTACATACCTATTAGAAACATCTTGCATGCTGTATCCGAACTTTTCACCTTCATGAATGGTTAACGAAAAAGCAATCCTTGCTGTACTTTCTGGGATCTTCGACAGACATAAGGAGATGACCTCTTTATCTGGTCCACTAACTTGACCATGCATCACTCCTCCATTTAGCGCAACTGGATTCCCGTAAAAGATAAAGTCTTCATCTTTTTCGCACCGATTATTTGCCGATAATACAAAGCACGAAGAATCTATGCTCAATTTTGAATCTGCCGACCATCCAAATTGCAATTTTAGGTTTGATAACCCTTTTCCCTTAGTTACATCTATCTTTTGACCTTTTGAAAGAAGCATACATGTTTCTCCTCAGCATATAAAAAATAGTAGTTTATACCTCTTCAACAGTATCATGATTTCCTATGAAAACAAAGAAGCCGCGATGATATCATCGTGGCCACTTCATTAAACAATTTGCGACGTTTCTCGCTTCAACATGTGTTCTCGATACTCGGTTGGTGTTAAACCCGTGTATTTTTTAAACGTTCGCAGAAAGCTCCTCGTATTCGCATAACCTACTGCATCCGATACATCATTCACTTTAATCGACTTGTCTTTCAACAACTCCATGGCAGCCTTGATGCGAATTTCAATCATATAATCGATAAAATTGCTCTCCGTGTGATCCTTAAACAATCTACTGATATATGGAGGAGTCAGATGAAACATGCTGGCCAGTCGTTCCAAAGATAGATCATGCTCTTGATAATGCGTACGAATATAATCCAGCATTCGCTCAATCGTCTCATTCTTCCCGCGTTGGCTGCGCTTTTCCTCTATTTGAGAGGCCAAACCCTCGAGAATATCGCCAACCAGCTGTTCCGCTTCCTTCCAGTTTTCACACTTTGCGATACGCTCATAAATGCTGCTTAATGGCCCCATCGATACTTCCGGTTCAATGCCAATTGCACTTACAGTTTGCAGTGATTTCATCATGAGATCGTAGCACAGCTGCCTAATCAGCTCCGGTGGAAGATTACTTTCGACAGCTGCACGGAAGGTATCTGATAAGTAAGCAAGCATCTTACCCCGATCGGTCTGCTTTAAAGCTTCCATGACTGGATCGGACATTCGGCTGAGCTTGTAATAATCTTGTCGGTCTGGCGGCTGTAAATCGTCTATAGATATCACTGAGTGCTTTCCGAAAATCATTTTATAGAGTAGTGCCTTCTGTGATTCATCGAACGAACGTGGTATCTCCTGCATATCCATACGGCATGTGCCTACACCAACCGTCACTGACAAACCAAATTGTTTTTTCATAATATCAAGAATCAATTCAAGAATGACCAATGTCCGCAAATGATTTTGCTCTGGGTCACCTTCAGCAAAGCTTAGCAAGACAGCCGCCCTGCCGCCTCCTAAGTCTATAGCTGCTCCTGCATGCTCTGATCGAATCAACTCTTCCGTAACATTACAGAACATATAGGTGTACAAAGCTTCGTCACGCGGTGACAGTTGTTCGCCATCTTTGCTAATTTCTGCTGTACACACAAGGAAGCGCTCCGGATACATGCGTATCCCCTGAAACTCCAAATGATGATACACTGCATGGAAATCAGAACGACTGCCATTCAATAGCTCCATCATGATCTTCCATTTGAGCATTGGCTTCGAATCCCTCACATGCTGTTCCAAGTGCTCACGGTCTGTTAGGATTTCATCGAAAATATGCTCTAAGCTGCTGAGTCCAATGCTCTCAGCTCCCTGTCCTCTCCCCTTCTTCATACCAGACATCTTGCCTGCTAATCGGTCTAACGGCTTAAAGGTCCAGCGATTCACATAGAATAAGGCAGACAACGCGAGGCTGAACATGATAACGGCAAAAATGAGCAACAGATTGCGTGTAACTTTAAGGGGTTCAAATACCGTCGATTCCGGCATAATGCTGACAACTTTCCATCCCGTATATTCACTTGTCCGATAAAAAACAGACTGCTGCACGCCATCCAATTTAACGTTAAACGAACCGCTATCCGAATCTGTTAGTATCGTAGTTATATAGGGTAACGACTTCATATTGCGGTAAAGCTGAGTTTTATCGTCATGCGTAACGACGTTCCCTTCTGCATCCAGAATGAAGAAATGACCGGGATGACCATCCTCATAGATCGTCTTAATCATTTGGAACAATTCATCCTCTTGAATACTAATGGCCATGAGACCCTTCCTAAAGCCGGGGCTACTGAGGGCTGGAAAACTGCGGACCAAAGTAATTACATCCTTTGTTTTTTGACCATCCCATACTTTCTGCGTCGACAACCACTTGAAATATTCGGGCATATCCAAATATTGGGCTAACCAATTAAACTCTGTCGAGGCTTGTTTTAAAAAAGTTGCCTCGGTCATTAAATCTCCGCTAACATGAGAATAAGCAAATACAGAGGAGTAATTCGGATTATTCGCGATAAAATCCCTCAGCCTTGTCGTCAGCGTGTAATGGATACTGTATCTTTGTGCATCATCACTATAGCTATTATTCATAAAATAAATAAACTCCAACCCCTCAGCCATGGAGAGCAAATCCTTTTCCGTCTGGCGGAAGGCACCCTCGATCTTGGAGTCTACTTGTTTCAATAGTGCAAGATTCGTATCTTTCAAATCCTTTTGCAGCCTACCCACTGTCCCCGTATAGGACAGCCAGAACGTTAGGCTGATAATAAAGAGGAATACGATGCCATAAATCATCATGGCCTTCGCAGAAATACTGTTTCTCATGGCAGGCCTCCATTCGGTCGTGCACTTGTTTTTTATTGTATCATTAACACGACCTTCAGGAGGAATAATTATACATTAATTAATGGAATTCACAGTTACGTTCGCCAGAGAATAGATAAACAAAGGTGCTCCTGTAAGAGGTACGCTTACAACTCCCGAAACTGCAGCGACATATTTATAGCTTCCATCAATGCCAACAATCGTTACTCCTGGTTCAGTCGTCTCAATAACCGCTGTTCGTGAATTGGTACTTGTTGTTTGCCAACTGGCATCCCATAAAGACGTGATGTATCTATTCTTATTCTCATCCCAGAATTGATAGCCATAGTAAGGATTGGCAATGCCCGGTACCACACCTAAATAGTTTGCATCTTTTAACACTCTAATCAGCGTATAGTAACCGTAATAACTCTCCTTAGGCTTACCATTCCAGTCGATTAACCCTAAGTTATGCTCCAAGTTATTCATCTCCGTGCCATCATCGGCAAAATCATACCAGTGCATGGTACGAATTCCGTTTGCAATGGCATGCATATAGGCTCTAGCCAAATAATTACGTTGGGTCGCACGATCTACTTTTTTCAAGTAGCTTCCGCCTGTGTAAGTGCTCCACCCTAACTCCGTAATAACAATCGGTTTGTCTCCATCACCATGGCTCGTCATCGTATCTTTCAATTGCTGCAGCGTGTCGAGAAGCTTCTCCGGAGTACCCTGATCAAGTCCAGGTACAGCTGGATATTCATATTTGACATAAGGATGGACATCCATGACATCGAAATAGGTCTTCACTAAAGCACCATTCTGCCCATCGGAATTATAGAAATCGTCCAGCCAATTTAAACCTTTGGCGGGATCTAAACGATCGAGACCCGCAAGTGCAGGCTCTACAAGCAGGCTCTTGCTGCTGATGGCTTTCAAGCTATCATGGTTTATCTTGAGTTGACCTGCTACAGATGCTGGATTTCGATTGGCAAGATCAGGTTCATTATAGGTCGAGAATGTATAGACTCCTCCATTATTATCCCCCTCAACATAACTCGGTCCATGATAGAAGTAGTGGAAATTCAATCCACTTTTACCATACAAGGTTTTCATGGCATTACTGTGATCCCACCATCTGTTCTTGTTGATACCTCCAAGATCTCTTAGCAAACGCAATTTCGTCATCAAAAAGAGATCTTCAGTCTCACCATGGTGCATATAGTTTCCACCCCCATAGGGAGCATCATTGATGGCGAATATATCTCCGACACTTTCACCTCCAAGTACAGATGGTGTTGTTACTTTCAACGTTTGCACATCGCGCCTTTCAACACCAGTCGCTTGGAAGGGGGTCACTGCTACATAATAAGTGGTCTCGGGCTTCAAGGCGAAATAGGGTAAATATTTACCTAATTGTTCAACGGACTTTGCCTCAGCTGTAAACGTAGGCTTTAATCCCAATGTACTAGTAAAGGGAGAGGTCTCCACGTAGACACCATATTTGTTCACATTATTAACCACACTGTTGTAACTGGACCAATCGAGATACATCGTGCTGTAATTTTTGAGCTTAGCCGTGAACTCTACTTGATCCGGTGTTGCCTGCTTAGGAAGTGACGCATCATAAAGCTTCCAGCCCCAAATTGCGATTTCTCCCACCGTCAGGATTTCCGAATTATTCGCGTTATGCATAATGATTTTGACATATTTGGCAAACTGACCAGGAACGCCGTAGCTTGGTGTATTCACGAACACATTAGCCGTACGGCTGCTTGTATTCGTCGTGTAACTGAGGGATGTGTAATTCACACCATCTGTACTGACGAGAACTTCATACCCGTCCATGAACTTATTCCCCCCCGATGCCAAGGTCCATACGTCAATTTTCCCAATTTGATACACATCGTTTAAGTTAAATACAACCGCACCGAATTTCCCTTTGGAGCCCCAGATCGAGTTGGTCGTTGAGGCTGCATCGGATTCCGTGCTAGATCCGTCGATTAAATCCGGCTGTCCCCCTACCGTGTCATTCTTGGATCCATCGTTATCAAACTTGATTAAATCGCCATCTGTGATGAATGGATTCTCGGTTAACCACGTGTAAGAAGCACCTGTTGCAATTTTCGGCTTGGACGTATTGTAGGTACCGGAAGCTCTCAAATAGTTATTGCTGAGTATCGCCATAGGCTCAAGTGCATCTCCAAGAACCGCCACTTCACCTAGCCTCATGACTTGCTTGTTCGGATCTTTATGCATAATAACTTTCAAATATTGCGCATTGACAATAGGCTTAATGGCAAGTGAAACAGGAGCAAAACCCGAATCTGGCGCATTCGTGTTCTCCTGAATCCCGACCCGATTGTAAGTTAAACCGTCATAGCTGGCGTATACCTCTAACTGATCCATATAACTTTGATTGTTCGTGTCCGCCCATACGGTAACTGAAGATACTTTAAATACGGATTTCAAATCATAGATGATCGTTCCATAAACCGCCGCTCCTACAACACTCCCCGTCGAATTGCTGGTATTCTCATCTGGGCCGTTACCACCATCCGACATATCCGGTGATGCTGATTCATCCGATGCAAGGAGACCTGGATCTGTCGCATGGGTCCCTTCGGACAGCCAAGTATAAGACGCACCTGTTGCAATTGCTGGCGTATCTGCCGGAAACAATTCACTTCCAACAGCGTTCCCACTTAGCAGCTTTTGATTGACTGCCGCCTGTACGGTTTGACTAGTGGGGATCACTGCGGAAAACGAGCCAAGAAGAATCACAAAAGCACTTATCAGAGCACAACTCTTTTTCGTAATACGCATGGCAAAGCTCCTTTCTGGATGGTTAACTAGTGGGTCGGTACACCATCTGAAAACGATAGTTACCGACCCCATTCAGAATTACATTAACAACAGCCCATAAATGACTTTTGCAGCTTGTGCACGTGTCGCATTCATATCCGGTACAAATCGATTTTCAGCTAATCCGTTAATGATACCAGCCGCTTGCATCGACTTAACCGCTTCCTGAGCATAAGCGTCAATGTCTGGCTGATCATCGAAACTCACAGGATCGATCAATGTCCGCAGCTCAATCTCTGCTAACGTAATTACTCTAGATGCCATAACCGCCATATCTTGTCTTGATATGGGTTGATTGGCACCAAAGGACCCATCCACATACCCTTGGATGATTCCCAACTTCTGAGCGCTTGCCACTGCTTTGAAGAACCAATCGTCTTTATTCACGTCGCTGAAGCTCGTTGTAGCATCCGCTTCTGTAAGATCGAAGGCATTCATCAGCATCTGAATGAACTGGGCCCTCGTAACCTGTTCATTCGGAGCAAAGCGATCACTTTCAATACCATTTACAATTTCTCTTGCTGCTAATGCTTCAATGCTGTTTTGCGCCCACACAGCATCCTGAAGATCGGCGAAGGTCACATGCGTATACAAACCTGTATATGAGCTAAGATGATTTGTCGTGAAAGTTACTTGCCCTGTTGCGGCATCATATTTCCCATTCTTCACCACTTCAAGCATCTGACCATCTCGGATGTGGTACACAATGACTTGATCGCCCTTCTCGTCAGGTGCGAGCGTATAGTCCATCGAGATCTGAACTGCATCTCTGCGGAAAAACGCATGCATGTTAATTCCGTCAAGGATGACTTTAAAGTCATATACAGCTTGGTTTCCTATGCGGGAATCCACTGCTCCAGTAAGAGCATCTGAATGCACCGCCTCCACTACAATCTCCAAAATAGCTGAGTTCGGCTTCACTTGGTCAGACAGCGCATCAGGAGTCAACGCTATCGTCGCCAAACCTGTTCGGAATTGGATTCTTTCAATATTACTCTTTTGAGCTGAGTCAAGAATGGCTGTAGGGAGCTTAAGCCGAAATTTCTTGGCACCTGTCACTTTCGCAATATCGACGATAAGCGTTCGATCAGAAGATAATGCTCCTTCTATCGCTTTCTCCAAGGAAGCCATAGGTACTTCAATCTCAACCGTTCCGTCTTGATTCAGCACTGGGTTTGTAAAGCGGATCGTTCCAGCCTGAACCTCAGGAAGAACTGGCGCTGGAATCCATGCTCCCCCGCCTGAAGGCACATTACTTTCACCTGATGGTAACTGAACGGTTACTCGACTAGTCGCCGAATAGCTGCCATCGACGGTCGTCACACGAATCGTTGCCGTTCCAGCTGAGACGCCTGTCACCGTCGCTTGCAAGCCATAGACCTCTTGCGATACGCTGGCCACCGCTGGATCACTGGATGTAAACCGAACCTGTTTGTTGGTTGAATCACTCGGAAGTACAGTTGCATTCAGAACCATGGATTGCCCCTTGTTCAAAATTACTGTCGGTTGGTCAAGCTTCACGCCAGTAACCTTTACTTCTGGCGCATTGATTTGGCTGAATATCAGATCTTCAAATAATTGCGTGTTCTTACTGGAACCAATACCGCTCATGTATTCAAGCCAACCTCGGCGGGTTGTTCCATCATTCTCATTGATGAGCATCGAAAAGCCAAAAATGTCTTTGTCCGTCACCGTATGGCCTGGAGACAGCAGCTCTGTCCAAGGAATCGCAAGCTCATAGGTAGTAGCGATGGCGCTTCGATAAACAGCTGACTGCACAGTCGTCATTTCCCCAATAGGCTTGCCGTTAGCCGCGAGCCATCGCCAAACCATCGGACCTTGTTCTCCTAGTGCAATGCCGAACTCATTGTTGGCTGAGCTACCGACTCCGCCCTCTCTTCCCGTATCAATGGCAAATTGGATGCTATCCCCTTGCCACAGATCACCGCCAGCTCCAACTTGATAATGCTTGTCATCTTGAACTTCCATGCCAAAGTATAGCTGATTCATATCCCACTTCAGGAAGCCCTTGCCGCTTAAATCAGCCTCACCACCCCAGTTGACTATGTTTTTAATTTGATCTCGTCTGTTTATGACGATGGGCATGCTATTGCTCCAGCTTTCCTCAGATAGCTTGCCATCGATAATTGGCGCTGTCTGGTCGTTTACAGCTGCAATAAAATTAAACGGTCTTTCCACAATCTTCGAAAATCCACTATCCAAATCAATGGATAATTTCAATTTAGCTCTTGCTTGCTCCGGTAGAGCGGTAATCGGCATGGTGATCTTCGTAATTTCACCTGGCAATAAGCGATTGAACGTAATTGGGCTTCCTTGTCCTAGGGTTAGATATACCGCGTCCGTAACTCGAACGATACCGTTTAGCTCTTTGTCAGCAGTCGCATTCTCTACATAGATTGCCGCATTCCAGTCATTCCATCTTCCAGGCACTGCAACCTCAGGCACAATACGAACTTTGACGGTCTCTAGTACGTTGACCTTCAATTTCATGGCTGCAATGAGTGACGTACCCGAGATCACTTGAATCGTTACCTCATGCACCTTCTCTTCCGCGTTAAAAGGGATGGGGATAGCAACCGGAATCGCCATTGTTCCTGCAGTAAAGCTTTCTTCACCTTCGAGTTTCCAATCACCGGATGGACCCATGAGTTGAATCTTTCCATTCAGTTCCACTCCCAAGCCAGAACGTTGAATAACCGTATGGAGCGTATCGCCACGTCTGACATCCACCGAAGTGTTTTTTAATACAAAGGAATCATCAATCGAAGAGATTTCCAAGCCCGTGCTCGAGTATATGAAAACAGGAGCACCACTAATTGTTAAACTGGCAATCCCATCATTAACCGGTAAGTAGGCGTAACTCCCATCAATACCCACAACAGTAAGGCTGGTATCCTTCGTTTGGAAAGTGGCTGTTTTGGTCGATTCATCAGCAGCCCACAGTGATGTAATGTACTGATTTTTCCCTTCATGCCAATATTCATATCCATAATACGGATGATCAACATTCGCTTTGGGTCCAATAAACTTGGCGTCTTTCAACACTTTTGCCATCGTATAGTAAGCATAATAGCTTGGCTTCGGAACGCCATACCAATCGATCAAGCCCAGATTATGTTCCAGATTCGTCGGATCGACTCCGTCATCTTGGAAATCGTACCAATGCATTCGCTTAATACCGCCAGCAATTGCATGCATATAGGCTCTAGCTAAGTAATTACGTTGCGTCATCTTATCCACAGGTCGGAGATAGCCGCTTCCTGTATATGTGCTCCATCCAAGTTCACTGAATATGATGGGCTTATGTTGATCGCCATATTTTGCTTTCAGTGCACCGATTTCATTTATTTTCCCGATTAGCATTTCCGGGGCGCCTGGAACGAGACCTGGCAGACTACCTTCATGATTTTTCACATAAGGATGCACATCAAGAACATCAAAGTACGTTTTTACTAAAGCGCCATTTTGGCCATCGGATTTATACAAATTCTCAAGCCAAGTCATACTTGCTGGCTCAGTCCCGCCTAAAGCAGGCTCAATAAGTAAATTTCGGTTGTCCACTGCCTTCATGCTCTCGTGGTTTTGTTTAAACTGTAAGGCTAGTGCAGAGGGATTTGTCCCTTTCAGATCGGGCTCATTGACGGTAGAGAAAGTCCAGGTCCCTTGCTTATTTTCCATGGGTACATCTTGTGGTCCATGATAAAACGTGTGGAACCCGATTCCGTATATATTAGAGAATGCTTTAACCCAAGAATCATGAATCCACCACCGATTAAAATTAATCCCTTCAATGCTTCGCATGAGCATAAGCTTACGGATGATATTTTCTTCCTCTTTATCCCCGTGATGAACATAATTTCCTCCACCGTAGGGTGTATCATTAATGGCGAAAATGTCCCCAATCTTCTCCCCGCCAAGGACATTAGGCGTCGTTATTTTAATTGTGCTGACATCCTTACGTTCACCCGAAGTTGTGCTCGTTGGCGTTACAGCTATGTAATAAGTCGTCTCTGGCTCTAAGGATGAAACGAGAAGAAATTTCCCCTTCTGTTCGGCTGACCCATTTTCGGCTGTCACCCGAGCGGCTAGCCCATTCGTCGATGTGAAGTCATTCTTCTGTATATAGATACTGTATTTATTTACCTTATTGACCACCGAATTGTAGGCTGACCAATCCAGATACAACGTGTTGTAATTTTTGATCGTAGTGGTGAGTTCAACAAGATCCGGCATGTCTTTCTTGACAAGTGTCGCATCATAAAGTCTCCAACCCTTAATCGCAATCTCGCCAGCAATTAACCGATCGGAATCGTTGGCGTTATGCATGACGATTCTGACATATTTGGCGTGCTTGCCAGGGATGCCGTAGGAAGGTGTATTAAGCATCGCATCTGAGTATCGATTGTTCGGATTCGCCGTATAACCGTTAGAGAAATAGTTAATGTTATCCGTGCTTAACAGAACCTCATAACCATCCATGAAATTTCCGCTGCTCGCTTTGGACCAGACATCAATTGAACCGATCTGGTATACGTCATTTAATGTAAATGTGACGGTTCCGTATTGACCTTGCGAACCTGCAGTCATGCTGGCTGTTGTATCCGCTGTCCCCTCTGTGCTCGAGCCATCAATCAGATCAGGCAAGCCGCCTGCACTGCCGTCATTCTTCGCACCAGCCTCATTATCCGTTGCAAGTAATCCTGCCTGTGTCACAAAGGGCTGCTCCGTATTCCATCTATACGTTGCTTTCGTATCCAACTTCGGCGTCCCCGTTGGGTAGTAACCACCGGTCTTTAATTGATTATTGCTTAGAATCGCCGGCTCCTGAACAGCATCACCCCAAATGGCAATTTCTCCGATGCTCATCATAAGCTTGGCTGGATCTTTATGAAGCACAACCTTTACATATCTTGCATAGGGGGCAGGTTTCATATCGCTGCTCACAGGCACAATGCCCACATCATTCCCATATACACTCTCAGTTACCGCAACACGATTGTAATTGATGCCATCGAGACTTGCATGAATCTCTACCTGTTTCAATCCGCTTGCAGCTGAAAATTCTGACCACACCTGCAAGGATGTTAGACGGTTTACAGTTTGCAGGTCATAGACTACTGTTCCATAAGCTTTTCCAGATTGACTAGCCGTACTGACAACGCTTACAGAACCGTCCATCATTTTACGTGCAGCCAATGGATCTGAAGCGACAAGATTGGATTCTGTTGCATAAAGCCCATCTTGCTGCCAGGTATATGAGGCTCCTGTATTCATGACGATTGTATTCGGAGGGAACAATTCACCTAGCCTATTACCGCTCAGCAACTTCGGTGAAACGGATTCAGCCGCTTGTGCGGTCATAGGACTCATCGAAGCCATACCCAAACCTTGTATGAAAACGATCATAGCGAAAAGGATGGAACTTATTTTTTTTAGACGCTTCATCACAGAACTCCCTTTCTCGAACGATTGACCTGACCGACTTGTCATTTGATCTAACAGTTATATCAACCCACGTTTTCACACGTCCTCTCTCGTCAATGATCACAACTGGATGCTGAAATTAACTTAGTCAAATACGGACAAAATCACAAGAGACACTTTTTATATGACGTGGCATTTCTTTCGATCCTGTTGAATCGGCTATCATTTAACAGATTGCTTATGTTCACCTTAAAAGATGTAACCTGTAGCATGATGAGGTCACTCCATTCAACATAAAAAAAGCATTTCGAACAGAGAGAAATCCCTGCTACAAAATGCTTAATTACCTTAGTTCGGATGCTTATCGTTCGGCTTCAATGAAATCGACAGCTGCTGTGTCGCACGATCGGCAATATCGTCAACATATCTCGCCGTCACTTGGTCAGCTTCTTCCAATAGCGTTATTTGAGGATGTAACCCTTCCAAGTCGCCAATGGTTAGGGAGAAAAGAAATGCTGCTTTGTTCAAAGCCATAAAGTCTATTGTGCGTTTCTCTCCACGATGAATGATCAAGTCAAGCCCGTATATGTCTCCTTCTTTGCTTATTTCCCAATCCCAACCTGCCAATGAGCTGGACAACTCTTCCTCACGTGGCGATCGAGTTTCTTCCGACTCCTCAAAGACGGCATACACACTTTCGAATCGCAATACCATTCCATCAATGATCACCTGCGCTTTAGCACCTTGCTTCTCTAGCTGTACTCGTTCCAAACAACCGCCAAATTCCATACGAATCCGGAAATCAGTCGCTGCTATGTTCCCTTGGATACGATCCAAATTGGGATGTGTATCCCCGCCATTCGTTAGAAAATTCACTCCGAGCAGCAGTTGACTGCTGCTTGCTGCCGTGTGGAGTACTGCTGAGCAATAATCATATCCGTCATGCAAACAACGCATTTGCAGATAGGTGCTATGTTCGCCATTATCGAAATACGCCACCATCCCTCTTGTTTGATTCCACATGATTTCATGACGAAACACGCCGATTGTATACGTTGGAGTAAGAAAAGTGTCTGCCCACTTCACGAAGCCAGTCTCCTCATTTCGATAATACATCTGACTGAGATCACTTTTCTTATTCGAAGTAAATAGCTGCACATAAGCTTCCGGGCATTGAATTCCGCTGCCAAACCATTCTGAATCATATTCTAAATCCCATTGGTTTAAGAATACAATTTGGTTGCTTGTAGCTATCTGCAAGAATGAAAGCGCTCTATCATTCAGCAATGTGCTATAGCTGCGGCTGTGTGGACCTGCCCATTGCCTAGAGCTCGGATGATAGTGCTCCGCAACCATTCGCCATACCAAATCCAATAATTCAGTAGCGATGGACTTTGCGCGAGAATGGGTTGCATATGTATGAATTTTTGACAGCTCTACAATGGCAATAATGGAGTACGCTGGACTGTTGAATTCTTGAAATGTCCCTAACTTTGTTGTATAGCGTTGAAGCTTTTCCAATCGATCCAGCCCATAATCCGCAAAATCCTTCCGTTCATACAACTCACCCGCGATTAAAGTCACAAATGCTCCCATGATCGCAATATTCGTATAATGAGGACCCACGTCCCGTTTGATAATGGCGTCACAGGCACAACAGACCGCTTCTTGGATTTGTCTCTTCAACGATTCAGGCAGCTTATGACCATGGCGCAGCATCGCTAACAGCAGTTCTTTTCCGCAAAAGTCAGCCCAATTCCAATCAGGCGGAGCCATCTGTGCCAGTGGTTCTTCGTAAAACCAAGGCCAGATTCCGTAGGTATCATGACTCTTCTCCCGATCCTGTAAGGTTAACACGCGACCTATAATATCGCAGGCCCTCTCCTCATATTCCGCGATTTCCGTATTTAACAAGCCAACCGCATAGAGCAATGAAGGATAAGTCGGATGAATCGTCGGGTGATCCTGAGCTGTTAATGAGGTATGATACCCTGGACTATGAAAGGGGCGGCGAAGCATACAGATCTGGGGATCATAATCACTTTCTTTTGCTCTAATGGCTTTTATTAATAACGCTTTATAATCAGAATTCTGCACATGTACGTTCATGTTGGGAAGTCCCTCCTTTAATAGAATAACAATGGGAAGGTCAGCCTGCATAAGCAAGCAGCCTTCCCAAAGATTCATTTTTACACGTGTATTATTTCAAAAACTCTTTGTTCTTCTCATACCATTCTTGGGCCAGCTTCTCCACATTTTCCCCGCCAAGTCGCTTCCATTCTTTGCGAACTTCTTCCATCGCAGTTTCTGGGGTTGAAGCATTGCCGCCTGTTACGGCTTTTACCTCAATTTGTGTTGCAATCGGATGGAAGGTTGCGATTAATTGACTGACTTCTGGAAGATCCGGATTAAAGGCAATGTCTCTGCGATATTTATTTTTGAGGGCCACATTCAATGATTGCGTCTTTATTTTGGCGTATTCTTGGGATACAGCATCTTGCGCAGCCATGACCGGGAACCACTCCGGTACTAAGCTAAAATCAGATACGATTGCGTATTCATACGCGTAAGATACTTCCTTACGTGATTTATCAGCATTAAGAACTTGAGGAATCTTCCCATCCAACAGTTTGTAATGAACGTTTTCCTCACCGTACTTCAGGGACATATCCCCTTTTTCCATCATCCAATCTAGGAATTTAACAGCTGTTTCAATTTTATCTTCCTTCATCTTGCTGTTAAAGGCGACAAGAATATTCGCTGGCAGCTCTTGATACAAGCCGTTTTTTCCGTATTTACTAGTTACCGGCTCTAACGGAACCATCTTCGCATCCGGCACATTTTTCTTTAGATCTATAAATTCATTTTGCATATTCCAAGAACTCATATAAATGCCTGATTTGCCCGTCGTCCACAATTGACGCGCTCGCTGGAAGTTGCTATCCGTGATATATTCTTTATCCAACAAACCTTGGTCGAATAACGATTTCTGATAAGCAATGGAATCCTTGTATCGATCCAACGTTCTTCCAAATTTCATTTTGCCGTCTTCCAAATACCATTGATTCTCATTCACCGAAAAGAACGCTCTGATAATTTGTACAGCATTACCATTGAACGCAATCGGTACGGTATCTGCTTTACCATTGCCGTCAGGGTCCTCATCTTTGAATTTTTTAGCCACTTCAATCAATTCTTCCGTTGTCGTTGGTGCCTTTAATCCCAGTTTATCTAACCAATCCTGACGGATCCACATAGCATGGTTGGCAATGCCATCAATACTTCGACTGCTGGTAATTGCATACATTTTACCATTAATGGTCATGGCAGACTTCAGCTCAGGATGTTCTTTCAGATACTTTTTCAATGTCGTACTGTACTTCTCAATATAGCTGTCAATGGGCTGAATGGCACCTTGGTTGGCTAATTGAGCAATATAGTTGCGATCATACTCCCAGATGAGATCTGGCGCACTGCCAGAAGCAACCAGGGTGCTTAACTTCTGTTGAGCCTGCGCTCGGGGAACTGGCACCCACTTCACTTTCGCAGGTGAATTTTCATTGATCCATTTCGTCCAGCGGTTATCCTCATAGCTGCCTTCTTCTGCGGCTACTGTACCTCTATCAAACGTGGAGATGCTGATTTCTTTCTTCGGTCCTGCCGGTGTTGCCGCAGCTGGTGCACTGCCTTGTGGCGCAGTCGAGCTGCTTTCGGTCGTTCCCGTATTCGAACTACAGGCAGCCAGTACCGCCAAAGACAAGCTTGCAGCAAGAACTGGTTTCCAAACGCGATTAGACTTGTTCAATGCATTCATCCCCTTATAGTTTGGTATCTATACCAAGGGCTATTTGCCCCATGATATCAGCCTTTAACTGAACCAATCAAGACTCCTTTAACAAAATGCTTCTGAAGGAACGGATAGACAATTAGAATTGGCGTAACTGCAATGACGATGGCAGCCGCTTTGATGCCTTCTGGCGTCAGGACTACATGAGACACGCCCTCACTTCCAGAAGTATTGTCGAGCAAACTCTGATCCACCTGCAGAATCAATTGGTAGAGCTTCAGCGTCAGCGTCTGCATGGTCGTTTTGGTCACATAAAGCAATACGTTGAAATACGAGTTCCACCAGCCCACCGCATAAAACAGGGAAAGCGCAGCTAAAATCGGCTTGCATAAAGGTACGATGATCTGAGCCAAAATTCGCCAATCACCTGCGCCGTCGATAGCCGCAGACTCCTCAAGTTCCTCTGGTAAGCCCTCCATGAACGTTTTCATCACGAACATGTTATACGTACTTATCAAAGAAGGCAGCCATAATGCCCAGTACGTATCCATAAGACCTAAGGATTTTACGAGTATAAAATTTGGAATTACACCCGAAACGAACAACATCGTAAATGTGATGAACATGAGGATGGACGTGCGTCCCATCAGTCTTCGTCTAGAAAGCGGATACGCGGCCAATAAAGTAAGTGCCATATTGAGCACTGTTCCCACAATGGTTACCAGTACTGTGTTGCGCATGGCTACGAAGAGCTGCCCATCCTGGAAAAGCCGCTGGTAGGCTTCCGTATTGAATTCAATGGGCCATAAGGACACCTCCCCCGCTGTAATGGCTCTACTGCTGCTGAAAGAAGCTGCGATCTCATACCAAAAAGGGTATAAAGCAATTAGTGAACAAATAGCGAGCACCGTGTAATTCGATGCTGTGCCCAAACGAGTAAATAATGGTTGATTTCTATTGTAGGTTTTCATCGATTACCAAAGCCCCCGTTCTCCGAAAACTCGGGTTAATCGATTCACGCCCACGACTAGAATCAAACCAACCGCGGATTGGAACAAGCCTAATGCTGTCGTATAGCTATAGTTCATATTTTGTAAGCCCACACGATACACGTAGGTGCTGATGACATCCGCTACATCCAGTACAGACATATTCTGGAGAACCAGCGTCTGCTCGAGACCCACATCCATCATGTGCCCCATTCGGAGAACGAGCAAAATAGCAATTGTGCTGCGAATTCCTGGTAACGTAATGTGCCATATCTGGCGCAGTTTCGATGCTCCATCCATTTTCGCTGCTTCATACTGCTGAGGATCAATGGATGCCATAGCTGCTAGGTATAAAATAGTGCCCCAACCCGCTTCGCGCCAAATACCGGATAATGTATATGCGATTGGCCACCAGCCGGAACTAGCCATGAAGTAGATGGGCTCGATGCCAAACATTTTCGTCAGCACCAAATTCACAACCCCTGTGCTCGGGGAAAGCATAGCTATAAAGATACCCCCTAGAACAACCCATGAGATAAAGTGAGGTAGGTAGAGCAGATTCTGAACAGTCCTTTTATACCACTCTTTGCGCACTTCATTGAGGAGAAGCGCAAGAAGAATAGGTACTGGGAATCCTAAAACAAGACTGTAGACATTGAGCAGTAAGGTATTCCTGAGAACTCTCCAAAAATCAATACTTTGGAATAAGCTAGTGAAGTGTTTAAATCCCACCCAGTTACTCCCAAAAATACCATCTGCAAATCGATAATCCTTAAAGGCAATAATTTCACCAACCATCGGAGCGTATTTAAATAACAGATAAAATCCGATCACAGGCAGTAGCATCAGATACAGATGTCGATCCCGTATCATTCGGTTTCTGAATGTGGATTGCTTTGGTTTGATCCATATTGGCTTCCGTTGGTTTCTACCTGTATGGAAACCGGTCGCTCTTTCCTCCATGTTGTGTTCACCCTTTCGAAATTGAGCCTGCTGTTGTGCTGGCAATTCGATCGTATCCTGCGGTGAAGAGATTGGAAATAGACATGTTTTGCCCAGTTGACCTTTCTTACAAATCAACCTGTCACCTTTCTTACACATAGTTCATTTTGTTAAGGTGACAATAGACATTCCCTGTTTCTATGCGGGTTCTCACTTGATATACAAATAGCAGCCTCCCCAGAATGGAGAGACTGCTGACTATTCGAACTAGTTCACAGAGGTAACACTTTCTTATTTCGAAGCTTTCCAAGCATCGATTTGTTTCTGCATGTCCGCCAAAATGTTGTCCAAGCCTGCTTTTTTCAGCTTCGCATTCATGGCTGGCAGTGTGGTGTCTGGATCAGCAATCCCCGTGATCAATCCCGCATAGAATTCATCTACAACGGATGCGGTTTGTGCCAATTCACTCTTCACGTTACTTGGGTCAAAGGAGAAGCCAAGAATTTTGGAAGGAATCGCTGCGGCATTCTTATCCGGACCTGCTGGGAACCATTTCGGCTGCGTAGCACTTGTACGATACGAATTAAACATGTTTCCGTACTCCCAACCGGAATCCACCCAATAGCTGGCATTGTCCATCTTTTTGATCAAACCATCCGAAACCTTCGTATAGTGCTTACCTTCAATCCCATAGCTCATCAAATTGAATAGCTCCGCATCCGAGTACATCAAGTTGTAGAACATCATCGCTCTTGCTGGATCTTTGGATGTACGGGAAATCGCCGTCATAGTCGCAATAATGGAGCCTGTGCTCATATAAGGTTTAGAGAATTCGATGGCTGCTACATTCGCTGCATCCCCACCACCAAAGCGTTGTGCTTGGTTGGCTGCCGAGTCCGGATTAATGACCGTGAAAGTGGAGGATACATATTTGCCTGCCAGTTCATCCGAGTTCGTATCTTTAATCGTTGCTGCATCTTTACGAATAATGCCTTTGGAGTACCATTCGCGCATTTGTTTCAAAAAGGCCGTGAATTCCTTCGTCTCATACAAATTCACAACTTTAGAGGAAGCATCGTCGATGCGAACTACACCCGGGTTCTTTTGTGAGAAATACTCAAGACCGATGGCACTGCCGTAGTTCCCCATAACATCCGTATCACCCTTCAGGCTGAATGGATATTTGTCTGGCTCAGACGCTTTCACTTTTTCGAAAAATGGCGTCAAATCGGCTAATGTTTTGAACTGATCGGCTTTATAGCCATATTTGTCTAAGGTCGTTTTGTTCATAAGTAAGCCTGGCGTACGAGCCAGAACTTGCGTATTAATAATCCCGTACAGCTTGCCCTTCACTTTCGCCGCATCCCAAGCAGCAGGAGGAACCTGTTTCAAAATATCTTGCCCGTATTTCGGCAACAAGTCGGTGATGTCGAGGAATGCTCCTTTATTTACGTTTTGCAAATAGTCATTCGTCCAGTTGGATGTGAAAATAAGATCCGCTTTCTCGCCAGAAGCTGCAATCGCTTGCATTTTCTGATCGTACGTACCCCAATCGACCAATTGAATGTTCAATGTTGCGTTGATTTTCTCTTTGGTAATTTTGCTCATCGCATCTTGAACCAACTTCGCATCAGGGAATACGCTTTGCGGCAAATACCAAGTGATTTCATATGGCTTAAGCTCCGTTGCGGCTGGTACTGATGACGCTGTTGCCGCTGGAGATGCAGGTGCTGCGCTGGCTGCCGGGGATGGTGAAGAGCTATTCGTGCTGGAACCGCAAGCGCTGAGCAGCATAGAAAGGGACACGCAACTTACAAAAACGGGAGATAACGCTTTAATTGTTCTATTTTTCATATGATCGAACCCTCCTGATTTCATGGTCAACATGGTACAAATGAAGTCATGTATTATCATCCGATCCGGATTCGGATTGACAAACGTTCTTGAGCCTTACATTCAGTTAGCCTTTAACGGCACCAACTGTCAATCCTTTGATCAAGTATTTCTGGAAGAATGGGAAAGCGAACAACATTGGGCCTGCTGCCAGAATGGCAATCCCCATACGGGAAGATTCAGCTGGAATCGCACTCATATCAATGCTGATGCCTGCTTGCATATTTTTCGTCAAAAACTCGATATTAGACATGATTCGCTGCAAGTAGTATTGAAGCGGAATCAGATTCTCATTTTGAATGTACAGCATGGCGAGCCACCAATCATTCCAGTAAGCCAGGGCATAGAACAAGCCTACGGTCGCTAGTGCCGGCTTCGAAAGTGGAAGAACAATTCGTACGAAGGTGCTCAGTTCGGAAGATCCATCGATTTTGGCAGACTCAATAATTTCAAAAGGCAACCCATCCATAAAGCCCTTCATGAGCATCGTAAACCAAGCGCTGACCCCATACGGAAGAATTAAGGCCCAGATCGTATCTTGCAGGTGCAACACGCTGGTCATAACGATGTACGAAGGAACTAATCCTGCATTGAAGAGCAACGTGAAGAAGACGAAGTAGCCTGTGATTCGGCTATACCGATAATCCTTCCGAGTCATGATATAGGCCAGAGAAGAAGTGAGTATCAAACTTAACACGGTTCCTACGACTGTCACAAAAATCGTCACCATATAGGATTGAAGCAGTGCCTTCGGCGTTTGGAAAATATACGAGTACGCGACAAACGTAACTCGCTCTGGGATCAGCTGGTAGCCAAATTTGGCGATGTCCCCATCGAAGGAGAGTGAGACCGAAATAACGTACAGCATCGGATAGATGAACAGGATGGATAAAACCATAAAGAATAGAATGATCAGCCAGTTATTTTCTGACTTTTGCTTGATAGATGAACGCACCGCCACCCTCCTCCTTAGAACAACGCATGATCTTTACTAAATTTCCTGACGAGTAAGTTCGTCGATACGACTAGAATTAAGCCAACCACTGCTTGGTACAAGCTAGCGGCGGATGCCATGCCTAGGTCACCAACGACTCGCAACGAGCGAAACACATACGTATCTACGACATCTGTCGTCGGGTATAACATCCCTGCATCTCGGGGCACGAAGTAGAATAATCCGAAATCCGAGTAAAATATGCGGCCCACATTGAGCATGAATAGCATCGTAATCAGCGGCAAAATGAGCGGGATCGAAATCTTCCGAATTTGCTGTAAACGCGAAGCTCCGTCTATGGAAGCTGCCTCATAATAACTGTTGTCGATGGACAGCAGGCCAGTAAAGAAGATGATGGCGGTGTAACCGACATTTTTCCATAAATAGGTGAGTGTTAAAATGAGGGGCCAATAGCCTGGCTTACTGTACCAGTCGATCGGGGCAATATGGAGCTGCTCCAATGCCTTATTGATCACGCCAAAGGATGGATTCATCAAAATGTAGCTGACGAAACCGACAACGACCCACGAAAGAAAATAAGGAAAAAACAAGATCGTCTGGAACAGCTTCACCCATCTCCGACCCAACTCTGCTAGCAATAATCCAATGACTAATGCGCAGGACATGCCCACCACGATAAACAATCCATTTAATAGCAGTGTGTTTCGTGTAATCCTTAGTGCATCTTGTGAGTTGAAGAAAAACTTGAAGTTATGCAACCCAACCCAATCGCTTCCCCAAATGCCTTTGGCGTAGTTGATATCTTTGAATGCGATCACGATACCGTACATAGGTAAGTAGTAAAAGATAAACACCACAATGATGGCCGGCAATCCGATTAAAAACAAACTTCTTGCCTTCCAGAAATGCTTCGATTCTTTGCGTATAGCTGAGAAGATTCCCAAGTATGCTGCCTCCTTCTGTCTGGGTTACCATGCGTCCTCTTTGCGATTTCATCATACGAAATCAGGTAGAGAATTGGATACTACTCATTTTTGCTCGGGATAAAATAGACTGTAAGATTTGAAAATCGGAGGGATTTTCACTGTACTATTTATGTGATGAGAGTGGATAAAACCCTGATAGATCGGGGATTTGGTGGAGATGAGTGCTTATGTGAGGTAGATGAAATGATGCGGACGACCGAGTGCAATATCGGTCTTGAGAACGATCATAAATAACTGAGTATGCAATATACTGTTTACATGATCCACAATTCAAAGAACGGGGAGATAACGAATGACAACGAATTCCATTGAAGTAAGCGGCTTACGCAAAAGCTATGGCAAACAAACCGTATTGGATGGCATCGATTTACAGGTAGCGAAGGGGTCCATATTTGCGTTGCTCGGGCCAAATGGAGCAGGAAAAACGACGCTGATAAACATTCTATCAACGTTATCTGAACCGGATGCGGGCTATGCGCGAATCGAAGGGTATGATGTCATCGCTGACCGCAAGATCGTGCGGGGATCGATCTCGCTCACGGGGCAATTCGCAGCGGTGGATGAAGTACTGACGGGACACGAGAATATCATCATGATGTGCCAGTTAGCTGGCTTATCTGCTGGCGAGTCCCGCTTACGAGCAGATGAGCTGCTGAAGCAGTTCGAGCTGGAAGCCGCGGCTGGCAAGCGCGTGAAATCCTACTCCGGCGGCATGCGCCGCAGATTGGATCTGGCCGTCAGCCTTGTTGTTAATCGTCCTGTGCTCTTCCTTGACGAGCCGACGACGGGCTTAGATACGGTCAGCCGCCGCTCCCTATGGGAGACGATTCTGCGGCTGAAGCAGCAAGGCATGACGATACTGTTGACGACGCAATATCTAGAAGAAGCGGATCAGCTTGCAGACGAAATCGCTGTGCTGAATCATGGACGCATCGTCGCATCCGGGTCCGCGGAGTCCTTGAAAGCTCGTGTTGGCGGCGAAGTTATTGAGCTCCGGAATACGTTGGACGAAGTCATTTTATCCATTCCAACGAGCGGCACTGTTCAGGATGTTAGCCGAACGTTGAACGAGATCGCTGGCTCGTGCCCGCCAGGTACACGCATCTTCATTCGCAAGCCAAGCATGGACGACGTCTTTCTTGCGCTGACGACAACTAATAACAAGGAGGCTTCCCTCGTATGAGCGATTTCCAAGCGCTGAAGAACGTACAGCCGATGAACTCGAATAACACTCGACCCCTAAACATGAATAATCTAGCTATGCCAAAGCCAGCTTCTTTCGCAGCTACCAACGCTGTCTTCATCGGACGCAGCATCCGTCACAGCTTGCGCAACATCGAGTCGCTCATGATGGCTATCATGCTACCCGTTATGCTCATGCTGCTGTTTACCTATATATTTGGCGGCGCCCTTGATCCGAGCGGCAATTATGTGAACTATGTCGTGCCAGGCATCATCCTATTGTGCGCAGGCTTCGGCTCATCCAGCACGGCTGTTGATGTAGCAAGCGACATGACCAATGGCATTATCAACCGTTTCCGGACCATGCCGATCAGCAGCATCAGCGTCATTACGGGTCATGTCGCCGCAAGCCTTGCTCGTAACTTGCTGGCGACATGTATGGTTATCGGGGTTGCCCTGCTTGTTGGTTTTCGTCCCAACGCGACATTCATCGAATGGCTTGGAGCCATTGGTGTCATCATTTTATTCATTCTGACGTTTACCTGGCTGTTCGCTGCGATCGGCCTCGTCACGGGCAGCCCTTCTGCCGCCAGCGGCTACGGCTTTGCCCTGCTGTTCCTCCCATATCTGTCCAGCGCATTCGTTCCAACGAATACCATGCCATCTTGGATGCAAGGCTTTGCTAACCATCAGCCAATCACACCGGTCATTGAGACGATTCGCGGTCTGCTAATGGGTACGCCGGTGCTGCATAACGGTTGGTGGGCTATCGGCTGGTGTTCAGTCCTGCTGGTTATGTCCATTGGTTGGTGTCTCCTTGCGTTCCGTCGGAAAAGCGGGAACTGAGCGGGAGCCTTCGATTGGTGGAACCAACATACAGCATGTTGAGGTAGATAACGTTATGCCATCATCTTATATCGCAGAAAATTCGGACTGTACCCGTTTAACCTTATGGCATAACGCTATTCATTCCCTGGAACAATCGGCCATAGCCAAAAATGCTAAAAGGCACTTATTGTCGGGGACAACACCTCAAATTAGATAAATAAGTGCAAATGGGCACCCTTTTACACCGAAAAGGTGCCCAAAGTGGAGTCGGGGCAGAAATAGTTGCCCTTTTGCACGCATTTCAGATAGAGGGAATGTCTCGAGAAAAAAGGTTGCACTATTGCACTTTTCATAGCCACATTAATGGCATATAGTAAAAAGGCTGCGCGCAAGTAGATCCCTCTACTTGCGCGCAGCCTTTTTATGCTCGTTACTCCTGCCCCACTCTTTTCATCCTCAAATAATGCTCAATCCCATCCAAGATCCGCTCAAGTCCGAAATCCAGATCATTGCCGATCGGATTCTCCACCTCATCCGTGTAAGCACCTGCCATCAAGATGGGATGCAGATGGGGGAAACGATCCGGCTTGACCAATTGCTTTAGTGCTGCGCCATAATTGACCCCACTAAATGCTTCCGGACTCGCACCATCGCGGATAGCCTTATCCATATCCCGCGCAATCAGACCGCATGCTCTAGAATAGCTGCTGACGAGAAGTAGAAATGACATCTTCTCAAAATCGTTCAGCGGAAAATCCCGCATAATTCTCAACATCCAGTCGATCACCTGAAGATTGTTTGGCCCGAGGGGAACGCTCGTAATATGCATATCGCCATACCACGCATGTTTACGGAACACATCTACGCAAGCCCAGACGTATTCCCCCATTTCCTCGCGCCACGGCTTACCTGGCACCTCTGATGGAATCGGAATGTCACACACCGCATCCTGCATCAGCACGAGCAAATCTTCCTTACTTGTGATATAGCGATACAAAGACATCGTCGTGTACCCCAACGATTGGGCTACCCTGCTCATCGACACAGCCGCAAGTCCATCGCTGTCAGCAATGGCAATCGCCGCGTCAACGATTTTTTTGATGCTGAGCTCACCTTTAGGCCCTCTGCGGGACGGTTTAATAATTCCCCAGCTAAGAGCTACACCTGATGGTAAGCTCTGTATGATTTCATCATCGATCTCGTCGCCGATCTCCATGTTGTTCCATCCTCCATTATCCTTGCAATCCGAAAATGTATACATCATATACAGTATATCACAATCGCATCTAGATTGATTAGTGGAGGTAACCTAAGAGGACGATCTGAAAATTTACAATTTCGTAATATACAATTTACACGTCCCTTACATAGTTTTGGTATAAGTAAGAAGTTAAGAGAAATGTGGGTAACTACGAGGGGAGAATTACTACAAATGAAACGTAATTGGATCGTATTAACATCTTTACTGCTTGCTCTTCCTGTGGCTGTTTCGGGAACAGTAACTGCTCAGCAAGTGAACGGAGTAACCTCCGAAAATGTAACCTATTCGAGCAATGGACAAGTGATTAAACCTTCAGCACCAGCTGTAAATTTGGACGGCAGTTTGTACATGCCCGTTCGCGCACTATCAGAAGCCATGGGTAAATATGTGGATTGGGATGAGTTTCGCAACAGCGTATCTTTGACGGACAAGCCTGTTTTGACTGGTAAATACGAGCTGAAGGCAGCCAATCTTGCAGAAGGTATTAAAATGGGTGTGGGCTCATCCTTAACGCACCTTCCAGGAGACCCTGATAATGTATTCTATACAACAGCTGATCGCGGGCCAAATGGACAACCTACAATTAACGGTAAAACAGTGCGTACGTTCCCACTTCCAGACTATGTACCAACAATTTATAAAATCGAAGTCAGTAAAGGCGAAATCAATATCTTAGACAAGTTCCCTTTGAAGCTCTCAGGTACTAACCCTGTGTCAGGCAAAGTCACGATTACTGGGCTGCCAAATATTAAAGGGCGCGATGAAGAGCCTTACGATGCCAAAGGCGAGAAAGTACTCGCTTACGACCCGTACGGTCTTGATATCGAAGGTTTAGCTTACAATCCAAAGGATGATTCTTTCTGGATTTCCGATGAATATGGTCCATCCATTGTCCATGTGAAGCGTGATGGTACGATCATTGAGCGTATTGTGCCTAAAGGTTGGGCAAGTCAGGCGTCCGCCCCGCTTGTGCCATCCCGCGAGACGCTGCCAGAAGTGTACAACAAACTTCGCCAGAACCGTGGAGCTGAAGCTGTTGGCATAACACCTGATGGCAAATATATGTTCATGGCCATGCAGAATGCACTTCGTAATCCAGATAAAGCCATGGACAATTCACGTCAGGTTCGAATTATTAAGTTTGACCTAGCGACGCTTAACCCCGTTGCTGAGTTTGTATACGTCCTAGAGGATGCGAAGCAATTTAAGGATCTTACTCAAGGCGATATCGTCATTTCCGATATGGTTGTCGTAAACGAGAACACGCTGTTAATCGATGAGCGAGATAAATTCTCTGGCGATAAAGCACAGTTAAAGCGCATTTATGCCATTGACCTTTCAACAGCTACCAATGTTAGTGGCAAATACGACAGTGCGACAGCGGCAGGTAAAACACTTGAACAAATGACGATTGCAGATCTGAAAGCCAATGGAATTCTGCCAACGACGAAGCGAACCGTACTGGATGCAGTTGCATTCAAGTTCCCTTATGAGAAAATTGAAGGTGTTTCGCTCATCAATGGTGATACACTTGCTATCACGAACGATAACGATTTCGGCATTGACAGCACAACACCTGAAAATGGAACACTTCTATGGACATTTAAACTGCCATACACAATTAAATAGATACCCACAACCAAACGACCCGGAAGTCCAATGATGGACAACCGGGTCGTTTTACGTTTTTCCCACCATTTAATTACCGCATGCGCTTTGCCATATACTCCCTGGGCGTCATCCCAAATTTAGCCTTGAATAGCTTATAGAAATAACTCTCGTTCTCTACGCCTACGCGCTGCATGATCTCCTGAATGCTTAGCTTGGAGTTCTCCATCCATTCCACCGCTTTATGCAGCTTCACCTGATTAATATATTCGGGAATCGACATCCCGAGGTGAATCTTGGATATTTTGCTCAACTTGTAAGCAGGCAATCTCATCATTTCAGAAATACTTGCAGCGGAGAGAGAGGAATCGAAATAGTTGGAATCGATAATCTCTTTAATCGTATCGGCGACAACTTGGTTGCCTTGAATCCCTTTTTCCTCACCTTCACTATGAATGGCGCGTACCGCTTCCAACAGAAGTCCCTCGAATTGCTCAATTGTTTCCTCCTCATACAGCTCGCGACTCATCAGCCTAGCGGGAACAGCAATTGGCTCCTTACTCGTACGGTTCATCTCAAAAATCGTCTTCTTCAAATGGTGCACCACCTGCATACTGACCAGCATGATGCTGCCATAGTCTAGCTTGCGAATGTGACTGAATACGTCACGGAGTCTTTCTTCTGTTTTGATCGCGTTACCTTTGGGAACGGCATCGGTAAATTTGCTCACTAACTCCAACACTTGCTCTACATCCACACTTCCCATGTTGGAAGCAATACGTGCTTGCGTAATCACAGACTTCGTTCCGAACACATACCGATAAGAGCTGTTAGCTAAGGTTTCATTATAGGCGGCAGCAATCGCTGTATATTCCGTAATGATATTGCTGACCGTTGCCGAAAAAGTGATATGGTAGTGCTTTTGAATGTAGTTTTGCGCTTCCTGCAGTGATTGTTCCACCTGTTCCACAGATTCGTGTTGACCATCAGCCGTGTTCAATAAAATCGTAAACGAGTCATCTTTCATATCTACAATTTGGGCGACACCTATTTGAGATAGAGCATCCGCAGTAACATTCGCAATCGCAAAGCGCAGCAACTCTCTTTCAGCCAAGCTTTTATGACTTAGGATTTTTTTATACTCATCGATGCGCAAAACACAGATTAAGAACGGTTTATCTTTTGTCAGGGCATCATTCAACTGCCTCAATATATCCTCAAATTCAGCTGCATTCATACTGTAGCTATCTGATATCAGCTTTTTCAAAAAGTAAATCTTCATAATACTCGTATTATTGTTCTTCTCGAGGTTGTATTCATAGAGCTGTTCTCTCGACTTTCGATACACCTCAGTCAAATAGGAAAACTCGTCTTTCACGCCAGGCTTCAGGAAGCCCTCTCTTCCCGCTCCACTGAGCGATGTCTGTTCCATGAGCCGCCTCACCGGCCTGTAAATGCCTCGAGAAACCGATAGCGTTAAGAGCAGCGCCCCGACAAAAACAGCTCCCGTAATGAACAGAATCGTATCCATCAGCTGCTTCAGATTCGCGTACACTTCTTTATACGGCTTCGCTTCCAACAGCGTCCATCCCGTATTCTCCAAATAGATATAAGAGACAATGAATTTCTCGCCATCGACTTTAGATTCGTAAAATCCAGCCGGCTCTCCCGCATGCATCCGATCTTGGGAAACCGATGTTTCAAAGGCTTGCTTAATCGTAACGGCCGAGGCATTGTCAGCGATCAAATGGGTGGTATCGGTTTCAATAAATTGATTCTTGTTGTCTAAAATGTATAAATCGCTTGGCGTCCGCGAATCAAATTGATTAATCGTTCGAATATTATCGATGAGCCAGTCCAACTTCACATTGAGAATGATGGCACCGTCCATCACACCTTTTTCATCCACATTTTCAAACATGACATAACTCAGCACAGTATCATAGGTAGGCTTGGCGCTGCTGCCTCCGGTTTGCATTTTCCGCACAATCGCTTTCAAAGGCGTAATATGAGGATTCTCCGCGAGAACCTTATCTAATTCAGCATCCTTATGGTACAATTCACCAAATGTGGAGTAATACAGCTTCTTATGGTTGTTATAGACATAGACCGATTGAACGAATGGATAATTGGCAACGACGGTCGCATTCAGTTTATTAATCGTATTCATATGATCATATGTCTCTTCGTCATTCAAATACATGAGCGCTTTGACGTCATTATTACCGTAGGTAGAAAAGGTCAGCTTGCTGATCATCGTATCCAAATAATCGATATTGTACTTCATTTGGGACAATAGCTTCTGGCTTCCTTCGTATTCGCTTTGAAACACATTTTTCTCAACATTCACGTAGATAAGACTGGAAAATGAAAGTAAGATGAGCAGGATCATGCAGTTGATCCATAGAAAAATGCGCAGCAAATACTTCTTCTCCTGAACGATTCGCCAAAGTTTCATGCCCGTTCCCCCGTATCTATATCTATCTCTGTACGAATAAATCTACCTTATTATAACGCTTTCAACAAGAACAGTCCCTAATGATTTGCATCATAGGGACTGTCTCATTTTATATGCCTAACTCATCCTACCTATTTAAACACTTTCACCAACTACACATACTCCACCCACTCACCTAGCTTAAACACTGCCATCTGCAACTTTCCGTGCACTGTAACACGAATATATCACTGCTGGGCATTAACACTCCCAGTATAGTTGGCTCTCATCGTGCTCCAAAAATACTCCCCCATTGTGCTCAACGAAAGTTGAAATAACTGGAAAAACTACATCTAAATTTCAACTAATTCGCTCCAAATTCAGATTAACTGGAAACCATACAGCTAATTTCTATCAATTCGACCAATCTGACTCTATTGACGAAAATTAACTACATAAAATCCATTTATTCCTCATATTTCCACTAAAATGGCGAATTTAGCTACATAAAATACATTTATTACTGGGTGGAATGTGTGAATGGGGGTGAGTGGGTTCCCCACTCACCCCATCTTACTCTTGTACTGCGTCGGCGTAATCCCCGTGTGACTCTTGAACAATTTGCAGAAATAGCGATAGTCCGAAATGCCGACTGCGCCGGATACTTCGTATATTTTCATCGTTGTCCGTTCGAGCATCTCGCTCGCTTTTTCCATACGTACCCTGTTCACGTATTCCAAAAAGTTCTCACCGATTTCCTGTTTGAACACTTGCCCCGCATATGAAGGATGCATGTGCACGAGCTTCGCAAGCTCGGCCACTTGCAAATCTTCTTGGAAATGCTCGCGGATGTAACGGCACATCCATTGGATCTCCTTGCGTGCGGTTACCTGTGGACGCGCTTGCTGATTCCACCACTCACAGATGGCGTCAATGGTTGCCAACCACCAATCAGAGTAAATGTTCCACGACGTAAGCTGATCAATGCTACTTAATCTAGTGACAACTGACTCTGGCAACCGCACAAGTTCAGGTTGCAGCATTTGTCTCGTCAGACGGAGCAGATCCCCCGGATGAATCGGTGGCACGCCAAGTGTGATCATCACGCTTACAGCTTCCCGAAAAGCCTCCTCATTCTCGCGTTGCAAAGCTTTGACGACAGCGGCCGTCCACTCCCTCGTCTGCTCCGAATCAAGACGCCGTAAGAAAATAGGGGCTTTACTTGAACTTTGATAGAAATAAGCAGCAAGCCCGTCCCTTCCTTTTCGTATAAGGTCGGCAAGCTGTTTACCTGTCCACGATTGCTTCCCAGACTCTTCAACTGATCCGATATGAACAACGCTGTGCATGGGAGCTGCAGCACTGACAACCTCCTGAGCCATCCTTGCAAATTGGTTTATTTGAAAGACAGGCATATCACGCTTAGACCCAATTAATAGAAGTAATTGGCTATGTTGAATAGGTAAGATAGCTAATCCACAACCATCACCTATCATATGTGCATCCAGTTTCGCCTCAAGTAGTTCACCTAGTTGGCATTGAAGCTGAACGAGTTCTTCCACCGAGGAGGAAGCTCCCTCCGCACTAGTCGTCTTATTTGCCCCCGAACTTGCTGTCACACGCCATCCCATCGTTATTCCCGCCAAGTAACTCGCTGATTCTACACCTGCAAGCCACTCCCTAGATATGGGATGCATACTTCCATCCCCCTCCAGCAGCATCTCAGTCCATTGGCGCTTCTTCGCCCACTCTTTCTCCCGCTCGAGCTTAAGCCTCATCTCCAACTTTAAATTAATATCGATCTCTTGCTCCAGGTCTTCAGCTACCTTACGGCAAGCATCCAGAATTTGCTCTGGCGTTTGTGCTAGCTTGATCAAGTAATTATCCACGCCTAACTCAATAGCTTGCCTCGCATATTCAAATTCACCATAAGCGGTCAAAATGACGATTCGGATGCGTGGCCATCTCTTACGCACATAAGCTGCTAGTTCCAACCCGTTCATATTGGGCATTGTAATATCCGTAAGCAGTAGATGAGGAACTTCCTGCTCAATCATGCTGATAGCTTCCTTGGCACCTGAAGCTGCTCCCATGAACGTAAAGCCTGCGTCAGACCAAGGAATGCGCTGCGCAAATCGCTCCCTCACCCATTTCTCATCATCCACCATCAGTATCTTCAGCATGATCGTCCACTCTCCCTCTGAAGTTATCCGTGCTCCTTCGACTCTCCAGCCGGTAGCTGTATCGTCACCGTTAATCCCTCATCCGGCTCGTTATGAAAATGCAGCCCATACGGATATCCGAATGTCATCCGCAATCGCTCTTGGACATTCCGCATGCCCAAATTGTTTAACCCTTTATTTGCATTGGCAGCACCTGTATCCTCTAACAGCAGCTTAAGCTTATCCGGCGCAATCCCCGGACCTGTATCGGAGACCTCCAGTACTACACCAGCTCCCTCATGCTCTTTGCCACAAACAATAATATGATTGACCCCTTCTTTACTGAGTCCGTAGAAAATACTGTTCTCCACCAACGTAATTAGCGTTAGCTTCGGGATCGGTGTCATGTTGTAAATCTCAGGGACGGCAATATCCACCTCAAAAACTTCCCCATACCTGAGGTTCATGATTTGCACATAATTGTCCAATTGTTGTAATTCATCCTCGACCGTTACAACATCTCCTACTTTATCTGTAGAATATTGCAGCAAGCCCATCAATGAGCGGATCATCTCGCACATTTCCTGTGTTTGTCCCATCTCACCTAAGCAATAGATTGCATTGAGCGTATTATTCAGGAAATGAGGATGAATTTGCGACTGCAGCACCTTGAGTTCATGATGTCGTTTCTTCTCCTCAGAGACGCGTAATTCATTGAATAACGTTTGAATATTGTCCATCATGCCATTAAAGCTATTACCAATATGCATAAACTCATCGTTACGATTCAGTGTAATCCGAGCTTCCAGCTCACCACGCGCAGCAGCTTTTAATTGCCGTGTAATCGCCGTCACTGGTTTCCGGATATAGCTCGTAATCCATACAGATAGAATAAACGCAAGGATAATCGCGATGAATACCACGAATACAAACTGCTGCTTCAACGAATTAATTAAAGGATAGGCTTGAGACTCCTCGATAACCGAGAATACGTACCAATCCCATTGATTCTGATTCGAGCTTAGCACCATATAGTTCCCAGTGGAAGTCTTCACTGTGTCGAATGAATTCCTAGCGGATTGCGTAATCTTCTGCAGCGCATCCTTCATTTCCAAATGATTCACATACACTTTGGGATAGACCAGATTCGTATTCGTAGAGAGAAATTCCCCATCACTAGTAAATATATAAATGCGTCGTTCCGTACCTTGCTCGGCTTGTAGCATTTTGGGTCCGATCAACGCACCTAGGTTAATATCCATCGCAACGAAACGACCGCTATCAATGCGCTTAGACACGGTAATGACATAATGATCATTAATTAAATGCGGTGCACTCCACCAGAAACCCGTCGTATTCGTCTGATATTTGATTTCGGCAATACTTGGCGCATCGATATAAAATTGATAGCCAAAAGGAGCGCTAACTCGTACCTTATTCTCTTCAATCACATAAATACTATGAACCAGATCCATTTGGTACGATAAAATGGTTTCAATAAGGTTCGTGAAATCCGGCTCACCTACTTCATACAAAGCAGGAGTGGATAAGAAAATCAACTGACTCTGGATGTTATTCATCAACGTCTTAATATAGTTCTCCACTTGGACAACAGAACTTTGAAGTGCTTTCTCATTATTCTGCTTTATGGGCTCAAACAATCGTTGGTAACCGAAAATTCCAATAATCAGGAATAGAACAATAACGGACATAAAGGTAAGAATGAAGAGCTTCGTACTGACGCTGGAAATCAAGTTTCTCCCTTTTAAGCGACGAATCATGCTAGTCTTCTCCTCCGCATAGTCCTCATTCTCTTACCACTCTTTAAGTATAAAAAATTCCCAGCTAATTAACTAGTAGCAGCGAACGAATTAGCGCATATGGAGATGCTTAAAACCCTCGATCAACGAGGGCTTCAAAAAACTATGCCATTTCCCCTGTATAAGTAACAACGACGCCAAGCACTTCGCGCGGTGAATGACTGTACAGTTCATAGGCTTCTGCTATTCGCGCCATTGGCAGACGATGCGTGATAAGTGGAGCAATATCAATCTTCCCTTGTGTCAACAATCGTATATATTCGGCCATATTGCGACCTTCTGTCCAACGTACATAACCAATGGGATAATCAATCCCTCTCTGCTCATAATCAGCCATATATCGACCTGGCCCGCCTGCACGAGAAATGAGCACTTGAGCTTCCTTCTGAAACATCTGTTCCCGATTAAACGACATCGCTACATCCCCAACTATAATGATTTTGCCTCTGTCACGAATCCAACTCAGCGCTTTGTCAATCATTCCACTGAGTCCACCACCGGCACAGAGAATGACAGCATCCACACCAATGCCACCTGTCAGTTCCTTCATGTGACGAGTCAACTCATCTTCGTTGTCATACATATGGGGAGAACCGAATTCGATCAATTTCTCTGCACGTTCCCTTATTAGATCTAATCCGAACACTTGATAAGCAGACGATTCAGCAACTTGGCAGATGATCTGCCCCAGGATGCCTAATCCTACGACGAGAACAGATTCACCGAAGCGCAAATCCGCTTGGCGCAGCGCATGTATCGCAATCGCCCCAGGGCCAACATAAGCGGCTTCTTGATCACTAACCTGATCCTGCAAAAGAATGACAAGGTTCTTAGGTACTTTCAGGAGCTCGGCGTGACGGACAAAAGGGGAACCATAACAAGCAACGCGATCCCCCACTTGTACATGTGTCACACCTTCTCCGACTTCAACCACCTTGCCCATTGCACTATAGCCAAGTGTACTGGGTACGGTCGTCGTGTCTTTCAGCATGATTTCCGTGCCAGGACTAATCGCTGAGCAAATGGTTTCCACTATAACATAATTGTCCTCTATGGTTGGAGCCTCCTGATCTAGAAGTTCGATATGGCCCTTCACTGTATAAACAACTCTCATTGGATATTCCCTCTTCTTCTATCCCTTAATGGAGCCCAACATCGTACCTTTTACAAAGTATTTTTGCAGGAATGGATAAATAACTAGCATTGGTAATGTAGCAACAACGACAACCGCCATCTTAATCGTTTCTGGCGGCAAAGCATCCAAGACTAAGGAATTCAGCGATAGCTCGGTACTAATATTCGGCGTTTGAATCATACTGCGAAGCACAACCTGCATCGGCATTAACGTTTTGTCTGAGATATAAAAAATCCCTTTGAAATACTCGTTCCAATGCGTAACCCCATAGAAGAGTCCAATGGTCGCCATAATCGGGGCGGATAAGGGGAGAACGATTCGCCATAACGTTGCTAATTCGCCACAACCGTCTACTCTAGCAGCTTCTTCTACTTCAACGGGAAGATTCTCGAAGTACGTCTTCACAATCAGTAGATTGAAGGTTGATACCATGCCTGGCACGATGAGTGCCCAGACGGAATCATATAACCCTATACTGCGCACCACCATGTAAAGCGGAATAATACCACCGCTAAAGATCATCGTGAAGAAAATCGCCATGAGAATAAAATTGCGTCCTGGAACTGATTTCTTGGCTAGTGGATACGCAAGCAGCGTAGTCACAACGAGGTTCAGTGTAGTCCCCACAATCGTAATGAAAACTGTGATTTTCAAGGCTTGCGGGATACGAGCCGACTGGAACACTTCCTTATAGGCTTGCAAGGTCCAATGCTCTGGCCATATGACGAAGCCCCCGTTTTTCAAAACCTCAATATAAGGAGTTAAGGATACAATGATGACATAGTACAAGGGGAATAACGTAACCAAAGCGGCTACGGTAAGTACCGTATAGATGCACGCGTCAATAACTTTATCTTTTTTCGTTTTATGAATGATGAATGACATCAGAGCTCCACTCCCCTTCAAGGATCACGCAAGACATTACCATATACCTGATCCTCCCATTTTCTTAGCTACCTTATTCGCACTGAGTACCAATATCAATCCGACCAAGGATTTGAAAACACCCATCGCCGCCGCTACACCGAACTCCAACCGTTCGAAACCGTAGCGATAAACCCACGTATCGATGATGTCTCCTGTGTCATAGACACGCGCGTTCAAGAATATGAAAATCTGATCAAAGCCTGCATCCAAGATCCCACCAATTCGAATGATTAGCAAGAGTACAAATACATCTCGGATACCCGGCAATGTAATATGCCACAGCTGTCGTCCGCGTCCGGCACCATCGACCACGGCAGCCTCATAAAGTTCTTGATTAATAGTAGCCAGCGCAGCCATGTAAATAATGGCTCCGAATCCCGTATTTTTCCATATTTCGGTGATAATTAGTAGTGGCCTGAAGAAGTCTTTATTCGTTAATAAATCAATTTGTCCCCAACCCATATCACGCACAAACGTACTGATTAACCCTGAGCTCGGTGCAAGGAAAGAAAACACTAAGCCGTAAATGATGACCCATGACAAGAAGTAAGGACCATATGTAATCGTTTGTACCCATTTCTTGAACCAGCGAACTCTAACTTCATTTAACATAATTGCCAAGATCACGTCGGGTATCATGCTGCCAATAATTTTGAGAATACTAATTTCCAATGTATTTCTGAGGATTCTCATGAAATCAGGACTATCAAAGATCACTCGAAAATTATCGAAACCAACCCAAGGGCTTCCCCAAATGCCCTTCATAATGTTGTAGTTCTGGAAAGCAATTAGCGTGCCTGCCATTGGGGCATAATGAAATATGACATAATAGAGAAGGCCTGGTATCATCATGAGATAGAACCATCTACTGCGATACACACTTTTCCATTTACTTTCTCTCGTGCGTGGAGCTATCGTTATATCGTTCTTAGCAGCTATGGTTTCCGCCATCGCCATCTCCTCCTAGCTGTCTCTATCAGACCGAAGACAGAAGGAAACCCACGAACAACGCCGGGTTCCCTTCGATGCCTTCACTCTCTTATTTAAAATCGTTAAGCTTATTCTTCAATGCTGTATTCAAAATTTTCGTGTACTCTGTGAATATATCTCTACCTTTGAATTTGGTCATGAGCTCTTCACGGTACTGCGGCCAGTTCTTGCCACTCTTATCTTCAAGAACACCTTTGATATGGTATTTACTCATCTCTTTACGGAAATCACCAATGTTAATGCCAGCTGGCGGAACCAAGCTAACCGGAGGCAATGCATCATGCTTAGGGTAAGACTCAACTGTCTTCAGAATAGCACGGTCGTGATCATTAATACGTGGATCTACTAGCTCGTATCCTAGCACCTTCGGCTCATCAGGTACGAAAGCATTGTACACATTTAACCAGTTGCCGGCTTTCGCAATATCAGCTTCGAAATTAGCAACATTCAACGTAATTTTCTTGCCATCTTTCGTGTAATGTTTGCCTTCTTGGCCATAATGTGTCAATAAGAAGCCCTCATCGCCTGTCAACCAGTTCAGAATTTCCATGGAGCGTTTAATTTTATCTGGTGTTTTCTCAGCTGTTGTTTTACTGATCAAAATCGTGTCAACTGCAACGTTATTTTTCCAAATAATCGGCTGATTTAGCGGGAAGATCGGTACCCAATTCGCTTTAGGATCTAATGCTTTAGAACGATTCGCCACGCTTGTCGGATTACTATCTAGGATGGTAGTCTTATCTCCAGAGAAGAACATACCTACTTTACCTTGTGACGCTTTATCCAATTGTGCACCCGGTTTATTCAAGAACCAGTCCGGATCTACAACGCCTTGATTAATCCAATCCACGACTTGATCAATGACTTTCTCTACTTTAAGATCTGTCCGGTTATCAATATACGTATTGTTCGTAATCATGAAGTCTGCTACAAGACCGTTATTCAACCATTGCGGGAAATCAAACGGCAAGTTAGCACCATTTCCTGCTGCTGAGAAACCAAACGTATCATTCTTACCATTACCGTCTGGATCATTCTTCGTGAAGGCTACCATGACTTTCGTTAATTCGTCGTATGTCTTTGGCGCTTTCAATCCAAGCTTATCTAACCAATCCTGCCGAATATGCCAAGCTGCATACGTATTACGTGGGAATATATTCATGCCACGGAAGAATTCACCTTGTTTAATCTGGTAGGCATTGACTTCATCCTCAGATACCCATTTGAAATAGTTCGGTACAGCTGCTTTCGTTAAGAATGGGGCAAGGTTACCAGTGATTCCATCCGAAATATACTTTTGGGACTCTGCACCACCAGAAATGAACATATCTGGCACATTGCCGCCCGCCATCGTTGCATTCAACTTGTCATAGTATTCTTTACCGTTCATCATATAATCTATCTTGAGATCAACATTAAACTTTTCTTCAATGGCCTTCTTAACAAAATCTTTGTCTGCGGCAGGCAAATTCACATTCGCAAGATTTCCGCTAGTGACGGACCAGTT
Source organism: Paenibacillus sp. LjRoot56 (assembly GCF_964253335.1). Taxonomy (NCBI): domain Bacteria; kingdom Bacillati; phylum Bacillota; class Bacilli; order Caryophanales; family Paenibacillaceae; genus Paenibacillus; species Paenibacillus sp. LjRoot56. Next base: position 1,025,030 of record NZ_CAXURV020000003.1, read on the forward strand.
CAACGTCAGCTTCTCAGGTTTAGCCGTAGCAGACGCATTGGTCGATCCTGTCGGCGTGCTTGTCGATGTTGTCGATTTGCTATCCGAACAACCTGTAAGCGTAACGATTGTAGCAGCGAGACCAATAACTACTAATTTCTTCATTTCATTACCCCTCCTATTTATACGTTCCGTAAACTCTTATCTCACTTTATTTTCATGATAGCGTTTACTTGTTCTTAGTATAGAACCAACCCATTAGTGAAACTAGCAGACGCATTCAAGAAATAGTGGTTAAAATGCAGATCTTTATTGGAGAATTTATACTACAATTTTAACCTTCTGCTACACAATAAGAAACACCCTTACGCTAGCATCACTGGGCGTAAGGGTGTTTGAGGTTCATGTTATATTTGGAAAATGACTAGCGGGTTCCCGTAATCAGACCGTTGCTGAAGGCTATTCCTTATGCTTGGATGCGAGTTGTTTCTCGTTCTATAAAAATAAGCGGGACTTCAAATTCTCGCTCCTCGCTGGCCTCTACGGTATGTCCAAACTTATGAAGCAATTTATGGATGGCCATTTGCGCCTGAAGCCCATAAGGAATGTCCCAGCTGGAAATACCAGGGTAACTATACTTAGCCATATAGTCGTTATTAATACCGATCATTTGTAGGCGGTTCGGGAAGTCGATCTTCTGCTTATTGGCTGCCGAAAGCAATTTTAATGCAACGTGATCATCAAAAGCGACGATCCCCGTGCGATTCGCTGGCCCCGTCATCACCTCTTGGAGAAATGCGTCCACGTCCAGTTCCTTCATTTCGACGATACGATGGGAAATCTCAACGCTCAGTTGTTGTAGACCCAGATGAAATCCAAGCCGCCGCTGTTCATCAATCACATTCGAGTGTTTGCTGCCCACGTAGATGAGTTCATCGCAGCCACGCTCCACAAGTAATTTCGTTGATTGTCTGCAAGCCTCGGCAAAGCCTAAATTTACAGCACCAACGGATATATCCTCGGGCCAGCCCCAACCATTAATGAGCACTAGAGGTGTTCCACTATTTACGATAGCACGTGTGGATTCCTTCCCCATTGCTAAGCCATGACAGATAAGTCCATCCACTCTTCGCTGCAGTAACACTTCTAAGTTTCTTCGTTCAATCGTCGGATCGAATCCTCCTGAGGAAAAAACGGATAAATGGTAGCCCGCATGATGGGCTTCCATCTGTAAAACTTCCGCTAACCGTCCATAATAACTCGTCAACCCAGGAACGATGAGGCCAATTTCAAAGGTTTTGTTACGACTTAAACCTGCTGCCATGGTATTGCGTCGATATCCCAATTGTTCTGCCGCTAATTCGACCTTGCGAATGGTCTCCTTCGACGAACGGATTCCACCTCTATTCAGCACATTGGAGACCGTGGCAATCGATACACCAGCTGCTGCTGCCACTTCTACAATTGTGACTTGTTTGGGTCTGCTCATATGTGTTTCAGCTCCATCGGTTAAACGTTTAACTTTCTCCTTTAGATTAAATTGATCTAATAAGCCTGTCAAGCGAATCCAATGGAATCCCGGCACTTTTGCAAAAAAATCGTTCCCAGGACATGAACTATGCCCTAGAAACGATTCCTGTCATCCGTTAAACCTAATTAATGTGGGTAGACCGTCTCAAATTCATCGCCGCAAGGCCCGCCACTGAGGTTAATCTCCAACGAAACTGTTTCCCCATTTGCTCGATACAAAGGTCGGTAATGATTACTAATATGCGTCGCAGAAGCATTAGCATAATGGCAGATGAACGCGCGGCGGAAGCGATCCTTAGTCTTATTTCGATAGGAACCATGAATCAGATTGCCATTGAAAAAGAGAACATCCCCTCGGTCCATGATGACTGGCATTGCCTTCTCGTCCTTCGGCGGTTTCACGTAGTGGGTCGTAAAAGATTCCTTCGAATCTGCGATATCGGGACATGAGATTTCGAGGGCATTCGTTTTCGGTACAACGAGTAATCCTCCATTTTCCTCATCAGCCGCGTCAATAGCTGTCCATGCTGCAATACAATTGCCTGGCTCCACCTGCAAATAAAAGTTATCCTGATGAAGCGCCTGTCCTCGGGAGCCCGGCGGTTTGTAATAAAACATACTTTGCGCAGCGAGTGCTTCTTCCTCATACAAATCTGCTAGAACCTCTAACACGGGCTGATGAAGCATGTAGGTTTTCGCAGTCTCATTAAACCGATGCGGGTGCATGACACGCGGGTAGCGTTTCAATGGGTCGACGACCTCCGTCGATAGATCAGGTTCAAAGTATCCTGGAACCGTCTGTTCGCTAATCGCTTCGAAGGTTTCATCAATTTTAGCCAAATCATCTTCTGAAAATAGCCCCTTCACGATTACATAACCCTCAGTCTCAAAATGCTGTTTTTGTTCCTTCGTTAATTTAATTAGTGATTGTGTCATCGTTATTCCCTCCAATTGAACCTTTATTTCTATGTCTTTAGCATATCGAAATAACCGGTTACATAGAAGTAATAATCATGCTAATGATTCCTATAATCCTGCTATTTCATGCTATAATTAATCTATCTTAATTAGGTAGAGAAGGGATTATCCAACATGATATTGGATGCAAATGGATTGTTCGCCGGCCATTACATAGAATCAGATTCGTATGTTACTAAGCGTCCTCAAGGTCGGGATGATTGGTTATTAATTTTCACATTGGAAGGAGCAGGCTTTGTTAACTACCATGGTGCAGAACATGTCTGTAAGAAGGGTGCCCTCCTTTTATTAGCACCTGGAACTCCCCAACACTATGGCACATTGACAAACCATACCTGGCAATTCGTATGGGCACATTTCCCCCACACACTTTCTGAAACCAACTTGCTTCCTCAGGAAGATCAAATATTCCTTACCATAGAAAATGAGTCCTTACAGGAACGGATATACTCAGCATTTGCCCGTATATTAGCGGATTCGCGGGAACGCGGCGAGTATTGGTTCGAGCTCTGTTGCAGCTCTTTACGAGAAATTCTGCTAATCATGGCGCAGAAAAACATACGCAAAATGGATCCCCGCATTGAAGAGGTTCTCCACCTACTTTCTAGGCAGATGCGCGAACAGATTCGGCTTGAGGATCTTGCCCAGACCGTCGGTCTCTCCCCGTCGAGATTATCTCACCTTTTCAAAGAGAGCACTGGCTACTCCATTATCGATACATTGAATCGCATGCGGATCCAACAAGCCGTTCTGATGCTAGCCCATACGGGACGCACTGCTTCGGACGTTTGTTACGATGTTGGTTTTCAAAATTATAATCACTTCACGAATCAATTTCGTAAATGGCAAGGCATGACCCCGAGTATGTTTATGAAACGTCCACGTTAAAAATAATTGTCTTTTATTCCTATCAGAATACTATGAATTAATGTATAATGATGATAATAACTATTCATTGTGAATGGAGGAGGATGACGATGAGAACTCAATTTTGGCGTGGCGATTACGATTGTGTAGATGAGGTTCCCTTGCATCGCGTGCGGGGTAATCAACTAGGAATTCTGTTAAGTATCTTGGCCAGCGTTCTCAGTCAGCAGCTATGGATTCTCGTCCTTCCGTTAATTGTTCAGCTGATTAGTCGTACTTATGGTGTAAAATACAATATATTTGTCCGCCTGTTCTCTCCACTTTTTCCGGTTAGCACACGAACGGAAAGCCGTGAATTACTGCGTTTCAACAACTTGTTGGCTATCCTATTTCTCATCGTTACCATTACGGCTTTGCTTTTAAATATGACGACGCTCGCGTACATCACACTAAGTATGTTAACTATTGCTGTCGTGCTGGCGTTAAGTGGGTTTTGCTTCGGGTGCTTCATCTATTTTCAATGGAAACAGTATTGGGCGAGAAAAGATGCATAAGCGGTCATACTGAAAGAGGCTGTTCCGGAAGTGGAAAAGGAGCTGGTGCGTTTGCGCTTAGCTCCTTTTTTTAAACCTATACAGGGGCGAAATGGACCAGAATCGCATGCCCCTCCGCGCTACATGGTCATAGATGCTAAAGTACACTTATTTTCGGGGAAACCAACCTAACTTAGATGAATGCGTGCAAAAGAGCAACCTTTTGAACTGAATATAGGCTAAAAGGATAAGTGCTGACAGAAATAGTTGCACATATGCACTGCACGCATTTCTGATCGAGTGGTTCAATTCGATAAAAAAGGATGCTCTTTTGCATTTTTCAGATCTGAGACACGACGGACGCCCTCGTTTCCTGCACTTCTGCAATCAAGTTTGCTTCTCAAGGGTCGAAATATCCACATACACATCACCTTCAATTAGAAGTGGTTTATACCTTTCTAATCCAGGCAGCGCCATACCGACTGACGCCCCCACGATATCGAATTCGGCGCCGTGACAGGGGCACCAGAAGAAAAGCTCCTTTTTCCGACTACGTTGCGCTTCTGTCGCTGGCACCACCGAACACCCTAGGTGTGTACATGCCGGTGAAAGGATGACAAGTGAGCCGCGCTCATCTTTGGTCACATAGACGAAACCCTGCTTAGGCGTCTTTACCCAGGCATCTTCGATCGTAGCGGTATAAAAAACCTTCTCGTAGCCAGTCATGGCGTGCAGCTGCTCTACTGCGCCAACCTTTACGAAACTAGACGGAATCTCCCGTGCGGCTGGATCATCCAGCTTTTTCCCATGAACCGCTCCGTAATAAAACAAAGCTGTATCCCCAAGTAACACGCCAGACACACCTAGTACAACTTTGCTTGAGGTGCTCAAAAAGGCTCTTCTTGTGATCTTTCGCGGTAATTGGGCAGTCATACGAAGGTCAACTCCTTCACTTTTGACTTATATGAAACAAAACATGTCTACACAAAGGACTATCCAACTCCACCTTCGGATGATTGAACATTGTAATAAACTGCATGCCGATCTTGTTCATCACATGGCTCGAAGGCTTATTGATCTCGGCTGTCCAACTGTACACGTCACGAAAGCCCAATTCCTTAAAACCATAGTGTAAACAGGCCTCCGCCCCTTCAGTCGCATAGCCTTTTCCCCATGCTTCTTTTTTTAACCGCCAACCAATCTCGATACATGGGGTAAAATCAGACTCAAAGTTGGCCCTGTGAAATCCAATAAACCCTATAAACTCTTGGTTTTCTTTTACTTCCACGGCATATAACCCAAATCCGCATTCTTGGAATTCTGATAAAATGGATTTATAGAACATATCTGTTTCGTCATTCGATAAGGTTTTAGGAAAATACGTCATCACTTCTTCATCCGCATTCAGCTGACGAAATGGTTCGAGATCGGTTTCTACCCAGTCACGTAATCGTAATCTCGCTGTTTCCAAGTAAATCATTGTACACCTCCGATTGACCTTGTTCCACTCCAACTTTTTCCTTATTTTAACATATATCAAAAGGTTCTGTCTGATTCTTCCCATTCCATCCTTGAAAAACACAAAAAAAGCTGGATCTATGATCACAGCTTCTTCATTCTTGCGTTTATCCGAAACGAGAAATTAAACATATTGCAGGCAATACTTCAACAATTTTCATTCCAATATGGATACATTTATAATTCGAACATTATCCGGTAAACAGGTTTACTTCTAATTTCATTTGTAACGCAATAAAAGCTAGTATTGCCCAAATGAATGTCATATATACATTAAAAGAGGAAATAATTATTTCTTTACAGCAACCACTTGGCATAACAGTGCCTTGGCTTACCATTGTACAAGGGCCGGGTGAATTGAAGTACGAACCCTGCAGCTTCTAAATTATGTTTGCTCACCAGATTGTCCGGATGAACTGTTGAATATAAGTATCGGTAGCCGTTGTCCCGTGCTCGCCTTTCACGTAATTCATGGAAGTAGCGTTGCAACCCCAAGCCACGAACGGTTTCATGAACGATCGTTGCATCGAGAATCGCTACGTATGTTAGATCTGACTCAGGCACCCCAAACTCCCTGCCTAGATTGCTTTCACTCCAACCAGGAAACGCCAGAGCGGAGTAAGCAACTAGCTTCCCATTTTGAAAAGCGCCGTAGATTTCACCTTTTTCTTCTATATGAGCGTTCAAGTACTGTTCATCGTCCATGGCAAAAAGTTCTTGTGAAGCCAGACGAGACACAACATCTACCATAAGCTCTCGAATTGCTGGAACATCCGTATGCCCTAAACGGCGGATCTCCAAATTAGCTATGTTTTGAACCAACATTAGGTAAGCTCCTTCATCTATGATGTTAATTATTTACTAGGCATAGGTCTTACTATTAGAAAAATAAGAAGGATCATCCCCATATACCCGAAGAGAGGGTAAAGATATGTAAGAAGTGAAGTAAAACCAACCTGACTGATCAATAAACAGGTCAGCAAAATAGCCAGAACTACCCAATTTCGTGGCAGCGGATATATGCGTCTAATATGCCGGGTAATTCCGAACACATTCCCAATTAACGTTGTTACAATTTCCCCGTAAATAACCAGGATGAATAGCACATGGAATAACCGTCCAAAACCTCGTATAATTTCAGCCATCGGAATTTCAAAATTCAAAATCTCCGGCATCCGCGAATGTATCGCAAAATGACTGATCAATAGCATGACACCAAGCCCAATGCCACCCCACAGGCCCCCCCACTTCAGTATGCTCTCATCCTGCACCTCACTACCTAACGGCACCAAGACCGCTTGAGCAAAGGCAAAATTTAAGGCGACATATGTAAGTGGACTCAGGATCCATTTCAAATGGGTGCTTATTTGTAGTTCTTGCCAATTCGTCGCTTCCCCAATCCCATCTATCCCAACAACTCGGATAATTACAAGCACCATGAAAAAAAGCATCAACGGCATCACAAGAGAATTAATTGCTAGAATCCCATGCATTTCTTTGCTCATAACCAAGTAGCATAGCAACATACTAATGATGACCCCAAATTGATAGGGCAGTCTCAGCTGCTCTTCGAAAATAGAGCCAGTCCCCGACATCATCACAGCGGTCACGCCGAACAGGATAATAAACGTCAACGAATTCGCGACTTTCCCAAAAATATCCCCAAATAAATAAGCGTTCAACTCCTGATAGGAAGACGCCTTAAGTCGATGCGAGAGGACCATCATTTTCGTCCCAATCCATATAAAAAAAGCCGTTGCAATCAATATGCCAACTCCGCCATAGGCTCCGTAGATTGTGAAGAAATGCATAATGGACTGCCCCGAGGCAAATCCCGCCCCCACCACAGTCCCCATATACGTTGCGGCAATTTGTAAAATCACGAGCGATTTTGACTTCATAGCTCCCCCATAGTCAAGCAATATCTTGTACATCTCCATTGTATGTAAGATAAGCTTGTATATGCCAGTTGACAGGAGCTATGTGTTGCTAGTTACTGACTTACGAACTAAACCAATTGGGCATACACTTCTCAAAGTTTTGATGATCCTCCAACACAACCCGAATTCTATCCAACATGGATTCAAGCTGCTCTGGAATCACCTGCAGCGTCCAAGTAACTGTCCCAAAAATAATCATAGCGGTGTACAGTGCATACAATCGCCAGAACTCCTCCGGAATCGTGCCATCGAAGTAACCTAGTACTTGCCCCCTGCAGAACGGGATACTAACCTCGCGGCTAAAATAGGCGATTTTCAAAAAATCATGGTAAGGGTCTCCCCAGTCGAATCGGTTAAAATCAATGACCCCCGCGTAGCTACGATTATGAATGAGTAGATTGTTCGTATGAAAATCATCATGCTGGAAGCGATTAGGGCGATTGCGCATGTAATTCGCATTTTGATTAATAAAAGAAAGGATTGCATCCTCTTCGGCAAGCTTAACGCCGCATTTGCGATAGCTCTCATATTGACGAATATGTTTGGAGAATCTGTTCTCATACCAGTCCTCGGAGTGGGGAGCAGGTATGTCATGCATGATACGCAGCTCTCGTCCAGCTTGTAGGCCAATTTGGTATTGTTCGTCATCCGATAAGGAAGGTAAAATATCAAAGGCATCCTCGCCTTCCACATAACTCAGCAGCATATAGCGATTCGATGGCACCGAACTGAATGGGTTTCGAAGTTTTTACCCCACGATCAAATACGTTCGTAACAACTTCGAATTCTGATCGTTTTTTTTGCATTTGCTTCAGAGGGGCCGTGCGTAGTACATATTGAGGCGTTTCGCTATTTTCATATACAAAGTACTTACTATCAAAGGAGAAGCCTTTGGTAATTCGTGTCATTTCCGTCACATTTTGCAGGAATGGTAAGTGCTTCTGAAGATCTGATACGTTCATAGGAATGCTCCTTTGGATGAGAGGCTTTCACAATAAGACCATTTTATTCGGTTTCCAAAAATTACACAATCCGATATAAAGATAGCCACTACCTTTTATGCCCAGCACGTTCTACGATAAGAAATGTAACATGTAAGCGTTATCAAAATGAGGAGGTAATTTATGTCTAAGTCCATGAAGCTCCCAACTAGATTTGCACAGTTACAAGTCGCAGTACTCATTATGATGTTCGTTCTTGCACTAATCGTTCCAGGGCGCAGCTATGCGGCTACTACCAATTGCAGTACGGCTTCCTGCCTTACGACAGCGCTTGCGAGCGCTGCAGCTGGTGATACCATTATTCTCGCATCTGGTACCTACACTGGGAATTTCGTTGCTGCTGCCAATGGAACCTCATCTAACCCGATTGTCATTAAGAGTGCAAGTGCTTCTTCCAAAGCTATTCTGAATGGCGGTGGCACCTCAAGTGGTTATGCGTTGTACATTACTGGAGATTATGTTCAAATCAAGGACTTGAACATTACAAATGCGAAGAAAGGGATTATGCAAGATAACGCGAACAATGGTTTAATTGATGGCGTTGAAGTATACAATATCGGAGAAGAAGGCGTCCATTACCGCGATGGGAGCTCTAATAATACCATTCAAAATTCCTATGTTCATGATACGGGCACGCTTACCCCTGATTACGGTGAGGGCGTTTATGTCGGATCTGATGTAGGTAAATGGGGAACTTATAATGCGGCTACGGACAATAACAAAATCAGCAATGTAACCATCGGCCCGAACGTTAGGGCTGAATCTGTCGACATTAAGGAAGGTACGACGGGGACCATTGTGGAAAATAGTACATTTAACGGTACGGGGATCAGTGGAGCGAATTACTCCGACAGCTTTATGGATGTCAAAGGGAATAATTCGATCATACGGAATAACACCGTGAATCGAAACGGGAATTCAGTCATTATCGATGCTTTTCAGGTTCATGAACGTTCGACAGGCTGGGGCTTTAACAATGACTTCTACAACAATATAGCGAATATGGATAATAGCACACCTTACGTTGTTAATGTAGATGGAGGTTCTGCAAAAGCATGTGGGAATACACGCAGCCCTTCTGGCAATATGTATGTGGGCAGCGTTACTACCTACACAAGCTGTTCGGGTGGCGGAGGCACAAGTCCTGTCCTACTTAACGTATCCGCCGTAACGGATAGTGGAAATGACGGGAATGTCGCGCAAAATACAATCGACAATAGCTTGAGCACACGTTGGTCCTCACAAGGTGATGGACAATGGATCAGGTTCGACTTGGGCTCCAGTAAAACGGTTGGATACTTGTCGATTGCTTTTCATCAAGGAGATGTACGTACCACAACGTTCGATATCCAAGTCTCCACTGATGGGTCCGCGTGGTCAACAGTCGTAAGCAATAAAGTGAGTACGCAGACGCTCTCACAAGTGCAATACGATTTCACTGACACGGTTGGCCGTTATGTAAGAATCGTTGGGCATGGAAATTCATCCGGAAATGGATGGAATAGTATCACAGAGGTAGATATTTACGGGAATTAGTTGAGCAATAGATATTAAAAACGGCTGTCCAATAAGGTAGATTCTTCTACTTTAGGACAGCTTTATTTGATGTGAGTCTTAAATCAGCCGAAACAGATTCGAGAGGGTTAGTCCACTACTTTCGGAACGTAATTCATTGTAAGAAACATCCCTTGAAGGATCTGAAAGGCATAGAAAGCAAGTACAAATATTACTCCTACACCGAGAGCTCGATATAAATGGATCTTCATCGCTACCTCCACTTTTCAGCCTATCTGATATCGTAAGAAAAGCACAATTTCACTTAAATATGATTGGCGAAAATCACACTCGTGAGACCCAATATGAAAATCAATATACCTAGTGGAGTGCCTATACGCTTAGCTGAAAGTCCACTCTTTCCAATCATGTAGAAAGCAATAGCGACACTCAAAGCAAAAATTATTGATTTCATATAGAGATTGGGAACCCATCTAATCAAAAATTCATCTGAAAAAATGGACAGCAAACAGATGGAAATGAAATATAACGGAAAACGTAGTTTCATGAACCCTCCACATAAAAATTACATTATTATACTATTTTACCTCATTACTATCTTCCCTAGACATTTCATTAAATTACAAAAATAATAGTTCGACTGTAAATACATTAATGGTTGAATCTTTTGTTGGGGTTGGGCCACACTCCTAACTCCGGCAGCCTGTTGCATCCTTACATGAGATATTCTTTTAATTCATAATTACCTGTAAGAATTCATTACAGCACTTGCGCTATCTCCCACACATGCCCATCCGGATCGGCAAACAAGCCGTCCGCCGCCCCCAAGGGCGCGTTATCGGTCCATTCAATAACTTAACGCCACAGACTTTCAGCTCATCACATACCTGGTCAACGTCTGGCACTTGGATCGTAAACTGAAACCGTGCGCCATCTCCGTTGCCACCAACCTGTGCCGGCTCAATCAACTCGCGGGCATTCGATTTATTTAACAGATTGATGCTTGTATTGCCATAATCGAACACCGTGCAGTTTTCATCTTCATATATGATCGCAAGTTTGAACGTCTCTTGGTAAAATGCCTTCGACCGATGCAAATCTTCTACAAACAATGTAATCTCAGTAATTTTGTTCGCCCAGCCAGCTGTCGCCATCCCATTCGACCCCTTTTTTCATTTTTACAATCTTATTTGGAGCATACGAATTGCCCATTCCATAGTCAAATCCTACACCCAGATTCATATTACGCACCACTTTTTCCTATTTAATTTCGTAATCCAACTTTTCATATAACGTCATAAGGCTTTCGGCCACAGTTTGATGAGCAGTGTCGATAATAATGTGATCTCGGTCCCAAACATCATACTGTCGGGTCTTGACCTCATCCCACGTAGGTAAAGCAAAACCCGGAATATCGGTTAAACGCGTAGTGATTCGACGCCTATGTTCACGTTCATCCGAGCAGACCACTTCGATTTCCACAAACGGAATTCCTAGAGACTGCGCAACGTCGCGCCAGGACTGGCGAGTTTCATGAATGGGATTGACTGTGTCCGCTACCACGTCAAGGCCTAACCGGAGATTATGCGAAGCAGTCTCGTAACACACGATGTAACCTGCAGGTCCGTTAATCCAGGTCCCGGTATCCCGCATGGCCTGCTCCACAACGTCTACCCGGAGATATGTGGCCCGTATCTTGCCTGCCAAAGCTGCTGATAACGTGGACTTCCCGGTGCCTGGCAACCCGCTAAAGATATAGAGCATAAAAAATCGCCTCCTTCAAGGCACAAATCTGCACCTTTTTTAAAAAGCAAATGTCATTATCACAAAACATAAAGTTAAAACGCCAAATCCTAGAAAAAGCAATCCTCTCATATCATCTTTTATCAAGTACGAGGTGTTTTAATTACTTTCCTCAGTATCAATCACACTCCTAATCGCGAATCACAGTCACCTTATTCCACTTGCCTTTAAAATTCTTTTGTACGATTCGTTTATCATATATAGCCGCAAGGTGCTTATTCTCTAAGAAATAGGGGGTCGGCCGAATAAAAATTTGAAGTACATCATCAATTCCACATGGGGCAGCTAACTGTACATGATCCTGATCGTCTAGCCTCACCCCCAAAGCAGTTGCTGTCTCAGGGAACTTGGACATGGCATCTGTAGAAGACGAATAGGGAGGATTGTCATTGAGCACATGCATTCTTGCCTGATTTTTTACGGACCAAGGTAGGTTGGGCATGATTTGTAGTAACTGTTCTTCCAATCGTTTTTCAATATCCTCATTTACATTTGAAGCATCAAAATAGATGACATCTATATCGGAGAGTGGTGTTCGTTCTTCATATTCATGAAGGGTATCCCAGATTTTTGAACGAACAAAACCCGCACATACCCACCAATCAGGGAGCTGTAAGGACCGAGCAGCCCTGAGGATATCCATCATCCATTCATCCGCACGAATAAGAGCAATAATATCCTCTTTACTTTTCACCAATTTAAAAAGCCCCCTCAATAAGAACGTATATTCCTATATTATAGAAGACAATGTACTTATTGTAAAGTTATCCCATTTTTCGATCCACCATTTGGTTAGGCAAAAAAGAACTACCAACAATATGCGATAATCGCAATACTGTTGGCAGTCTTTATTAGCTAATTATTCTAGTTTCATGTAATAAAGATTTGTAACATCCTCTTTGATAATGGTATGTGCGCCTGGCGCAAGTGAAACACTGACAATGCCATTCGTCATTGCATAACTTGTTCCGTCTATTTTAACCTTGAGTCCGTTTGCTGGATTAAACACTAAGGTTAATGTTTTAGCTGTTGTTGTGGTAAAACCAATATTGGTTGAACTCTCCATTTTTAAACATTGCGTTAGGGTTAACCCATTATATACCACTGTTCCCTTGCTTGTTGAAAGGTTCCCGACAATCGTGAAGAAGCTGCTTGTTTTGCCATCTGTGGTAAAGTTATGAACAATGGAAGTACCTGGTGTAGTTGTAGGGGCTGGTGTCGCCGTTGGTGTAGCTGTTGGTGCTGGCGTCGTCGTTGGTGCCGGTGTGCCTGTTGGTGGTGTTGAGTTACCACCTACAGATACAAGTTGAGATGTGTAACTTAGTATTTTTGACATAAGTGCTGAATTAAGGTCAGAAGATGTGTCATCAACTGCATCATTAAATGTCCATGTAAAGTCTCCATTACCAAGGCGTCCAGCTTCTGCCGTAACAACTTGTTCTACCGTGCTTACGCTATCAATGTCAGCTGCATTTACTCCCGTATCGATTGTCGTATCAAAGTTATTATACGTTGTTCCACCTACTAATGCTTTGTATGAACTTGGAACTGTCTCATTTCTTGTCGAAGCTAAATACGCATCAAATGATGTTGCATTAGCTGGAGCTGATCCTGCATTGGAATTTGCATAAATAAGACCTCCAACAAGATCTACGATACTATTATTGTATGCTTTAATCATACCACCATTCTCACCGGAGAATGTACCTACGGACCCACCTGCAATATCCGTACCTTGTAAGGAAATTAACATTGGATTTTTAGAATGTCTGTAATAATTTGACTCTACAAATGCCGAACCTGCTGTTGTAATACCAGTTCCATATTTGGAGACACCATCAAAGAAGTTATTATAAACATGAATAGTTCCTTTTCTTATACGTGGATGACGTGAGTCTGAATGGTCAAACCAGTTATGGTGAAAGGTTACAAAGAATTCAGATGATTCACTCAAACCGATTAGAGCAGCTTTTCCGGAATCCCAGTAGTGATTGTACGATATTGTCGTATACGTCGATGCGCCTTTAAGGTCAGTTGAACCATCACCTTTGGCTTGGTCAGCATCCCCGCCTGCTTTTCCATATGTAATATCATTATTATGCACCCAAATATTAACATTTGCTGTATCCATTGAAACGGCATCATCTTGGAATAACAAAATACCTAGATTTCTTACTTCTACATTACCGACATTTCTAAGTAGAAGTCCCCATCCATAGATAGTTGCATCGTTTCCGATACCTTCAATTGTCGTATTCATTCGCGTATAAGCTGAAGCACCTTTTACTTGAAGAAATCCACCGCTGTTAATGGATGAACCCATGTTAGCATCTGTCACTTTTCCAATGAATCTGATTGCAAGTGGTGTTTGATCGTAGCCTTTTTGTCTTAGTGCCAGAATTGCACCTAAACCAACAGCCGTTTGTTTATCACCTGCGCTATTAATTTTCACATCAAGAGATACGGTTTGTGCAGTCGCAGATGTTATATAAATAACTTGCGCACCACTCGGAAGTGTACCATCTTCATTATAAGCACCTGAACCTGTGCCGAATGTTGATTGATTTGAAAAAGCAAATCCAGATCTGTCATGTGCCGTTACGGATAGCGTATTTGTAACCGTACTTTCTTTTGAACCATCTGATAGTACTGCTTCAACTTTCATTACATAACTTCCAGCTGCAAGCCCTACAGCATCAGCTCTCCAATTGGAAGGGTATTGTCGGATTAATTCCGTATCAATTTGTTTATATTGTGAATCGGCTGCACTTGAAGGTTTAACATAGACATTATACCCTTGAGCATTGCTTACAGGTGTCCATTCTACATAGGCTGTCTCATTCCAGCCTCCACTGCCCGTGATCGAAACTCCGATCGCATGTACAGCCTTACTGGCCACTCCGCTTGCGATAATAGATAGCGCTAAAGCAAACAATAAAACGTAACTCGTTACTTTTGAAACACTTTTTTTCAATGTAATTCCTCCCACGTATAATTGTTGTAACGCATCAGAAACCGCTTACAAGTTTGCGCATCCCCCCTCGCCTCATCCAAGCTCAGACTCAGCTTATCAGTTTGGAAAGAGGTTCCGAAACAATCATTTGCTCATATTTTCCATTTTTCTGAGTTAATGATTATCGGAGAGAAATATGATACTCCCGACAAATCTTCAAAATACTGGGATCCATCAATAAAAGAAATTCGGTTTCTGAGACGAGATTAGGGATTAGACCACGAAAAGTGCTTATTCATCCAACTGAAACTGCACAGTCAACTATAAGCATCCCGTAATATCCTATTTCCCAAAACTTTGAGGAAAATTCCCCCTTTACGGAATAATAAGAACTCACAGTTGTCTAAAACCACAAATTGCTTGGCAGTATTGAAAAATAAGCCCACCACGATGTCTAAATTTCATCGCTTGAAGTCGATAACTCCTACTGGTCAATACAGTATTCCAATTTTTTACAATACACACCCTATTTTCATTAATTACAAAGAGACCCCCAGCAACAGGCTGAGGGTCTTCGTTTTAGTCATCCATTTTGCACCAACTGCGCATTAGCAATAAGATCCAAGAGATCAAATAGACACTGACGGATTCGAAACCGGGAACCCACATGTTTTGCGGCGATGTCTCTTAATTACCCGCAAGCGCTGCGATATCCGTACCCGTCAATGCGTTGCTAAAAGCATATACTTCGTCGATCTTGCCGTTAAAGGCGTTCGAAAAATCCGGCCGTCTTCCTATAAACACGTGGCTGCTGTTGTTGTATTGCGTCGACGGAATTGAGCTGAGGTTAGAGTTGCTTAATGTGCCGTTGACGTAGAGTCTTAACGCGACACCCGGCTCGAAAACGCCCGCCAGATGGACCCATTGACCAACCGGCAGCGTACCTGCTGTCTCCACGGTTATGGAAGAACTTCCACCTGTTGCGATCTGGAAGACGCCTTTACCTCCGGATTTCACATAGAGGCTCCATGACCTGGAATTGGATCCGTACTCCTTGGAGATGATTCTGCCATCGCCCGCGAAGCTATCGACATAGATCCAGGCGGCAGCAGACATGGCACCTGTGAATTGCAGCGCAGCGGGAGTTCCCAGATCGACTTCATCGTTCGTACCATCGAAATCCAGACTGTTTCCAATCTTGCCCGCTGTCCATACGGGGCCGTTGATCAGGGTTCCGTTCAAATGATTGCCCGAGGAATCCGATGCAACGGTTCCCGATGTCTCATCAAGGTTCCAGTGCCCCACAACGGATGTTGCAAACGATACTGTAAACTGAATCGTGTACGTATTGCTCGTCGTTCCATCGGAAGATGTCACAGTCACTACAGCCGTGCCCGGTATACTCGTCGGCAACGTATATGCCACTGTAGAAGGCACGGCCGATCCGGCATCTAGCGATGTCGCCGTCACCGACGGTACGGGTGAGCCGGCCGGCACGGCGACAACGTAGCTATACGTATGCGGATCGAACCCTGCAACGGACTGCCCATTCACCTGTAGACTGCCAACCATCGCAGGCACACGCACTTTATACTCCGCTTGGTTCACCCCATTCACCGAGCTGTTTGCCGTAATCGTTGCACTGCCAGCATAAGTTCCGGCAATGGCTACAGAAGTTACATCCGTAAAACTTGTAGAAGTTATAGGCGCAGCCGCACTGCTTGATTTCCAGTCAGCACTCAAATTGGCTGTGTTCGGAAAAGCTTTAGTTGAATTGATCTGCACAGTCTGCCCTACGGGAATCTCAGTAACCGAATTATCTGCTTTAATCGTAATCGGCACTGAAAATCCATTCGCTAGTCTTATAAACAAGGTGGAATATTCTGCAGCTCTATTAAATGACGCTTTCGTTCTGTCGACCTGAATGGTGAAGGTTACCTGGCTATTGCTTGCAAAAGTTCCCGAAACAGGTGTAACCGTGTACCAGTCCTCTTCCGCGTTGCGACGAATCGTATAATTGCCTGATCCGGTCAAAGCACCTGTAGAGATCGTAAAGCTAGCCGAGTTATCCGTAGCAGGGATAGCAACCAAATATTTGTCCGATTGGAACGGGATAGGCCGTTTAGGGAACAGACTGCTTCCTCCCAACTCAAACGCACCGATATCTGGCGCACTGCCAGAATAAGACTCTACGAAGTTTTTCACAACAGTTCCTTGATCGATAACATTTACTTCTCTTGCCGCATCGATACCAGAAGCGGTCGGTGTGAACACACCAGCGCTAGGGTTGGTCATCTTACCAATCTTGAACAGCCCATGTGCTTCCGCACCAGGGTTTGCTACAATTTGACCTGCTCCATCTGCAGCTGTAGTGCGCCCCAGCGCATCGTAATCGAAATTCGTACCCGGATTAATAGATGGACTATTGTCTTCGATATTATAGAAATTAGATGATCCGCTGGTGAGATTTCTCATGACAACAATGAGGTTATTTCTAGTTCCCCCGTGCCAATTCTTTGGCGTACTACTGCCTACAATCGCTTTTGGAACGGCATAAATCGTATTATTGAAAAACCACGTTTCGCCATCATACACAGTGCTGCTATTCCCGCCTAATTTGATAACTGATCCTGTTCCCACACGTCTGAAATCATTCATATTGTATAGGACATTATTAAAAGCATAGCTCGGACCCACCATGTTCGGTGCAAAACTCAGCCCGGCATAGCTCATCTCAACACGGTTATCGAACACCCTGATATTCGACTGTCCACCGTCTAACTCAACACTATCATCATTGGCGTAACCAAAGAAGTTACCGTATATATCTGCATCTTTATAGAAGCCGCCGCTTTCCTGGCTATTATAATAGCCGCTGATGACATCATTAAAACGGTGGTATTCATCCGTACCACTAAAGTCGTTATACCGAACTACGATACCGCCTGCACTTCGAAGATACATGGCCTCAGGACCCTGCGGGTGAGAATTGCTGAATGCTTGACCATCCGAGGTGATCCCCGTCCAAGGATTCGCGTAGCCTCTCGGCTCGTGGACGTAACTTCTTTCCACGACAATGTTCTTGGCATCTTCAATTCGGAAGCCGGCATCTCCTTCCAGCATATTCCCTTGATCGTCGATAGGCGTTCCATAGCCCACATCACTTTTGTTAATAAAAGCGAGCTGCTGCGGCGTATGCACGGTATCAACCGCTACCCGTCCCCAGTCGGAGATGTCTGCATTGGTGATTCTGACATCATGGTCGGTGCTGTTCAAATAGAAGCCGTTTTTCTTGCCGCCTTTGACAATAAAGCCTTCTAATATCGTATAAACTGAATTCGTCACGGTTACGGCATGATCCGTTGCAAACCCTGCATCAATCGTCAGCCCAGTGTCATTAACAATCTTAACCCAGCCGTTATTCGTACCGGTTATCCCATCGATGGTTAAACCACCACTGGTATATAAACTGGATAAGGAAATGGTCTGTGCAATGTTCGGAGTAGACGTCCAAGTGCGAACCGTACCAGTCTCGGATTTGAGCAGCGTACTTCCATAGTAGATGTCCGATTTCACATCATAGGAGGTATCTTCTTCAAGCCTTACAATGCTGCCAGAGAAAATCCCTTTATCCGGAATCATAATAGGCTCCAATGCTTCCTTCCATACCGTATCCGTCGTCTTCTTGTAGTACAGATGGCAAATTAAATCATCCCGTCCTCCGGCGATATAAACACTGATCGAATTGAACGAAGGAGTCAACGTTAAACCATACACGGGATTAGGCATCCCAGCCACAACATTAACCTGAGTTGAGGCCGTATAAACCGCATTGGTTACACTAGGCGGGGTCATCGTCGTCGAAGTCGCTGTGATCGTGGCCGTACCTGTATTCACAGCCGTTACCAAGCCTGTGTTGATATCCACGGTTGCTACGTTCGTATTGCTGCTAGCCCACTTCACTGCCTGTGGAGCTCCAGCAGGACTCACCGTTGCTAGCAGTGTTTCTGTTCCTGCCATCTCTATCGCTGTAGATGTCTTGTTCATACTTACGCCGGTAACAGCAACAGGTGTCGAACCTGCAGTTTGAACGATGCTAATATCATCGACATAAGCAATCATGCTGGCGCTAGTTGAGCTTATTGAGTAGACATATACGCGCATATACTTAGCATTAGCAGGAACCGTAAAGCTTTTCTGAATTTGAGTGTATCCCGATGTCGCCACGCCCGTTATACCACCAACACTCACATCGTTACCGACTTGTGTTGCACCTGTGTTGCTAAAGTTATCCGGGTTTACTTTGCTATCGTAAAACCGGATCGTCATTCCAGTAGCGGATCCACCACTTGCGCATGCAGCGGTACAAGTAGGTACGTTAATATAATAAGATGCATCGTAGGTCTGTCCGGGAATAACCGAAACATATTGCTGTGCAGGTGTTTTCTGTGTGCCTGAGCCCGCAGAAACCTTCAAAGCATTATTCCCCGTGCGAGCATAGGTAGATCCTGCTGGACTGCCATTCGTAGCTTTAGCCCCAGTAGAGTCGATCTTCCACCCATCGAAAATTGTTACACCTGAACCTGTAGCGCTCTCAAATCCACCGTTCAGCAGCGTTCCGTTCCCATATGCTGCAGCCGGAGCAGCCATACCTAGCGGGATAAAAGCCAGCATCAAGCAAAACACTAATAACCTACACAAATGATTTTTGAACGAATAACACATCAACACTTTCCTCCTTTGATTCGCTTCATTACAAGCTCTTTTTCGCAACTCAGTCAGTGGATTCTAGATGCAACCAGTCATTGCAATCGCTTTCAAATAGCTGAAAACGATCCATCAAACCTTGTCATCCTTTTACCTTCCTACTCATCCCCTCCTTCCCTCTCACGGGTGATCCACCTAGCAACATCCTCACTAAGGGACTATTCCACGTGCTCAGTATGTGTTCGCAAGCAAATAACAGTCAACATTCATTTGTTCAGCAGCAGCTTTCCATTACGTTTCGCAGGTCCATCACATACACATGCCGTCTTCCTTCGTGGGTTGAGTCGAACGAAATATGCGTCCCTGCCCGATTCCAGCGCGGATGCAGGTCGCAGCGTATGTCACCATCGATATCCGGCAAAGAGTAATAGGAACCGAGTGTCACACCGCGTTTATTTTTCAAAGAATAGACATACAAGTGCCGATAGCCATCCGCATCAGGATAACTGTCATAGAGCATGTACTGACGATCTGGTGAATAGCTGCAGTGACCGTCCCTCAAGAAGAATGTGGTATCGATTATCTCAGCCTCATGAGTCAGATCCCTAAGCACATATAATTGATCACCTGCGTCGCCGCTTTCTGCTCCGCGTGAATGGAAAACAATGCTCTCCCGGTCACGCCAATGATAATGAGACGCATACGAATAATCGGACAAGAGAAATAGGTCAGAACCATCACGGTTGACGGTAAGGATAGCCGTTTCCCAGACTTCTCCAGGCTCAGGAAAATAACGAACAAGGAAAACAAGACGGGAACCGTCCGTATTGAACGTGATATGGTTAATGAGCAACTTCTTATCTTGGCTAGGAAAACGTGATTTCGTGAAGTCCCATATGTGTTGAAGGGACAATACGAGTCGGGATTCGCCTGTTGCCAAGTCGATTAGAAAAATCCCGTCATTCGTAGAATGACGAACTTCTTTATACAGATCCTCTCTACCTGCATACCCGTAACCAGGCCGAAAATCGAACATACGGTCAAAATTAATGCTTACCGCGTACGTACCTGTGGGATCGACATTAGCCACCGGAAGCTCCAGTTGCCTGGAGGATCCTGTATGAATGTTTTGCACCGTGCCTCTGTAGGTTTCGCCATCCCTCGTGTTGTAGATGATCTCCTCTTCTGGAAAGGCAGGGTGCCACTGCAGCATGCTCCCCTGCTGGAAATTCCACGCAGTCGTTTCCGCCACGGGATGAAAAGAATGATCCAGCATATCGATGTATCCCACAGTGGCGCTGTCTGCCGCATGCGGAAGTCGATCCATGAAATCAACTTTATGACATAGATGATACCGATCGCTTAAACTCCACGCAGGTGTATCATAATAACCAAAAAAATAGTGCGCATCCTCCTGTGTTAGCCGTTCTGCTTTCACTTGCTCATTTTTGATATGAAGCATGAGATCTTCTCCTCCCTATCTGTCTATCCGCCTGTCACTCTTTATCGTTTTCTCCCAATCTACCCTAGCCATGTAGACATTGGATTTGCCGCCCCTGTCGGAGGAGAACACAATATGCTGGTCATCTCGCGTAAAAAGAGGATGCGGATGCGACATCTGGCTGCGCCAAGACGTACCATGAGCACAAAGAAGACCGACTTCAATGGAATCCCCTTCGTATCTCAACAAGGACATATAGTTTCCTTTATCCTCCATCACTTCGCGAATCGGCGCACGATCACCAACACCCATGGTTTCCTGGTAGTTCATCTGAACATGGGAAGGCCGAGTGTATGGGTAATAATATCTTCTCTCGTTCGAGCCATCCACGTTGATATAAATATCGCCATGCCGCAAAAACTCATCCCCAATCTGCTCCCTTGATGAATATTGGGCACCAATCCTGCCGCTGGCGGTAAAGAATTCATGTCCGATCCGTTCCAAATTGACCTTCTGATCCACGAGCGGGTACACTTTGTCATGGTCGATCCGCGCCGTCCACATTCTCTGAACTTGTAGCCATGGACCTTCATGACAAAACAAAATGATGTTCGGGTCTACTGGGCTTATATTCACATGGGAAATATATTGCCCTTCACCCCATACCACATATGGAGATCTTTTTTCGATGTCATAACGGATGACCACGCTCGTTGGTCTGCGGAAGTGCTTTTCCCTGTGCGTTGAATAGGTACCCCCTGTTTCCGTACAGAGTTCCATATGCTCCACATACGAAAAAGATAGGAATTTCCCAGAATTATCTATGGATAGATCGCTGGGTTTAAAACCTAGCGGAATTTGCATAAGCTCTTCGACTTCCAGATTATCAAGGCGAACCCGCATCAGTGTACGGTCGGCAAAATAATAAACAATATGATGCCAAGCATCGAGTACGGAACAGAAAGGACTGACCCCGTCTTGGTCGGTAACTTGCACCATTTGTCCGTCCTTGAACCGTAAGGTGTACAATTGCATCGAACCCGTACGGTTAGAAGCCAGCAGGATGTAATTATTTTCACAGTCAATCAATGTTTTGGTGAAATAGGGATGATACGTATCGCCGGAATTGTCCGTGAGCTGTATCACCTCGACACCCGTCAACTCGTCTTGCTTTCTGCCGATCGTTGAGTAATATACATCGCCTTTCATATCCATCCACTCCTCGTCAATTATTCTGCTGTTATAAAGTTGCTAACATCCGATTCATCGCATCGGCTTCAATTCCAGCAAGCAGCACGATGCCAATGCCGTGAGGATCGTTCGTAACCACCTTAAGCTCAAATTTGTAATAATCAGGGGAAAAGGAATATTTGGATCCACAGCACACACCATGGACGGATCCATTCCCTTCAAAAGCATGGCTGATCAACCCGCTCCACGCTTTACGTACGGCATTTGCATATAATCGGGGCTTATCCAGCCAGCCAAAGCGTACACCTCTCGCATAGGCATATATAAACATCGCTGTGCAGGACGTTTCCTCGAACGAACCTTCATCTGTTAATACTTGATGCCATAAGCCATTCTTCCCTTGGCGGGTAAGTAACCCCTCGGAGAAGTCTCGGAAGAAGGAAAGCAATGCCTCCCTGTCTTGATGATCCTCTGGCATCACCTCCAGCAGCTCAGACAACGAAAAGATAACCCAGCCATTGCCGCGACCCCAAGGTATCCCATTAGCCATAGGAAATTTGAAATCATAGACATGAGACATCAGTTTTTCCTCAGTAAGATATAGGTATTTCTTATAAAGAAGGAATTGTCTGACCGCATCATCAAGCCATTTGCGTTCTCCTGTCAGCTTGTAGTAACGACACAGGAAAGGGGTACTCATGTATAAGTCGTCCGCCCATAACGTATTTTCCATGTAGTAGCCTTTGGATTCCCGATAGAACGCACCGTCGTCCTGCCGCTCTTGCGTGTTGGCCATATAATCGGCAATGATATGTGCCAACCTGACAAAACCGTCCTCTTGCGCTTCTTTATTTGCCTCCAGCATCGCACTGCCGATGGAACCGCAATCGTCTAGCATCTTCATATCAACCAGCTTCGTGTTCATCGCTGGATACCCATACTGCTCACGATCCCACAGCGCGTAGCTGTACATGGTCGTACACGCTTTCAGATGTTGAAGGACGTATCGGACCATATCATATCTCGCGAGCTTTCTGCCCGTCTGGAGGAGACCATACAAGGTTACGCCGATCGGATAATTCCATCTTGCATAACGGGCATTGTGCAAGTAGGGTCTGACCCACATGCCCGGCCTGTCTACCCGCCAATAGGTGTGGTTGCCATCTTCCATTTCGAACAAACGAGACATCGTTTGCAGCTGCTCTGGGAGGATACCTTCAGCGCGCTCAAGCGGCCCTACATACAGCCAGCTTTCATCCGTACCTTTCACTGGATGCGGCTGACTGAACGAATACGCCTCGTCGTAAGCGTACACTTCCAGTGAGAAACCCCAGTCTGTCTCCCCGCAAACCGACTCAACTAACCAGTTGTGTGCTCCGTAAGCAAGTTGGACTTCAACCTCAAAAACCCCTTCCGTCTCGGATATAGCCACTTGTTCGCCATTAACCCAGATACACAGCTGGCCGGTTGACCATCCCTTCAAAACGAAAGGGTGTCGACCGGGGAGAACAGATTCCCCTTTCGACCATGCATAGGCCACTTTCCCCGGCTGAATCCCGAATATGCGAGCACAATTCATCAGCGACGCTTGATCCACCGTCCATGCCCGAGATGGAAGCCACCTCACTTGAGAGTCTGATTCCAAGCCTTTCACATCGGGAAAATTAGTTTCACCGAACGCTTCCTCGTCTTGCGGCTCCGAATATACCCAGCCACCACAGTCATATCTTTCATGGAACGGGTTCATGAAATCCAGAGGATTCGAATGGCTGCGGTTTGAGCCAAATACACAGCCAAAGCCAGAAGCTACCTTGCGGAAGACGAGTAGGAAAGCATTCCAGCCTTTTTGCAACGGCACTTCAACAATCTTGCGTGTCTCTACGTTTACCTCTTCGGCTACACTTGATTTATACAGTAGCTTGCCATTCAGCAGCAGCTTGGTCGGACCATAACAATTGAGGGCTGTTTCGACAGACCTGACATTGTCACTCCACAGCATGCCAAGGGCGAAAGCATATTGACCAGAGGAAGCATTCGGATGCTTATCCTGCATATTAAAATCGAATCTGCCATCCTGCAGCTGAGGGATCGAAAGCCTGCTGATGCACCGAAATACAAACGGATGCGGGGGATTGTTCGCTATATAGGCACCTGCAATTGTCTCAAGGATCGTGTCCGTGTCCTGATCTGCCAGCTTATAGGCCATGCCGGCTTCTACTTCGAAATACCGTTTCATTCTTTCTCCTCCTTTCGCCTTTAAATATAGGTTCCATGCTGGATTGCAGTCTATATTCATTTGTTCAGATTGCATAAAACGCCCTTCTTCCGGTTGTTTCCCCGGTTCGAAGGGCGCTTAATTTACTCACTTATTTCGCCCCGCTTCCTGAAGCAGGGATCTCTTGCATCCGTTCACGGTACTGACCGGGGGTCTCCCCCTCAACCTTACGGAAAGAACGGATAAAATTCGTTGAATTCGTATATTTCAACTTTTCGGAAATGTCCGATATTTTCATATTCGTTTCTAGAAGCATCTTCTTGGCGACCGTCAGCCGATATTGTAACAAATAATCACCGAAATTAACGCCGGCTTCCTGGCGAAAAACTTTGCTGACATAATGGGGATGGTACTCGATACGGTCAGCACATAGTTCTAACGTTAAGTCTGTATCATATTCTTCGTGAATGATCTGGATGACAGCTTCCGAAATTTTGCGGAATTGATGGCTGCGTCTTTCCTCCAGCAGTAGCAATACCGGACCTACAACGACTTCCTTAAACCAAGCCTCGACCTCTTCCGTCGTTCTCAACTTAAACAGGCTTTCCACGATCGATTCATCGTCTTTCATTAGTGTGCGAATCGAAATGCCTTGATCCTGAAGCAGACTGCCCAGTTCAGATAAAAACCGAATAAGGGAAAACTGGTAGTCATGGAAGTGAAACGGCTGCACGACCAGTTCCCGGACCAATTGATGCAGAAGAAGGGTCGCTTGTTCCAAGTCCGAGGCATTAACAGCCTGCCGAAGTTCATCCGAAATTTTGACGGGATAAGAAGTCTCCGCAGGGGAATCCGCAAAAATATCACGTATGGAAATAATCGTCTCGTGACCGAGCTTAACGCGGTATCTGAGCGCATCTATGGCTTCTTTATACGCTTTAGGTACTTTCGTCCATTCCTCAAATGCATAACTAAGTCCGACGCTAACCGAAATGTTTAAATACGTGCGAACCGCTCGTTGAATCTCCTCTGCCAGTTTATATACGTCCTCTTCCCAAGCTGGATCATCACGGTCCGTACCCAGAATTGTCAACTGCGATTCGTTCAGAACGATTGGGTTGAGTAGGGTATGTTGTGGAGCGAGCTCCCCCGCAATATTGTTCACGGCGAACAACAGCAGGTCCAGATCCTGATCCTGATATCGGCTACCTTCCAATGTATCAATTTCAATAGCCATGACATACATGCTTCGCCAATTCTGAGGGAATTGAAGAATGGACAGTTTCTCCTTAATTTCTCTCGGTCCCACTTCGCCAAAGAAGAGCTTTTGCACAAAAAATTGGTTTAACTGTACAACCTGCCCCTGGATTTGGCCAGACATTTCCTGTTGTCGGTTCAACAAGGAGAGAAACCTCGTACCAATCTGCTGCAGCTCATCCTCACGTTTGAGATTATGGGAGGTTTGAAGCATGTCCTGACCGATGACTGTGGCATAAAGCTTGCGTATTGGACTGTAAAATCGGTTAGAGCCCATGACAGAGAAAATAAGAACAAGGAGAATGATGATTACGCAGATCCAGATGGTAAACTCCCCGATCGCTTTCGATTCCTGCGTAATGACATTAATCGAAACCGCCGATACATACAGCCAACCTGTGAAGCTAGAACGAACAAAGGTAACGGCATACTCTTGCTTGCCATAGTGGACATTGAGTTTACCCATATTGCCATCCGACGCGTTCAATTGATTGACGATCTCCGTTCCTCCGAGAAAGTCACGAGCGAAGCTTTCGTCTTGATAACCAAGCAGTTTCATCCCACCATCCAGCATAAAAACGCTTCCAAGCGGGCTTGTGTCAAGCAGCAGTTTACGCAAATGTGAAAAAGGGATATCTGCCGTGATGATCACATCCGGGTCTGGATCATAAGCTGGCTTTTTGCTGATCATGCGAATCCCATTCTCATTCGATTCCCACAATGTCTTCTGCGGAATGTCCAACGTGGGGCGGGTCCCCTCTTGGTTAAAAGGGTAAATCCCCTTATTTCCGATCTTCCATTTACCGTGCATGTTATAGAATTCGATATCGCTAACACCTAGCTCAAACACCTGCAATTGACGAATACTGCCTGTCAGTTGCTCAAATTCGTTATAATATTTCCCCTCTAGCGGCAGGGAAAGTACACTCTCCACAAAGGGGGAATGAAGCATAGTTGTAGCGGAAGCTTCCACCGTCTTCAAGTTCTGCTCGATTCGCGACTGGCTCAGCTTTAATATTTGTAGATTACCTTCCACCACGTAGTCTTGAATCGTACCGGATGTGCGAATATAAGAAAAAAAACCCAATGCCAGCAGAGGTACAATACCCAGTACAAACCCATACAGCACTAATTTGTTTAAATATGTAAGACCACGCGTTTTCATGAATTTACCTCCGCTGGTGGATTTCCTTATCTACTAGTTCTTATTTTAGCATACAACCGAATGTAATTAGCCGATTCACTCCTAGTTTGCAAGTGAAAAAAGATGGAAGATACACTTCCATCTCTACATACTTATTTCCCGACTTGTTTCTTATAATCCTCTGTAAATTCCTTGATGATTTGATCACCACCGGCTTTGCGCCATTGTTCGAGTGATTTTTTGTACCCTTCCTCGTCGATTTCACCCATGATGAATTTAATCTGCGCGTCACGGCTAATCTTATCTAATTCTGGACCTTTCTCGACTTTGGTTTGAGAATCAAGTGGTGTCGTTACATCGTATATGGCAATCTTCGCATTGTCAGCCACTAGCTTTTTCCCTTTTATGACTAGCGGGTCAGTTGATTTAATGGGTAACTCATTACTCGGATTTGCGACGCCAAAAGAAAGATAGTTGGTGTCGGCTTTTCGATCTTCAGCGCGGGGATTCACAGGTTCAACGAATCCGTCTACGATCTTGTAATCGATATCTTTAATACCTTTCCCCAACAAGGTTAGCATTTCGGGCGTCGACATTTTATCGTAGAAAGTTAGAATTTTTTTGAAATCCGCTTCCGTTTTAATGCTGCTCTTAGAAAATACAATGGCGCCATTGTACCCTGAAGTAGCTGATACGATCAGCCCTTTTGGTCCCGTCACACCTTGAATTAAATCGAATTCCGCTTTCGGATTCACCTTTACCGCTTCTTTCTGAATAACCGGAGCGTCGGATTCGACGGCGATCATGATCCCCGCT
This sequence comes from Paenibacillus sp. LjRoot56, assembly GCF_964253335.1. Taxonomy (NCBI): domain Bacteria; kingdom Bacillati; phylum Bacillota; class Bacilli; order Caryophanales; family Paenibacillaceae; genus Paenibacillus; species Paenibacillus sp. LjRoot56. The sequence goes on from NZ_CAXURV020000003.1 coordinate 1,052,418, forward strand.
TTACCTTGTGCCATCATATCCCGGCGCTGCTGCGTATTAATGATAGGAAAGTCGGAATTCATCAACTTCTCGGCAAACAGCTTCTTGTAAAATTTGAGACCATCCAAATACTCTGGCGTCAAGAAGTTGGGAACTACTTGCCCGTTCTGCACACCATAATTCATCGGGGCGCCATGATAAACGGCGATGCTGCGCACCATGGCATTGAGTCCATCTTCCACTAAGCCAACCGTATCTTTTTTGCCGTTCCCATCGGGGTCATTTTCTGTAAATGCTTTTGATACTTTATACAAATCATCCAACGTCTTCGGCATTGCTAACCCCAATTTATCCAACCAATCCTTACGAATTGTGATGACGTGGCGAGCAGCATCCCTGTGACGAGGAAGCATATAGAATTTGCCATCAATCGCAATGCCTTTCAACACCTCTGGGTCCATTTGTTTGCTTAAATTCGGATAGTCTTTCAGATAAGGGCCGACTTCCCAGAATGCTCCCGACCTTGCTGCATTAATGATATTAGCGGATTTCGTTTCATTCGTGAACATGACTTGTGGCAGCGTTCCAGAAGCTAATGTTGCGTTCAACTTCTCTTTATAGGCCGTTTCCGGTACCCAAGTAATATTCAACTTCGTATTCGTAAGTTTCTCAAGTTCTTTTTGTACGTCACTTGTTTCTTTCGGTGCTACGCCAGTCAAGGTGCTCATAATTTCAATTGTCGTAGGCTGAGCATCCTTCGGTGTTCCCGTTTGCTGTGCAGATGTTGGCTGCTCGGATGTTTGCTTCTCCGCGGAACAAGCCGTCATCAGCAAACTAACCACGCTAACCGCCACCACTGCTTTTACTCCCATGTTTTTACGCATATCCATGTAATCAAGACCTCCATTTTATAATAGTTGAGAATGCTATGGTTAAATGGGTTCTAGTATTTATCCTTTGATAGAACCCATCATAACACCTTTCGCGAAATGCTTTTGCAAAAAAGGATAAACGCAGAGGATCGGAAGCGTAGCCACTGTAATGACAGCCATTTTCACCGTTTCTGGCGGCAATTGGATATCCCCATCTAGGTTTGCAGAATCGTCTAACCGGCCTTCAGATAACAGAACAAAGGAGCGAAGCAGCACTTGAATCGGCCACTTGTCGGTATCTCGAATATACAGAATGGCCGACATGAACGTATTCCAATGGCCAACTGCGTAGAACAGACCGAATGTCGCAAGCGCTGGCAGTGAGAGCGGAAGTATAATGCGCACAAGGATACTGAGATCGTTGGCACCGTCGATTTTGGCTGATTCTTCAATACCATCCGGCATCTGCTGGAAGAAGTTTTTGAGAATAATGAGGTTGAAGGTACTAATTGCACTCGGAATAATGAGTGCCCACATGGAATCCAGTAGTCCCAAAGCTTTCACGATCAGAAACGTGGGGATCATGCCTCCACTAAATAGAAGTGTGAAAATCACCATCATCATAATCGGTCTACGTCCGATCAAATCTCTTCTGGAAAGCGGATAAGCCATCAAGCACGTCATAATCAGATTAACGATGGTTCCGCCCACTGTTATTAGAACGGTGACCAGAAGGCTATTCAGAATACGGTCCGTTGAGAATATAAAACGGTACGCATCCAGCGTGAAATGTGTTGGAAACAATACGAAATCTTTCGTAAGCTTCTCCGTCGGACTAGCGAAAGATGAACTTACAATATGCACGAAGGGTAGAAGCGTACTGAGTGCAAACAGGATCAGAATTGTATAATTAATAATGTCAAATAATCGGGAACCCCAACTTCGATCGTGAATCATGTGTCTCACCCTTCCTTAGAATATACCTTCTTCACCGAATTTTTTGGATAACCGATTGGCGAGTACGACTAGAATTAGACCAACCGCTGATTTGAACACACCTATGGCCGTCGAATAACTGTACATCCCGTTCAAGATACCGGCTGTGTAGACATACGTATCAAATATTTCAGCTACTTCCCGATTGAGCGAGTTAAGGAGCAAATAGACATGCTCGAATCCGAGCTCAAGAATATTACCAAGCTGCAAAATAAACATGATTAATATAGTGCTCCGGATCGACGGCAGCGTGATATGCCACATTTGACGCAACCGACCTGCTCCATCCATACGTGCCGCTTCGTAAAGATGCGTATCCACGCCTGCCAGAGCAGCCAGAAAGATGATTGTTCCCCAGCCTGTATCGCGCCATATATTTTGCAGGATATACATCGGAATAAATTTATCGGGATCCATCATAAACGTGAAAGGTTCAAACCCGAGCGACACAATCCACTTCTGAAATAGGCCGTCATGTGACTCAAACAGAACATAGAACATACCGATAATGATCACCCAGGACATGAAGTGAGGGATGTAGATCAGCGTTTGTATGGCTTTCTTGAAGCGTTCTTTCCTCAGTTCATTGAGCATAAGCGCTACAATAATTGGCATCGGAAAAACAATAATTAGATTAACGAGAGATAAGATCAGCGTGTTCTTCAATAGTTTGAAAAAAGTAGGTTCGCTGAACAAACGAATAAAATGTTTTAAGCCTACCCACTTACTACCGGACATCCCCTGGAACGGAGAGTAATCCTGAAACCCAATCGCAATTCCCCACATGGGACCGTATTTGAATAGTAAGAAGTAGACAATGCCCGGCAACAGCATCAGATATAGCCACCGGTCCTTGAGCAGCTTTCCAGTCAGGCGATTCAATCTTCTCTTTTTAGCCCATGTTTCAGCTTGTTTATGTGCTGAATAATCGATTGCAGCCATTATGTCGTTCACTCCTTCTGTCTAATGAATCATGCCCGCCGCATCCTTCCGGAGCGACGTTTACACTTTAATACTAGTAAGCAGAGGAAATATCCGTCTATATTCATTTGTTCAGGAAGGGTAATCATCCGTAGTACAGGGTGTAACTAACCCATTTTGATCATTTGTTCGACTGGTCCTTTATGAATGATTGCTGACAAAAAAAAGCCCTAGTGACTGTACTAGCTCACCAGGACCAACAGTATCGTTTAAAATAATTCGTTAAAGCCCTTCTTGGGTTTGTGAATTCTTCCCCTTATGATAATCTTCCCAGAGTGGGGCGATGTATTGTTCTAATGTTTTCACCACGTCATCCCTACGGCTCTCTTCGACATTTATAGTGTCATTTGAAATCTCATTTCTAATTCGTATGAGCACATATAATGGAGGCAATGCCGCTTCACGAAGAGCTTTAATCATGTTTTCTTCTTGTGGCGTGATCGTCATAACGTATCATACTTCCTTTCTGGCAGATTTCTGCTCGAGATAATCTCAGTATAAACATTGACATTAGTGTTAGAGTCAAGCGTAGACGCGTATGTTAAAGCAGGAGTTGTGTTACACTGTTGGAAAATAGAGATAGAGGTGATTGTATGCGGAAAATCGCAGTCATTACTGGCGGAGGACAGGGCATAGGACGAGCCATTGCGCTTTCTTTTGCACAAGAAGGGTATGGTATTTCCATTGCGGATATTGATCAAGACAAAGGATTAGAGACAATTGAACTTCTACGCCCCTTTACAGATGATGCACTCTTCATGAAGGTCGACATCTCCAAGAATGAGGAGGTTGAGCAATGGATGGAACGTACATCTTCCTTGTTGGGCAGCATCGATGTGTTGGTGAATAATGCAGGGATTACGCACAATTCCGATGTATTGGAGCTTAGCGCTGAGCAATTTCAGCGGGTCATTTCCGTAAATTTGGGAGGTACTTTTCACTGCTCGCAGGCTGCAGCCCGCATCATGAAAGCACAAGAAAGGGGCGGCGCCATCATTAATCTCTCGTCAACCAGGGCTATTATGTCGGAGCCTAATACCGAGGCATATTCAGCCTCCAAGGGAGGCATCTCTGCACTGACCCATGCGATGGCCATCAGTTTAGGCGGCTACGGCATTCGCGTCAACGCGATCTCTCCAGGGTGGATTGAAGTAAGGGACGAGGGCAGCTTTTCCCACACGGAAGTGGATAAAAGCCAGCATCCCGTAGGCAGAGTAGGCAGGCCAGAAGATGTTGCAGAGGCTTGTCTTTATTTAGCTAGCGAGAAGGCAGGATTCATTACGGGTCAGAACCTGACGATAGACGGCGGTATGACCGTTAAAATGATGTACATAGAGGAATAAAGAAAAAGAGACAAGACCGCTCCATGACAGGGCATGGATAACAAATCGGATATAGGTAATCCTAATCCCTAATAAAGGAAGGAGTGGGCAATTTGAAGGAAGAGACAACAATCCCTCAAGAGCAAGAAACTTCACGCATAGCAGAACCTGAGTTTAATCACGATTACGATCTGATACGTGCCTATGCCGAACAAATGAATGGCGAGGTTGAAGCTAGAGAAGAGTAACCGCTCGACTTGAAGAAGAATGCCGCATGGTTTTTGCGGCATTTTGTTTGTTTATAACCTTCAAAAACCCGCACAAACAATAATCTAGACTATAGCTTATAGTAAGATCCATCTGTTTGCTGAACTATAGTTCCTCAACTATTGTAAATGAGAAAAGAACCATCCGTGACTGGATGGCTCCTAGAATTTGAACTGGATTAATCTTCGTAAATAACGACAGACTGGGTCTCTGACTCCCATTTAACTGCTGCTTTTAAGGCTTCGCTTACAAAACGAACCGGCACAACCGTGCTGCCGTTTTCAATCGCTGCTGGAACTTCGAGAGTAACTTCATTCCCATTGACAGTTGCTGTCTTACTATCAATAAAGAGTTTCACTGTGATACCATCGCGTGTAACAGTAACTGAACGCTCTTCTTCATTCCAGGTAACCGTTGCTTTCAACGCCTCAGAGATAGCGCGGAATGGAACTAGAGTGTTGCCTTCGCGGATAAATGGAGCTACCTCGAAAGTTGGCTCTTCACCGTTTACGTATAATTTCACACCTTTTTTTCCTAGTTTATCGTACAATTTACCAAGCTTTTTGTAAGAATCAAGATTTGTAACGTTTGCAATAATAGCTTCCTTTTGAACGTAAACCGCGTCGGTTACGCTCCCGGTTCTATCTAACAGATCAGCAAACGCCGATAAGGCTGCGTCCTTCTCTTTGATGGCCTCAAGCTCAGCTTTCATTTCAGCAGTAAGCTGAGTCTCGTATTTTGTCAAAAGAAGCTCGGCAATAACAGCCCCTGCAGGCTTGTCCTTCACATTGTTGATCGCGTTGAGCAGCCCCTTGTATCCATTATGACCTTGATTGCCATAAGTATCGGATGTAACAGTCACATCCAATTTAGCATTCACCTTGAGATCAACGTTAACTTTCACATTATCCGACTTGCCTTCATTAGCATTGCTTGTTTCGGATTTTGCAAATGCCGATCCTGCCATAAGGCTCGTTGCCAGTACACATGACGCGATAACCATCCATCTTTTTTTCATCTTTTTACGCCTCCTAAGTTGTCTACTCTTATATATTCGGATACTTCTTCTATTTTTGTGAGGGTATACTTACTCTACAAATATTATTTCACAGTACTCCCTAAGCTGCCTTGTGGCAGCCTATTTGTTTGTTTAGCTATTGTTACCGTTGCGTACCTAATCCTACCTGCCCCCTAAAAATACTTTTAGATCTCGTATACCTTAGTATCAGCTGCAGCTAAAATACCTTAATAAGGCGGTAATACTCATGATATTGAAGTTAACAAAAGAGTCCAAAAGAAACAACCTTCTCGCTAAGAGCGTCATGCTCAGCATACTCGTTTTTAGCGTGGGTACCGGTAACGTATTGGCTTCGGAGATTACAACAACAACAGCACCGTCGTCTAATCCCACATCCGTGAGCATTACCCAGAATACGTCTGTCTCCTCGCAAGCAGGCACGACTTTGAACGAATCCGAAACGGAATCTCCAGATCTTTTGCCCGGAGACTTCTTCTATTTTGTAAAAACAATGTACGAAAATATTCGAATGGCCCTAACTGTCAATGACGTAAAGGAGGCACGACTGCTTACCGCATTTGCCCAAGAGCGACTAAAAGAAGCGAACGCCTTATTGGCTCAAGGAAAATCGAATGAGGCGAGTCTATCTCTTCAGAAGTCGCTGGAAACTCAGCAAAGTGCTGTTCAAAAAACAGACCAGGCTACTGGTATTTCGATAACCGTTAAGACTACACTAGCAGAAAATACGACCCAAGCGGTGGCTACTGAAGCAGAGGCTTCAACACAAAAAGAAATTGCAACAACAATCACAGCTATATCGAGCAGTGAGCAGACAGCAGATCCTGAGCAAACCGAAACCGAAGACGTGACCACTCCTGTAAAGGAAGTGAAAAATCCGGAGCAGGTCCTGAAGGTAAAGACCGATTTGCAGCATAACATTCTAGCCTTGGCCTCGGCATTGGAAAAGGCGGGGAATCCGAAAGCCCAGCTAGCTTTAATGAAAAATATAGAGAAGTCGTTTACTCATCTAGATAAAAAACTGGCCAAAATCGAACGTAAAGAGAAACTGGGGCAGGAGAATGAGAACGTTACGGCTAAGGAAGAGCAGTCCATTGCTCCGCTGGTTCCATCACCAACCTCAACACCAGTTCCAACGCCAGTTACAAACGAGCCTGTCTCAGACCAAAAGAAACAGGAGCACTTCCTAACGGAAAAAGAAGATCAAACGAAGAAGCGCGATGACAAACAGGATATTGATAAATCTGGTATAGCAAAAGAGAAAAAGAACCATAGCCAACACAACGGCGGCGAAAAAAGGAACGGCAACGGACACGACAACGACTACGGAAACAAGAACGAGAAAAGTAAAGGTAGCAAACAAGATTAATACCATGTAAAAACCGTCAGTGAGAAACTGACGGTTTTTCTTGTTACAACAATGTACCTAGCATTCTTATATGTAACCTCTAAACCTCTAGGCGAGACTCTACCCTTAATTCGATTATTTTATTACCAGCTGTGCGTACTACAATGTCCGTCGAACAAGAAAAAACCCGCAGCATGAAGCATGCCGCAGGTCTCTAACTCGTATTACTTTAGATCGTTCTATGCCGAAGCTCAACTTAGGAACTGACATCCGTATTAATGATTTCATCCAGTTCTGAACTATGTTCGTTTGCGGCTGCAATAATTTCTTGATCGACCTTATTACTTCCTTGAATTTGCTCCGCGGCTTGGGCTTGATTGTTCAGTTGCTTAACAATTTGTCCTGTGCCATGAGCTCCTTGATGTCCTCTACTGGATGTCATTGTATTTATCCTCCCAATTGGAAAGTTGATCTCCCTACTAAATTATGATGCTATTTTCCACCCTTATTAAACATAAAGCCTCATTGGTTCGTTTTCGCCTCATGCATTTGTGTAATCAACACCAACAGATTCTTTAATGGTTCGCTTAAATGTTTTTAAGCATCGCCTGGTTGATCGTGTGTATTATTTTGTGCAGACTGGTCAGGCGATTTTCGAGTTCGAGATTGCAGTTCCTTATCTACGGTCCGCTGAGATTTGGTTATCTTAGTTTTAGTTTTATCGGACATTGAAATTACCTCCTTTCTATCTTGATGAAATAATAAGTTTCTGATTTCACGCTTTTCTTTTGAGTTATTTGAAACATATATATTGTACTCACTTAAGAAGTAATATAAGCAGACACATTGTGCCAATCACTTAGTTGGTCTGCGAAATTAAACAATAATTTCTTACTGGGAACTAAAGCTTTTCAAATGAGATTATTCTTGCATAATCCTCCCTTAATCTCCACAAAATAAATCACATTGAGAAAAGGGATTCAGGCTCTATCAATCTATAATGTAAACCTAGTAAAAATGACTACGATCACCTTTCGTTCAAACTGGCAAGTCTTACACTGCTATCATTGAACAAACGTTTCCCGTTAGCTCAGCCGCTAATCTCTCATTTCCGTTTGTCATAAAAGGTTTGGCAAGCTTTCTCATAATCATTTGGTTCAAAGGTTACATCTTTGCTACCAAATCCCATACCATCATATAGTTGAACCTTGCCTTTATTAATTACACAAATACTATTAGCATACGTAAGTGATATTCCACTTCTTTCATAATCCCTTAACAACAGCATAACTTTTGTGCCTTTTTTAGGAAAATTAAAGTCAACACCATCTGTACGCATGATATCTGTTCGAAAATCTCGCTTTAATACAATTTCCTTTTGTGCCATACTGCCTTTTAGAACGGACTCCACTGAAATCCTTACTTCCTTGCGTATGTTTGTATACTCAGCATTTAATTTTTTTGTAGGAATATCTTTTTTAATTTCTCCAACTACAATATAATCCGAAATACCAATCATATCTTGTGGAGAGAATACAGACATTTTCGCTCTTAACTGTGGTGGAAATGGATTTAACAATGTTAGACAAACCAACACCGTAAGACATAATCCAGTTTTCCTCATATTGCTCCTCCAGCCATAAATGGGTGTGTTATACAATAACAACATCCCCCTTTGAAGCAACTACTATTCAATATTCAAACATATCTGTCCGTTAGCACAATAGGCTGCACGCGGCAGCCTTCCTCAAATAAGCTTTTTCATTCATGGCAGGAGATAAGCTTTGTTATGTCATCCTATTTCCACTCTCTGTGAAGTAGTTCTAGCACTAAATATTTATTGACATATAGTTCTTTCCTTCTATAAAACCAAGACTTTCATACACAGGTTTAGCCATATCAGACGAATGTAGCAGAACTTTTCTAATTCCTTGTGTATTCAAATCCTCTATTGCTTCACTAATAAGTTTGGATACTATACCTTGACGACGATAATTTGGGATTGTGAAAACATTAGCCATGTATGCAACCAATCCAGAAGGGTTTTCAAATCGTGGTAAAAATCGACATTTGCAAAAACATACCGTCGATACAACTAATCCATTGTCATCAGCAACCCATACAACGAGTGACTTGTCTGATAATGCTCCTCGATTAATGCTCTTTCCTCACCGTAAAACAAAAGGATCTACATATTAGTTATGCATAATATGTAAATTCCTATATTATGCCTTTGGATTCACCCTCCATTTGTTGGATGTTTTTCGTTTATTGGTCGTGCTAATAGCACAGAATAGGAGTCTATACTGGCAAAAGCTTAATGCATAGACTTCGTCGTCATTGTGTGAAATAAAAGATGGGCTAAGCGAGGCACGATTATTATTTCGATATGACAGACCGCGGACGGCAGGTCAATGCCCAGAATAAGAGGGCCAAAGCACTGACAGCGGCACCTAATGAACATACTCCGTTCCAGCCAGCGTAAGCGTAGATACTGGTCGAAGCAATTGAACCGGTGGCGCTTCCTATGGAATAGAAAATCATGTAGCCGGCAGTGAGTCGACTGCGTGCCTCTGGGCGCACGTTATAGATTAAACTCTGGTTCGTGACGTGTACGGCTTGCACCGCCAAATCAAGGAGGAGTATTCCAACGATCAATGCAAACAGCGAGTGTTCGGTATAGCTGATTGGCAACCATGATACCAGCAACAAGCTCAGCGCGACTCCGGTGGTCCTCTGTCCTAAACCTCGATCGGCGAGCCGCCCTGCCCGAGATGCCGCTAATGCACCGGCAACTCCAGCGAGACCAAACGCTCCAATAGCCGTATGCGAAAGCGACAGCGACGGGCTGCTTAGAGGTAACACCAACGAAGTCCACAATGTGCTGAACGCGGTAAAAATCAGCAAAGCCAATACGGCGCGGACGCGTAAGATTCGTTCTTGCAAGAACAAAGCGACTACCGAACGAAGCAACTGTGGGTAAGTTAGTGACTCTCTTTTGCGTTCATCATGCGGCAGCACACGGAACAACACGCCAGCCATGACGAGCATCAACGCCGCTGAGACGAGATAAACCGAACGCCAACCGGCGAGATCGGTCAATACGCCAGCGAAGGTTCGCGCAAGCAGAATGCCGATCACTACTCCGCTTATCACTAAGCCGACTATTCGTCCGCGCTCGACAGGAGCAGCCAAAGTCGCCGCAAACGCCACGAGCACCTGCGTTACTACAGCGAGCAGTCCAACCGCAGCCAAGCCTGTGAGCAGCACCGTGCTGGTTGGGGCGATGCCAACCGCAATAAGAGCCAATACGGATAATAGCAATAGACCGGGGATCAGCCGACGTCGATTCAGCAGATCGCCGAGCGGTACCAACAGCAGCAGTCCCAGTGCATAACAAATCTGTGTAATGGTAATGACAATGCCCACGGATGAATGCGCAATACTGAACTCGCTCGCCAGGGCGTCCAGCAGCGGTTGTGCGTAGTAGATATTTGCGACAGCCAACCCGCAGGCGGTTGCAAATAACAGTGCCACATAACGAGACATCTTAGTAACAGGAACGGAATCGAATACGGTGTATGCTCCTTGTGCTGTAGCCTCAACTATCTCGCAATCATTCCCGGCAATAACTGCCGCCTTTTCTGATAGCATCTCCATTGTTCACACATCCAATCTTCTTTAAATTAATTATATACCAATCAGTATAATATACCGATAAGTATGTTATGATGCTGTGTAAATATTACTCGCCACACATTCATACTGTCAAGAGATGGTTGTTATAAATTATTGTTTGAAGGGGCTTGATTTGACAGCAAATCCATCAAAGCTTAAAATCATAACATACTGAACGATATGGAAAGAGGTGCTGTCATGGTTCGGCAACGGGAATTTGATGTGGACATTGCATTAGACGCAGCTATGCAAATATATTGGGAGAAGGGATTCGAAGCTACCTCTTTAAGTGATTTAACATCCAGAATGGGAATTCAGAGGCCAAGCATATACTCCGCCTTTGGTGACAAGAAAGAATTATTCGAAGCCGCGCTACGGAAATATACAACCTATCACTCTTCCAATGTCCGAGCTAAACTTCAGAATCGTTCATCTGTAAAAGAAGGATTTCGCACTTTATTTGAGGGTATTGTAGAAGAAGGATACTCTGAAAGTTGCAATCGGGGCTGCTTTTGCATTAATACGATGGTGGAACTTGCTCCTCATGATGAGAAATTTGAAATTCTTACAAGGGAACATCAGATGTATCTTTCTGCCATATTTCAAGAAGCGATTGAACGAGGTTTACGATCAGGTGAGCTTGAAACCGACATGAACCCAAAAGCATTAGCACAGACACTTGTTGTATCGTTAATCGGACTTACCGTAATGATGAAATCTCGTCCAGAACGATCATTTATTAATAATTCTGTAGAGATTATACTTACATTGCTTAAGTAGATGTTGGGTAGTTCTATAAAATCTATCATGAACTTAATTTAGAATGTTCAACTCCTATCAAAAAATTCTTAACTCATAAGACGCAATGTACAAACTATGATATACGAAATGAACAATGTTTATTGCACTAATCTGCCCGTTAGGTGAGCAAAGGCTGCCGATTATGCCGGCAGCCTTTGCTAATGTTGCTTATTGAATAAACGTTCCTCGTTAGCTCAATTGAGTTACTTTAATGAATTAATAAACGAATCTAAAATCTTGACCAATTTGACAAGTCCGCTCGAATAGCTCCAGTCTTTATAATACATGTTCACATCTTTCCACGGAGCGTAATAACCGAAATCCCCAACTTCCGGATCGCTTCCTGACGATGCATTTTCCGTAGATAATTCTTTATTCAAAATACTCAATTTTTCGAAGCCACCAAATTCCTTAAGTGTGAGTGTCAACGGGAGCCTTGTCAAAAAATCCCGGCTAGTTGGATTATCATACATCTTTACAATGAATTCCTCATTGTCAAACGTCAATTTGACCCTCACATCTTTCGAACTAGGCTTACCTGTGGTCGATGACGTGAAAGGTTGGGCAGCCTGGTTGTTCGTAGACTTAGTCGTATCCGCTAGACTAGTGGCACTGTTATTTTTCGCATTATCATCTCTTAAGAATTTGGACTCTTCTTTACCGCCACAAGCAGCAAGGGAGAAGGCCGTTACCAAAGCGATAAGTATAGATTTATTCATCCTCTTGGCATCCCCCTAATTCAGGTTTTGATCGTCTGACCCAGTGGATGCGTATGTCATGCTGTCCGCGCACCTGGCTCGAACGTAACGCTTGCTCCTGCTACACGAGCAGGTGTCAGTGAAATATTCAGACGGTCCTTTGCCCGAAGGTTGGGACCCGACTCTCCTGATTTCCATTTTCTCTATTCCTCCATTAGAGTTACGTATAGAGTTACGTATTTTTTTTCGTGCTGTTTACAGCACCTACAGTCTCCGCCTTCCTAATGAGGACGATATAAGAAACAATGGCCAGTAAACTGGTTGTAAATATAACGATTCCAAAAGGGATGGCTGAATACTCTCCTGCGATTCCCACAAGTGGGGAAGTAACTGCTCCTAGTGCGAATTGAAAAGTGCCTATGACGGCAGACGCACTCCCCGCCATTTGTCCATGCGATTCCATCGCTAAGGTAATAGAAACCGGTCCAATGATTCCAATGGATACTGCAAATAAGAAGGTTGAAACAAATACTGCCAGTAAAGATCCCTGAGAGAGAACCGTAATCAGGATTGCGAAAGTAGAAATAAAGGACAGCGTTAAACCGAAACGAAATATACTGCGCTCCGTTAGCTGGCCAGCCACACGTTTGACTATTTGCGCTCCAATCATAATAGCCAGACCATTCATAGCAAACAGGATCGAAAATATTCCTGGTGACACACCGAAAATGTTCTGATAAATAAACGGAGTGCCAGCAACAAAGGCAAATACACCAGCGAACAAAATACCATTAACAAGCGCATATCCCATAAATGTTCGGTCGTGAAACAGAAGACTGTAGTTCCTCATTAATTCCTTGAAGTTTCCCTGTACACGATGCTGTACAGGTAAGCTTTCCTCTAAACCCCATGTTGTGATCCCTGTTAATAGTATTCCTAGAAGCCCCAAAAAAACAAACACACCAACCCATGAACCGAAAGATGTGACAACACTTCCGGCATTCGGGGATATTAATGGAGCGACATTGCTGATCATCGTAAGCAGAGAGATAAATTTCGTCAATTCGACCCCATTATATCTGTCCCGAGCAATCGCACGAGAAATCACGAGTCCGGCAGATGCTGCCCCCCCTTGGACGAAGCGTAAAACGATGAAAGATTCAATATTAGGTACTAAAGCACAACCAAAAGATGAAACAATATAAAGAATCATGGCTATCAGCAATGGGGTACGTCTTCCATACCTATCACTTAAAGGTCCCATGACCATCTGGCCTAAGCCTAAACCTAGCAGGCTGGCTGTTAAACTCGCTTGAATCATGGATGCGTTACTTCCGAAAAAATCCATGATCTGCGGAAGCGACGCGAGATACATATCGACTGTAAATGGTCCCAATGCGGAAAATGCGGCCAGTATTAAAGCCAATCGGAGGGAATGGTTTTTAAGTTTATCGTTCATGCGATCTATAAAGTCGATATGTCGATAACGAATCGGTATCGCACGTCACTACGCAGAATCCGCTCATACGCTTCGTCTACTTGCTCGGCACGGATAATCTCAATTTGAGGCAGAATACCATGCGCGGCAGCAAAATTAAGCATCTCTTGTGTTTCCGCAAGTCCGCCAACCAAAGACCCCGCAATACTGCGGCGACTCATGATTAGGGAGAACACGTTGTATTGACTCGGTTCCGCGGGCGCTCCGACATTAACAAGCGTTCCGTCTACACGAAGTAGCGATAAGTACGAATCGACGTCAATATTGGCGGATACGGTGTTGAGAATCAGGTCGAATCGGCCGGCAAGCATGTTGAAAGTTTCAGGATCAAGCGTTGAAAAATAATAATCCGCACCAAAACTTAACGCTTCGTTTTCCTTATCTTTCGCACGGCTTAACACTGTAACTTCTGCACCCATCGCATGCGCGAATTGTATCGCAACGTGGCCCAAACCACCCATCCCCAGAATAGCTACTTTTTTTCCTGGACTGGCATTCCAACGTTTCAAAGGGGAGTAAGTGGTAATACCAGCGCACAAAAGCGGACTGGCTACATCTAACTCCATATCATCCGGGATATACACAACGAATTTTTCAGTGACAACGATGTTTTGGCTATAACCGCCATAAGTTGGATTACCCTCGTAGTCCAAGGAGTTGTAGGTGGCTACAAAGCCTTTTGAACAATGTTGTTCTTCTCCACGGAGGCAGTATTCGCACTCTCCGCAAGAATCTACATAGCAGCCTACACCGACTCGGTCACCTACTGCAAATTTCGTTACCTTCTCCCCTACTGCGGTTACAACCCCGGTAATTTCATGACCAGGCACCATTGGGAAAATTCCGCCTGTCCAGTCCCCGTGTGCACTATGAATATCTGAATGACAAATGCCGCTAAACTTTATATCGATCGACACGTCATCCGGTCGTAATTGTCGTCTTTCAATTGTAGTCTTTTCAAATGGCGCTTTGGCCGTTGGAACACTCAATACGTGAGTTTTGCACATGGGCGTTGTCTCCTTTTCCATAAACCAAATTGTGATGACTAACCAAATAGATTTGATTAACCAACTTGTGTCTATTATTATATAATCAAGGATGTAATTCAATGATTAAAGAAACGTAATCTGTTGATATATCAACAGAACAGCGGAAATTGTTAATTATCTTAGAAAGTTTGGTGAATATACGATGGCTAAAACGGATCGGAGAATTCTTAAAACACAGGAATCTTTGAAAAAAGCTGTTATTGAACTGATGACTGAAAAAAGTTTCGATGATATAACCATTCAGGATATTTCAGACCGGGCTAACCTAAATCGAGGAACCATTTATCTTCATTATCAGGATAAATTTGATTTATTGGATAAACTTATAGAAACACACCTTAATGAATTAGGAGAGATGGATGAATGGGCATGTAAGATGGATTGGAACGAGGCTCTCGTACCTTATTTTGAATATTTCGAAAAAAATTATTTATTTTTTTCTACTATGTTAGCAAGTACAGGTGTTCCGTCAGCTTTTAGAACTCGACTACTGACTTCTTTTATTGACGGATTTAAAGGTGAGATTGACAGAGAAAGCGGAAGAAATACGGATTTAAAGGAAGATGTAATGCTGCAATATGCCGGTACCGCTTATGTAGGTGTTATTGAATGGTGGATTAAAAACGGAATGCCCTATTCGCCTCAAGTAATGGCTAAACAAGTTGGTACCTTGTTAGGGAGAAGTTTGTAGGTTAATGAAATAAATATATACTTAATTCACAGATTCTTAATTCAAGAAAAAGCCCTTGATTATCAAGGACTTTTCTTGACTATATAGCCGCTCCAGTGATGGAATAAGGTGGTGGCCAAGATCGCAGACAAACAGCAGAACTGCGTCTAGAGCTCACTAGAAATGGAGAAGGTTCACAAAGCTCGACTCGTCAGAAGCAAGGAACAGCGCTACTTGAGCACATAAACGATAACAATTGAAATTCACGGCGTGATAAAGGAATCGACACTCCGTTTCGGCTCACTTCATAGGTACTATGGTCAATGACAAGCGTATCTCCAAATTTTTTGGTATCCGCTTCCCAATTCGTTTCTTTTCTACGATATAAGGCATGAAGTCGTGCGATCAATTCCTCAAAAGCAAATGGCTTCACCAAATAATCATCTGCTCCTGCATTTAAGCCTTGAACACGATCAGTAATAGAATCTCGTGCTGTTAGCATTAGGATCGGTGTCCGATTCTTCTTCATTCGGATTTCTTTGCATAACTCAATCCCGCTTTTATGAGGAATCATCTAGTCTAATATATAAATATCAAAAGTTGCTCTTTCAATGAATTCCAGTGCACTTTCCGCATGTAATGCCCATTCCACATGGTATAGTTGCTTTCTAAGCTTATATTGAATCAGCTCGCCCAGCTTCACATCATCCTCAACCAGTAAGATATGCATAACTCCATCACCCCTTCCTCGGATTTACTATTATAGAAATGCGTGAATTAAAAACAATACAGCAAATGCAAGTCCACATCTTAAATGCCACTTCTTATCGAGCCTCTTGTAACGGAATAAACCGGAAATCGGTACTGGTAACAGGACGATTAATGCAAGAAGTCCGCTAATGTTGTTAAAATCCCATTTAAAACCATACATAAAAACGGCAACCGCATGGAGTGTAATAAGCGCAATAGCAAGAATGGCTATTGCAGCATGAAATTTTTTGGCAATACGAAGTAGCATAACCAAACCTTTTTTCAGAGTAGCCAATTTCGTCCAAATCCGCTGTTTTATTATTAATGCTAAAACGTAATTCGCTAACACTACGAATAAGGCTATTCGGGCATTAGAACCATAATTCTTGAAAGTGTGCTCAAAACTACGATTGTGCAACGCTGTTGATGGTAAATGAAACAGACTCCAAATCTGCCATATCACATAAATTGTAGACACTGCCATCGCACAAAATACCCACAATCGCTCTTTCTTAGGAATCCATGACTGTTTTACTTCTTGATTTTGCTGAGCACCCATCTTATTTCCTCCACCTTCAGAATGAATAGTTGTAATATACCCTATCTTTCTGAAAATGAAATGAAAAGCACAAAACCGATATACTCCTTATGAATGTACGTAACAACGGCAAGTTCGTACAATAAATAATGAAACAATTTTTAAGAAATTGAGTTTTATGCCTATTCTGCGTAAAAACTAAATGCTAATCGAATCACAATTGTAAGTTTAATTTCATTGTAATTTATTGTTATTGTCCCATGGGTAGCGAGACCAACAAACTTGTACATGCATTGCTAACTTCACGTTTAGGGGGACTTTACAAATAAATTATACTCTCTTGATATTTAAAAATTGAAAGAATGATATAATAATTTTTCATGTAAAATATGTAGGACAAGAGAGGTATCAAAGTAATGGAGCATTCAATAAAACCTAATAGATTAAAATCTACTCTCGAAGTATTATGGGTATCTCTGAAGTTGGGTTTAACATCTTTTGGTGGCCCTGTGGCGCACTTAGGTTACTTTCATGACGAATATGTTCGCAGAAAAAAGTGGTTGGATGAGCGTAGCTTCGCAGACTTAGTTGCACTCTGTCAGTTCTTACCAGGCCCAGCTAGCAGTCAAGTCGGTATAGGGATTGGTACCATTCGCGCAGGTCTTCTAGGCGGATTTATTGCCTGGCTAGGGTTCACGCTGCCATCAGTGATTGCATTAGTTCTTTTTGCTTTAGTGTTGAAAGGATTCGATATTGGAAATGTTGGGTGGATTCACGGTTTAAAGATAGTTGCAGTAGCTATCGTAGCACAAGCAGTTTTAGGGATGGGCCAAAAACTTACCCCAGATCGGAAACGAGTGACAATAGCCATAGTCAGTGCAACCATCACACTGATTTGGCAAACTACAATGGCTCAAATCGTACTTATTGCTCTAGCGGCAATTATTGGAGTACTCCTATACCGGGGAAAGACTGATGTGGAACGCACGGAACTTCAAATTCCAGTTAGCCGCACCATAGGTCTGATCTGTTTAGTTTTGTTCTTTGCTTTCCTAGTTGGACTACCTATTCTGAGGGGAATTTCTACTCAACACTGGCTGGCGTTATTTGATAGTTTCTATAGATCTGGATCCCTAGTCTTTGGCGGAGGTCACGTGGTTTTACCTTTATTAGAGCGAGAGATGGTACCAACAGGTTGGGTAAGTAAAGAAAACTTCTTATCTGGATATGGGATCACTCAAGCGGTACCAGGGCCTCTGTTCACATTTGCTTCTTATTTGGGAGCTATTAATGGGGGAGTTTTTGGTGCTGTGATTGCAACTTTCGCTATTTTTCTTCCCGCATATTTATTGGTTATCGGTACACTGCCCTTTTGGAATGCTCTCAGAAGCAATCCTAAAATTCAAGGTGCTTTAACAGGTATTAACGCGGCTGTCGTCGGAATTTTACTCGCTTCTTTCTATAACCCGATCTGGACATCGGCAATCTTAAAGCCTGCAGACTTTGCTTTGGCTGCTATATTATTTATTTTGCTCGTATTTTGGAAATTGCCTCCATGGGTTATTGTGATCGCTGGTGCAGCAGGAGGAACTCTGACGATAATTATATAGTCAAAATTTATAGATCTCATAAGACTTTCGTAAATCATCTGAACGTCTAGTATCATTCATTGTCGTAATCAAAGTAATCTTATCACTAAGTTCTGAACGTAAGAATGATTTTGCATCTTCAGTTCCAGTGAATTGAAGGAAAACCTGCTTCAATCTCCATTATACCTATCCTTCTTTTTTTTTAATTCGCCAAAAGTGTCCTTGTAATCAATACGGGTTTTAAATGAGTAATGTGTCATGATTTTTACACTGTACGCAGTATTTTGAAAACAAAAAAACACCGCCTTTAACCAAGTTATTCTGGCTACACCACTTCATTCAATATCCACAAATGAATCCCCTAGCTGGACACCTGACAATAATTTGCAACGGGAGCCATAAGTTAAGCAACAAAAAAGCCTCCAAGGGATGCTTTTCCAAGGGGCTTTAAACGCATGGTTTATTAAGTCATATCCTAACTTACTTTACATATGGTATGAGTACCCAATCGCTGCCAGAAATGCCTTAGCGAGTACCATATGCCCGACAGCGGAAGGATGGACGCGATCCCAGGCTAGAGTAGCCGGGTAAATCTCTCGCAACACCGGTTCGAACGCAGCTTGCGTATCCACGTACAAGCAGTCAGTCTCTTCCGCGACACGCTTCACGATTGCCCCATATTCATCCATCGTCACCCGCATCGCATCTTCCCTGTTGGGTTCAATGTAGAATGGAGTCATCAAGACGATGCCTTTTACTTGCGACTTGGTTCGTAACACTAGCTCCCGCAGCGTAGCCTCATACTCCTCCGTGTAAACATGAGACTCACAAATGGTAGGTTGATCATACTGACGCCAAACGTCGTTGATCCCGATCATTATTGAGAGCCAGTCAGGCTTTAGATTCTCCACATCGGCAGCCCAGCGCTCTTTCAAATCTCGGACGGTGTTCCCACTAGTCCCCATATTTACTATCCGGATTCCCCTCTCGGGATAAGTACTTTGAATTAACGCATCCACCAGCGAAACATAACCTTTGCCAATCCCTCCGAATAGTCCTTCCCCATATGGACGCTTTCGTTCGCAATCTGTGATTGAGTCTCCAATCATGATGAGTTTTTCGCTTTTTTGCAAGAGCATATCAACAACCCCTTCTTCTATATTGTCGTTAACCTAATTTCTCCATGAAGCGTGAAATTCCTTCATGAGCAATATCAGTTTCGGCGTCGGTATTAGCGTTGGTGTGGTGAAGTCGTAGATCAATAAGCGCAAGGAAAGGGAATAACTTTAAAGTCTCGAGGATGAATGAAGCTGCCCTTTTGTTTAAAAACAAAAAGAGACCCACAGCAACGGGCCGCGGGTCTAAAGGTTTATATTTTAAAAGGGGGTCGTCTATTATTATAATCCTACATGATTAATACCAGATGAAAATAAGATTTCAATCTTGTAACAAATATTTACTCTTTTATGCGGGTTTGAATCAACTAGCGTCTTTTTAAAATGTCTTCTACTTTAGCTTGCATAGATTGCACCGTTGTTTTCCTATATTGAATACCAAGCCGAATGACCTTCAATTGCTGTCTTCGGGATAGCGTTCGGAAACGTGGTTCTTGCTTTAAAAATTTACGAATAATCGTCCAACTGTTGATTTCAAACCGGTTTGGTTTTAGGTAAGGGACTTCATAAGGCAGTTGTCGTTTTCGAAACCGATTAACAAGATTTCCAAAGTTAGCTGAAATTTTGCTTTCATCTACGAGACACACAGCCTGATTTTTATTTGTGTGCTTTTTGAGGAATGCGAAATGATGGTGTCCATCTTGGATAATATAGCCACCATCTTTCTTACTTTTTTGCACAATTAGTAATTGCATAAGGTCCTGTGCCACTTTTTTTAACTCCTTCTTACGTGGCGAGATCTTCGTATTGATACTTTCCTGCTTAATTTTACTTAGAGGTATATATTGCACTGTATATCTCAACGCTACCCCTCCTCAACACCGCTGATTAATGTAATGTATTCCAACTTATTACAGTGTATGTATGTTAGCGTACTGGAGGTTCTTGCTTTCATTGGGAAGTCTGATCCTTAATGCTATTCGTGGCTAGGCTTTCTAGCAATCACCCACACCGAGTCTTTTGGTTCCACATATATTGTGAGAGAACAGATCAATCGAATTGAGGGAGTGATAGCTATGCCCGGACTGCTACGGACAGTCAACGGAACAACCACCCTTTTTGCAACAGCTAGCATAAAATCCAAGCAAGACGGCATCTTAAGTGCGAACATCGAATTGGTTTTAAACGCCAGTCGAGGTGTCTCCGACATCTTCCTAAATATCACGCAGAATGCATGTAACTTAGTAACATTCAAAATACAATCTCTGAATCGTACAAGCAGCAGACTCACTGCTTCCTTTGGTAAACAAGTGAACGGTGTCTCCAGTGCCAACATTATTCTCCAAGATAAGAACAACTATATCACTGCTAGAGGATTCATTAATAAGAAAGCAATCGTTCCCGTTAGACTTGAAAGCGGTTGCCAATGTGGTGGTTGCTCTTGCACGCGTACCCAAAAAATAAGATTCAAAGACGGCACAACATTAAAAATCAGTATCGATAAATCGCTCCAACTTAACCTTAAACGACTATTTACTAAACTTGAACGAGTATTAAAAAAACTAGCTCCGCGGAGAGGCAAAGGTGCGACCGCTGATCCCGAATGCAATGCAAGATGTTATCGTATTGCAAATTCTTGCAAGGCTGCATGCGGCATCTTCGCTGTCTTATGCACACCGATATGTTTGAGTGCACAGGCGGTTTGCCTCATTAGCTGTTTGCCGACATAACGGTTGAATATCTCTCCTAAATAAAAGAGAATTTCTATCCAAAGAAACCACTCCCTTGGCAGGAGTGGTTTTGTCTTTATTTGTAACCATGCTTCGCGGCCGTTACGGACCGACAAACACACCATGAATGAATTTCTCCAATACTGCGACATCCGTTATGTTCTTGTTGCAAACCTCGCTATTCACGCACAAATAATTACCTATGGCCCTGTAATAATCGGGCGATGCACCTTCCGGTTTCCACTTGGTCACAGCAGTGAATAGCGCGACCTCAGTATGCCGATTGCACACAAAGCAAACGCCATTCTTATTAGTCGGCGTATACTTCCCTTCAATGCCGATTAGCTTTCCGTTCAAATCATAAACAATGAATAATTTATTCGTTGCAATATCCGTCCAGCCCAGGTATGTCGCGAATCTATAAGTGATACCGTTAAGATCGGGTATTTTCAGTTTCTTGTGCTTAGGGAAAAGTTTCTTAATTTGATTGTCCGTCACATGCGCATATTCCTCTGCTAAATAAGGCTCCAAGGCATGCAGATATCGCTGAAAGTCCGCAGTTGTTTGTAGCTGTTTCAGGTTCACAATCCATTGTTTTTGCAGATCAGTTACATCCGAAAACAATCCGCTTATCTTGACTTCTGTATCATTGCGAACCGCTTCGACCACTTTCAAATTGGAAACGGAGTTACAGGCACTTTGTAACTGCCCGATCAGCTTCTTAATCTCATTGTATTGATGGTTTCTAATGAATGGTTGACTCATAGCTTTCAGCCCCTTATTTTTATTGAAAATAAAATAAGCTGCAAAGCCCCATAATTAGAAACGATTTTTCTCGGGCGATCACCATAAACGAATCACCCCATGCAAAGATCGCCCTAATGAAAGGCTCTGCATGAGTCGCTTCTTATTCCGGCAAAATGATTTGCCATATTTACCGCCTCCCTTATAGACTTAAATTATAAGGGAGTTCCTACTCTACCCGCAAGTGTTGTGCCCATTGGAATAAATCCCAATACATATATGAAAATAAAGCGTTTACAAACATAAAAAATACCCATATACTATTTCTATTTGAATGGTTATTTCTACATGAAAGAGAGATCTTTACGATGAAACGGTGGTTACCGATTGCTATACTGCTTACGAGCGCGCTTTATATTTTTGAAATTCGACCGGAACCTCAAGCATTCAAATTCTTTTTCAAATTAATTCCGATGTGGCTGATTTTGTATTATGCATACTCGCATATGCCTTCAGCCAAAAAAAGCGTACATAGGTTGATGTTAAGCGGTTTATTCTTCGGTATGTTTGGCGATGGACTAATTATGTATTGGTTCGTTCTTGGGCTTGCTGCTTTCCTAATCGGTCATTTGTTTTACACCGCAGGTTTTCTCGTCCAATGGCGTTTCTCTTGGTTGCGCTTCTCTTTGATCGTACCTATCGCCATTTATTCCTTCATAATGGGCAGAGAGCTAGTAATCTCGCTCATAGAGCAAAATAACGCTGGTCTTGTGGTACCTGTGCTATTTTACATTATCGTTATCTCGCTAATGGGCTGGTCTGCGATTATGACCGGTAATCGAGGAGCGATTGTGGGCAGTTTTCTGTTCTTGATTTCGGATTCTATCCTGTCCTGGAACCTGTTCGTCTCCCCAATTTCCTATGCGGATCTCTTGATCATGACAACCTATTACAGCGCCCAGTTCATTATCGCTCGCAGCGCAACTCTTCTGAACAAAGAGAAATGAAAGTGCACCCCTGAGTTGAGGGGGTGCACTTTATTCATTCTTCTACTCATATTCCTTTGGTCAAAAAATATCATTGTATCTGCCATTTGATACAAACATTGATAGGAGTCTCTATCCGTTTTCAGCGTCCTTTTAGTCTATAATACAGAAATGTCGCTTGGCATTGTGCCTGTGCGTTGAATGGTACGTATCTGAGTAGTACTTATCCGGAATCCAACCAGAATAAACGACGAGGTTACATTGTTAAAGTTGAACGCTCGTAAGTCTGCAATGTTCTGGCTACCACGGAAAATTCGAAAATTCCCTGTAAAATTACGCCCTGAAAACAGTATTAACGTAACTTGATTAGGAAATACAACATTTCTTAGCCGGAAACTGGAGATGATATTGTTAAAACCGAATAATCCCAGATTCGAAACTGCCACGCCTCTTCTAAATGTTAAATTTCTTCCAGTAAAGTTAAAACCCGAGAAAAAAGTAACTCTAACATTCCGGTTAAATATAAATCCCATCCCTATCACCCTCTTAATCACAAGATAGTAACAGTGTATGAATTGGTTAATATATTCGCTTGGACTTATGTTATAATTCTCCCAAATATCTTACCTGCCCCATCGTGACACTCCACTTAGTAGGCCATGCTTTTTCAATTGTCTCTCAATTTAGACAAAAAAGGGGTATTCTCCATCCTTGAAAGGACGAGAATACCCCGTGATATGCTTGCTCTCTTCATCTAACCATCGTTTCTACGGTTGAATTTATAGCGTGACAGAGGCTTGCTTCAGAAGCCCGGACAAAGTTAAGAGATCCGGAGTGCTTCCTTCCTTTAATTTAATCCACTTTCGTTCAGCAGGCCCATCGAATTCTTTCGGAAAGTCAATTCCGTTTGCATTCATGATCATAAATGCAATCGCGTCTTTGGAAGGTGAAATTACTGCTGCGTAATGTCCATTTTTCAGAAAGTGTGGTTTCTTGTACTGAATGCGTTCTTCGGCTTCCGAAATCGTCTCATGAACCATGTTCCGCAGGGTTGAACTGATATCGGCTTGCCACTTCGGTAGATTTTCTATGTAGGTCGTAACTTCCTGATTCATTCTTTAAATCCCTCCAATTGGTAATATTTTACTCACTTTAAAGTATACTGTTGCTAGAATATTCCCGTCAATGCTGTAAACTACCTGTTACTTCAGCAAACTAGGGATCGTCTATTATAATTCCTTGACAGTTGCAGCCCTTATGGATTTTCAACGACTTTAATTGTGCTCTCGACGGCATTAGAAGACAAAAGCCTTGTAACTAGCAAGGTGTAATCAGGCGCATAAAACTCTACCCGTCCTTCGAAGCCCTTCTCTTTCCCTCTACTTCTTTAAAAAGCTATCACGATACTGACCTGGCGTCGTTCCCTCCAACTTGCGGAAATATCGAATAAAATTGGCAGGCGTATTATACTTCAACTTCTCCGCGATCTCGGAAATTTTCATATCCGTTTCTAACAGCCATTGTTTGGCCATCTTCATCCGATACTCCGATAAGTAATCGCTGAAATTAACACCTGTTTCCTTGCGGAATACTTTGGTCAAATAATTCGGGCTGTAATTCATACGACGTGCGCACACCTCTAGGGAAAGATCGGTATCGAAGCCAGTTTCTATCATATGAATAATTTGACTGGAAATGCTCTGATACTGCGCATCTAGCTTATGTTCCAAGTGAATTAGGAACGGAAGCATGACCACATCCAGAAACCACCGTTCCACCTCACTCACTGTTTTCAATTGAAACAGTTGTATAAACAAGGTTTGCTCATCGGGGTATAAATGTTTAGGCAACACGCCTGCATCCTTAACTGCTTGTAGCATTTGCACCAGAAGACGGACGAAGGACATGAAATATTCTTCATGTGTTCGCTCATCGACAGCAAGCGTCGTTATGAATTGGTGAAGACAGTCCGTAGCCTGCTCTCGATCCGCGAGTTTTAAAGCGTCCAACAGCTGCCGTTCTGCGGTATCTGGATAACTCAACTGCATGCTCTTCTCTGGCTGTACATCCTCAATGAACAGGATCGATTCTTCCCCAAGGTTCATGCGGTACTTTAAAGCTTGCAACGATTCTCCATAGGCATGACGAATTTGCTTAATGTCGTTAAACGTATGACTAAAGCCAATGCTGACTTTCAACTCCAGATAAAGTTTGATCATCTGCATGATTTGATGTGCCGCTATGTCGAGAAGATTCTTGAACAGCTTGGGATCTGTTTCCGCGCCTCCAAGCAAAGTAACCTGGGAGTCTCCCATAACGACGGGTGGCAGCCTCTGCTCAGGTGTAATGAGTTCGGAAACGATATTGTTAATAGCAAAAAGCAGTAAATCCTGATCCTGCTCTTCAAAACGCGTATTGGATAACGTATCAATCTGGATTGTCATCACACACATGCTATTCCATTCCGTCGGATGACCGAAGGCTTCCAGCTTATCCTGAGCCTCGGTTCTCGCCATGTCGCTCTGAAAAAGCTTGAAAACAAAGTATTCCCTCATTTGATGGGACTGTCCCATAACCTCTTGTAATAGACTTGACTCCCTTTGCATCAACCCTCGAAAACGCTCATTGATAAATTCGAATTCATCGATGGCCCCTTCGGTGCCGACGGTTTCAGGAGAATTGCGCACGACTTCATACAACTTCCGAATCGGTTTATACATCTTCCTTGAACCTAGATAAGAAATCAGTAAAGCTAACAATAAGATACCAAGACAAATATACAGGGTGAACCACCCTATGCCCTGCGACTCCTTGTTCAGTTCATCAATGGACACCACTGATACATACATCCAACCGTTATAATCGGACTTCCGGTAACTGATCCCGACACGCTCCCGTTCCGAACGGGTTGTGTAGAAGCCTTGCTCCGCAGCAGGTATGGGTTCATTCCCGATCGCTAGTTCTTGAAGCGGTTTGCCAATCAGATTAGCGGCATTGCCGGCGAATACGACCTGCTGATCATCCAACAGCAGAACATTGCCCATGGCTGTATCCTTGTTTATTAAACTATTGACATCATAAATCGGAATTGACATGATTAGCAGCCCCGATGGGTTAGGGGAATACGCTGGGATTTTCTTAATGAGTTTCATACCGGTAGAACTTGTGGACCAAAATGAAGTTCTTGGATCATTCACCCATCCCGCATAACTTTCCATAGCCTTCGTTTCCAGCATGGACAAACCCTTATCGTTTATGGACCATTTGCCCGCTATGCTTATGAGTTCCATGCCCATCGTCCCGAGCTCATTGCTTTGCAGCTTACTCATCGATTCGAGCAGACTCTTCACTTTCTGAACGTATCCGTCCGTACCAGCCAATTCACCCTTAAGAGCGTCGATAACTACCGGTTGATTCATATATTGAATAGCCGAGTAATCAATCAGCCTCAGCAACTGTTCAATTTGTGATTCGGTCTGTTTCAGCATCTGCTGATTGCTCTCATTGACCTTGGTTTGCACCGCATCCGAAGCTTGATAATAGGAAAAAGCCCCCAATACCATGACAGGAATCGTCGCGAGCAGCAGTGTAAACCATATGAGCTTGGATAAAAAGGTAGACGCACGTAATTTCATAAACAAGCCCCCGCTGTTCTTGTACTAACCATAACTTCATTGGTTCTTTACTTTTATCAGCAATTACACGGAAAAGTCAATAATTGCGGCGCTTCTTCCCGATAGACAGGGAAGAAGCGCCGCTTCGCCTAACAATTATTTTTGTTGAGCTTTTTTATACTCGGCTGTAAATTCCTCGATGATTTTATCGCCGCCTTTTTTGCTCCATTCTTCCTTGACCTTGTTAAAGCCGGCCTCATCAACCTCACCCATGATGAAACGAACACGAGCATCGTTGATCAGCTTATCAAGCTCCGAGCCCAGCTGAGTTTTCGTCGGGGAAAGAAACGGCTCGATGACACTTGGCACAGCATTCGGCATTCCTTCTTCATACAGCTTCTTCACTTTTTTCCCCATATCGGGTTCTGTCGGCCATGCTAAGGTTGAAGGCGCGATGCGAAGCTGCCCTAAGTCACCAACTTGGTCTTTGTACAACTGCTCATTGGTGAACACAGGATTACCGTTCTCTGTTTTATAATGAACGCCTTCCACACCCCACGCAAACGTTTTCAATACATCGTCCTGCAGATTTTTCTCGAAGTAAGTTAAGATATCCTTCAGTTCCGCTTCTGTCTTCACACTGGATTTAGGAAACATGAACACGCCCGAATAGCCTGAATTCGCAGGCAGTTTAACTCCCTTCGGTCCTTGCAGCCCAATAACGAAATCCATTTTGGCCTTCGGATTCAATTTGTACAAATCAGCATGTTTATTAGGTGCGTCATCAATGCTTGCAAGATAGATACCGGCCTTGCCTGAATTGATGTTTTCATGCAACTTAGTTCCTTTGATGGCGCCGAAGTCCTGATTAATCAGCTTCTCATCATACATTTTTTTGAGCAGCTTGAGTGAATCCATGTATTCTTTGGTCATAAAGTCAGGTATCACCTTGCCGTCCTGCACGCCCCACTGATTAAAGCCGCCTAACGCAGTAACAAGGACAAGACTCGCATCGGTGATCAAATTATCATCGGTCAATGTCAGACCGTAGGTATCATTCTTACCGTTCTTATCCGGGTCATTCAATGTGAATGCTTTCGCAACGTTATAGAGGTCATCTACGGTTTTCGGCTGCTGCAGACCGAGGTTATCGAGCCAGTCCTGGCGGAAGATGATACCTTTTCTTGCAAAAGGACGGTCACGGTAGAGCCCATATATTTTACCATCTACGGAGATATTGTTAGCGATCTTCTCATTCCAATACTTACTGATTTTCGGAAAATCTTTGAGATACGGGCCGATTTCCCAGAAAGCGCCGGAACGAACAGCATTGATAATCGCCGAATTCTTGGTGTCTAAGACGACCATCGCTTGTGGGAGATTGCCTGAGGCGATCGTCACATTCAGCTTATCATTATAGGACGCACCAGGAACGAACGTGATATCCATCTTGCTATTGGTCTGCTCCTGAATGGCCTTGAAAGCAGCGTTCGTATCATCTGTTGCCGGCGGCTGTTGTCCATAGAAAGGAGACATCATGCTGAATTTGATTTGCTTTTGAGCGGTACTAGTACTACCAGGGGTATTCTTTGTAGTGTCACTTACGGGACCCCCACCTCCACAAGCCGCTAATACGGACGCCATCATGACTGTCGTGCAAGTAACAGCTAAACCTGTTTTCAATTGACCCTTTGTTTTTCGCATACAAACCCTCCGTTATTTCATTTTATTGTATAGAAAGAAAGACGATCTTACTAGTCTTGACCGTCTATCCTTTAACCGAACCTAGCAAAACTCCCTTGGCGAAATGTTTCTGCAAGAATGGGTACAAGAGCAATATCGGAACAGCCGCAACGACGATAACCGCGTATTTGATGCTTTGAGGCGGAGCTGCTATTTCCGAAGCTGCACTGGCATCGGTAAAACCGCCCGCCGATAGAAGAACGATTTGGCGCAGCCATACTTGTATGGGCCACATTTTCGCATCATTGATGTACATAATGGCAGTAAAGTAGGAATTCCAGTGCCCCACCGCATAAAATAACGCGAACGTGGCCATAGCCGGTAAGGATAAGGGAATAACGATTTTGTACAAAATCTGCAAATCATTGCAGCCGTCCATTTTCGCCGATTCTTCCAAACCCTCAGGAAGTTGCTGGAAAAAGTTTTTCAACAAAATCAGATTGAACGCGCTGATCGCTGAAGGGATCCATAGGGACCAATACGTATCCAGTAATCCAAAGCTTTTGACAACGAGGAACGTGGGGATCATACCTCCGCTGAAGAGCATCGTAATGACGATTAGCAGCATGAATTTACCCCGGCCGCGCAATGTCTTGCGTGCTAACGGATAGGCCATTAGCGTAGTAAGCAGCAAATTGATCAGCGTTCCGACAACGGTAATGAATATGGTGATGAATAGGCTTGTGTAAATAATTTTCGTGGAAAAAATGAATCTGTAAGCATCCAACGAAAACTTCGTAGGAAATAGTACAACTTTCTTGATAAGCAGCTCTTCCGACGCTACGAGTGAACCGGATATAACATAAATGAACGGCAACACCGTAATTACCGCAACGATAAAAAGCATCAAATAATTGACTGCATCGAAGACTTTGCTGCTTATGGTACGATCTCTCATGCTAATAAACCCCTTCCTCGCCGTATTTCTTTGCCATGGCATTTGCAGAAACGACCAGAATCAGGCTTACGAGAGATTTAAACAACCCCACCGCCGTACTGTAACTGAATTGCGCATTCACTAGACCGGACGTATACACGTACGTATCGAATACTTCAGCTACTTCCCGGTTTCCGGAATTCAACATGAGGAAAATTTGCTCAAAGCCAGTGTCCAAGAAGCTACCTAGTCTTAAAATAAGCAACAAGACAATCGTCGTTTGGATGGCGGGTAACGTAATATGCCAAAGTTGGTGCCACCGATTAGCTCCATCCATTCGTGCAGCTTCATAAAGTTGCTGATCGACTCCTGAGAGTGCCGCTAAGAAAATAATCGTTCCCCAGCCGGTTTCCTTCCAGATAACTTGCGATGTAATCATCGAACGGAACCAATCTTTACTTAACAAGAAATTAATCTTGTCTCCGCCCATGTAAGCGAGAGCTTCATTCACAATACCGCCCTCCGTTGTAAACAAGGTGTATGTCAACCCTGCAACAACGACCCACGATATAAAGTGCGGGATATAAATAATGGTTTGCACGAATCTTTTGAAAAACTCCTTCCGAACCTCATTCAGCATCAAAGCTAAAATAATAGGCAGCGGAAAGAAAAAGAGCAGATTGTAAACTGCCAGCACGAGCGTATTTCTGAACAGCTTCCAAAAATCCGGATTCGTGAAAAAACGCTGAAAGTGCTGCAGGCCGACCCAATGGCTTTTTAAGATCCCCGCAAAAGGTTGATAATCCTGAAAGGCAATGACCACACCCAGCATCGGCAAATACTTAAAGAAGACGAAAAATAAAAGGCCTGGAATCAGCATGCCGTACAGCAGTTTTTCTTTATTGATATCTAGCCATAACTGCTTCAGATATCCAGGTTTGTGCGATGTACCCACTGAAGTCGCCTGCGTCAGCACACGCTTTCTCTGGACTGTTGTTCTATTCATAGGTCAGTCACATCCTCCAACAATCGTTCACTGCCTTCATGTTAATTGCCACATGTTGTTTCCGTCGATATTCATTTCGTTGCTTGTTCCAACAAATAATCATTTTCTTCCGTGCCATTGTCATCTGCTATCCTTTGGTTGGTTAGCTGAATAGGATATAGGCGCAAGGAGTTCCACTATATACGGGCTCCCCATTACTTACAATTGTGCAATGGTTCGGCTTCATGTGGACGTCAATCTGTTGGTCGCGATAACGATATCCAGAAATCGAGACACTTCCTTCATGCGGTGGCTGCGGAAATATTTCTAGCGTTCCATCCAACTTCGGTTTGATGCCCGCCATGCCAAACACCAGTGCTTCCGTGCCAGTAAGGCCAGCTATGATGTTACCCCGCTTATGGCTCGGAACGGCTGGTCGGTCGCTATAGTGCTCCTGTGGGAAATACGGCAAATGCTTGCCCATCCAGAACAATCGCTTCAGGACATCCCAAGCTAACGCGGGCTGACCCTGTTCCCACAACGTAAGCGCGAGTGTCGGGCTCTCACCGGTATAGCTGCCTCCGCCAGACCAGTCGGGGTCATTCAATTCATAATGCAGCGTATCTTCGGCAGATATACTGCTTACACCGTAAGGCCCAAGAAAAGCTCCGTCATTCAAATGCGTCAGTAAAGCCTTGGTCATATCCGCATTGCAAACACCCATTCTTAATGTATCGAATGCTTGAATCGTGTACACCCGCTCTACATGTCCGTTAGGGTACCTGCAAAGAAACCATCCGTTTTCTGGATCCCATAAGTGATCCCGAATCGCCGCACGGATACGGTTGGCTTTATCTCGCCATGTTTCGGATTCGACATGTCCAAAACGTTCTGCCATGTCGGCCAAACGATCATAACACCATGCTCTTTCGGCGTTGGGGCTGGATACGACATGCTCATGAGCGGCGCTCCTCATTTCGAGCAGATTATGCTGCTTGCCGTAATCCAGCAATTCGCCCCAGGCCGGCAGCCTTTCTTCATCGTGAAGCAGCAAATTTTTCATCAAATCATAGAGTTCCAAACCTTCACCATACTGTGTTACATTGCACCAGACCAAATTGAAGAAGGACCATAGGCTGTACGAATACGGAACATCCTTCCCTAGACCGCTAGGAGCGAATCTCGAATGCCGCTCAATACCGCTTCGCGCCATCATGTGAGCCAGCTCGATCACTTTATCACTGCCCAGCATCAGTCCTAGCATCCGAGCTGCATAACCTCCGGTATCCCACGGATAGCAGCAAATTCCGGCGCCTTCCATCCCTGCTACAACTGGGAAAGGCTGCATTGCAAATTCAGGATGCTCCCATAGACAGATCAGACCGCTGACAAGCGAACGTCTGTAGTAATCTTCAAGACCGGGAATGTCGCTGGTCAACTTGGGGATAGACCCGCAGTAACGCTGAATCCGGTCCTCCCAGACCTCATATGCATGCCGTTCACATGCCGCTAAATTTTCATCCAAGCATACGGATTCTTGAGCCTTCGTCAGCAGGATAGCCAAACGATACACCGCCTCTTGCCCAGGTACAATAAGCGCAGGTTCCCTTGCCTCTTGTAAAAATGTAACCCTTACATCATCGTTCTCCCATATGCCAGCTTCAACTTCGTCCACCTCCGCGCCCATAGAAGGATGGCCGAAATCCCAATCGTTCAGGGATTGGATGCCGGGACGGCCTGGCGTAACTCTCGGAAGGATGTCCAGCTGGATACTGCGGTCTGTCCGGTTAATAACTCTTACGGTTAGGACAAATCCAGCACGATTCGCAAGCGGAACAAGTGAGCTTCGCACGGAGAGTGAAATCAGGCGTTCTTCCACGAAGTAGTGGTACGTTCCTGTCCGTTCGATTCGGTCCGGCCGCCATTCGGCACCTGAATACAATAGACCGCAATCCCCTTTCCCCTTGTTACCTGTATCGCTAATACGATGTCCGTCTGCCATTAAATCAAGCAGTACTTCCATATCTTGTGCGCCAAACGGCGGAGAGAATAAACCGCTGACACCAGTCACCGTACCTGCTATTGGAGCAACAGTACTATATCCGCTACATACCCATAAGTGATTAGCTGGAGCCACACTAGCTCGCAAATCAAATGCAAAGTCATTCAAATGATAATTCATAGTTTCACCTATCCTTTTCCATGTGCAGTCCGTCGTGCATCGACATCCTCATCTTAAAGAGCGTACGCCGTTTCCGTCGATATTCATTGTGTTGGTTCTTAGTTTCAGAGCCGAAGAGACTGACCAAACAAGCATAAAGTAATCATCAACTGTTATTTCGTTGTCATTTTCTGCAGGGATGGATAGAAAAAACGCCTTCGTTGGAATGATTCCAACGAAGGCGTTTTAATTAGGTCCTTTAATTCCGATTTTTTTCTCTTTTTACGATCCTTATTAAACAAAATTGCTGTAAAAAATCCTATAAACACTGCAACGGCTATATATTCTTCTTTAGATCATTCTCCAGAGTACTTGTTTACAGTAATTCCATAATGGTATATCTCAATATCATCATCAATGAACTCTCTACGTTGTGCCGCTAACAATGTTTCATACATATTCTTTCGACCTACTGGATTATCTGTATGTAAGTAAATTTTGCTTGCCCTTAAACCATTTTCACAAAAATATTTAACGAAATCGTAACCATTACGCAATTCTTTTCCATTCTCATCTTCGCCTAAATCATGATCTAGTGATAAAAGTTCTATTGTATACATTTGAAAACATTGTATTGCTTCTTCAAAAGTTCTTGCTAAAATAAAGCCCTCTGGGCAGTCTCGTAAATCATCTAAATAAAGATTGACCTTCATGTGATCACCTCTTGAGAAGTGTGATATCTGGAAATTGGTTATATCCAAAACTTCCAATAGAACAATCATTTCTCGTGCTGCGGATAATAGTCTATAAATAAATATTTCCAGTCAAACATGAAATCGGTCTGAAAAGTTTTATTGTAGTAGTTAATGTGCTCATTCCAGAAGTCAATCGAATTACAATAATACTTACCTAAAATGAAAGATGGATAGTTGTGTACTGAACTTGCCATTATTCTTATTTTTTCTATCTCTTTCTGATCGATTTCATTTATTAAACTTTCTAATATGTACTTGATCGGACATATGCTCTTATAGATCCTTTCAATATTCTTAGTACCATTAAGTAACCTTATTTTCCTAAGTTTTGAGATAATAGCTCTTTTGTATGGGTCGTCTTTAACTAAATTCAATTCATTTATTAAGCTTTTTACTGAATGGTAATTTATTTTCAAGTCTTTATGTAACCAAAGTTGATACTTATGTAGTAAATGATAAAGAACAGGATTCATTGGATCAGACCTAATAAAAACAAAGAGATAAAATAATGACTCCATCAAGTTTTTTGTATACATCTTCTCAAGAATAATGAGCACCTACTTCTTTGGTAAGTTCAGAAATATCAGGACAATATATCTACTAGTGTTTAGACTATCCTGTTGTTATTGAGCTATAGTCAATAGCCTCATTTAAATTGATTGTTGATCATTTTGGTTGTTACAACAGCTTTTTTTAATCTTTGGTAGGCTTTACTTGGAAACTGGTACCCCCATAGCTTAATATCAATCCATCCGTGAAATTCTATGGTTATCAGGATATATATGGCTCTCACACTCCTCACAAAGCACTTTGTTAATTCCCTTATTTTACCACAATGTATTGCCCAGTTCTTACATAAAAAACGGTAACCGATTGTATACCAGCTGCCGTCTTGTAGTGGTTGAACTATCGTTTTCCATTAACTCAAAGAAATAAATTCATTCCCGGAGCGTCAAAAGCTCTTATTAGTTTTCTTGATTTTTTTTGAATTACTCTCATTAAAATAAGGGTCGTAAATACAAATAGAGTAATGACACATACAGCGAGAATATTTATCGTTGATGAATACTTCCTGAATATTTCTAAATTCCCTAATTTTATTTGCTCGAATTATAAATAACGTTATGCAATCATCCTATACCTTGGAAAAATTCGGAATATATTCGATTAGCGTTATGGGATAGCGTTATTTACCATATTTGAAAGGACGGTGATTCTCATGAAGAGATATGTATCGATGTTGGGAAATTACTTACTCTATTTGATGGTCATCATCTTAGTGATCTGCCTCTATAATATCGTCATTGATCCTGTATTAGGATGGGGGCAGTTCGGAAAAGGAAAGAATATCCCCATCCAGGTATTCATGGTACTTGTAGTTACTATCGCTCTATCCGCAATTGTTTACGCCATTAAATATCGGCTTTTGAAACAGACACCGGTAAGCTTTTGGAGTCTTAGCAACTTTTCGCCGATTAGACTGAGTTTTTCGGTTCACATGGTAACAATCGGGCTGGCGTTCACTTTATTGAATGCTGCCTCCATGAAACTACTTCTGTACTACAATTTATCAACGTTCAATGATTTTACAGAAGAATATTTCGCCTCTGTTCCTTTCGTTTACATTATACTTTCCTCCGTGCTCACCACTGCACTTGAGCTGATCCTGTTCATCGGTATTATGTTTAACGAAGCCCGGAAACACGTTCCCGTATTCTGGTCAATTCTAGTCATCGCTTTGATTATTGCGGCATTACAGCCGGGAGGAATCGCGATGCAGCTTCTGGGTGTAGCGTTAGGATTCATTTATGGATCCATCTATGTACGCCTTTCATCTATATGGTCCATTCTGCTGATTGGGATCGTTTTTAACCTCAGTCTGTTCGTCATAAAAAAAATCGGTTGGCTTGATTCTATGGAGAACATGTCGGAATTCACTCTTGTACTGCTTGCGGCAGTCATGGCGCTCTATCTCATCGTTAGCACCCTTTGGTATTGGAGAAAACCAAAAGCTGCGGCTTAATCTTAAAAAAGCGACCGATCCACTAGGATCGGCCGCTACTTATAATACGTTATTTATAGCTTTGCAACATCGTTTCCAAGTATTCCTCGATAGGAAGCGACTTCCGTAGCGCCAACAAGTTATTACCTGCCTCACCAATGACCGTCCGGAATTGTTTGCTTTCTCCGATGGCTTGAGCCGTGATGGCATCGACGATGATTTGCGGATCATCCAAATTACTGCTATCACTACTATCCATCAACGTGGTAATTTTATTCATTAGGTCGTCATAAGCCGTGATGCTCTCGTCTTTGTTCCATCGGATGTTATTCTTAAAATTGTTGCCAGTAGAGCCGCCTTGTTCGATGAGACGAAGCTCGATATTCAACGGTTTGAGCTCGTAATACAGCCCTTCCGTCAAGCCTTCCAGTGCAAATTTAGACATGTTATACAAGGAGCCAAGTGGAACCGCCGTTGTGAAACCCATGAAAGAACTAATATTGATAAACATGCCTCCACCTACGGCTCGGAAATGCGGTACAAATTTTCGAATGACATTGATCGGTCCACGAACGTTCACGTCATATTGCCAATCGATCGTCTCTTCCAAAGCCAATTCCAGTGCCCCATAGACACCCATTCCTGCGTTGTTGACGACGACGTCGATTTTCCCAAAGGCCGCAATCGCATCATCGACGGCAGAATGGACTTCCGCCAAGTTCGTAACGTCCAGTTTGAAAAGCTTCACATTCTCGTATGCAATCAGCTCCGTTTCATTTTCCGGGGTGCGCATCGTCGCGGCGACATTCCAGCCGAGGTTCGCAAAATGAATTGCCGTCAGCTTGCCTAGCCCCGTGCTAGTTCCCGTAATAAAAATTGTTTTTGTTGGCATAATAATTCCTCCAATTCTCATTTAGATCTTTAAGAATGAACGTTCATTCTATAAAGGGTGTTATCCATTATTAAAAGAGGCGATTCACAACAATAATTATATCGAACGTTCGATCTATAAGTGATAAAAGAAGTAGGCTGAACTTAACTGTTCGAACCTTTTTCTTTGCTCACCGAGTTCCAACAGGCGAGAATTGCTTGATTGACGACTTCTTCTGTAAGGTCCTGAGAATCTCGCTGATATAACTTCAGAAGATAAACGATGGAACCGTAATGCATCTGAACCATCATGCGCGGCTCTAGCGCGACGAACATACCTTCATTGACTGCCTGCTGATATAGCTTCTCAAGCGGCCCGCACCAGCCACCATTGATGGCTTCCTCCTTGGTCTGCTCATAAATATACGGTGAGAACGAGTACTGCTCAATGAACCGAAAACCCTTCGGATACTTCCTACCTAGGTCGAATACATTTCTCCAAGCCAGATGGAACCGTTCCTTTACGGAATCTGCCTGGTTCAGGTCTTTCGTTACGAACTCACCGTTGAACAGGACGATAGCCTTGTAAAGCTCATTAATGATGTCTTCCTTGCTGCTGAAGTAATGATAGATGTTTCCTGTTGAGACACCAGAATCCTTGGCAATCAATGACATCGATGTAGCCTGCAACTCCCGGTCGATGATCAGATGCAACGTTGTCTCCAAGACCGCCTTCTGAACTTTGTTGTATCGTTCGAACATGTTCTGCCTCCTTCCGTTCACATTAGATCGAATGATCGTTCTAATCTTATAACAAAGCATGGCTTAAGTCAATCCTCTGTAACACCTCTGTTGATGTTGCGCCGTCCTCTGCGGTTTTTTGTAATACGCCGCGTTTGAATATTGGTATCTTGAGAGTAGAAAGAAGAAATAACGAAACGAATTTGAAAGGGGCACGAGGCAAATGGCTGCATCAGATGCAGTAGATTTTATCGATTTTACCAGCTCCAGGGAGTGGGAGACATGGCTGATGGTGCATAGTGACCAACAAGGCGAGGCATGGCTTCGGATTGCCAAAAAAGGATCGGGAATCCCGTCGATCACCATTCAGGAAGCGCTCGATAGCGCACTGTGTTACGGATGGATCGATAGTCACCGGCGGTCATTCGACGAACGATATTATCTGCAAAGGTATTCTCCTCGGCGCTCAAAGAGCCCTTGGTCCTTGGTCAACTTGAAGAAAGCGCAGCAGTTGATCGAGACCGGACAAATGAAGGAGCGCGGTTACGCGGAGATTCACCTCGCGCAGGCTGACGGGCGATGGGATGCCGCATACGAATCCCAGAAGACCGCGGCTATTCCGCCGGATCTCGCGGCCGCGCTAGAGGATCACGCGCAAGCGAAGCAGGCATTCCACCAGCTTGACAAGACCACCCAATACACCTTGTTCCTGCCTATCCTGAAAGCAGCAACTGCCGAAGTCCGATCGTCTCGGTTGCGGAATGCGATCGCTAGTCTGGAAGAGACTCGTTAAACTTGATCGCGTGTGGACGATGCAGGAGCGCGGAGTTCTCTTTTGTATTGCGCCGGCGTCTTACCCAAAACGCGCTTGAAGTCCGAGATGAAGTGTTGCTGACTGCTGTAACCAAGTTCGTAAGCGATATCCGCCCAATCAGGAACATCGTATACGCGAATGGACGAAGCCGCTTGCAGCAACTTATTCCTTTGGAGCTGCCACTTGATCCCGATGCCGACGTATTCCTGGAATAACTGCTGGAGCCACCTCTCGCTCATCCCGGACCATTGCGCCACTTCCTTCACGGTCTGCATACCATCCTTTTCGATTGCTTCAATAATGCGGCTCACGATCGCGATTTGAGGGTCGTTTTGCGGGTTTCGGGCTTGCAAGAGATCGGCCAGCGCGCCAACGGCGGCAGCATCGTCCAAGGAAAGCGTGTGTTCAACGAAAGCTTGATCTGCATCTGCGAAAATATCCTGCAAAGCGATCGTCCCATTGTGCAGTCCCGCTAGCGATCCGTTCCGGAACGCGTGGAACGCGCCGG
This sequence comes from Paenibacillus sp. LjRoot56, assembly GCF_964253335.1. Lineage (NCBI taxonomy): Bacteria > Bacillati > Bacillota > Bacilli > Caryophanales > Paenibacillaceae > Paenibacillus > Paenibacillus sp. LjRoot56. Next base: position 1,090,135 of record NZ_CAXURV020000003.1, read on the forward strand.
GATGAAGCCTCGCGCCAATAATGCGACCGCTGCCAGACGCTTCGTAGTCCCTCCGATTCCGGAACGAGCACTGGATGCCCGATTCCGGCAGGGAGACGAATACGTCAACGTAGGGGCGGTGCATGACCTGTTCGGAAATATAGGGTTGGCCGGTCGTGTTGTGCCAACGAATCGTCCAGAAATGAAGGACGAACGCCGTTAAGCCAGCTGGCGGCTGATACGTATCGAACGCGATGTGATACTCGAAACCAGCGGGATCCATTTGCCCGAGAGACTTATAGCCGGATGCGGATTTTTGTAATACAGTACCCATGACATCACCTACAATCAGTATATACCATCCAATTTACCATAATAAGGGAGATATGAACAATGACGAATGCAACGACTTTACGAGGAATGGCCAATGTTAGCTTCTGGGCCGAGGATGTGAATGAAGCGAGAGTTTGGTATACGAAACTTCTCGGAGCGGAGCCCTATTTTCAAGCTCCGAATCCGGAAACTCCCGCGTATATCGAGTACCGGATCGGCGATTATCAGAACGAGCTCGGCATCATCGATAAGAAGTACTCACCTCCGGCGGCTAATATGGCAGGTGCGGGTGGCGCGACACTGTACTGGCACGTGGATGACGTTGCCTGCATGCTGGGGAAGTTGAAAGAGCTCGGCGCCACGGAGTACGAACCGCTGACGGAGCGTGGCGTGAATTGGTTCACGGCTTCGGTGGTAGATCCTTTCGGTAACATTATCGGCTTGATTCACAGCCCGCATTATCGGGAAGTATGGAGCGCCATGCAGCAGGAGCAGAGCGAATAAACATGCCGCCAGTTACACAATCGCGATAAAGACAACTTGGCGCATCCTCCTCCTCTAAAAAACCATTGACAGACAATGGCTTCATGCAATATATTTTAATTGACTGACACAGTCAATCAAAAGGAGGTCATCAAATATGCCAACCTCAAAGGATTTTCCAAATAAAAGAAGCTTGTTTCAGCAGTGCGAGATCCTGTCGAGTGACCGAACACGGATTGGATACAAATCGATCGGCAAAGGTCCTGGAATCATACTTGTTCATGCTGCATTAAGGGATTCGAATGATTATACTCGTTTAGCCATTGCTCTCTCTCACTCTTTTACCGTTCACCTCATGGATCGAAGAGGCCGGGGCTTGAGTGGTCCTCAGGGTCTAGAGTATGCTATGAATAAAGAATGTGAAGATGTTCAAGCGATTCGGGAAGCGACAGGCGCCGATTATTTGATTGGACATAGTTATGGTGGGCTTGTCTCTCTAGAGCTGGCTAGAATGGACGCTTCAATCACCAAAGTAGCTTTGTATGAACCTGGCGTGCTGATTAATCCGATGGACGACGCTTGGATGCTGCGTTACGAGCAAGCGATGCTCAAGAATGATCGACATGGGGCATTTGCACATTTCGTAAGAGGGATGGGCCATACCCCTTTAACGCGGCTCCCCTATTGGTATGCAAAACTCATCTTGAAGCTCATGGTACGCGGAAACCATTGGAGTAAAACCGCCCAATTACTTCCGCAAAATTTACATGAGCACCGTGAGGTGCAGCGGCTCTCTTCTTCTTATCTGAATTACAACAGTATCCATGCTGATATGTTGTTGATTCAAGGGGGCAAGAGCTCAGACTCTACAAAAGAAATGATGAAGGAATTAAACCGAACGATTGCACTGTCGACATTGGAAACCGTGAACAAACTGGACCATTTTGGTCCAGAGAATGACGGCGGGCCTGACCAGATAGTGAACCTGCTTACCAACTTTTTTCTTATTTCCGAAGGAGATTGAATATATGCCGCGTTTAAAGGAAGACCAACTTCAAAAAATTTACGAAGAACGCAAACAGCAGATTACGTCGGCTGCAGTCAAAATTTTTGCCCAGCGCGGCCTTCCAGGCACGAAAATTAGCCTGATAACCGCAGAAGCAGGTGTGAGCCATGGGCTATTCTACCATTATTTTAAAACGAAGGAAGAACTGTTCTCCTCCCTGGTCCGCGAAGCAATTGAAGCATCGATGCAAGAAATGGACAATTTGAGCCATTTGACGGGATCTCCGATCGAAAAAATTAAAATCCTAACACAAGGCATGCTCGATGAGAGCGGAGCTCCGTATTTTATGCTGCTCCATCGGGCACGGAATTTTGAAGAGGTTCCTGAAGAAGTCAGCCAACTGATTCAAAAGTACCCGGTAGATGTCTACGTCAAACGTTTACTGCCTTTATTTGAGGAAGGACAACAAAGAGGGGAAGTCGCGGATGGGGATCTGGAGGAATTGATCGCAAGCTACCTTACAATTCTTTCCGGTGTGATGGTTTTAGGCAAAGGATATGTGACTCCCCAAGTGGATACGCTATTGAGATTTGTTGAAAAGAGATAATACAAAATAATAATTGGATTTTGTTATAGGAGGAGTATTCCGATGGACGAACAAGCCAGCAGTCATAACAACAACTCCAAGGAGAAAGCCGGTTCCAGTATCTGTGAGGTACTGCAGATTCTTGGCGCCAAATGGGCCTTCCTTGTTCTTGAAGAACTGCTTAACGGACCACAGAGGTTTAATCAGCTTCAGCGGAACCTATCCATCGTCAAGACCCAATCCCTCACCGATACTCTCAGACACTTGGAAAAAAACGGTCTCGTGCACCGCAAGGTCTATCCTACTGTCCCGGTAAACGTTGAGTATTCGCTGACGGAGAAGGGCACCGATTTTCAATTGGCTTTGAAGGAAATGGACAAATGGGTCCAGAAGTGGGGTAGTACGATGCAAGAACAGGAACCTACTGACTGAAGATCTGAATAGAACAGCATAAAATCAACCGCTTAGTGGATAACTACTTAGCGGTTTTTTGTCGTGGATAAACAAACATCAACTTACTTTAAGTAAGCGAATCCAAATGGTTGGATTACGTCCAAATACTTTGCGTTCTTACTTTAATAAAGTAACTCGAATATAATCGAATTACTCACTCCACCGGACGCGGCCAAGTGTTTAGACAATCACTACAGCTTCTTGGGCTACCTACCCTAAGGCTGGAATACACGAGAGAAAGGGAATGATTTCTATGAATCGAAAAGTCATTTACATGCTAACCCTAGCTGTTTTCTTCACCGCTACTTCTGAATTGGTCATTGCTGGCATTCTGAATGTATTAGCTGATCAATTACATGTCTCCGTCGCTCTTGCCGGACAGCTCATTACTGTCTATTCGCTCGCGTTCGCTATTGGAACGCCAGTCATCGTGTCACTGACGGCACGAATGGGAAGAAAGAAGCTACTTCTCCTCGCCATGCTTGTTTTTATAGTAGGCAATCTCGTCTCATACGTCAGCTCCAGTTTCACACTGTTGATCGTATCCAGAATGATACTGGGAGTGAGCTCCGGTGTCTTGCTTGTAGCCGCATTCAGCGCCGCAGCCAAAATGGTCCCGCCTGAAAAAATCGGCAGCACAATGGGCACGATCATTCTCGGTTTCAGCAGCGCTATGATTCTTGGGGTACCCCTTGGAATTGCACTGACCCATATATTCAGTTGGCAGATGATATTCCTCTTCTTAGCCGCCGGCAGCTTCATCATTATGATCTGCATGATGCTCATGCTACCGGAAATCCAAGGAGACGCTCCTGTTTCGTTCAGCAGGCAATTCACCATACTTGGGAATCCGATTATTCTGACTGCTTTGCTTCTCGTCCTGTTCAGAGAAGCTGGTAACTCCATCCTGTTCACGTATTTATCTTCATTTTTAGATACAATTCTCCATAGGAGCGCTTCCGATATCGGGATCATCATGCTTTCATTCGGAATTGCCGGCGCAATCGGCTCCCGCATTGGCGGCTCCGCTGTTGACAAATGGGGAAGCGTGCCGGTAATGGTCATTAGCATGATCTTTCATGTTGTTACGCTTTTACTGCTGCCTCTCGCTATCCACTTGTTCCCGCTTGCTATTGCCCTTTTATCATTGTGGATCATATCGATGTTCATTATGGGACCGGCTACGCAAAGCTACTTTATCGCGAAAGCTCCGCAATCGTCTAATCTCATCATAAGCCTGAACATTTCTGTGACGCAGATAGGTCTTGCGAGCGGTGCGAGCGTGGGAGGCATGGCTGCGACATTGAATTCAACGGTCTTGTATAATCCGTGGGTCGCAAGTGTTGCATTACTTATAGCTTTCCTTGCAGCGATTGTCTCCTTCCAGAAGAGTAAAATGACGCAAGCCATTTCGGTGAAAAAAGGATATAACCTTTAACCGTTTTGGCTATCATTCGCTGGAATGACCGCATCATGGAATAGCATATCGCTATGTAACGACTGGCAAAACAACTTCTACCATCGTCCCTTTCCCAACTTCACTTTCGATTCGCATAGTCCCATTATGATTTTGGATGATTCTCATTGAAACCATTAATCCTAACCCTGTTCCTGTTTCTTTTGTAGTAAAAAAAGGATTTCCAATCTTGGTTATTTCCTCTTGCGGGATTCCATAACCCTCATCTTGAATTCGAATGTATATGTTATCGTTCTTTTGCTTGGCTTGTATTGTCACTTCTCCACCTTTAGGCATGGATTCAATCGCATTCTTTAAAACATTGATAAATACTTGATTGATACTGCGTTGACACTGAATAGATGATAAATTGTCATCTAACTCTAGCTTTATTTGAACGTTATGCAGGTTGGCTTGTCCTTCCAATAATCTTGTAACGTGATTTAATATATGTACCACGTCCCTTAACTCAAATGCCTCATTTGAAGGTTTAGCTAACACTAAAAGCTCACTTACAATTTCATTAATGCGATCAATTTCTGATAACATGACTTCATTGCGTAATTTCTTTGTACCATCCATATCTTCTTTCACATACATTTGCATAAATCCTCGTAAACTGGTCAAGGGATTCCTAATTTCATGGGCGATCCCAGCTGCAAGTTCGCCAACTAAGGAAAGTTTCTCTGATCTGCGGATTAATTCTTCGGACTGTACCCGTTCTGTTATATCACGACCCATACTGATAACATGTTGAACATCTCCTGCAGCATTCCTTATTTTTTTAGAGTGTGATTCTTGCCAAATATAATGACCGTTTTTATGCCGAAGACGATATATAAATATTCTGCTATCTGAATGATCGGAATTACCTCGCCGTAACCAGCCACCGTTCCTATCATCTGGATGCCAATAGTCATAGGCATATTTTCCGACAAGCTCATCTGGCGCATATCCGAGTTGGTTGCGGATAGCTGGCGAGGCATATGTAATCATTCCGTCTGGCGTTAAACGCAAAATAACGTCTTGTGAATGTTCAGAAATAAGGTTGTGCAGTTCCTCAATCTTCTTGAACTCTTCTTCCTTCACTTTTTGTTCTGTTATATTTACAATTGTGCAAATGAATAGGTCATTACCCTTAACCTGTTCGTTCCTTTCTGCAGTAACATTTAGAAGCCCCCACAATAGGCTACCAGACTTATGAATATATCTTTTTTCTATGTGATAACCATCTATTTCGCCCTGCACCAATTTACGGCATATTTCTAGATCCGCTTCTACATCTTCAGGATGGCTGACAGATGTCAAACCGAGATTTAGTAATTCACCTTCGCTATACCCTAGCATTTTGCATAAAGATGGATTCATCTGTAAAAAACGTCCGTCATAAGATATCAAAGCCATTCCAATTGAAGATTTCTCAAATGCACGAAAAAAAAGACTATGGTCATTGAAATGAGATAACATCCGAATCCTCCGATTAAGCAGTTACATTGCAAGGAATTGCAATGTTTTTAAGTTTATTCTACCACTTGATAAAGTTACATTAAACTTCCGTCACTTTAATACACAAAAAAGGAGCTGCCGCGAAGCAAGCCCCAACTATAATTCTGCGTTATTTAATGGCTTTGATTATTGCCGATTGAATATAGTTTTCTACGTTTGCGCCTGGCACCCAATCCTTAATAAATTCTCGAGAATCATCTTTTGGTTCAACAACAATGTTTTGAAATCCGCTTCTTTGCAGGAATACCATAACTTCATCAATGGTAGATGCACCTGAAACGCAGCCAGCTAGTGAATTCAGATCACTTTTTAACTCTGCCGGAAGTTCAGAAGTCATTACTACATCCGAAATCGCCAAACGACCGCCTTGCTTTAATACACGATAAGCTTCTTTAAAAACTTGCTGCTTATCCGGTGACAAATTAATAACACAATTTGAAATAATAGCGTCAATCGAATCATTCAGTATCGGCAAATGCTCAATTTCACCGAGACGAAACTCTACGTTTTCATATCCATGCTTCTGTGCATTTTGACGTGCACGACTAATCATCTCTGGCGTCATATCAACTCCATAAACTTTACCCTGTTCTCCAACTTGTTTAGATGCCAAAAACACATCGAAACCGGCACCGCTACCTAAATCAAGAACGACTTCTCCCAATTTTAGTGAGGCAATTGCTTGAGGATTTCCGCAGCCTAACCCAAGATTCGCACCACTTGGAACAACATTAAGCTCTTCATTTGAGTAGCCTAATTTTGAGGAAACCTCATCGGGTGTGCTACAGCAGCTTGTTGCTGGTGCAGTGGATGAGCAACAAGCTGAACTAGGAATGCTCTCGATTGCAATCTGTTTATAGCGATTGCGAACATGTTGACGTACCTCATCATTTTGAACCTGACTCATGGATCATCTCTCCTTTGTTATATCAAGAAATTTTGATTAATAGATCATTTAAAAACCCACCTGTGTGGGTTACGAGCAACATTCGCTTGATTGATTTTCGCTTTTTCGGAAGATACAGCATAATTCGGGTGAGAGTAACCGGTTAACCTCTACGTGGTTTAATTCATAATAACTCCAAGTACCCTTGGTCTCTTTCGTGATCAGATTAGCATCAAGCAATATCTTCAGATGATACGATAACTTTGACTGTGGCATGTTTACAATATCAACTAAATCACAAACGCAGACACTTCCCTTTTGAGTAAGCTCATACATAATTTGCAACCGTTTCTGATCTGCTAACGCTTTAAACTGGAGCTCGTATTTCGAAAAATCAACTTGATTCCCAACCTTCGAAAAAATAGGAAGTTCTTTAATCACCTTTAGCACCTCCTTAAATCAAATTTATTTGATGAATATATCTTAACACATCAAAATTATAAGATTCAAGATATAAATCAATTTATTTTGATATATTTAAATCTATTCCAGTTAATAATTTACAAAACCTTAACTTTTATTATATAACTGAATAATTATATAATGATTTACGAGTGAAATCTGAGTCGAGAAAATGATTACGTATAGTAAAGGAGTGAGTTATTTTGCCTGAAATTGAAATGTTATCTGATGTATGTAAGCTTCTTGGGGATAAAATGAGACTCACTATTCTCTCCCTGCTCAAAGAACGTGAGCTATGCGTATACGAGATTGTTGAACTCATACAAACTAGTCAGCCCAATGTGAGCCAGCATATGCGAAAGCTCAAAGCCGGTGGTTTAGTAAAGGAAGCGAAAAAGGGCCAATGGGTTTTTTATTCGTTAAATATTGAGGATAAACCCTTTCTGCACGAGTTTTTTCAGTACCTGCCTTCGCAAAAAGAAAAAGTAAACGCAATATCATGTAAAGATCTAAACTGTTGTGATTAGGAGGAAACCATGACTTACGTAGCGGTAATTATTTTTCTGCTTACATTAGCTTTTGTAATTTGGCAGCCTAAGGGCCTCAACATTGGATGGTCATCCTCTGGTGGCGCTATCCTTGCTCTTCTCTTCCAAGTTGTGTCTTTTAACGACGTAATGACGGTTACCTCTATTGTTTGGAATGCCACACTCGCCTTTGTCGCCATAATTCTCATTTCCTTAATTTTAGACAAAATCGGATTCTTTGAATGGGCAGCCTTGCATATGGCGCGAATTGCGAAAGGCAATGGAAGACTCATGTTCGTGTATGTCATTTTGTTAGGTGCGGCAGTTGCCGCATTTTTCGCCAATGACGGTGCCGCATTGATTCTAACTCCGATTGTATTAGCAATGGTTCGAGCGTTAAAACTTCCAGATAATATGATTTTACCGTTCATCATGGCAAGTGGTTTTATTGCGGATACCACTTCATTGCCTTTTGTCGTCAGTAACTTAGTCAACATCGTATCGGCGGACTTCTTCGGTATCGATTTTGTCACCTATGCAAGCCGGATGATTGTACCAAGCCTATTTTCATTGGCGGCAAGTTTGGGTGTCTTGTTCGTTTTCTTCAGAAAGGACATACCAACGAATTACGATATGAAGGAATTAAAGCAGCCTTCAGATGCCATCAAAGATCATCGGCTATTCCGAATGTCGTGGGTTATTCTTGGCATCCTTCTCGTCGCTTATGTGATTAGTGGATTTATTAAAATCCCTGTTTCCATCATCGCAGGCTTCGTGGCACTGATTTTCATTTGGATGGCTAGATCTAGTAAGGTAATCGAAACTACACGAGTGATCAAAGATGCTCCTTGGGCTGTCGTTATATTCTCAATCGGGATGTATGTAGTTGTGTATGGCCTTAAAAACGTCGGTCTCACCGATGCCCTAGGAAAGTTGGTTGAGAACATAGCAGGACAAGGATTGTTTGTTGCGACAGTGGGAATGGGCTTCTTATCTGCTATACTATCCTCCATCATGAATAACATGCCGACCGTTATGATTGATGCTCTAGCCATCAAAGGTACGAACACAGATGGGATTATTCGAGAAGCATTGGTTTACGCCAACGTTGTAGGAAGTGATCTTGGACCTAAGATTACACCGATCGGGTCACTTGCAACACTTTTATGGTTACATGTTTTGTCTACCAAAGGTGTAAAAATCACGTGGGGCAATTATTTTAAAACAGGTGTCATCCTTACTGTCCCTACACTCTTGATTACACTTACAGGACTTTATTTATGGCTTCACATTATTGCATAATCCCATACAAAAAAAGGAGAACTAAAACCATGGATAACAAAAAACCTTTCGTTTATTTTCTTTGCACAGGAAACTCATGCCGCAGCCAAATCGCTGATGGCTATTTAAAAGCTTTAGGCGGGGACAAATACGAAGTGAAAAGTGCCGGTTTAGAAGCTCACGGATTAAACCCACGTGCAGTAGCAACGATGAAAGAAGCTGGTATCGACATTTCGAACCATACCTCTGATGTGATTGATCCAGTAATTTTGGCTCAAGCGGATTACATCATTACTTTGTGCGGTCATGCTAACGACAACTGCCCCGTTGTTCGAAATGATAAAGCAGTAAGATGGCATTGGGGATTTGACGATCCTGCAAAAGCAACTGGGACGGAAGATGAAATTACTGCTAAATTCCATGAAGTTCGTGATTCCATTAAAAACAGGATCGAACAATTTGTGAAGGAAGGCAAGTAACATGATTAATAGAGTATAAAGCTTGACTATGAAATTTATATTTGATACAACGAAGCTACGACTGAAGAAGGTGGTGTAGTCGATGGGGAAACCAATAACATTCAGCATTGTAGGCGGTGGAGGCTTTCGCGCACAGTATTTTTTAAGAATTGCACAGGCTCTTCCAGAACAATTTTGTATTAGCGGAATGGTTATTCGTGACGAATCCAAGGGAAGGTCGATGGAAGACTTATGGAAAGTGACTACTTATCGGTCACTGGATCAGCTCTTGGAGAATGAACAACCGGACTTTGTTGTCCTATCTATCAACGCAGCGGCCGCTATCGATTATATGCTGCAGCTGGCGGAACGAGGAATTCCTGTACTTACAGAAACACCTCCTGCACCTGATCTGGACGGTTTGCTGCAGCTGCACAACAAGCTTACCCGTCAAGGCGCGCGAATTCAAATCGCTGAACAATACCAATTTCATCCTATCCAAGAAGCTCGACATAAGATTATTATGTCAGGACAGTTAGGCAATGTTAATCAAGTGACTGTATCCATATCTCAGTTCTATCATGCAGTAAGCTTAATACGGAAAATGTTAGGCGTGCGCTTTGAAGAAGTCAGTATTAAGGGAATGAAATTTGAATCCGATTGGGTCGCTGGTCCGAACCGAAGTGGTCCGCCTACTGAAGATAAATTAATCAAGTCAGAAAGAGATTTAGCTTGGTTGGACTTTGGTGGAAAGCTGGGAATTTACGATTTCACCAAGGATCAACATCGTTCATGGACCCGCTCAAACCATTTATGTATTAGGGGAGAACGAGGGGAAATATTCGATAATCGAATAAGCATTCAAGATCCTTCCTGTACACAGATTCAAATGGAATTAAAGCGCATCAATAAAGGTGAGTATGAGAACGCGGAAGGCTATTTCCTTAAAGGAATTATGGCGGGAGAACAATGGGTATATGAAAACCCCTTCATGCCTGCTAGGCTATATGACGATGAAATTGCTATTGCTGTCTGTTTGAAAAAGATGGCGATTTATGCTGAGGGAGGACCCGGATTTTATGGTCTTCCGGAAGCTTCTCAGGACCATTATATCGGCATGCTGATTGAGCAGGCAATTAGAACCGGGGAGACAGTCGTGTCGACTCGACAACCGTGGGCTGATAACGAATAAAAAGAAATGGCACCCCATTGGGGTGCCTTTACTTGCTGACGAACTACCGCAGCCATATTACTTCACCCGAAACGTTCTCTCCCCGTACTTCTGCACAAGAACAAGGGCAACAGCCAAGTAAATTAGCGTCATAGCCAATATAGTAACAGTGAATGGTACTACCGGTATTCTCAAAATAATACTAATTCCGCACGAGGATGACACAACCATGTTCACGATAAGATGCAGTGGGTTTTTCATATTTAGCTCTGTAGAATACGGTTGGAAAATATAATACATAAACAAATGATGCACAGTAAAAAAAGCAGACAGTGAGATAACGCAGACCCAAAGCAAAAGCAGCTCTCTGCTCAGCCACTCCCCTCCTATTGCTACGTTAATAGCTGTTAGTGACACCCCAAGAGAGGCAGCAATCACCATGTTTAAGCTCATCACTCTTCCAAGGCGAATCAGGAAATGGCTATAGGCTGCGCTGCGATAGAAGCCGTACCGCATCAAACTTAGATCACAGTTGTAAAACATTGCTTTGCAAATTTTCTCTCCAACGGACATGAAATACATGATCAGAAGCAAGAAGGGGAAGATCATTTCCAAACTCCATTGCTGGTCCTTCAACTGACCACCGAATAGGACCATGAGGATCACCCCCGCCACTCCGAAAGCGCCGATGATAGCTAATCGTTTATTAACAGGGCTGCTAATCAGGCTGCGATGTCTGAGAAAGAAAATTGTGTTTAGATAAGCATAGCCTTCCTTTGTCTCAAGCTTATCCTGCTGGTTCAGCTTCAAGGTATAGTCGCTATCCTTTGACTTCACGCTCTTCATCTGTGCATCCGTCATCATACGACCTATATCCAGCAGAGGATCATCCCTTTTGCTTGCGGAATCAACAACTCCTCGGTAACCGGAATAACGAGCCAGCTTAATGGCTGCGAACAGCCCTCCAGCTGTAATAACGATACAGACAGGCAAACTCATAAGAAACGATTCTGTAGACAGAACCTTGCCCAGCAGAAGCGGCAAATAGGCAGCGGCATATCCAACAATAAGGACGCTCCAGACGAGGGCGGTTTGTTTAATCAATACAATGCTGGTTTTCTCAAAAATCTTAAGATGCACATACTCCGCTAGAATGCGCCATAATGTGATCAATATAGATAACAGAACTGCTTCTAAGACGGTTGCTCCCAAGCGTGTGCCGAACAGCATCATCGCAGGTAGTAGATACACCAAAAAAGTCACGTAGCGATATCCTAGCGAAGCCAACATATATCTCGTTGGAGACAATCTCATCAGCTTAACAGCTACGTATTTCTCCCGTTTTGGTTCAAGTAAAGTCGCGCTGCTGACGGCTGCCGCCACAAAGCTGATGATGGTAAAAATATGTATAAATTGCTGAAGCTGATCTGCTTCTGACAATCCCTTTCCTATTCCGATCACAGGAATATATATCAGAACCCCCAGATACACAAATCGAAGCATGACTCCCCATAACTGGTTGAACAGCAGCACAATAACAGAAATAGCTTTTTTGAAATCCAAATTAGCGTAGAAGCTGTTCTTTACTAGCTTGCCGATTAACGGCAGCTTCTGAATGTAATACATGAGTAGGTTTACCCTAATGGATGTACGAATAGCCAGCAGCGTATTAAGCGTTCTCAGCATGGGATTCATCCTTCAGCAAATTAATGACCGCTTGCTCGAATTCTGCGCTGTGCAGCAGCTCGGACGGCACGGCAGACAATTTCCCTTTGTTCAACACAATCAGCTCATCACACAAATCAGAAGCCAATTGCAAAATATGCGTGGAGAAAATTAGAATATGATCACTCTTCATTTCCCTTAACATATTCTTCATCTCCAGTGCAACAATGACATCGAAGGAGGTGAGCGGCTCATCGAGTAGAATAATCGGCGGCTTCGTTATGAGAAATAGCAACATCTGCAGCTTATTCTTCATTCCGTGCGAGTAGCCTTTAATCAGCCGATGGCGATCCTCCGTTGTCATGCTCATCATGTCAAAATAATCATCAATCGTCTGCTCCATCAGCAGCTTGCCCCGATTAATATCCATAAAAAACTTCACAAACTCATAGCCCGTCAGAAACTCGGGCAGAATCGGCAACGAATACACATACCCAACATCCTGCTCGCTTAGCTTCCGCGTGTGGCCATTCTCCTCCAACATTACCTGTCCGCTATTCATGTCCTTCTCTCCGCTCAGGCAGTCGAACAACGTCGTTTTGCCTGCTCCGTTGCGCCCTAGCAGCCCATATATCTTCCCTTTCTCAAAGGTGAATCCGGCTCCCTGAAGTACCTGTTTATCCTCATATCGCTTAACGATATTTTCTAAAATCAGACGCAATTGCTACTCCTCCTTTCGTTTCAGTACGCTGAAGGTATCGGACTAAGCTTTATTGGTTTCCTTTAGCTGATAATACAGACCGTTCGAATCCGACCATTCCGCGAAAAGCACACACTCATGATGCGTAATTCCGCTAAGCTGCAAAAGCTGCTCCACCCAACTCCTGTCTCGCCCGAGGCGCTTCAATGTATCTTCATTGATGCTGCCGTTTTCAATAATGTAAGCGGGAAGGCTGACGGTGCCTTGATGGTCTTCTGCATTGCCGCTGATCTTTTCCGGGTCCTTCTGGAGCAGCACGCTGATGCTGCCGTTCGTCTCGAACAAGGCATAGGCCACTTCGCGCAGCGAGAAAATATTATTTTCCCTAAGCAGCATGCCCAATTGGGCGAAATCGAGATTGTTGCGCTTCATTGCCTTGAAATCAATCACACCTGCCCGGATAATCAGATCTGGCGTTCCAGCGGCATAGCGGGAAAGTCTGGGGAACCGTGCGATAAACTTTTCCAAACCTAGCGCTAGAAGCGTCCATATAATCAGAGCAAATAGTAAATGGCTAAGATGAATATCATCATCATAAATCGTATTGCCGACCAGTTCGCTGAGCATTAAAGAAGAAACGAAATCAAAGGCGGTCAATTGGGAGATCTCTTTTTTCCCCAGCAGCCTAGTCATGATCAAAAGACCTATTAAAGCGACTGTAAGCTTGACACCGATACTTACATAAAGACTGGTATCCACCTTCATCTCTCCCTTCGGAGTATTTGTATAACAAATAATACCACATATTGATAATGAACCTTATTAAAGTATGCTGAATTTCTAAACACACACACTTGTTCTATGGGACGGGCATATACTAGATTAATAAAGCTAGAAAGGGGGTATTCCCTTGACGCGATCAGATTCTTATGTAATTTGTAAAAAGTACCTTAACCGAGAAGTTACGATAAAAACAACACACGGCACTTACCGTGGCACGATTGTGAAAGTCGACGGCCACAAGGTTTATTTGAAACAAACACGAAATGGAAAGAAAGCGCACATCTCGTTTCTGCCATTTCTCCTCCCATTAGTTCTGTTTGATCTCTTAGCCATTTTCCTTGTGGAATCTAGACCATGTTCTCCGTTCAGACCATTCCTATAAAAAAAATGACCATCACAATGATATCCTGTGGTGGTCATTTCTTATTTCAACGCCTTTTTATCCAACTTACCTAAAGGTGTATAGGGCAAATGCTCGACGAAGATGATCTCTTTGGGCAACTGAAATCGTGCCAATCTAACGCGCAACCAATCTAGGAGTTCATCTTTCGTCATTTCCGTACCAGATACTAACTGGATCCACGCTTTCAATCGCTGTCCAAAAAGCTCATCCGCTATCCCCATGACGGCTGCATCCTCGATGAAGGGGTGAGTGAGCAAGATTTGTTCCACTTCGAACGGAAACACATTCTCCCCCGCAGAAACAATCATACTGTCTACTCTCCCACGCAAAAAGTAATACCCCTTCTCATCCCGATAGCCCAAATCGCCGGTCTCGATCCATGCACTTGCTTTGTTTCGCATCGACCAATTGTTTCGAATACAAATTTGACCTACGCTGCCAATGGGAGCTTCTACTTTCTGATCATCCATGACTTTTAAATGAACACCGTTAATCTTTCTGCCAATCGTGTGTGCGGAGTAGGTCAAATCCTGCGGAACTGCAATGATATTCAAACCCGCTTCCGACGTGCCGTACAGATTGTACAGAACTTCTCCCAATTGACTTAGCGTCTCTTGGACCAGTTTCGGATTGAGCTCAGCTCCGCCTGAAGCTATACAAGACAGGGATTTCAGATCGTCTGCGTTCGTTTTCAACATTTTATGAACCATTAAAGGAACTACCGTTACGATATCAACCTGATGCTCCCGAATCCATCGACAGGCTCTCACTGCATCGAATCCTCGATGGATCACAACTTTTTTGCCCAAAGCGCAGAAAAGTAGCAACACGGCTACACCATAACCATGATAAATAGGCGTCGCAATATAGGCTGTATGCTTGTTCAGGATTTGCAATCGGGTCAGGAATGCAGAGAAAGGATTCAAATAATTGAATAGCGATGGTTGATGCGCCGCTTCTTTGGCTTTGCCTGTTGTTCCGCCTGTCAGCAGCACTAATTTCCCGGAGGACGTTCGGCGTTGCTTTGGCTTTTCAGAATCCGATGTAACAGGTAAGTTATTGATCACAGATGAGGTAGGATGATAGCTGGGCAATTTAGCGTTTTTGTACGTTGTTTGCTCAAGTAAAGCACTTAGTTCGTCGTCATAGACCACAAGGTGAAAATCTTTCCTCGCCAGAATCCCCTGCAATTGATCCTTACTCATTTCCGCATTCATTAGATAGATGTCCGCCCCTGTAAAAGAAACCGCATAGATGGCTTTCACCAGAGATGCGTGGTTTTTGCACAAGAAACCCACTCTCTTACCGCCAGTAAGTTGGTATTCCTTCACTAAATGGGCCGAAAGTTGTTTGGATTGTGTAAACAATTGACTATACGTCAAGGTTTCCTGCTCATCCGCTAACGCGATTTTGTCACCATAGGTTCTTGCTGCAAATTGCAACAGAGCCATCAGATTGGTGCCCGATGTGTAAATGGCGGAGGCCAACCGGAACAAAGCAACCAGCGAGAGCAGCCTAATTTGATATAACACATAGATTAGTTTAAACATCCTCATGGCCATTACCCTTTTTCCTTGATAATCTAGGCATTGTTCTAAAAAATAGGGAAGCTAGCCCTCCGAAAATCAACCACCACGGTTTGAACGTTTGCCTTCTGGTATAGATGGCCTTACCGATCATCTTGGCGACATGAGTTGGGGACATAGCCGGTAATTTGCGATACGCTGCGGTTGGCAGAATCATTGGTGTTCTTACAAGCGGGAGATAGATCGAGGTCGTGGCGATCCCCATCATGTTCAGTTCAGGTGCAGCAGACCGAAACCACGTGTCAAAAGCTGACTTCGATGCCTGATACGCCGCCCAATGAGGCAAGGGAATAAGCATTACATTGACCGTCGAAATGTTCATGATATGTCCTTGTTTTTGTTCAAGCAGCGGTATGATAGAGAGCAATAGTTGAACCGGTGCGAAATAATTAATCGCCATCGTACGCGTGAAGTCGTGATAACGGTCCAACGACTCCCGAATAGAACGCTTGATCGAATGGCCAGCATTGCTGATAACGATATCGAGCCCATCTGGCAGTTGATGGAGAAAGGTTAGCAATCCCTCCATCTCTTTCGGATCTCGAAGATCCGCAGGGAACACACTTACGCGGGCTGCTGCTTTCACTTCGATTTCACTCTTCATTGCCTGGAGCTTCGCCTCTCGTCTAGCTACCAAGATCATATGAACCCGCATATCGGAAAGCAGATAAGCCAGTTGTTCTCCGATTCCGGAACTGGCACCGGTGATTAGGACCGTTTTGCCTGCTAGCTGGCGCTCTAGCTTCTGTCTGTTTAACTTCGTCGGTGGGAATAAGAGATGTGCGAGTATACTAAAAGAACGCATTTGGTTCTCCTTTCTAGCCTGAAGAAAAGTGTTATTTATGCCATCTTCACTGAAAAAGAGCTACATGTTCACGAGTTAAATCATTGTCTGTTTGCCGTTACGCTATCTATAGATCACACATATTTTAGTTACATGGTCTTATTCTCTAAAATTAACTATGAACTTTTTAGAATAGGGTGTGATTATTATTTTATATATTCAATATGAGGTTGAGCCGAATGAAGGCCTTTGTAATCAACTTATGGGAATATTCAGAACGATAGGAGAAGCACTTTATTATTCAACTCAACATGATTCAATAGGTATTATTATTAATGATCTTCAAACCAGAACCTCGAGTGACACTATTGATTTTGATGTGAATTTTTCTAAAATAGCATATGATTCCTTTGTTGATGTCGATGAACTTACCCATTTACTCTCGAATAAAAACATCCTAGTTAGACGACCACAAGAAGTTAATAATCATATTCAGAATAATATCATTTCTTGTAGACGATATTCTCACCGACAGCTCTTACCTGATGAATGCAGAGAAACGGGAATATTTATTGCTAAATCCTTCCCATTTGCAAAGAACATACTTAAGATAGCTAATTGTATCATTAGTTTAATGTCCTTGTATCCAAGTTGGAAAGTTATTCAGCTGCGAATTGAAGAGGAGTTGATGAACTTCTTTCCAGGATACGAAAAAAGTACGAGTAATCAGCTTCAAGAAACGATCAATATGATTTCAAATACTCCAAATTTGTCTGCTGTTTATTTAGCTTCAGGGATAAGAGAAGAGAAATATAATGCTGTAGCACAAAGTATCAATCATAAATTCCCAAATTTAATAATAAAAAATAAACACGACATCTTAAAGAATGATCCTGAAATTAAGAAAGAGTTAGATGCATTATGTTTAGAAGAACAAGCGTTGGTTGATTGGTTGGTATGCGTAGGTGCCCCATCTTTCGCTGGACCTCATGCCACATCTTTTGCTTACTTAGCAGGATATATGCGTCATTATCGTGGATTTGCAAAAGAAACTACCCATTTATGGCCAGAATATACGCCGTATTGGGATATCTGGTTTCCTCGTGTTTGAGCGACTCCTCTATATAGTAAGAAACAAAATGAGGCCTGATGCAGCTTTGCGCATTAGGCCTCATTTTTCTCTAAACCAACGTCAACACCGTAATCTCAGGACGACACATGAACCGAATGGGACGAACCGACACACCGATCCCTCGATTCGTGTAAAGGGTAAGGGATTGATTGTTCCCTACATGATAGAGTCCTGAAGGATATTTGACGCCATATGGAACAGAAGCCAATGCCCCTATGATCGGGAGTCTTACTTGACCACCGTGGGAATGCCCCGATAGCTGCAAATGGACGCCTCCAGCGGCCGCAACAACATCCGCATAATCAGGTGCATGGGATAATAGGAGTACCCATTCTTCTTTTTTCGCTGACTGCATCGCTGCTTTAAGATTAGGAACACCCTCCCACATGTCCTCTACGCCGGCGATCCAGATAGACTGGCTTCCTTTCTGAATCCGTAGTCCCCGATTACGCAGGCAGCGAAACCCACCACCCTCTAGCACATCTGCCACTTCTTCAACATCGCCATAATAATCGTGATTGCCGAGCACGGCATAGCAGCCGTATGTAGCAGCAATCGTCTTCAAAACATCCCGTATTTCTTGACCTTGCCCACCAATCTCATAATCGACGAGATCACCGGTGAAGCACACGATGTCTGGTTTCTCAGCTTGAATGACCTCGACGACCTTGGTTAATTGCTGGATATCCAAATGAAATCCAAAGTGTAGATCACTGAATTGCACAACCCGCAATCCCTTGAAGGCCTCCGGCAGTGTAGGAAAAGCCAATGAAATGCGCTCCACTTGCAACCAACGGGGCTCAACCCACGTGGCATACCCATAACTTAACGGTGGGACTGATAATAAACTTCCACCCAGTAGCAAACCATTTTTCAAAAAGGAACGACGACTCATTTTCTCTTTATTTTCCATATACCAATCATATAACAAATGAGGGCTATCTTGCTATTTCATCGCTAACTACCCTAGCCAGTTTCCAGAGAAATATTTCCAATAGCATGCAACAAATCTTTAATGCCATCCGTTTAGTGGATACAGATAAAAATAATGGAAACCTACAATAACGGAGCAAAGGATGAGCTAGATGAAGAAAAAGGTTTTGGCCGCAGGCCTCCTAACGACCGCAATCCTCTTAACATCTGCTTTTACACCTGTCACTACGAATGCTGGTCAGGAAACGATCGTCAAGCTTGAGGGCCAACCGATCGCTTTTTCGCAGCATCCACGTATGATGAAAGGGATTTTGATGGCGCCAGTTCGCGATCTTGCGAAATCGTTGGACATGGACGTAACCTGGCTTGAAGCTGAACGAGCGGCTGTCGTTACACGCAATGGGTACGAGATGAAGCTGCCCCTAAATGCGGACTATGCCAACGTTAACGGGAAAGCAACCACCATGAACGGTAGTACTCAAATCGTAAGTGACTCCCTCTACGTCCCACTGCGTTTCTTTATGGAGAGCGTCAATCATGTCGTTCGCTGGGATTCAGCAACTAATTCCGTTAACATCACCAAGCAAACGGACAGCTTGCCGGTTGTGGGTACCTATGACCACTTAGTTACCCTGTTAACGCAGAATGAAAGCAATGGGATACGTGCATATGCTGCCATAGCTAAAACAGCCAACTCTGAATCTCTCACTACATCCTCAGTGCCAATGGCCGCCGGCAGTGCTGGTGTCGCGGTCCAAGATTCGGCCAAATCCGTGTCACCTGAGTACTCTGGAACGAATGTGCAAGTGCAAGGTGTGGATGAATCGGATGTCGTCAAGTCAGATGGAACGTACATCTACACTGTGAATAAGCAGCGGATCGTCGTCACCCAAGCGTATCCCGCAGATCAGATGAAAGTGCTGAGTATTCTTGATTTCCCCAAAGCGGCAAACACCGCAAACACGCAGTTCCAACCGAGTGAAATCTATGTGGACGATAAGCATCTGATCGTGTTGGGGCAATCCTATCAAAACCTCAAACCTGTGCCATATAATGAGGTCGCAAGCAGGAGCAGCAGCAGCATCGGCATTTTAGACAAAAGAATGATTTCACCTATCCGATCACAGGCTACGACGAAGGTCATGGTTTACGATCTCGCGGATCGGAGTAACCTGAAGTTAGTTAAAGAAGTTGAACTTGAAGGCAACTATATTTCTTCCCGTAAAATCGGGACATCACTTTATTTTATCGCCAATAAATATGTCAATTACTATTACTACCGGGAAATGGAGAATACGGATGACGCCAAAAAAGAACTAGCTCCAGCTTACCGAGATTCCTCGGCAGGTGATTCTTTCACCTCGATTCCGTTGGATCACATCTACTATTTGCCCAAAGCTCTTGAGCCCAATTATGTCCTCGTCGGAGGTCTTAACCTGGCCG
Organism: Paenibacillus sp. LjRoot56; assembly: GCF_964253335.1. Classification (NCBI taxonomy): domain Bacteria; kingdom Bacillati; phylum Bacillota; class Bacilli; order Caryophanales; family Paenibacillaceae; genus Paenibacillus; species Paenibacillus sp. LjRoot56. The sequence continues at coordinate 1,110,151 of NZ_CAXURV020000003.1, forward strand.
ATCTGACACAGACGATGAATGTAACCTCGTACCTCGGCTCGGGTCAGAATGTCTACGCCTCTGAAGAGAACTTATACGTCGCGGCCGCGACCTATGAAGATCAACAGCAAGACACAATTCTCTATCAATTCGGGCTGAATACAGGAAAAGCTGTATATAAAAACACCGGCAAAGTGCCTGGTCATCTGCTCAATCAATTCTCGATGGATGAGCATAACGGTCACCTCCGTCTTGCTACGACAACAGGTGAAGTCTGGCGGACAGATGAGGGCACATCGAAAAACCACGTCTACATCCTTGACGCGAACCTGAAAGAGGAAGGCAAGATCTTAAACATCGCGCCAGGCGAGCGCATTTATTCTACCCGTTTCATGGGCGACCGCGCTTATATGGTTACTTTTAAAAACACGGACCCGCTATACGTCTTAGACTTAAAGCAAGCTGATCAGCCGAAATTGTTAGGGGCATTAAAGATCCCAGGCTACAGCAATTATCTGCATCCTTATGATGAAAACCATATTATTGGCTTCGGTAAGGATACCGTTGAAGTCGAGAACAAAAACGCGGCAGGCTCACAGTCCATCGCCTATTATCAAGGCATGAAAGTAGCCCTGTTCGATGTATCCGATGTGAATAATCCGAAGGAGAAATTTACTCAGCTGATTGGGGATCGAGGAACGGATTCGGAATTGCTGTACAATCATCGTGCTTTGCTCTTTTCCAAGGAGAAAAATCTCCTTTCCTTCCCTGTTACGGTGATGAAACTCGACCCGGTGGCAAACAATTCGAAGAATTCGGCTAGCGCATACGGAAGCTTTGCTTTCCAAGGGGCGTACGTTTACAATCTTGATCTGGAAAAAGGGTTCCAGTTCCGCGGCGGCATCACCCATCTCTCGCAGGAAGATCTGAGTAAGGCGGGGCAGCATTTCTATGCCGGTGACAAACAGGTCCAGCGCGTTCTCTATATCGGTGACACCCTGTATACCGTTTCGAACGGATTCATTAAAGCGAACGACCTTAGCACGCTGAAAGAAAAGAATACGGTAGTTATCCCGTAAATAAGCCAAAAAAGCCTCGAATCCTAATTAGGATCGGGGCTTTTTGTTTGACTCGGGTCTTCTATATGGCTAAAACCTCTTTGAGATAAGTGGCCAATGAAACGAGTTGATTGCCAACAACGTGCTTCGTTTGCTTCTCAGCAGCCTGTGCAGCTGGAACCATCGAAAGCTGGGCCGCTACCACACGCTTCGTTGGGTTTTCCTCGATCACATCGATCAATCCTTGTGTGACAGCTTCGATGTAGTCACTCTTCTTACCTTGCATAATCAGATCAAAAGTATTCGCCAGAAGGACAGGCGCTGCTTCTAGTGCTATTCCTTTCTTAACGGCATAAAGGAATAACTGATTCATCGTTCCTTGTACGGTGCTTGGATTCGTGAATGCAATGATCGCAGGCTGATCCAGCTGACAGATCTCTTCGAACAATGGATCATCAATTTTGATGATCGGAATTGGAAAAGGATGAACATTTCCATCGTATATGGCTGTAAAAAAAGTGCAGGTTATTAAAATTGCGTCTACGTGACTTTTGGCTATCCAATTCAGTGTGTCGAGCACTTTCTTTTGAGCCATTTCGGTCGTGAAATCCGCATCATGCTTGATCCGATCCAAACCAGGATCTACATAATGAATGAGTTCCACATTCAAACTGCGCAGGGCATTTTCAATATGTTCAATATTCGAATAATGGGCATGGAAGCATCCGATTCTTTGCATCATTAGTCTCCCAAGATGTACGTTTTTAAGAAATCATTGCGGAATTTCCCCTGCGGATCACATTGGCGAAGCAGTTGCTGAAACTCAGGCAGCTTCTCATACATCGACTGCACGCGGTCCGGTGACATCGTAAACAGCTTGCCCCAATGCGGTCGAACTTGGAAGGGCTCGAGATGCTGTTCAATGATAGGCAGTACTTGCTTAACAGCTTCCCAATTCGGTTTCCATGTAAAATGAAAAGCCACCATCTCCTGCTTATAGCAGGGACTCATCCACAGATCATCTGCCGCAATTGTACGTACCTCAGAAACATAAAGAAGTGGCGAGATGAGTTCTTTCATACCATCGAGAGCACATAGCGCCGCATACGCATGCTGACGGGGCACATAGTATTCGCTCTGCAATTCTTCCCCTGCACTAGGCGTGAAATCCATCCGAAAGTGCGGCATCCGTTCATGCCAAGGTCCTGGTATTCCCATTTGTTCACTGCAATTCTCGGAAGTGTGTCCTGGCACGGGATGACGATGTTCGTCAGCGAGCTTGGCCCCGTAAAACTCAGCTTCCACCTGCTTTGGAGCGGAGGATTGATCCATCGTTACCTGCTTCTTCCACAGTTGATTAAACGAAGATTCCTGCCAATTTGTGAAAAGGCTGACACTATAACCACTGGAGAATATGTCGTCGAAATGTGCTTCAAGCTGCGCCAAAGGCAAGTTGTCATACACATGTTGATGCATCTGAAAGGATGGGACTACATCCAAGGTGATTTTCGTGACGACACCTAATCCACCTAGTCCAACAGCTGCACCGGCAAGATAACCATTCTCATGCTCACGGGAGAACAGCACGATACTCCCGTCCGCTATGACCACTTCCATGGCATGAACAGCTGTCGCCAAATTGCCATGGCGATCACCAGAACCATGTGTTGCGGTGGCGCATGCGCCTGCAACTGTAATATGAGGTAAAGAAGCGAGATTGTGCAGCGCATACCCATTCGCGTGGAGATACTCGCCTAACTCACCATAGCGAATGCCTGCTTCAACCGTTACCCGATGGTTCGTTCGATCAAGTGAGATCACGCGATTCAGGTTCTGAAGCGAGATCAAGCTTTCCGTACAGTCGGCGATACCATTGAACGAATGGCGGGTGCCAAGCACCTTGATTTGTTGACTGCGAGCCACCAACTCTTGTATTTCTTCTACATTTGCAGGAACATAATAATTGGCGGCGCTGTACGTATAATTGCCAGCCCAGTTGCGATTATTCATGTATAAGTACTCCCTTCACTCTTCTAAGGTGGGACAATTATATTTTACATGCATTTATCCCCCTCAGCAAAGTCAACGCCTGCTAAGCAACAATGCTGACAATGAAAAAAGCTATCCTGAAGTAGAAAAATCTACTTATCGGACAGCTCCTATTGAATCATTTATCATGCTTCATGTTGTAAGTCGTGTTCTACTTCTTTTTTGATTTTATTCGGCATCATTTTCGGTTTGCTTGTGAACCATTTCGTATACAGGTCTTCGTAAGTGCCATCCTTGGATACCGATTGGAGCGCTTCGTTGATCTTACCGATGTACTTGTTTTTCTTTTTGGCAAGAATAGCAAGGCTATCTTTATTGAACGGCTCTCCTACTATTTTCACGGACCCTTGCGCTGTGTTTTTAATATAATCCTGGGCATTGCGTTCCTCCACGATAACGGCGTCTGCTGTATGACTTTTCAACTCCGCATAGGCATCGGAGATTTTTGAAAAGCCGTGGATTTTCGACCCTTGAATTTCACTCGCATAATAAAACCCCGGTGATCCATTTTCGGTTGCTATCGCTTTGTCGACTAAGTCATCTTTCCCTTTGATAGCTGAGTTCTCGGAAGCAATCAGAATCACTAAGTTTGTTTGAAAATAAGGATCAGAATACTCAAGATCATTACTGCGTGCATCCGTAATTGTCTTCCCCGCGATGGCTAAATCAATAGCACCAGACTTCAATCCTTTATTCAATTCGCCCATTTCCATTGGAATTAACTCATATTCTAACTTCGACTTTTTAGCGATTGCTTGCCATAAATCCACCTCAAAGCCCTTCTTCTCGCCTCCATCTATATACGTATAGGGGCGGAAATTCTCCTCGATACCGACTTTGACCGTTTTATTCTGCGTACATCCTGAAGCGATCAGGGCGATTAATAGGGTGATCGAGAGGACAATTCCTCGTTTACTTCTAAAGCCTTCATTCATTGCATCCATACCCTCCTCATTAGGTAAACATAGGTATTATTTGTAAATAGTTGAAGGGTTATGCAGCTTCTTCACTCGGCTTTAGCGTTTTCAATTCCTAAACTTTCAACATCTATGTGAATGCGTATATAATGACAAGATCTATTTCATCACTTAGCTTCCCACAGAAGCCACATTAATTACGCTTAAGGAGATGTTCAACATGAATGAGGTCAATAGACATAAAAATTATCAAGCTCTAGTCGAGGATCGGATTTATTTTGGAGGAGCTTCAGACGTTGAGGATATGATTAAAAATGAAGGCATTGAAGTCATTGTGGATTTGCGAGGCGAAGCTGCACAATGCGCTTATCCCGATGACGATGTCCAATGGATTCAAGTCCCGCTGGGAGACAATGCGACTGGCCCCCAAGACCAATTGTTTCAACAAGCGATTGATCACGTGGTTGAAGCTTATCACAACGGTAAAAAAGTTGGATTTCACTGTGCTGGTGGCGGCGGCAGAACGGGTGCTGTCGCGGTGGGTACTTTGATTACATTAGGCAAAAGTCAGACCATTGAAGAAGCTGAAGCACTAGCCAAAAGCATTCGCGCCAGAGTCAATATTAAACCCGCGCAGCGTGAGGCGATTGAGAAATTGTTTAACACATAAACCCTGAACCACAACTGGACAAAAAGGCTGGTTACTCGTACACGATAATGTACAAGAAACCAACCTCTTTGGCTTACTCATTCATAGTTGCCAACTACGATCCAAAAGTCTCAAGGACTGACCTGAACAAGCTCCAAGTCATCGAAGTAAACTTCGCCATCCACGACATGTTTGTACATAAATATCGTCGCACTTGTATTCGTACTTCCTGTAGTGAATGTGTATTCTTTCCTTGTATAATCCGCAGAATTCACATACACCTGACGTTGGTAACTACCAAAATTCCTTACTCCGAACTGTGCAGCGCCTCCCCCCACTGCCTTAGCCCAAGCGGAGATCGTATAGGTTGTGTTTGGCGTCAGTCCAGTTACAATTTGCTCGATCCCCCCGTAGGCAGTTGCCAATTTGGCTGCGTACGTCCCTGTACGGGTGTTCGTATTCACGATGGCTGATTGGTTAAAATGCGATGGCCAGCTCGTGAAATCTCCTGTCTCAAATCCTGGGTTGTTCAGCAAATTAATTGTGGGCACAACCTCCACGAAGCAAACGGCCGTTTTGGTTCCGTCAACTGTCGTCACGGTAATCGAAGTGGTTCCCTCACCAATGGCGGTTACGATGCCATTCGCATCCACAGTTGCCACGGAGGGATTGTTCGAGCTCCAGGTTACCGCTTTATTAGCGGCATTGGATGGTGCGACCGTGGCTAACAAGGTAGCCATCGCGCCGATTTTCAGACTCAAACCGGTATGGTCTAGCGAGACCCCGGTTACCGAGACAGGTGGCGGCGTAGTTGGCGCGCTTTGCTGAACAAGTTGAAAGTCGTCAAAGTACGCTTCGCCTGCCGCAGCACGTTTGTACATAAGGATGGTCGCGCTTGTGTTTGTACTGCCTGTGGTAAACGTAATCTCATTTCTCGTATATGCCGTTGAGTTGATATAGACCTGACGTTTGTAACTTCCGAAATCTCTTACGCCGAATTCACCATTGATACCCATGGCCCAAGCAGAAAGTGTGTACGTTGTATTGGGTGTAAGTCCAGTTACGATTTGTTCGATCCCCCCATATGCGGTTGCCAACTTGGCTGCGTACGTTCCGGTATGGGTGTTCGTATTCACAATGGCTGCCTGATTAAAATTCGATGGCCAGTTGGTAAAATCTCCTGTCTCAAATCCCGGGTTGTTCAGCAAATTGCTCGCAGAAACAACCTCTACGAAACAAACGGCCGTTTTGGAGCCGTCTACTGTCGTCACCGTAACCGCAGCTGTCCCCTCACTAACAGCAGTGATGATTCCACCCGCATCCACCTGTACTACGGCGGAATTGTTCGAACTCCATGTCACCGCTTTGTTTGCAGCATTAGAAGGAGATACAACTGCTGATAATGTTGCTGTCCCACCGACTTTCAGACTCAATGCGGATTTATTCAGCGTAATACCAGACACTGCGACAGGTACAGGCGGCGGTGGTGGTGGCGGTTCCGTAATACCACTAGTTTGTATATGGAAATAGTCAAAATCCGCGGTAAGTCCCGTTCCCCCACACACAATAAGACCGATTTTGGGATCATCAAGGTTAGCAATTACTGTGTTACCTATCTGGGTATAAGCGTTACCGTCTACCGAATAATAGCCGGCAAACTTATCTCCATACTTAACAATTCGAAGATAAGATACCGTCGACCCAATCGTATCGGGTACCTCCATATGGGTACGTACACCACCAACCTTAACGTCAAATTGTAATTGATTGCCGCTACCATACAATCGGGTCATCCGGATATAGGTATCGTCATTGACATAGACGACCAATCCGCCCTGCGACCACTGCGAATTCGGCTTGCCTTCGAGCTTCGTATCAATGGCCCAGTTTCCTTCCGGCGCACCCGTGAGAAGGATGTTCTTGGCATCGGCACTTCCGCCCGCGATATCTCCGTTTTCACTGACAATTCTCATATATCCCGGGTTCGTGCTCAGCGACCATTTCGCCGGGTTCTCTCGTGTCCAGTGCCATTGTGAATTCAGCACGGCCTCATTGAACTCATCATCAGAACCTTCCGTATAGACAGGATCAGGTTCAACAGGTCCGCCCGGCGATGCGCTGTACTGGATTAATTCCAAGTCGTCGAAGTAAACGTCTCCGCTGCCGCCGCTTTTATATAAATATATCGTAGCGCTGGTGTTGGTACTGCCCGTCGTAAACGTGAGCTCTTTCCTCGCATAACTGGTAGTGCTCATATGCACATCTTTGGAGCTGCCGCCATAATTTTTGACGCCAAATACGGCATCGCCCCCGCCTACGCTCTTTCCATTTCCATACAGTTTGTAGATCGTATTCGGATACAATCCACTGATCGTCTGCTCAACGCCAGCCGTATTCCCTGTAAGCTTGGCTGCATAAGTGCCGGTAAGGGCATTGTTGCTCTCAATGGTGGCCCCATTGTAATGGGTAGGCCAGTTGGTGAAATCACCTGTTTCAAATCCAGGATTCTTCAATAGATTTTCCTCCACAGGCGGAGGTGGAAGTGGAGGAAGATTGTTAGGATCCAGTCCTGGACCTTGGTAAGCACCCATATTCGGCGCTTGCACGGCCGACACCGGATTGCCGAAGTAGTCCTTGCCTCCGTTGTTCGTCATCAATTTACCCGCTCCAATAGCTGGAGATGTAGAAAGAAGCTGGTATCCGACAACCGTATCTTTACCTATACCGCCCGAACCGGGAGAGGCAAGCATCGGATCCACCGTAAGCTTATTCGCATCCGTCGGTTCGTTGACCGGATGGTTGCCATAAAACAGATTGTGATCAAACACATTATTCGTACTGCCGGCAAAATTATAGCCGCCGGTTCCGAGATTCGTAATGATATTGTTCGTGAAGTACGTATTTTTGGCATAACCGCCCCAGTTTAAATAATCCACCACTTTCGCGTTAGAATATCTAGGCAGATATACCGTGTTGTTATAGATATGAGTAGTATCCGGAGTTCCGCTAAAATTGAACACGGCACCGCTGTCATTCTGGCTAATATTGTAGCGGATTGTCGTATTGGTATTGGCGTTGCTCGCAACCGTACCATCATTGACAACCAAGAAGGCGCCGCCTGCATTGTTATGACTGTAGTTATATTGAATAATGGTTCCGTCGCTCTTGTAATCCGCATCATACGCCATAGCGTCTCCGCCCGGCGCTGTGTTGTAAACTTCATTGTTCTGAATCAACGCGTCCTTCGCTGAAAAGACCCAAAGCGGAACATGATATCCGCTGGCTCTTACATGCGTGTCATGCACGAGGTTATTTTCGATCAGCGCATTCGTCGTATCCAAGATGAACGCTCCATCTGCACCCACATCGTAAATGACGTTGTTGGTTACTTTCGAGTCAGCGGAATATCTCTTTTGTGCGCCATAAATGTAAATGCCCACGCTATCTACAGAATAAATCTTGCTGTTATTCACCACAACATCGGAAACGTGATAATCCCAGTTCGTTCCCCAGACGATAATACCGCCGTTATGAGCATAATCAGTTGCGGTATCACCCTTTACATGATGGATCTCTAAATTTTCAAAAAGAAAATGCTTAAACACTCTAGGATTACTGTAGCCACCACTGGTGCCATCCACATGTATGCCTCTGCGTACTGCCTTCGTTGCCGCATCATTGGTGATTTCCAGATTTCGGACTTCCCATTGCTCCTGATTGTTAAAATAGACAGCTGCTGCAGCGCCAGCCCCAGCGATCAATGGCTTACGGCCGGTACCATACATGTCAATGGTAATGGGATTTCCCTCCGTGCCCGAGCCTTGGGGGGAAAGCGTCCCCGTCCATACACCGTCTGCCTTGAACATAATGGCGTCGCCAGGCTCAAAGACGGTACCGTTGACTTTACTAAGCGATTGCCAAGCTGATCCGGAAGCTGTTCCAGCGTTCGCATCATCGCCGCCTATCGAATCCACATAATAAACGGAGCCTGTTGCATAAACCGTTGATGGTGCGGCCATTGGTAGGAAGCCTGCTACCAAGACAACGATTCCCAGAAGCAAACTTAACAACCTGGACCCTTTCGTTTTCTTCATCACTTATCCTCCTTATAGTCATGTTTAACCACACTAATCACATGAGAATAGTACGGTTAATGTTTATCTTAAAAAACGGTGACTCCCCTCGAGGTCGAGAAACCGCTTCCAAGAATGTTGTAATACGTTCAATGGAGGTGAACCTTTTTATAAGTACTTTCATCTATCTCAACTTTAGATTCTCGAATGAGCTTATCCAAATAGTCACCATATGCGGTGTCCACATAATTTTTCCACACATTACGTTTACTCTCGTCATAGCTTTTATAGCCACTTTTTTCTCGACTTACTACCTTTACAACAACATACTCCCCTTGCATCGTTTCATCAAATACAGAGCTGACCTGATTAACTCCCAAGTTATCTGCAAGTACGGAATAGAGAACTGCCTGAGACTTGAAGTAGGTGCTGGCGGTATCCTTATTCAAGTTCTCCTCGGTAAATCGGACCACAAAAGCATCATTCTCGCCTTGCAGTTCATTTATCGCTTGATCCATCTCTTCTCCTTGATCCAAGAGACGTTTTATGGCGTCCATCCGTTTCTTAATCAATTGCTTCTTTGGATTAGTCGTCTTGCTCTGAGCATCTTCCTTATAAGAAACGGAGATTTTTTGAAATCTAGTCCTGTTCTCTAGGGTAAACAATGTTTCCTTGATAAGCTCATAATGCCGCTTTAGATCCTCTTCAGTCACGTTCAGTTCATCCTCAGACAGCTTTTCCTTCAATTGCATCCGCAGTTTACTTATGTAATCGTTCATAAATGTGCTTTCATCCAATTGGGCAGGGCCGTAAATGGGTTCGCGAGCTTTAATGGCGGCCAGCCTTCGCTTATTCTCTTTATCCATTTCATGGAGCAAATCATCATAGGAGGTCCCTTGTATCAGACCATGCTGTTCGGCAAGTTCCAGTTCAATCTTAAGTTTGATAATTTCATCTAAGGCTCTCTTTTTTGCTGTCTCTTCCGGATTCTCGCCATTATAGTCCGTCTCCCAAAAGTTTTTTCCATATGCTACACCTTTGGACCGATAGAAATAGTCGATGACTGAAGTGCGTTGCTTCTCCAACTCGCTCTTGAATTCTTGCGTTGTGATCACGCTGCCATTCACCATCGCAATAGAAGTCTGGCCCGAATCAGCCCCAACTGAAGCATACAAGACGATGGCTCCGACAATCGGGAGAATCGTCATTGCTACGACTATCCTCTTCGTAAACTTCACTATGATCACCCCTACTTCATCTTATTACAGCGCTTACATTCGAGGTAGAGATAAAGTTTTAAGATGACCTAGGAATTTGTTAAGATTTTCACAAAATGAACGTCGCCGCCGTCCTTCTTTCTAATTCTGCTCGTACGTTCCCACGCTAGGTAGCTATTGGGGAGCTTTTGGAGATTAACTGGATTTCCTACATCTATTTCCGAGCAAAACTAGCCTTTGGGGAGTTTAACTGGAGTTTCTACATCTAATTTTGCTCGAAATGTCCCGTTTGGCGAAAATGGCCTGAAATAACGGGAGGAAATCCAGTTAGTTTGCGAAATGACGTGATTTCGCTTGAATTAGCTGCAGAAAATCCAGTTATTTGCTTGGCCAAAACCCAAAACATATCCATTCTGGCGTCAAGAAGCCCGCTGATTTCCAGCGGGCCCCTTCATCCTATTTCTTCATTTTCGAGTACCAATCATTTACTTCTTTGGTCATATCATCGCCGCCTAGGCTCTTCCACTCTTTTACGAAGTTATCGAATTCCGTAACAGGCTTTTTACCATAAATAATATTGATAAATGTATCCCCCTCTAATTTGACGAGAATACCACCTTTGGATTGCATCGCTGGCGTATTCGCACCCGTGTACGCTTGAGGAATATAGATACCGGCTTTCCAGCCATCATCGACAATCTCTGCTGCCTTGAGACCATCCTGGCCGCTAACGGCAATTTTCTTCTCACTCGGCGTTACAGGAGTTTTCCCTCTGCTGACGTCTGCGCGCAGCTTCATTCCGATAAATGGATCTTTCGGTTCGATTAGCAAATATTTAGCCGGACTAACCTTGCCCCCCGGAATATCCCCTTCGGTCACGGAGTAGGTCCCATCCGCTTTGATTGTATAATCGTAATCCTTCGCCCACCCATTCACAAACTCGCTGCCCTCTTCAGGGTTTACAGCACCAAATATCCGATTCAAGTATAGGAATAGCGCATCAACATGTTGGAAATCTTTTTTAACCAATAAGCCGCCCCTTAAATAGGTCGTGTCACGCGCTTGTATTTTGCCATTCAGCGTTGGCAGCGGATACGGCTTCATGATAGACCCCGCCACATTCTTCTGCATATCCGTATTCGGCCAACCGGACATCCACGAAGGAGCCACTACAATACCCACGCGACCTTGGGCGATCAACTCAGCCAATTTATTCTCGTCATGAAGGCCAGCTTCTTTCGAAAGATAGCCTTTATTATACCAATCCCTAAGCTTCGCCAAGCCGTCTTTCATCGCCGGAAGCGTCGATCCATGAACCAATTTCCCATCCTTCTCCAACCACTGATAAGGTACCGTGCCCAAAGCCCCGAACACCCACGAAGTCTCTCCAAGCCAGCTCGTGAACGGATTAGGGGAAGATCCACCAGAGCCTAAACTTGCTCCAAGCGGGATAACATTGTCAGATCCGCCAGGCTTTTTGTCCAAGAAAGCTTGCATGACAGCTTCTAGCTCTTCAAATGTCTTGGGAGCCTTGATCCCGAGTTTATCCAACCAATCCTGCCTGATCCACATCACGGGATTGTCATTCCCAGCCGTAGCAAAGTTCGGAAGGGCCATTTTCTTACCACCGTAGGTGACTTGGCTCCAATTCAATGGGTTCGCGTTGTAGATTTGTTTCATTTTGGGAGATGCATATTTCTCGAAATCTGCTGTGATATCTCTATACTTGCCGGATTGAATCAATTCGTCCAATAACGTCATATCCTGTGTGGTGAGCACATCAGGCAACGATTCGTTTGCTGTTAGCATCAATCTCAGTTTCGTATTGAATTGTTCGCCGGGTACTTGCCACAAAACTTTCAGATCGACACCTAATTGATCGTGTGCCCATTTCGTGTGCACATTGTTTTCCATGGTCTCACCGTTCTTGAATTTCATGGTGGCATCCGTGGCTTTGACTGTCGTGATGGTCACTGGTGTTTCAAATTTGTATGTTCCCTTTTGGATGGCATCGGCAGAAGCACCCTTCTGTGCGGCGGATGTCGGCGAATTCTCTGCTCCCTTTTCGCCGGAACTTGTGCTTTGAGAACAAGCGGTTACGAGAGAGAACACCATAATCACTGCAAGAGCAAGTAGATATCGTTTTTTACCCATTTTCTATCAAGATCCTCCCTTTACGCTGTATTGCGTTGCACCTTTATATTAATACAGCGCTTTCAGCGGGGTAAGTGATAAAGTTTTAAGATGGTGTATGAAATTGTTAAGATTGGGTGATATGCCGATCCCTGTATTCTTGTGGTGTAACCCCGTAATAATTTTTAAACAATTTGCTAAAATAAGGCGGGTTTTGGAAGCCCATTTGGCTAGCTAGCTCATAGATTTTGATATCTGTTGAACCCAGCATAACGGCTGCCTTTTCCATCCTGTACCGCATAATGAAATCACTGATATTTTCTTTCATTTCCTGTTTATACATGGATGACAAATATACCGGGTGCAGGGTCACATGATCTGCGATCGTTTGCAGCGAAACATCTTGTGCGATATGCGTCTCAATAAAACGATGAATTTTCGAAATAAGCTGGTTTTTGCCGTCCTTGAATTCACGGATGCTGCCAGATTCCATACTTTCCAGTACCCCTATAGCCCACTCCATGACCTGGTCCGCTCTGGATAACGCTCGTGGATCTGACGACACATCCGTCTCCAACCCGGATACTTCCATCAAGGTTTTGCCTTGGAGGTGTGCAATATACAGAAAAGCATTCATCAAGGTATACGTAACTTCCATCATGTTTTCTTCCGTATCCATTTTTTTGGAGCTCATTTCTTCAAAAACATCACTCAATTTCTTGCGGACATCCCCCCACCGCCCAGCTTCTAATAGCTGCTGGATACTTGGCGGACTGTATAAGGATTGCAGCGACCTGGATTGGACGCGAGGCATCCCGGACATGATCATAATTCCCTTATCGCTTCGGGGAACCTTGCGAAATTCATTCAACGATTTGCGATAATGCAGCGCGAGTTCATCTGGAAATATCCCCTCATCGCATATCAAGACGGATACTTGCCCCTTCAAAAAGGCCGAGACTTTTAATTGCAGCTCATAGGCCGATTTCTCTAGCACGTTATCGCCTCTTGTAACGAAAGATTCACCCTTACCTTTGTCCTGCAGCAAAAAGCATAAATACCCGTATGTATCTTTACAGTACCAGACGTTATAATCCGGCTCTAAAATTTCGCAAGCGATATTATGGATGGCGTATTCGAATAACAAATCGTCATGCTCCACCGCATCTCCAAACCCACCATCCATTCTTACTAGGATGAACGAACAGTTCACTCCGGGTTCAAATGGAAGCTGGTACTCTTTCAATCGTTCAGCTAATGCGGAGGATGACAGAGAACTCCCCGTCAATAAGTTGTTTAATAAATTGGATTTCAATAATGGCAGGTGAACATGAAGTGTCTTACGAGCCCGTTCCAAGGAGCCTACATGCTCCCATTCCTGCTCGAAGAGCGTCTTCACACGAGACACCTCACCCATCAGCTCTTCGTCCTTAATCGGCTTCAACAAATAATTCACCGTGCCGTACATAATCGCCTGACGCGCGTACTCGAATTCACCATAACCCGAAAGTAAAATGCATTTGGTACGGGGAAAGTGATCCTGTATATGTTTGCATAGTTGCAGCCCATTCATGCCCGGCATCCGGATATCCGTTACGACGATATCGATCGGTGTTTTCTTTAGAACCTCTACAGCTTCCAGCCCCGAGGCCGCCTGAAAGACGTATTCTACACCGATACTTCTCCAATCATTTTCTACCATACTCTTTAATAGCATGGGTTCATCATCAACCAGCAGAAGTTGAATCATGGGTACCAAGCCTCCCTACCTTATTCTCATTTCCAACGAAGTGCTACGCTAAGACCTGACAACCGATTCGAAGCTGTAATCATAACACCTGCATCAGGACCAAATCGTTGTACTAATCGTTGATTGACGTTCCACAGTCCGCAGCCTGTATGTTCATCCATAGGACGCTCCAGACTCTGCACATAGTCATCTATCTCCTGATCCGTCATCCCCACACCGCTATCTTCGACAACAAGAACATTCCAGTCGGACTCACGACGACCCGAGACCATGATGGTCCCTCGTCCCGGTTTGGGTTCTATGCCATGTACAATCGCATTTTCTACAACGGGTTGAAGAATAAGTCTCATCACAGGTTCATTCAGCATATCCGCAGGAATATCAATCTGATATTCAAGACGTTCAAGCCTTAACGAATATATGTTCAAGTAGTGATTGACCAAATCAACTTCCTCTTTTAACAAAGGCATCTGATTCTCAACCCTTGTGGTATAGCGATAATAATCCCCTAAATGATACGTCATCTGTTTAATGGTGTCGGTATAGCCAGCTTTTGCACAACCCGCAATGAAAGACAGACAGTTGTACAAGAAATGTGGATTGATCTGCGATTGCAGCTGTTTTAACGTTGCCAGGCGGGAACGATTTTGTTCCTCGTATACGTTGGTGATCAAATGTTGGATTTCATCCCCCATATCATTAAATCGCAGCATCATGTAATCAAATTCATTATGAAACCGCTTATTGATTCGGAACGAATAGTCGCCCATCTCCATATGCTTGAGTCCTTTCATGATAAAAGAAATCGGCTTCTGTACATGAAGATACAAGAGATAAGAAGTGGCAAATCCAAGAAGAACCAGCACGAACATGCTGATATAAAACAAATTTCTACTCTTAATAATCGGAGCGTGAAACGTGTTTAAAGGGACATAATCAATCAAATAAGCATCGATACTTGGCAGATGGGTATAACTCAAATAGGCCTTCTGTTCCTCTAGTTGTATGCTGCGATGCCCGCCTTCGTTTAATCCTTCACTAAGTAGTCTATCTCCCAAATTTGCTAAGTCGGCGTCACTTTCATCAGAAACCGAGAACACCTTGCCCGTGCTTGTCAATAAAAAGGAGTACCCCGGACTATCTCGTTTGTATGAGCGCAGCATTTTCCTAATATTATCTAGTCCAAAACGCACTTCATAAATCGCACTTACCGTCTGTGGACTACTTTTGGAAAAGTACGGATCCCAGATAAACAGTTGATAGTACGGCGTTTCATTAGAACCTCCTGGGTGGAAGTGCCACTTCCCGCTATCAGCCGTTTCAAGAACACTCTCATCGTAGCGATCATTCGGATTTGTCGATATTCTTCTTTGGGTATCGGGTAAATAGATGGATAAGTCATTGGACCAATTGCTGGAAAAGCTCTGAAGAAAGAGTTTTTCTTTTACTTGTGTTTGAAAATCAATCATCCCATAGTAGTCTTTCGTCAGAATACTCGTCTGAAGCTTCAAAATGGAGGAGTCACGCGCTAAAACGCTGGAGGAAAGGGACAAACGTTCAGCACCCACTTCAATCTGGTTTTTCAGAAACTGCAGTTGGCTTTCGTTGTACGCCGTAATCTGTGAATCAATGACCTGAAAGCTGGTTCTGCTGAAATACGCAAATAGAATGACAATGGGAATTAATAGAATGAGGATGACACCGTTGATTTTCAGGAATATAGGCCAGTGCCGCTTCATTGCACAACCTCCTTAAGATATTGACAGTCACCTTTAATATGTATTCTATACAAAAAAACGCTTCCATCCTAAGATGAATATACAGAAGACGCAAGTCGAGGAGGAAAATAATGTATGAAAGATACCGTCATTATAACATCATCGTCACCCGTAACGGCAAGAGTAAGAGAGAAACGAAATTACCCGCTTCGCAAAACATGGAGGCTTCATCTCATGCTGCTGCCCGCAGTATTAGTTGCGCTCATCTTTAAATATGCCCCTATGCCGGGGATCATCATGGCGTTCCAGGACTTCAAGCCATGGCTTGGCATTTCTGGATCTAGATGGGTCGGTTTGGATAATTTCCAACTTATTTTTACGATGAAAGGCTCCGTTCAAGTCATTTGGAACACGTTAATTATCTCTGTTTTGAAAATCATATTTGGATTGGCTGTCCCCGTCACCTTTGCCTTACTAATCAATGAACTCCGAAACATGAAGTTGAAACGCTCCATTCAAACCATGGTGTACCTTCCCCATTTCATGTCATGGGTTATATTAGGCGGTATATTGTTGGACGTGCTTTCACTAGACGGTGTTTTAAACCGATTAGTTACAGCTTTTCATTTACAGCCGATCATGTTTCTGGGCGAAGCGAATTGGTTCCGCTTTACCGTCATTGTTAGTGATTTATGGAAGGAATTCGGCTTCTCCGCGATCGTTTTCCTTGCCGCATTGTCCGGTATCAATCCGGATCTGTATGAAGCAGCCGAAATCGATGGCGCCGGCAGATGGCAGCAAACCATCCATATTACGCTTCCTTCCCTGCTTCCCATCATGGTTGTCGTGTTCACATTGTCCCTAGGGAACATGCTGAATGCCAACTTCGATCAAATCTATAACCTCATTAATCCACTCGTCCTTCAAAAGGGAGATATTATCGATACCTTTGTATTCCGTAACTTCCAGGGCGGGCAATACAGTTTAGCTGCCACAGTGGGCTTATTCAAATCGGCTGTCGGGTTCATCCTGATCAGCGCCGGATACTACATTTCACACAAATGGACGAATTACCGTGTATTTTAAAATGATTAATAGTGGAGGAACAGGCTATGTATTATAAAAATCCATCCTATAAAGTGTTTTACTATTTGAATGTGACGCTTCTAATCCTTGTCTCCATTCTTTGTATTTTACCCATGTTGCATATCTTTGCCGTCTCTCTCAGTGGAAAAACAGCCGCCGAATCCAATCTGGTCACGCTGTTCCCGATCGATTTCAATATAGACAGCTATGTGAAAACCTTTCAAAATGATAACTTCCTACATGCCATCCAAATCTCGGTATGGCGCAGCCTCATCGGTACGGTAATGGCCATGATGGTAACCGTTCTCGCTGCTTTTCCTTTGTCCAGAAGCAACATCGAGTTCAAGCCACGCAACTTTTACGTATGGTTCTTCCTGATCATTATGATTTTCGATGCCGGACTTATCCCCCATTACCTACTGATACAAAAGATCGGATTGGTTGGTTCGTTCTGGGTTTACATTCTGCCGCATCTGCTCAATGTCTGGAATATCATTCTAATGATGAATTTTTTCCGTGCGATACCGAAAGAACTGGATGAGGCAGCTACGATGGACGGAGCAACATCCTTCCGAATTTTCTTCTCCGTTTACTTACCGATATCCATGCCTGCCCTTGCCACCCTTTCCTTATTCACACTGGTAGGCCACTGGAACAACTGGTTTGATGGCATGTTATATATGAGATCTCCCGAACAGTGGCCGCTGGCCACGCTGCTGCAAACCATCGTCGTCGCACGCGACCTCAGTAAAACCGGTATTGATTTTGAAGATTTAGAACTACTGTCCAATCGGAGTGTAAAAGCAGCGCAAATCTTCATCGCGATGATTCCGATTCTGGTCGTCTACCCATTCCTTCAGCGCTTTTTTGTCAAAGGCATGGTTATTGGAGCTGTAAAAGAGTAACCCTATAAGTACCCATTGATTGCACACTTTCTCCAAGTGTCCAGTCAGTGGGTACTTATTACGTTTTGCCTGCATCCAAATGCAATTATATACGTATACGATGTAGAAAGGAGTTGTGCACAGCATGAATGATTTTGAACGCAATCACCATCCGGAAACAACGAATGAGCTGCGGCAAGCCCTTCGTGAGATTGAAGCTTGGGAAGCTGATCAGAAAGACCTTTGGTTTTGGGAAAAGCTTGGACGGTTGCCCTTCCAAGTGCTGGACCGATTAACGCCGAAGTTCTTGAATAAAAAAATAGGTGAAGCTTTGGACGAGCTCGGCAATTATCTGCAAGCAGGCGGACGGTATCTAATTTCTGAGAAGGGGACTTTGCGGCATGTTGAGGAAGTACATGAGCGGGTGAGAGGTAAGCGAGATGAGCTTACTGAGGGGCTTACGATTGCATCCGTGGGCACATTGCCGCTGAAAGTGCTGGATCAAACCGCCGACGAAATTGTGCTAAATCGGTCCAAAATTGCTACCTTGCAAGGCGCAACGACGGGTATCGGAGGAATCCTCACACTCGCTATCGATATTCCAGCCATCCTGGGACTGTCCTTGAAAACCATTCAGGAAATTGCCATCTGCTATGGCTATGATCCCAAAGATAAGCAAGAACGGATCTTCACGATCAAGGTTCTGCAATTCTCATCCTCCGACATCGTGGGCAAAAAAGCGATTCTCGAAGAGCTGGGAAACTATGCCACTGTTGATAAGGAGAGTGTGCAGATGATCTCACAGCTTCAGGGCTGGCGCGAGGTATTCGCCACGTACCGCGATAATTGGGGTTGGAAGAAGCTGTTCCAGCTCATTCCAATCGCGGGTATTCTCTTTGGCGCTTGGATCAACCGTGGGACGCTGAAAGATGTAGGGGAAGCCGCGAAAATGCTGTATCGCAAACGGCGTATTCTCGAGCGCTTACAAGCCCAAGTCGATGGTTAGCTGAAACCATCCCTACCTCTTACCGTAATAAGGAGTAAACCGCGAAAGGAGGAATATAAGGTGATCAAATATTTACTACGTAAATTATTGGGGTCTCTTCTCCATTCCAAGCGAAGCCGTCACTATCGACATAGCAGTTCCAATTATAGCGCTCATGTTACGCGACGCTATTCTTCTAGTGATCGTGGAGGTTATGGACATCATCATCAAGGACAGCGTTATTACAAACATAGAGGTGGCAGCTCCAGCTAACCCCAAGCCGCGAAAGTGGCTTTTTCTTTTTAAGCTAATACCGTGTCCAATTCATCGATGCAAGCTTGCGCACTCCCGTATGGCGAGTCAATTTGCAGTAATCTCCTGATCATGAGCTTCGTATGCGTGGATATTGGCAATTCCTCTTCCCATCCTCTAGCTGCCTCCTCTTGCTCTTCCTTCGACTCAAAAGTCGAATACAACATAAACAATAAGAAGTGGCCGATGGCGTACAGATCTGAAGTTACGTCTACGGTCCTTCTACGGATCAGCTCCTCATCGGCATCTAACGTTAACCGTGCCGCCTCTCCTAAACGAGCAGCTAAACCAAAATCAATCAAACTCATACGGTCCCCATCTAAGATGACATTCGGAATCCGAATATCCAAATGCACGATGCCCCGCTCATGAATAAAGCGAACGATATCCAGCAAGCGGCGTATGAGAATTAAAGCGTCCTTTTCCGCAAATTGTGCTCCCCGTTCAAAAATTAAATCTTCAACCGTCCGACCTTTGATATACTCGGTTGCCATATACAATCGTTTCGACTCTTCGAAAGACGCGTAGCATCTTGGAATGGAAGGATGTTCTAACTGAAGCATGATCGCCATCTCTCGTTGTAAAAGGTCTTGACCTAGCTGCCCTTTACTCGGCTTAGCTTGTTTCACGGCGACTTCCTGACCCGTGTTCTTGTCCAAACACAAATAAGTTAGCCCATAGCTACCCATCCCTAGGAAGCGTTCAATCTGATATTGGCCACGAATGACCTCGCCTCTTCTTCGCGGATAGTCGATCCATGCTTCATATACCCGTTTCAAATAGGGAATCACGGTTAGGAGCCCTCCTTCACTCTTTAATGCCTATACGTAACGGGCACCGATTCCGTCATTTCTTTGTTATCTTTTTGCAGCAAAAAAATAACGGTTCCTATGCACCCGCAAATGGCGGCCGCAATTAACAACCCTGAAATCGGCATGTAATCGGATAAACCAGTGCTTAGTAATGGAGCGATAGAGCCGCGAATACCAAACAACATTAAGTGCAAGCCGAAAACGACGGCCTCTCTTCCAGGTACAACACGAAAAATATAGGCAAGAATACCAATATCCCAGATGGCATCGCCTATTCCCTGGATTCCGCTACCAATAATCACAGCCGGATAATTTCCGAAAATCCCATAAAGTAAAGGAACAATCGCGAACGCCGCCAATCCATAGACCAACGTTTGCTTCGCAGAAAATCGATCAATTACCCAACCAACAACGAAATATGCTACTAATAAACACACATAATAGGAAATCCGCGCAAGCGCAATTTCAATGTTGTTCAACTGCAACTCTCTGACTTGGATAATCTGATATAGGGGACTCGCCAATATGTTGCCAAAGCCCGTCAATGTTGTTGCTGCAAAAAATACAACCAGCTCCCGGTGATTTCTCACAAGCTTAAGCTGTTCCTTAAATGAAGATTTGCGTGCCGATACCTTCGTTGGTAAAGCAATCTCCTTAACACGGGATAGAAAAAGAATGGATATAACACCTGTTATAGCCGCAGTAATCAGCGGTCCACTCGGTCCTGACTTATCCGTCCACGAGCCGACTAAGTAAGCAAGTGGAATCATAATAGCTCCCATGGCAACTCGAACGTAGCCCATTAATCGACCACGTAATTCAGGCTGATACATACGTGTAATTAGCGCAGGATAAGCCGGTGCTTGTATGCCCATTAAAAAATAAAAAATGATTGCCGTCACAACATAGACGCTTGGAGCTCCGAAAAATGCCGGAAGCAACAATAGCGCTCTGCCAATTACATTCGGGATGATGACAAAAGGTTTGGGATTCGATTGTTCAATTCTCCCTGCCCAAATAGGGGAGAACAACAGTCCAATCGCCGGAGCAGCTGCCAAAATCCCGACTTCCAGATTCGTAGCCCCTTGTCTAATGGCAAGTGCGATGTAAAACTGATTAAAGACCACATTAAAGAGACTAAATAAACAGGCTGCACCAAAATCACTATACAAGTTATGCTTAGTTGCCGGGCTCATCTGTAAGCCTAGTTTTTGAAACATTCTGTTTGCCAGCATGGCATTACTTCCCCTCATACTTCTCTCATTCAAGATCGATATTAACTCCATGATAGCAGGTTTTCCTGTTCGTTTCTCTCATAAAAGAAAGTCCGCAAAGCAAGCACTTGCGGCATACAAAAGAGCTCACCATAATTATGGTTGAGCTCCTTATGTTTACATTCACAGCTCTATTAAGTTTGGCTCTGCAGTCTCCGATCCAGCTTCCCTTGGACGAACCAAGCGTATATGGCAAACCCGGCTAGCAAAGCTACCGCGGTAAGCAAGAAAGGCATCGAATAATGATTACCCGCTAAGATGTAGCCCGCCCAGTATGAGGCGATCGTATTTCCGATGCTGCGGGAGACCGTCCGCATACCTGCGAAAAGGTTGCGGTCTTCCTCCGCCACTGCTGACATGCATTCGCTGTCCATTAAGTTGTTCAGCATCGTGAAGCCCGTCCCGCGAATAAGCAATAGAATAGCGAATACCGTGGTCGGCATGACGAGCGCCATCAGTGCGACGACAACGATGTTATACAGAAACAGGAACACGAACGTCCTGCGGCTACCCCATCTCTCTACGACGTAAGGCATGATGATTGAGCCGATAAAGAAGAAAAATCCGGACAACGCCAGCACGCCGGAGATATTCCCATCCTCCATCTGGAATCGGAATTTCAAGATGACATTCAAGAACGGACTCAGCAGCCCGAACGTAAAGCCAGAGTTGAAAATCAACAGGGAAAGCAGCAGCAAGAAATACATCGCATGCCTTTTCTTCGGCCGCTCCGAGGGCTTTACTGCTTCGCTGCCATTCTTCTCCTCTGCTACGCTGCCGTTGACTTGTGCCTTGACATGATTCGAAGGTAGCAGTAACCCCCGCAATATGCCCGAGAGGCCTAAGCATCCGCCAGCCACGAAGAAGGCATATTGGTACATCGTTGTATGTCCGGGCAGCCATTCGGGCAGATAACCACCAAGCCACGTGCCGAGCCCGGTAAATAACGTAAATATCGCGAACAAGAGCGAGTAGGCACTTGTTTCTTCTTTTTTCGTACGGCAATATTGGAAAATCAGTTGAATCTCCGAGTTTACAATGGCTGTAACACCAAGCGAATACACAAGCTGCGCGACGGTTACCGCGACAATACTGGTCCCGATACCAAAGAGCACGAGTGCAAGGAATGCCAAGAGCATACCGATGACGAGCATCGTTTTGCGCCCGATAAGCTTCACGATGAACCCTGCCGGCAAGCTGGCCAATCCAATCGTGAGTGCCCCGAGTGATGTTATCTTGCCGATATCCCCTTTGGAGAAACCGAGGTCTAATAAATGCAAGTTAAGGATAAGACTAGAGATCCCGACTCCGATGCCAAACAAGCTTTCCGTCGCAATGAACCGCTTCACGTTGGGCGATAAATCTCGAACTAAATTTACGGTATACGTCCACATAGATGCACCTTTCTTGTTGTTGTTATGTGCTCTATCTTACATGGCGAGGGCATCCAAGTTCAAATTTTATTTTACAGCTGGTTGATTCTTAGTTTCTATTCTTTTTCATGCATAAAATCCATCTATTTGTCCAGAAATCAGCGCGGTTCCCTGAATCAATGCCCTGCTCTAATTACTTAACAATTTCAAAATACGAAGACTCGTGCCCGTGCTGCGTTCATCTTTCTTCCCAGTCTGACGAATGGTAATTCGCCTGCTCTGCCGCTCCGAATGCATAGGAAACATCGCCATAATCGGTCGATAAGCCTTCAAACACCAATCATCAAACAAAGACATGGGGTGAAACGGCTCTTCGTCTATGGCGTACTCGAAAATCCCCGAATCAGGCCCGCATAGCAGCAAAACACCAGAACCCTGCCCATGCACAGTGAAAGAAAGTGATGCCTCACGAGTATCTGTGTGCAGATGTCGTGTGTCATATCGCCAGTTCATAAGCGGCTCTGATGACAACTCCCTCCATTCAAAACCTTCCTTACTTTCAGCGAAATCCACCTCCAACATGGCAGCATATTCGTAATTGTTGGGCTCCAGAGGTGGGGGTAGTGGTAACGTATCCTGTCGGTTAACACTTGCCGTTTCAGTGGTTGTATCCGTAACCACCCTCACATCTAAGGCTTCGTCCAGGTACTCCCGCACAAACGCAGCATACAACGCATGCCCCTCATCATTTGGATGTACCCGATCAGATGCAAGCGCATCCCAGGTCACTTGCTTCGACTGGATCAGCGTGTATACCCTAGCGGCAAAGTTAACAGAAGGAATGTCATAATAAGATGCCACCTCTTCATGTACAGCTATGTTGAATGGCATGTGGTCCGTCAAATTTTTATCCGCAGCCGTGTAGATAAAACAAATATCCGTACGAGGCGATTGCCGTCGGCATTGTCGTACGATCCCTTCCATTCCCCTGATGGATTCGTCGCGATCCTCACCATCGTTCACACTAAACTCAACGAATAGCAAATCAATCTCACCGTGAGACAAAACGTGCGCCTGCAAGCGATGAGCTCCGAACGTAGAAGTTGTTCCACCAACACCCGCATTGATGCACATCACCTTGTCTGCGGTATAGCGTTGCTTCAAGTAGCGCTCGGTTAAAGCACGCCAACTCGTCGTTGTCGAATCCGATGCCCCTGCACCTTCGGTAATTGAACCGCCTATAAAAGCGACGGTGATCGGCTCATGGCGATTTAATTTCTCCTGCATGTGAGGCAGTCCTCCACGATGATTCAGCCAATGGTTGGCCCATGTACTCGTCATATTCTATGTCTCCTTTACGAATAAAAAAATCAAGTGCTCTATGTATGAACATAAAGCACTCGATTTTTAACTGTCTTATTTTTTATAGGAAGAAGTGTCATACGCTTTTTGCAAAATTTCCAGATAACGTCCAACTTTCAAATTATCCAGTCCTTTCACATAAGCATCCCAATCCTTCGTCAAATCTTTATTTCCTGTAATGAATTGCAACGCATTTTGATCGATATAATTTTTGAGGTTCGTTTGAAGAATGCTTGCTTCGTCCGTTTGTGCAGGATCTACCCATACCGCCCAGACCGGATAAATCTCTTTTGGCTCGTGACCTTGGTATAACAGTGTTGCATTGTACAATCTGCGCTCGTAGTTTGCTGAATCATACACATCTGTTCCTTGAACAATGCTGTCTCTGTATCCGCTTGGTTGATAGAAGTGGCCCATACCGCTCCAGCCTGCATTATGAGGTGCTTCTCCTTCTACGGCTGGAATAGACGCCATGAGCGGTTTCACTCCTTTACCGAGAGCGACCTCGCCTTCTTTCGGCTTTCTCCAGTCGATCCCTTCCATGCCTGATGCTGCATTCGTTTGACCTTCGAACGTAAACATGTAATCAACCATTTTAATTAACGTGATTTGCTCTTCTTTCGTAGCTTTGTTCGTAATGACGAATTTCGCGCCTGGTGTCAATCCGCCACCATCATGCGTAGCTAGGGAACCGTTTGGCCCCGTAAGTGGAGGTACTGGATTGTAATCAGCCGAGTTTTTGTTGCCTTTATCAATGTTTACGAAAATAGCAGGATGCATGCCTGCGCCTACACCAAGAATTTGCGTCCCTGCGTTCTCGCCAATTTTCTTGAACGCTTCCGCATTTTGCGTAAATGCTCCCGGATCAATGAGCCCTTCGTCATACAAAGATTTAATATACGCGAGGCCTTCTTTCCATTGGGGCTTATTCGCTGCTGTATCGACTTTGCCATTCGCCATCGTCAGGTAATTGCGGTCATCGTCATAAATGAAACCATTCATCAGGAAAGGAATGATATGCACGCCAAAATCTTCGGTCGATCCACTTAACGGAACTTCGTCTGCTTTGCCATTACCGTTGGGATCACCCTTCTTGAAGGCTTGAAGTACTTTCTTGAAGTCTTCGGTCGTTTTCGGCATCTCCAGATTCATTTTGGATAACCATTTGGTATTGATCCACATTTTGTTCGGATACGAGCAGTGGAAGCATTGCGTATAAGATCCTAATCCATAAATTTTGCCATCCGGCGCCGTACTAAAGCTCTTCAGTGTTGCGTCCTTAGCCATAGCCGCTTTAATATTCGGTGCATATTGATCGATCAAATCATTTAAGGGAATTAGAATACCCTGCTTCCCGTATTTAAGTATATCTGCTTGTGAAAACTGATCGATCCAGGCCGTCAACATATAGGAATCTGGATAATCACCGCTTGCCAGTGAAATCTGTCTCTTCTCTTTGGCACCATCAAACGGAATAATTTCAAAATTAAACTTCGCATTGAATTTGTCTTCCATGAATTTTGTGAATTTGTTCGTTTTCAAGTCGATCGCCGTATCTTGTTGAGCAAACATGCTGATTGCGACAGGACCATTCGTCGTTGCTCCCGTTGCTGCCGGAGATACAGTTGCTGTATCATCCTTCGAGCATGCGGCAAGAAATAAACTAGCCATCATAACTACCAATAGTGCGCTTACAAGACCCTTTTTCACATGTATCGCTCCCTTTTATCATGCAATTAGTATAACCCCGATCTAAGATCCACTGCCAGTATTACCTGAAATGAATCACCCCTTTCCATGGAATCCACGGGATAGGTCCGCGTCTTACCCTTTTACAGAGCCCACTAACATGCCTTGCACGAAGAACCGCTGGACAAACGGATAAATAATCAACACGGGCAGTGTTGTTACGACAATGAGGGAATATTTCAACGCTTCTGCCAGCTGCTGCCGTTCCACTTGCTTCAAGGCATCTGTGGCATTTGAGCTGTTATTGAGAATGATAATACTGCGTAAAATTAACTGCAGCGGGAACAAACTAGCGGATTTGAGATAAATCAAAGCATCGAAATACGCGTTCCATTGACCGACAGCATAAATGAGGATAAGAACGGCGATGATCGGTTTCGATAACGGCACGACAACGCTTCTTAGAAATCTGAAGTCACTGCAACCATCGATTTCACTCGCATCAAACAGTTCATCTGGAATCGCGGATTGGAAGAACGATCTCGTGATGATGACCTGCCACACCCAAATCGCGTTCGGAATGAGCAGCGCCCATCTCGTGTCAATCAGTCCCATCTGCTTGACGACCAAGTACGTTGGAATTAATCCACCGCTGAACAGCATCGTAAACGTGATTAACATCATGAGCACATTTTTGCCGAAGAACGTTTTCCGAGAAAGTGGATATGCGATCATAATCGTAAGTACCACACTAATGATGGTTCCAACGCCCGTATAAAAAAGGGAATTCGCATAGCCAATCACCACTTTCTGATTATGAATCAAGGTATTGTACCCTTTCAGCGATAACTCAACGGGCCACAGCCATACTTTGCCGGATGTGACAGCCGCAGGACTGCTGAACGAACTGCTGATCACGTAAATAAGCGGATATAACACAACAATGAGTAGGAGACTCAGAAGTACGTAGACGGCAATTAAGAAAATTTTATCTCCTAGTGAATCTTTCACCCTTACTTTGATCGTAGACATAGCTGCACTCCTTTTTACCAAATACTATGATTCGAGAATCTCTTAGCCATGCTATTTACAACAATGAGCAGGATCAAATTGATCACCGAATTGAATAATCCGACTGCCGTGGCGAAGCTGTAATTGGCATTCAGCAGTCCCACTTTGTACACATAGGTCGCGATAATCTCGGAATTCACCGTATTCAGTGGATTTTGTAATAAATAGACCTTCTCGAAGCCAATCGCCATCACATTACCTACATTCAAGATGAGGACGACAACAATTGTGGGCAAAATACCCGGCAAATCAACGTGGATAATTTTCTGAAAGCGCGATGCACCGTCTACTTTGGCCGCTTCATAGAGGGAAGGGTCTACGCCTGCTAAGGCAGCTAAGAAAATGACCGAATAATAACCCGCCGTCTGCCAAATGTCTGACCACACATAGATCGAGCGGAACATGCCGGGCTCTCCGAGAAAATTAATTGAATCCATCCCAAAATGATTCATCACCACATTCACAAAGCCGAGTCGAGGCGCCAGAAAGAGCATAATAATGGACACCATGACAACGGTAGATATGAAATAAGGTGCAAAGGAAACGAGTTGGACGAGTTTCTTGAAGCGCTGATTGCGCACCTCATTGATCGCCAACGCCAATAGTATGGGAATCGGGAAACCAACAATTAACAGGTATCCACTGATAAAAATCGTGTTCTTCATCAATGTCCAAAACAGCGGATTTTCAAAAAACAACTGAAAGTTCTTAAACCCGACCCAGGGGCTTCCCCAGATGCCTTTCGTGACATTGTAGTCCTTAAAAGCAAGCACCGCGTTCAATATCGGGTAATACTTGAATATAAGGAAATACAACACGGGTGGAATGATGAGCAGATACAGCTGCCAATGTTTCTTGAAGCTTCGAGTCGCTGCCTCCATGATGCCAAGTCGATTGCTTTTGATCAGCGATCTTTGACTGGTGACTAGTCCTTTGTCCAAAACAAAACCCCCTAAGATCATCTGTCTCGTAAATGTTTGCGCTTTCTTGAGCCTTATTCTAGGGGATCTATGCCCCTATTAGATAGGTACAATTGCGCTATTCCACGTACAATTGGCGGTAAATGGAGGGTACATTTGTCTTGCGAGCATCCAACTTCGCTTTGGTGGAGGAGCTGTGCGGGGGTGCGGGGCAATATTGTCAGGTTAAGTAATCGAGTGGCATTTCGGCGGATGGGCCATTGCTGGCGTTGGCAGAATGCTGTGGACGTGGGGGCGAGCAGGTTGCTTGTTAGCGGGGTACTTTGGGGGCGGTGAGGCAGTGCGGAGTGTTGGATTGATCGCACTCTCTCCACTTCCTCTCCATCACTCAAAAATGAAAAAATACAACCTTTTTTACTAATTTAGGGTTCGGACTGGTAAATACGTGCAAATAGGCAACCTTTTTAACATATTTCATGATAATCTCCTGAAATCACTCCAAATTAATGCCTATTTGCATTAATTTCCAAAAACGGAGTGGGGAACCCATTCGAAAAGTGCTCTTTTGCATTTTTGACCACAATAGAAAGTATAAGTTTTCGGATCCCGAAAACATCTTTCTATTTGGCGATAAAACCATTTATAGGGATCTTTGGTCGTTCATCCTTGAATGGCCTCGATAGAGGTTTTCTCACAGGCGTAGAGGACTTGAACTTGAGCGCATTACTCCACTTTTCCCTATATTCTACTCTTTAACCTTACTACTGGGAGCTGGGAGAGAGGGGGGCGTGGGTATCTAGGAGTAATACGTGCCGAGTTAGTCGGTTTTTCCGACTAACTCCCTCTAGTCTGCCTACCGAAGAAGGCCGCCAAAGCCAAAAGCAAAAAAAGCTAAGCGCATTAAGCCGCTTAGCTTCTCTATCCTCATTCCGTTGTAGACTGCCGATACGAACTCGGCGAAACACCGAGCACTCGCTTGAACGCTCTGCGGAAAGAATGCGAGCTGTTGTATCCGACACGCGCAGCAATTTCGTCTACCGTATACGTGTCCCCTTTTAACAAATTGGCAGCTTGATCCATTCTCACCTGTTCCAGATGATCCGATAAATTCTTCCCTGTTACCTCTTTGAACAGGTTGGAGATATATTTCTCCGGACGTTCCATCTTTTCTGCCACGCGGTATAAATTAAGATCAGGATCACTGTACATCTCAGCGATATACATCATCACCTGCTCCACGGTTTTATTGTGATGATCGTTCTTTTTATTGGCAATTAACCCGCATAAGGATGCCATAATGCCATCGATATCTTGCAGTATCGATTCCATTTCTTCATTGGCCTGAATGTCTGCAACACGATTTTTAACCAACTCGAAAATATCAGACTCCTGGAAGGTTTTCTGATAAAGCAATTTCAGGAAAGTGCCTTTCAGCTCTCCGACAAGCTGATGCTTCATTTCGATGGACAGTTCACGATTTTCAATGTTTTGGGCAATGATCGCGTCCAGTATTCGTCTGGCTTCATCAAGATCCCCAGCTCTAATCGTGCTAATCAAGCGCAGTTCAATGTCCAGCGGATAGTAATAGGTATCACTTTCCAACCGGGCATTGGAGAACCACAAGACACCTTTGCGATTCATGTGCAGGGCATACTCTAACGCCTGAGTAGCCTGCTCGTAGGTGTGGCTGACCTCCATCACCGTGGCAAATGGATTGCCCATCGCTGCGATGATTGTAATTTTATATTCCATAAATAAAAACTCGGCAAGCTCATTCAGAATTCGCTCAACCTCTTTATTCGCTGTCTCGGTGTCTTCACCAGACGCAATCCCTTCAAAGATGACCACAACCCGATCGGCACCAATATCCGTCATATGGACAAGCCACCCAAGATCGTGCAGCGTCTGTTTCATAATCAGTCGAGCCGCACTTAACTCGTTCAGAATGTCGACGTTATCCATGCCGGAGTACCCTTTGATTTGCAAAATACCTGTGTAACCCGTATCCGCTTGTAACCCTGTATTGGCCTGCTCGGCGGCGGCTGCAATCTCCTCCAACGAGCGAAATTCGCCGGCGATAAGCCTTTTCAAAAAGGCATCCCGGATTAAAGGGAGCTGCCGGTTCAATTCATTTTCGAGCCGCTTATTGTTAGAAATCATGTTCGAGATATTGCCCTGCAGAAAGTCATACTCATTGCGTCCCACAGCAGCATCTTTGCCAAACTGTTCTTTCATCACATTTAGCAGCCTATGCATCGGGGAACTATTTCGGTAAGCTTGCCACAGTCCCACCAACAATCCCATCACAAGAGCTGCACTTGTCACAGACCACGTAATGTATTTGATTTTATTCGCATTCTCCATTAATACATGTCTAGGGATCCCCGCTCGATATACCCAGCCTGTGGTTTTGGAACGAATCGTAATGACCAAATCATCGTTATAGAATTGACTCGCTTTCGATTGATCAAAACTATTATCTGAGGCTAGCTTCGCCGCGTCCATTTCATTTATACCAAGCAAGCTTATCGTGTGTCCTTGGGCATCACTAATGTGAGACCAACCGCCATATTGATCCTTAAGGTCCGAGAAGAGACTAGAAATGACTTTCTCGTCAATGAGAACAACGACAGTTGCGCGTGCAGCTCCACTAAAGCTGTCTAACGGGAGCGATTGTATATACGTAATCACAGAGGTTTGCGCACCATTCGTGATAAAGGGTTTCAGCGGTATGATTTCCCTATTGTGCGTTTGCTCTAATAATGTTCGTTTCCATTCATCTGCGGGTAAGTCCTTATAGTGGAAGGACTGATAGTAACGTTCAGGTTGAAAATAGGAAGATGCCGGCGTTAGAAGCACGTTGTAATTATTTAAATAGATAAAAAATTGCTGTAAAAAATCATTCGTCTGGCTAAATGCTTTAATATCATTATTGACTTTCCAAATGCCATACAGATTAACCTTCTCATCCATTCCCTTCTCATTCATAAGCACGCTTAACTCTTGATTCAGAGCCAATTGCCTCGTGAATCCCTCTACCTCAGCCATCCTCCGCTCCAAGATATCCTGACTCTTCCGAAGCTGTGTCACGTTATTCTCAATGGATACGGATTGCGTCACCGCAATCGCCGTACGATATGACATATATCCGGCAATGCTCGGAATAACCAAGATGATGATATAGGAGATCAGAAATTTACGGAATAAACGTGAGAACTTCGGCATGTACCCTATCCCCCCATTTTGTAAGCGCTATCTAAAGTGTATTTCATTATACCATGTCGTTTTCTAAATAAACAAAGGAAAGGCAACTACGCTTATATGGACTGTAGCTGCCTGGTCTACTTGATATTTAGATTCGTTTCATGCTCAAACTACCGTCGATGTGGTACGTGCAGTTGGGCTCCAGAGAGATCTCGATCTTGCGATCTCGATTACGCAGAAACATACGAACTGCCGAGAATGAGCGTATAGTCGCCTCGACCAATTCACCATTGGCCCAAGTTACATCTACCTCCGCATTCCCTTTGGCACGCAGGCCCGTGACCTTGCCGGTCTGCCACTTGGCTGGAAGTGCTGGCAGCAGGTGAATGCCCCCTGCATGACTTTGCAACAGCATTTCAGCAATAGCCGCTGTACCGCCAAAATTACCGTCTATCACAAATATATTCGTTTCAGCCCCAGCGATCCCTGCCTTGGAGTAGGTTAATAAATTGTCAAAACACAAATGACCTATTAAATGCGTGAGATGCTTATAAGCATTCTCGCCATCATGCAATCTGGCGAAATTCGCTGCGAACGCGGCTAATGTAAACTCAACGTCCTCTAACATTTCTCGATTCATCCGATTGACCAAAGTCACCTCTGCTGCCGTGCTGAGCTCTGGTGTACCTTCAGGCGTAACCTGATTACCGGGGTATAAGCAGAATAGATGAGCAAAGTGGCGATGGTCAGGCTGTGCCTCTTCGTAATCCTCCAGCCACTCCTGTAGCTGTCCTCTTCGTCCAATCATCAACGGCGGCAACAAAGCGATGGCTTGTTTCAGCTTCTGTTGCAGCTCTACATCCACCTGCAAATGCTCTGACGCTTCTAGGCAAAATACGAACAAATCGCGAACCAGCACCTGATCCAGCGTGGAGCCCATGGACAATTGATACTCGCTTCTCTGCGGATCATCCACATAGAAACTGTTCTCAGGCGAGTTCGACGGGCCGGTCACCAGCCAGCCATACTTCGGGTGAACTGTCATATAGTCGAGGAAAAATAATGTTGCATCTTTCAACACAGGATATGCTGTCTCGGCCAGAAACGATGGATCGAGGCCGAAGTCATAGTGCTCACGAAGATGTGTGGCAATCCACAGGCCTCCCGTGACGTTCAGCCCCCACGACGTTTCCCAGCCAGGTGATGCGAATCCCCAGGCATTGCTAAATACATGGGCAACCCATCCCTTACAGCCATAGAAATGCTTCGCTGCCGCTTTTCCACTCTCAGCTAATTGCTCAATGAATCGCATTAAAGGGAGATGGCATTCCGCCAAATTGCTCACTTCTGTCGGGAAATAATTCATTTGGGTGTTGATATCCAGATGATAGTCGCAGCTCCATTGCATACGATTGGCTTCGCCGTCATTCCATATTCCTTGCAGATTAAGCGGCAGCGGCGAATCCGCCCTCGACCCAGCAATCGTTAGATAGCGACCATATTGATAAAATAGGGCAAATAAGTGCGGATCATCATCCTGCCCCTTGAGGAACAGCTGGATGCGTTCATCCGTTGGTAAAATAGATTGACTAGTTACGCCTAAATCTAGGTTAACTCTGTCGTACAAACGACGATAATCCGCCACGTGGTCCTCTTTCAATTGCTCATAGCCTTTGGCTATCGCATTCTCGACTTGGTGCACCGACGTTAACATCCACGCATCATCGCTTCTGCCATAATCCGTATTCGCTGCCAAATAGATGACCACGTCATCTGCGTTATCTATCCTGATTTGACCGGCATCTGCGGAAACGCTGCCACCAACCGCGATGACTTTCAATACCCCATGGCAACATACACCGCAGTCCCCGTCACTATGCATGTTTTCCGTTGCTTGCCCCACAAAGACTAACGTATCCTTATCGATTAATGTTGCAGTAAACCGATCTGTTCTTCCGACAATGCGCAGCGTGAATGAGATTCCGCCAGATTGTTCGCTAGATATACGTGAGGCGATGATTCCGTCTGGATGCGATGCCCAAACCTCTCTTGTACGTTTATGCCCGTTGGAAGTGTAGACAGTTCGCGTGCAAGCACTCTGAAGATCTAGCTCTCTTAGCAACTCATCGCCATAATCGTCAAACGCTAGTTGCACATCGCACATCGATATATTCGTGCCGAAGTTGCCTTTCTTAGGCTGTAGGGACTGCTTCGCCAACTCATCTCCCCGCTTATAATCCCCGGCAAAAAAATGCTCCCGCATGTGATCTAGATCTTCTCTCGTGTTGGACTGACTTGGAATTGCTTCCGACTTCCCTGACCAATAGGTCAGTTCTGTTAAGCTCCAGGTTTCATGTTCCACACCGCCGTAGATCATCGCCCCCAATCTTCCATTCCCGATAGGCAATCCTTGCGTCCAGTTCGAGGCTGGACGATTAAACCATAGCTTCATGTCATTCATAAGTGTAATTCCCCCATAATGATTACGCTTTCTTTATGCTCATTTTAGGGATGTTTCTCCGACATGGATAGGTACAATTGCGGTATCCCACGTACAATTGCCGCAACTGGTAGGGTACATCTCTCATTGGAGCATCCAATCTCTCCTGAGTGCTGCATTCATGTTCAATAAGAAACAGACAGCTGACTGCCAGCTGTCTGTTTGTTTTATACCCGTTTCAAGCAAACCAAAGCTTCATCGTTTTAATTTCAAAAGGATTCATAGTCACAGCAAAATGATCTCTACCAAATTCTACGTTCGTTTCCTTCGTACGTTCGACCAGATCACATTCCTTCACATCTGCAAGAGACTCCGTAAATGGAAACTTCACTGCCAAGTGCATATCGAGCAGATTTTGGAATCGTATGACGTATGCGTCGCCTTGCTCCGCTTTTTTGAAGGATAACACATGGATCCCTTCTACGCTTTCTTTCAGGAAACGATACCCGGCTGGTCCTTCTGGCTTCCAACCTGCTGTAACCTGAGGCGGCATGCATGCTTCGGCGGCTAGCTGCTGAACGCGTCCTGCCTTCCAATCTCCCGCGTGAGGTACAATCCGAAAGGCATATTGGAAACTACCGCTGATCCATTGCGGAAAGTTCGTTCCCCATTGATTGTTAAATAAGTTGAAATGTATAATTGGCTGTTCGGGTACGTACACTTCTTTGGCATATTGGTAAATCCCCTTTTCACCAATGGAAAATAGCGGTGTATCAAAGGGTATGATCGTTAATCCCACTTGTTCATCCTGCACATCAACCCATTTACTAGCGCAGTGAAGCCGTGAATTCGCACCTTTCTCAATATCTTCAAGCGGATTGACAACGCTGCCTAATTTCTGAAACCGATAGTTCGGCTGATCCGCGTTCAAGGCAAATGTGAAATGCCCGCTCTCAGCATACGCAGTAGATGCTTTACGATGCACAGTCACTCGCATATCGGCATATGGCTGATTGGCTTCCATACGGATCGATACGCAGATTGCTTCACCATTTCCAAACTCCTCGTAACTTTCGTTCGGCATCGTGAAACTAATTTCAACGTTGCCCCAGCCATCGCCATTCGAGATCTTAACATCTGCAAGATGAAGCCCATATCGCTTATGATCAATTCTAGGGTAGCCTGGCTTACCAAAATCGTTCACATACCAATCCATGAGATCATAGCTGTATGCTTTGACGAAATCCAGAATCTCATCTTTTCCGTAAACATCGTATTCGTATTGCGCGAACCTTCCGTTTATGGCCCATTCCTTCTGATTCCGCTTATCATAAAAGCTGGTTATACAGCCAGTCTGCATGCTGACCACGATGCGTATCGCATCGTTTTCCAAAACGGCGTTCTCATCATCTTTAATCGCGATAACATCCGTATGAACGGCGTCTCCGCTTTCCGCGTACTCAAAGGTTCGATACCCCATTGGTGGCAATTCACCAATATCGGCCTCGCCAGTTTCATTAACGAAGTAGGATTCCCTCGTTTCTCTATCTGTCAGTGTACCGTGCTTCCGATGCTCAAGCTTGATCTTCACATGCTGTCGTTCCCACGCA
Organism: Paenibacillus sp. LjRoot56; assembly: GCF_964253335.1. Lineage (NCBI taxonomy): Bacteria > Bacillati > Bacillota > Bacilli > Caryophanales > Paenibacillaceae > Paenibacillus > Paenibacillus sp. LjRoot56. The sequence goes on from NZ_CAXURV020000003.1 coordinate 1,144,716, forward strand.
AGCGGGTTATACACACCAATGATATTCGAATCTATCGTTGTAAAAGGTTGAACTTCACTTAACGCTTTCTCAGCTTGATCTACGTAATTTGTCTGTTCGGCCCAAGAAGCCTCCGTCTTAAGATAGGAGTCTGGAAACATCGCGCGGTCTTTCTGAATCGCAGCTTTCCCAAAAGCGCGCTGGCTGTTACGGCCAGGCAACAAATTCGATTTAATATCGATTCCCCACGTATGCTCCCCGAATAACAGCGTGTGTTCATAAGCCTCCGTTATGGCATGCCTGTGATCATTATCACCTATACCTGACAGCTGCTCGAGCGTTGATAAGCTTTCTCGTGTTGCAATATCCGAGCGCATCCTCCGTACACGGGACACTTCTTCTGGATAGGTGCCAATCCCATGAATCCATGTATCGGCTAAATCCTTGCGAATCACAGGGATATCCTGATAATTTCTGGCCGCAAAATCGCGTGCAAAATCGTCCATAGTCCCGATTTTCACTTCGGTATTCGGATACTTACTCGCAATCTCATCCAACAAGTCTTGCACCACAGAGCCATCCTGTGGACCATAGTTGTCTTGCGTTTGCAGCAGCGCTATCCATATGGGATATGGCCAGTCCTCTGGCGGCGTCAGGTCTGTGCCGTAGGCCCCCTTGGAATAATAGGTTAAGACTCTGCTGCCATCCGGACCTTCCCAATGAAATAACCGCGGCAAATCAACCGGTGAAGAACACGCATTTACACCCAAATGCAAAAATTCAATGCCTGCATTTCTCAATAGGGTAGGCAGCATCCAAGTATGGCCGGGGACATCCGTCATTTTGGCAGAAATAGCCGTGTGTCCATATTGATCCCGAAGCTTTTCTGAGATGTAGAGCCCTCTAATATATTCCTCGGTGCCACAAAACTCCGTATGTGTCGTAAACGGAAGCCCATGCCAACGCAGTTGTCCGTTCGTAATCAAGGCTTCCATTCGTTCCTTACGACCCACATCCGGCGTATCCAAACATTCCTTCAGCATCCATGCAGGCAGTGTCCACACATAGTGATGGTCGGGTCCATCCTTCATCGTGTCTTCACAAACAGCTAGAACGTCGTTCATCATTTCTTCTCTATATTGGGAGATGACATTGCTAGCTAAGTCCGTAAAACCCAAGTCTACGTGAGTTTTAAAAACAACATATATTTTCTCTAGTTGCCTCACTGTTCTCTCCTCCGATATCTATAATTTATCGATGAATCCCGATCGTGACAATTTCACATGGGCCAACCGACCAATGAATTTGATCATTAGATTCAGATTCGATCCGCGGGCCGAGCTCTTCCCTAATGGAACTCCTGTAGAACTCGTTATACGAAAGTTGAGAACTTAGCTGCAAGCTAGCCTTTTGGGCGCTCATGTTGTACCAACGCAGCAAGAGCTCATCCGATCCTTCCTTCATTTTCAAAGAGGAGAATGCCAGCTCTCGGCCTTCCCACTGGAACGGGGCAAATGAAGGTGAAATCCTTCCAGGGTGGTTATCTGTCTGGCAGGATGTCCATGGAATTTGGAACTGATAAGCCTCCGCATAAGCGCCCGACTGAATACCATCCCCGTTATGGGGAATAACCGTCATACGGATGGTGTGTTCCCCCAAACATTGTGCTTCTGGCGTTGGGAACACCCCCCAGTCACCAAGCTCGCCAACTGCTCGAAGCAGTGTTATTGCAACTGTATTGCGACCATCACGCAAAATCTCGTATTCGTTCAGGCCTACATTGGCGATAACCAAGCCTGCCCCGGCCTCACTGAGATCAACGAATGCTTGCTGATGCTGCGTATTGCTTGGGTTCTGCCATTCGGCAGCAGGCTCATTATCCCGCTGCGGGACTTCAAACATCGTGTCAACGCGGTGAACCTGCGTGTTCACATCCGTTGGGAAGAGCATCCGTAAACGATGGTCCTTCGCTTGGTTGTTGAAGGTAGCTGTAATGTCTACCCCCTGCCCCCTACGGCTCAAGCTGATAACGGTGCGAATCTGCATAGGTACCATGTGGGTTGAGCGCTGTGCTTTTCGCGTACCAAAGTAGCTTAAGTTGCGCTGTTCCGACTCTAGCATTGCGTCTGCTGATGCAGGCACTTCCCAATCGTGTACAATTTCAATGGATGCTTGATATGGCGTATCTTCTAACACTCGGATTTGCGCAGCCACCCCATGGGTCGTTCGTGGCGTTTCACCATCCGGCTGTTTATACATATATTCATTGCCGATGTCCCCTGAATTCTCATAGATGCCTAAATCCCGATAGATACGGCCGTTTGTCTTGTCAGTTAAATTGAATGAACCGTTCGCGCTGACTTCGATCTTGAGCATCTCATTTTCCAGCACGCGGTCTCCAACTAGCAACGAGGAGGTTGGCATTTCCGTTGCATGTTTCAACCAGGCATAAGCTTTCAGCCCTAATGCAGGAACATTCTCCGCTTCAAAGTGAAGCTTCACTTTGCGGCACAAATAAGGTTGACGGAACTTGTCTTCTGGCAGATCATAACCAAATTGTTGTCCGAGATCTTGGAACGTACACGGGATGGAATTCCCATGTTCATCCACGAGTATCCTGCCAGAAAGATCCATCGCTTGAATGATACGGCTTGCGTCTTCAGGCGTGTAACCGTCACGGAAGTACAATCGTAAGGCATCAAGCTCGATGCTCACAACACCGCTGCGTTCCCAACCAGATGTGTTCATCACAATGAAGGGCAGCGTGTCTTCTCCCATGTTGGCAAAGCCCGATGTGTCGATCATGTCGGCAATGGCTCGTTTGCTTTCGTCGATGATGGCCTCTGCCACGTGTCGACTTTTCTCAAAACGCGTCACCATTTCTCGGTGCACTTCGTCTACGGAACATCCACATATACTGTCATGCGGATGGTTTTGCATCAGTGTTTTCCACGCATAGGTGAATAAATGATGCGGATATTTCTCCTGTGTTCCAAGGACATGTGCCAAAGCGGCCAAAGGCTCCGCCACTTTTTCCAACATCGCTTGCCCTACCTGATTCATTTGCTTCAAATAAACACGGGCAGAGGCGGTGTTCACAAGCGTATTCCAACCGTCCGTACGTTGGCTGCGAAGCTCGCCTTTTATAATGGAAAGCTCACGGTTCAAGGAACGCTCGGCAGCTTGCAAATAATCAATAAAATTAGAATGAATAAAGGCTGTATCTGGATAAAGCTCGCGCGCCACTTGAAGTGCTTCAGGCAAATCAAGTTGAATTGGCTGATGGTCACACCCATTCATGAAGAGTAATTCGCCCATCGACGCGTATTTCTCTGCATCCGCCAGCTTCTGGTCCCAATAGACCCTCGCTTCTTCGCGATCAACTGGGATTTCCCATCCATTGTTATACCAGTTGGCAAACAAAATGCCGAGTACCTGTGATCCATCCGGCCCTTCCCAAGTCAATTCCGAAAATGAAGATTCGTAATCGCCATCAGACACGGTGTTGTTAAAGCCTGTTGGCTTAACACCTCGCCCGAAAAACACATTCGTAATTCCGAATTGCCGCATCAGTTGCGGCGTCTGACCTACCAGCCCAAAGGTATCGGGAAAGTAGCCAATTTTCGAAACAGGTCCATATTTCATCGCATCTTGGTGACCAATCTGCATATTTCTTACGTTGGCCTCGCCACTTGTCAAGAATGCATCCTGTAAGATATACCAAGGACCAATCAAAATCCGGCCGTCCCGAATCAAACGGGATAAACGCTCTTTCTGATCGGGTCTGACCTGCAGGTAATCTTCAAGAATAATCGTTTGTCCGTCCAAGAAAAAGCTGCGATAATTCGGATCTTGGTCCAGTTTATTCAGCAGCTCATCCACGAGTTTGACGAGACGCACATGATGTTTCTCATAAGGTAAATACCATTCTCGATCCCAATGGGTATGGGAAATGATATGAGCTGTTCGCTTCGAATTCATCTTTTAGCTCCCTCCCTTACTTGCACCAAAGCCGAAATATTGCGAGACGTAATCGACCCGACGCCCATCTCCATAAAGTGCTTCATCTCATCTTCCGAATTGACCGTCCAGATGTAGACTTCTAGCTCGTTTAGGGCTGCTGCTTGAAGGAGCTCCGGCCCAACAATCCGATAGTTCACGTTGAGACCAAAGCAATTTGCGCTCAAGGCGTCCTCGCAGCTAATGCGAACAGCTTCCCTCTCATTTAGCATTAGAAATAAGGACGTATCCACGTTCAGCAGCTTGCGTAAGCGCGGATTCGTACGGTCAACAGCTTTTGCCCGCAAAGTCTCACACCCGCTAAGAATGACCTGATCGATTAACTCGTTTTGTTCTACGAATCGGGAAACAGGTTCTATACAGGCATCTGATTTCAAATCCAGATTCATTTTCTTACCTGAAGCCTTCAAGATAGGTAGAACCGACGCCAACGATAAGATCCGCATGGTCTCCCCGGGTGACCCGTTATGGGCTTTGATCTCCAGCTTACTTAACTCAGCATAGCTCATGTGGGAAATCTTATATGCCGTCCCGTCCACGGAGTAAACGGTGTCGTCGTGAGAAAGCACAAGAACTCCGTCTGAAGTTATTAGTATATCTTCTTCCACAATATCTGCGCCGCTATGAAAAGCTGTTTCTATAGAAAGCAAACTATTATCAGGTGTGCCCATACATCCCGTATGTGCAGTTAGTAATGGATAGGTCTTCATCATCTTTCACCTCAACCTAGAATCATAGTTGCGAGTTCCATGCCTTGAATGTGACTGAAATCGCAAGCCAAACAGCTTCTTTCACCATGAAAGAAGCTTTATCTGCAATAAGCTCACTACTTCTTGATCTCCTCAAGCGGCATGTGATGCCCGTAAAACGTCTTTTCCCTTAGAATCGGGGCTGTCCATTTCACAGCATTGGCAATGACGCGCTGCACATCTTTGTTGTGGTAGGTAGGATACGTCTCGTGACCTGGACGGAAATAAAAGATTTTCCCTTGGCCGCGACGATACGTGCATCCGCTGCGGAATACTTCGCCCCCTTGAAACCAACTGACAAGGATTAATTCCTCTGGTGTAGGAATATCGAAATGCTCTCCGTACATTTCTTCCTCTTCCAAATCGATATATGGTCCAATCCCCTCTACGATTGGATGCGATGGATCCATGACCCACAATCGCTCTTTCTCGTCCGCTTCTCTCCATAGAAGATCACAGGAAGTGCCCATCAGTTTGCGGAACAATTTGGAATGATGACCTGAGTGAAGTACGATCAGCCCCATACCCTCATGTACTCGTTTACATATACGATCAACGACGATATCTTGAAAGCCCTTATGCTCAACGTGTCCCCAATAAATAAGGACATCCGTCAGATCAAGCTTTTCTTGGGTTAACCCATGTTCAGGCTCATTGAAAGTTGCACAGCTTATTTCAAATCCATCCTGACGAATTCCGTCAGCAATAGCTCCGTGCATACCTTTGGGATAGATCCGAGCTACCTCTTCTTTTCTTTGCTCCTGAAGGAATTCATTCCATATCGTTACTCGGATCATACAAGCTCCTCCCTTTTCACATTCGAATGGTGCGATAAGCTTCTCGTTACGCCGTCTTGCGCTGAATCTATTATGGCTTGCAGCACTTGTTGGTTGCGGTATCCATCGATAATGGTCGGGAGCGAAGAAGAGTTCTTTTGCTCCAAATAATCTACAAAGTCCTGCAGCATCGGCTTCATTGATTTCTCATCCAAGTGAATAACAGACTCGGTCAGTTGTAGATTTTCGCCCGATCTTAGCGTTAGATGAACCTCATTTGGCTTTTCGACTGACATTCGGACCGTGCCCAAGTCGCCAAACAAGGTAACGTTGAATTGATTCCCCGTGCCAATTGCATTCTTATGGGTATAGAACGACCCCATCACGTTGCCTTCTAATACACACTGGAAGCCAGTAAAATCATCCACATCAACTTCAGCGTATTCCCCTGTTCGCTTATCCAATCGGCGATTCGTAAACGTGGTCATCATACCTGACACCTGCGTAAATTCGCCTACAAAAAAGCGTGCCGCATCCACCATATGTGAGCCAATATCCGCTAATATGCCGGATCCTGCCATCTCTTTATTGAATCGCCACGTGTATTCCTTGTTAAACATTGGCGCGTTTTCCTCTTGCAAATAGTGCGCAGCGATATGCCGGATTCGGCCTAAAGCACCGTCCGTAACGAGCTGCTTCACGTATTGGAAGCAAGGTCTATACCGATACGAGAAGCCGATCATACAAGGTATCGGATTTGCTTCATACAACCGTATTAAGTCATCCGCCTCCTCCATGGTTCGGGTAAAAGGTTTCTCCGAAAATATCGGTTTACCGCATGCAATCGCCACTTTCAAGATGTCACAATGGAACTTATTGGATACGCCTGAAATGATGAAATCGATGTCAGGATCGGCTATGATGGCTCGATAATCCGTGTATCGCTTCTCAGCTGGCAAATTCAGACGCTCACCGACCTGTTCCACCGCTTTCGCATTCACATCACAGATGGCGGCAACGTTTGTATTGCTAATTTTCGCAAGATTGTTCATATGATAATCGCCGATACCGCCAAGGCCAATAATGCCTACGTTCCATTGTTTATTACTCATCATGTTCGCTCCCTTATTTGCGATCTTCCTCGTGACCAATCGTCGAGACTGAATTTCGCTCTATAATTTTGCCTTCAACAATGATATTTTCATCATAATCACCTTGCAGCACGCCTAATTGATGCATTAACAACCGGACAGATTGGGCACCTAATTCAGATGGCTGCAAATCCATGCTCGTCAAAGATGGGTTCGATTGCACCATCATCGAGTTATCACCGCATATCACAAATAATGAGACATCCCCAGGTACACTAAGATTTAGATCCTTAATCGCATTAAGAACACTGAATGCGGTACGATCATCGTCCGCAATAATCGCGGTCACTTTTTTCTTTTGCTTACCGAGAATATCGATCGTCTCTTCATACCCATAATCCATATATTCACTGGAGTTCAGCTCAGGCTTATGATGAATCATGTGCTCCTCCACGTCTAGTCCACGATCCTTCATGGCTTGAATGAAGCTAGCTTTTCGGTCAATAGAAACGGTCATATGCTCATTCGCATTCAAAAACATAATATCTTTATGGCCTTTGCCAACTAAATACTCGCAAATATTGGACATCATCTGTCCATTATCGTTATCTACGCTTGTAGAATGCTCTATGTTTTCATTCATCACATGACCTACCGTCACAAAAGGGATCTGTCCCATATGCATGAGGTTGATCCGTTCATCATTGGCCGTAGGCCTCATCACAACAGCACCATCTATCGGATAACTCGTCAAAAATGGCGTTTTCACCTCATGTACAGGAATAATATCTAATAGGACCCTATACCCATAATAAGCTGCTTCCAGAATGACCCCGTTGATAAACTGCGTATGAAATGCGCTAAAAAAGAAGCTGCCGTGCGGTATGGTTAAGCCAATGGCCATTGTTTTCTTGGTAACCAAGCTTCGCGCAGTATGATTAGGGACATAATTTAATTGTCTAGAAACACTCATCACACGCTCTCTGACTTCGTTGCTTGTCGGTCTTTTTTGGCTAAAGACATTGGAAACTGTCCCTTTTGAGACTTTCGCTAGCCTTGCAACATCATCAATTTTTGCCATGTTTGGGTAAACATCCCTTCGTTACAATATCCGTTTATTCCAATTGTGCATTAAGCTTCTCGACCAAGTCAATTAAATCTACCGGATTGCTAATGGTATAATCAGGTCTTTGACTTTCGTCTTCATGCACCTTCGGGTATCTTGACGTCCAGCTCAAGAAGATGCTCGTAATCCCCATTTGATTAGCACCTTTCACGTCTCGGCTTAGGTTATTACCCACCATGACGATTCTTGAGCAGTCCTGCTCTGTGAGTTCTAACGCGCCCATCGCCGCTTTAAACATACGAGGACTTGGTTTCGAGTCCTTAATCGTTTCGGAATAAATCATCGTGGTAAAATAATCATACAAGCCATGATCTGTTAGCATATTTTTGAACGATTGCGCTCTCCCGTCAGCTACAAGAGCCAGGATATAGCCACGTTCGGCAAGTGTCCTCACCATCACATCAGCCCCAGGAATCAGATCAGCTTTAATCACAATATCATGGTCATCTCTAATTTCGGTTCCTTCATCAATGATGGTATCTCCACAGTCCAGGAAAACAATCAGTTTCTTCGCATTGGGATCAATCGCTATATGATCTTTCGTTGTTGGTTTACTCATGTACGACACCTCTTAAGTTTAATTGATCTGCATAATGACAAGCTGCGTAATGTTTGTTGCCTAGATCCTGCAGCTTCGGTTCTTCCTTCACACATTTGTCGGTCTTATACATACACCTAGGATGGAAATGACACCCGCTAGGAGGATTGGCCGGATTCGGTACTTCACCTTCGAGAATGATTCGGTCCTTCTTATAATCCGGGTCTGGCTCCGGTACGGCTGACAGAAGTGCCTCTGAATAAGGATGCTTAGGCGATTGAAAAAGAGAATCCACAGGTGCTAACTCAACAATACGCCCCAAGTGCATCACCGCCACACGGTCGGAAATGTTTTGGACGATAGACAAATCATGCGAGATAAAAATATACGTTATCTGAAGCTGCTTCTGCAGATCCTTCAACAAATTAATAATTTGCGCTTTGATTGAAACGTCCAAGGCCGATACGGCTTCATCGCAGACGATGAGTCTAGGATTGGAAATAAGCGCACGGGCAATCGCGATACGCTGTCTCTGTCCCCCTGAGAAGGCATGCGGATAACGCTTGAGGTAGCTGACATTTAATCCCGTTTTCTCAGCGATTAAGGTCACTTTCTCATCCAGCTCCGCTTTCGTTAGCTTAAAATTAGCGAGTAACGGCTCCGAAATAATGTCATACACACTCATTCTCGGACTTAGCGAGGAATACGGATCCTGAAAGATCATCTGAATATCTTTCCTGAATTTCTTGAATTCCTTCCCGCGAAGGCCTAGAAAATCAACTTGCTCATCGCTTTCCGTATGGTAGATCACTTCCCCAGAGGAAGCATTCATTCCCCTCACGATGCAACGGCCTAGCGTTGTTTTCCCACAGCCTGATTCACCAACTATACTTAGCGTTTCTCCCTCCATGAGTTCGAAAGAAACATCGTTCAACACACGAACGGATGAAGGCCTAGCAAACAATTTATTTTTGTCTTTTACTTCAAAGTTTTTGATTAGATGGTTTACTTTCAAAATAGGTTTAGACATAGGTACGCTCCTCACCTTCCTTCGTGTAAAGGAAACATCTAACCATATGGTTATCGGATATCCGCGTTTTGGGAACCGCTTGTTTGTTGCATACCCCTTCAATGCGATCCTTGCATCGGTCATAGAAACCGCACATCGGAGGCATATCGATTGGCATTGGAACGGTACCCTCGATCGATTCTAATCGTTTATTTCTATTCCCAGCTAACTTAGGCATGGAATTGAGCAAGCCTTTGGTATAGGGGTGTTTGGGATTTTTGAAAATTTCGCCTACGGTCGATTGCTCGACAATCTTCCCTAAATACATGACAGCTACTTCATCGCACATCTCAGCAATGATGCCTAGATCATGCGTGACAAGCAAAATCGCCATGCCAAACTCTTTTTGAAGTCCCTTCATCAGCTCCATCACTTGGGCCTGAATCGTTACATCGAGTGCAGTCGTGGGCTCATCGGCAATTAACAATTCTGGATTACAGGATAAGGCCATGGAAATCATCGCACGTTGACGCATACCACCAGAGAATTCATGCGGGTACTGGTCAAATCTTTTCGCTTCATCCGAAATGCCCACTTTACTTAACATTTCAAGCGCGATTTTTTTCGCTTCTTTTTTATCTTTGGTACGGTGGATTAAAATGGATTCCATGATCTGATTGCCAATGGTATACATCGGTGAAAATGCCGTCATCGGCTCTTGAAAAATCATCGCAATTTTCCGGCCGCGAATGGATCGAATTTGTTTACCCTTTGTATCAAGCGATAACAAATTTAATTCATGTAACTCCTTCTCCGACGTGGAGTGATACACAATCTTACCGGAAGTTTCGCACTCTTTAGGATTAATGCTGATAATAGCTCTGCTGGTTAAGCTTTTCCCACAGCCAGACTCGCCAACCAGTCCAAGTGTTTTCCCTTTTTTTATATCAAAATCAACGCCATCTACGGCCCTCATTTCCCCATTATCCATCTGAATACGAATCTTGAGGTCTTGCACGGACAGTAAGGGTAGTTCGGATTGTGAATCAATAACAGCTTTTAATGTCATGACATTCCCCGCCTTACCTTAGTTTATTTCTTGTATGGATCGGCTGCATCACGCAAACCGTCGCCTAGAAAGTTAAACGTTAATACGGTAACAATGACAAATCCGAGTGGAATTAGCTTCCAAGGATACAAAGCAATGTTCTCAATTTGCTGTGCTTCCTGAAGGAGTACACCCCAGCTGGTCGCAGGAGATCGTATGCCAAGCCCTAGAAAGCTCATCGCTGTCTCCCCCAGAATCATACCTGGGATGGCTAGTGTCGTCGCCACAACCAAATAGGAGATAAATCCAGGCAAAAGATGCTTTATGATAATTTTAGCGTCGCTAACACCTGCTATTTTAGCTGCTAAAACATATTCTTCATTCTTTAATGATATAAACTTTCCTCTCGCAACCCTGGCTAAATCCGTCCAACCGATGAATGCAAAGATGATGACGATATACAGATACATGGTCACGACGGGAACGCGGGCTGGTATGGCAGCTGATAAGGCCATCCATAAAGGAAGCGTTGGAAAGGAACGAATGATTTCAATGAACCGCTGAATAACAGAGTCAATCCATCCACCGAAATAACCGGATATGCCTCCGATAAACAAGCCTAAGACGAAGCTTATAAACACGCCAATGAGCGGGATACTTAATGAAATTTGACTGCCCAGAACAACACGCGACAATAAGTCTCTGCCCATACCATCTGTACCGAAAAGAAAGATACGACCGGGCTCATCTACACCAAATAGGTGGGTTTCCGCCCGGATCAAGCCGAGAAATTTGTAGCTTTCCCCTTTTACCAAGAAACGCAGCGGATGACGAACACTCTCGTCCTGCACAAACATTTTCCGCAGTGTAACAGGATCTCTGCCTGATTTGAGCTCATTAACAAATGGTCTCATATGAAAATGGCCTTCCGCGTCCTTGAAGCTTAGTTTCGTAGGAGGCGCATTGACATATTTACTGTCGTAGCTTTGTAATCCATAAGGCGCAATGAACTGAGCAAAGATCGCAGCTAAGTAGAATAAGCCTAAAATAATTAAACTGACACGAGCTAATTTATGTTTTTTCAACCTGCGATAGATAAGACGCCACTGTGAGCTGTAGTAGACATCGTTGTTTTTGGGACGCTTGAATCTGGTCGATATTTGATTTCCTATTGATGTTATTGGTTTCATAGGTCACACACCTCTGAATGCCGTGCGAATTTTGGGATCAAGCCATGCCAACAAGATATCCGAAATTAATGTTCCCACAACCGTTAACACGGCCATAAATAATAACCACGTGCCTGCCAGATACATATCCTGAGCTAATAATGCGTTGTACATGACTGGACCTTGAATCGGCAAATTCAGAACAATCGCTGTAATCGTTGAACCTGTAAAAATGGACGTTAATGACCATCCAAGGGTACTTACGATCGGGTTGAGCGCAGCGCGCGTCGGGTATTTCAGTAATATTTTCGTTTCCGATAAGCCTTTGGACCGTGCCGTCACCACATTCGGTTTATTCAATTCGTCCAGCATTTGCCCTCTCATAACTCGAATGAGTTCGGCTGTATTCGCTAAACCAATGACAATAACAGGGATAATCATATGCTTCAGCAAGTCAAGAATTTTACCCATCGACCATGCCGCACTTGCATACTCACTTGAAAATAAACCTAACAATGGATCACCAAAATACACGTAGGACAGATACATGAGAATGATCGCCATTAAAAAGTGAGGTGTAGCCATACCAAGGAAACCGAATGCTGAGAAAATGTAATCACCGATGGAATATTGCTTTACTGCACAATAGATCCCGATCGGAATAGCCACCGCGTACGTAAACACCATCGTCGCCAGAGAAACGATCAAGGTTAACGCCATAAATTGCGATATCACGCTCAATACAGGCTTGTTATAGCTAAACGAGTATCCGAAGTTGAAATCGGTGAATATGTTTTTCATCCAATCCAAATATTGAATAAACCAATGTTGATCCAATTTTAAGGCAGCTCTCATTTCAGCAATATCTGCTTGTGTCATGACTTCACCCGCTGCAGACATCTTCGCCGCATACGATGAAACATAGTCACCTGGAGGTAATTGAATGATATAGAAGACGATTACGGATATAACAAAAACGACGGGTATGACCATAATGATTCTTCTTAAAATATATTGGAGCATCTAGATCCTGTCCTCTCCGGTTAATTCGATGATTCTCTTGAAACGTATACTGGGGAAATCAACTTTCCCCAGTATGTCGTTACCAATGATCTATTGTTTAATAAAGAATTGAGACGGATGTCCATGACCTAAGCTGCGGAATTCATCCGCATAAATTAAATTCTTAGGCACATTGCCGATCTTGTTAGATGCAACAATCAGCTTAGGTGTTGGGCCTGCATAACCAATCAGCCATTGATTCTTTTGATTGAGTTTAATGATTTCATTGCTCCACTTCGTAATATCTTCCTTGGTTGTCGAGGATTTAACTTTATTCCAGTAATCCAAAATCAACGCGATATCACCTTCCGGCTTAACGCCGTCTTTCCCATTGGATGACGTGTACAAGCCATAATTTCCAAGCCACGGTGTCAATACGCGCAGCGGTACAAGTGTATCTGGTCTAAACGCTACATTGACGAGCGAAATATTTTCTGTCGTTGCTGGGATCTTATTCGCGTATTTGAGATCATTATGCGTACCGGCATCTACAACTTTGATATCGACCTTGATACCCACTTTTTCATAATATTTTTTGACTAATTCCAAGAAAGTTGCTGTATTCGTTGTGTTCTCAATAACCGTAATTGTGAGATCAGATCCGTCAGCGTTCAAACGGAAATTGTTTTTATCACGTTTCGTCAAACCGATTTCATCCAGAAGTTGATTCGCTCGTGCTGGATCAAATTTACTCCATTGATCGGCCCAGCCTTTTTGATAGCCAACCAAGCCTTCCGGAACGGAAGCTTGTTGAGGAGCTCCTAAGCCGTTCGTTACAATTTCTGAAATTTCTTTGCGGTCGACCGCAACAGAAACAGCTTCTCTAAATTTAATGTCTTGGAAAAGCTTACGCAGATTAGGATCACCTATAGTCTGATTGAATTGAAGACCCGCACTCGACCATGCTGCTTGCGTCCAAGGCGTGACAGTGAACCCAGCTTTTTTCTCATTTTCTTTCAATACCGTGAAATCTTTAAAATCAAAGTCAAGTAGATTATAATCGCCAGCTAATGCGCCAAGAACTCTTTGTGCTGGATCCTGCACTTTGGTTGCTACGAGACGGTCCATATAAGGCAGTTGATTGCCTTCGCTATCCACTTTCCAATAGTAAGGATTACGCTCCATAATAAATTGATCACTATTCGGATCGTTTTTAGCTACCCAAGGTCTTAAGTTTGGGATCTGAGGATTAATCCAATCGTAATAGCCTGTTGCTACCAAGAAAGATTTCACATCGGCAAAGCCCCATTGCTTCGCAATTTCAAGCGCCTTCGCATCACCTACAAACTCAGGTAAGATCGTTTTTTGGAAATGTGCCGGTGCAAAGAACCATTTGTTATCAATGGCAACACGCTCTAGAAATAGCACGCTAGGATATTTATGAGTAATTTTAAACGTATAATCATCCACTTTAGTCACTGTTGCCAATGCCTTTTCTCCGGATACAGGATCGATGGAGTAGTAAGCATCATAAATCTTTTTACCGAATGTTTCTTTCGTAAGCATATGTTCCCAATAGAACAGGACATCATCTGCTGTAAAAGGCATACCATCTGACCATTTCATTCCTTTTCTCAAATGAATCGTGAATTCCGTTGAGTCTTTATTCACTTCAAAGCTTTTGGCAACGTTAGGCTCAACCGTACTTCCATCCTTATTAAAACGGAAGAGCGACTCCTCGGTCGGTGCACCAACCGTCCAGCGATCATTGGGTCCTGCCCAAGGCATTTTCCAGTCTCCGCCGTACTTACCGATCTCATCCGTTACCTTTTCGACCATAATATCTTCCTTAACAGGCATCCGATCTGTCACTGGCTTAAGCGATCCTGCAGTAACAAGCTTAGCTAACATCGGGGCTTCTTTGAATCCGCTTATCTTTGTAGCCGCTGGTGCAACTGGACCTGTTGTTTCTTTCACTGCTGAGCTTGCTTTTGGTTCACTCTCACTCTCACATGCCGCAAAAACAACTGCAAATACCAACATCATCCCAATAAACAAACCACTTCTTTTCAAGCCAATCCCCTCCATAATGTTAAACTTGTTCTTCCTTATGCCTTATCGCTTAAATTGGAAATCGGTACCTTTCACCTCCAAGGTAGAATATCCTTAAACCGGTTTAATTAGATTATAAAATTTTTTGATCTGTATGTAGTTAAACCGTTTTAATAAAATGTAAGCGCTTAACTCAAGCTATGCGGGTGCTCTTCCTAAGATGTTAACTTTCCTATTCCGCTTTGTTAAACCGGTTTAATACAATTGATTGTAAGCGTTTGCTTTTTTGCTTATTTGTATCTTACATCGGATTTGAATCGTTTGCAACCGTTTTTTTGGAAGAATGTGGGGGGGTCTCTGTGGGAACGGCGAAAGGGTAATCAGGTGCGTTGCGATGTGTTATAATTGAGCTAAAATGGTCAGTGGTTAGAGAGGAATAATCCCCATGCGCAAAGGTGAACAAACGAAACTCCGCATCATTGAGAAATCGGCTGTTCTATTTAATGATAAAGGGTACACAGGCACGACGATGCAAGATATTATGGACGCGACTGGCTTAACGAAAGGAGCGATCTATCGCACTTTCACCAGCAAAGACGACATTGCGATTGAAGCTTTCCAATACGCTGGACAAGTCTTATGGCAGCATTTCTCCGCGGCCATCGAACTTCAGGACACGGCAATCGGTAAAATTTTAGCCATGTGCGATGTGTACCGGGATACCGTCCATAACCCTCCGATTCAAGGCGGATGCCCCTTCTTAAATACAGCGGTCGAAAGCGACCACTCATTTCCCGTTCTTCGAGATCATGCTACCCTGGCATACACGCAAATGTTGGGATTCATTCAATCCTTATTGGCTCAAGGGGTGAGTACCGGAGAATTTCAACCGGAAATAGAGTTAGAATCTGTGGCTTCTTTTATTTTTTCAACCATTGAAGGTGCCATCATGGCCAGCAGGCTAACGCGTGACAACCGTCATGTCGCTTATGCCATGCAACATATTGAACGGCTGCTCATGACCTACAAGGCTCATTAGCAGCCGTTTTTCTCTACGCTTGTTCAGTGCACTCGTCTGCCTGTAACCTTCGATGACGGCAGCATCCCTGCTTTGGCAGTTCCACTCATAACGTCACCTTGCACCGTTACCTCGAACTTCAAATTCAGTCTCATCGGCTTCTTCACCTTCTGCATCCATGTCATTTGACGACCGTCCCAGGTAGGATTAAGGAGTTCGTCAACCTCGTCACCTTGTGTTGCTGTCCCCGGATGGATCCGTCCTTCATGGAAATATGCAGCATGACGGACATTTTACCAATAGGCGTTGCGATCATCATTTGCCACGTGCCTTCTATCATCGAATCTCCATCGGTAGTCTCAGCAACGAAAGGGATAAGCAGATCTTCGCTAGATGGATCTGAACTCACTGCGAAGTTAATCGGCACCATACCTTGTGCACGCCACACCGTCCCCCGCCGTTCATACTCAAATAATCTCTCTACAGCAGATGCGATTTGGGGCCTTACTTCACGCTCCACCAAGTACAGGGCTACATCAAGTCCTGATGTCACACCTCCCCCGCTTACCAACCGATGTCCATCCTCAACGACTCTGGCTTCAATCGGAATTGCACCCGTGGCTCCTAAGGCAGACATCCCCAAATGATTCGTGACCGCATACCGCCCCTCCTTCAGATCATTGTCGTGTTAGGTTTTCTAAACACAGTTCGAATAACGATCTCAGCAGCCAGCATGAGACAGATAATCGATCCATACACGGCTATGGTATAGCTGGTTGTATACGCAAGGCCGACTCCATCGTGAAGCAGCGCAGTTATGGTATGAATCGTGAGATTCGTAAACACGAAAGCATAACTCCTCGTCATCCACTTGCGATGTTGATTGACCTGTATTTTCTTGATCTTTACGATTGCGACGATGGTCATAACAAGCCATACAATATTCATCAAGTTAAACCCCATGCTGCTAGCTTTCCCACCTGTCGCATATGGTGCCATATATCCGGAAGTGACGTCAACGATGACCACGGAAATCAAGTAGAAATACCCGTTCATACGATGGAATTTACGATACTTTTTCAAGATAACTGTAGAGAAATTAGCTGCCCCCGATAGCATAGCCATACATGCGAAAATGACATGTACATTCATCACTTTCAGCCAGACTTCCGTATGTAAAACTCGTTTAAGCGTATCTTTATGGCCTAGAAATACGGTTGCTTGCGGATCAAGAACGAAGTTGGCGTACAAGACGTACACGATAAATACAACTGTTATTAATAACATGAATAAGTAAGCTTTTTTACTAGTGGACATACCTTCATCCTTCCTATGGAGGAGCTTTTAATTAAAAAACCGAACCGTACGGTCTTTTTTTATTATAATATAAACCATAGCTTTTCTCCTATTGAATTGTTACAAAAATAGGAAAGAAGCAAAAAAGCGACCTCTTCATTGAAGGGGCCGCTTTGGGTTAATGTGAGGGAATCCAACCTAAGATTTGCAGGATCGTTAATACCACTTCAATAACAATGAGAATCACAACAATCCATTCAACGAACAGGCCTCGGATGGAGTGACTAATGTTTGAAAAACCTTCCAAGATGTGATACAAAATATCCGTTTTGCTTTTAAGAATTTTGAACCGATCACTCAACTCAAAAAATTCAATCATCTCATCGTAAAAATGGCCCGCAGAGCTGTTTGACCAAGTCAAATCAGGTTTATCCAATATCATGATATACGCAAGGGTGTTATATTCATGACGAACAATTTGAGCTGTCGTTCTTGCCAATTCTTTGTTGCCTACACGAAGCTTCCCTTTTTCAAGTCTATCGATCATTATTTCGAGACTATCATGAATTTTCCCAAGCTGTTCCTCAATCTTTTCAAGTGCAACTGATTTTGCAAGGACTGTCGAGATTAACTCCGGGTAATAGGGCTCAAATTCAGCGACTACGACATACTTGTCAGTCAATTCCATGTTAGCGATTTGCTCAGTGTGGAGCCTGTAGTTTTCCGTGTATTTCTCTGAATGTTGAAGATCGATATCTGGTTCAAATGTCTGAATAAACTTCAAGAAGCTAGCTATTTCTCCCTTGTCTAGGTGATTAACAAAGACAACGCTTCCGAAGGAAAACACAAACACTTGTTGTAAGCCCGCTATATCTTTATGGAGAATCTTAGAAAGAATGTCACCTCTTAAACTTAAAGGCTGTTCCCACGTAAATTTTTTGGGAATCCCGCAATAGTTGGCAATTTTGTTCAAATCGATTTCATTCGTTATGGCTAAAGCTTTAAAGGTTATATCCTTCATTGTCACCACTCATCTGTCTGAAAGAGTTTTACTCCTATTTTGGACAGAAAAAGTGTTCTTCAATCCTCGCTCGTTGATACCATGCGTAGCCATGCTAATTTCTCTTGTAGTACAAGATAGAAAAGTATACACTTTTCTTTGGATGATAGTTTTCCTTGGTGTTTGATAAAATAAACGAGACTATGGGGAGGCAACATAACGATGGCACATACAGCCGAAATTAAAAGAGTACAATCCTTGCTCCGCCATGCACAGCAACTATCTGGCGCTAGCAACCAAGCTGATGAAAGAATTAAGAGCTTGAGCAGCAGATTAGAAGCGCTTCAACAACTTGCGGGTGAGCATGTAGCTCCAAGCGAGACAGAAAGCGGCAGCTCTGAGGTAGAAGTAAGTGAAGAGACGAATGAAGTGAATGAAGAGGCGAATGATGAAGTCGCTGTAGCCGAAGAACAACCCGCTCCAGATCCGCAAAATGAGTAGCTAATCGTTATGAATGCCATAGTTAACTAATTAATTTTAATTTTGCTTTTTTGAGAATAAGCTTCTGGTATAGCACAATGTATCTATCTAACAACTGACTAACGGATACGACTTTCTCATGTGTTAGGCTACCATTGATCTCCGCTTGATTGATCATTTCGAATCGCAAGCTGTCAATTTTCTGCTGAAGTTTGGATTCCATCGTATCCATCTCCGTTCTAGTTATAAGGATGAGTTACTTTGCCTATATCTGTATAGTAAATGAAGACTATTAGATTACTATTAGAAATTGTTTGTGAGAGTGTTAGTTTATTACGTTAACTACCAGCACTCCTTCTGGTTCAAAGAGAAGAGGCCAACCTTAAGTAGTTTGTCACTACTTGAGGTTGGTCTCTTCTCTTTTTTATCTGCAAATATTACATGCCAAGTTGAACATATAGGGTTACTTTTTCCACTTTCATGGGCCGCCCAGAAGCCATTGGTCCACCAATTGATGCCATCGGTGATCTCATCTCTTGGATTATCCACGATCCGATTATCATGAACGCCGTTTATCGTTGTATATGGAATTTTGTTTCTTGATTTTCCACTAACCCAGTCCATCTTCGCTCTGATTTTATCTATCACGTATATCTTCGATTTCATGTCTAGATCGTCCAAATCCAACTAAAAGAAAAAATTTTATTCTTTTTGAACTGTACGAAGTAGAACACAGTCTAAGAAGTATTGTTTTCAGGAATTGACACATTGGGGGATTTAACATCATGAAGGAAATTAAACAAAATCATCGGCTTTTTATGCCTGGATTGGATGGGATCAGAGCGCTCGCGGTTCTTGCTGTAATTAGCTATCATCTCAACTGGGGATGGGCCTCAGGGGGATTCTTAGGAGTAAGTGTATTTTTTGTACTCTCCGGTTACCTGATTACGGATATGCTGATTGAAGAGCGAAAGAATAAACAACGTATAGATCTAAAAAGGTTTTGGATTCGTCGCATCCGCAGATTGCTTCCTGCAATGGTGGCTATGATAATTGCTGTTGCCGTCTATCTAGCAGTTACGAATATCCCGAGGTTATTTTCCATACAGGGGGATATTTGGTCGGCTTTAACATATACAAGCAACTGGTACAACATTTTTCACCACATCTCTTACTTCGAGAGCTTCGGACCTCCTTCGCCTCTAGGGCATCTTTGGTCGCTTGCCATTGAAGAGCAATTTTATTTGATATGGCCGCTGCTTGTCATTGGCTTGAGTCGTTTCTTTAGCCCAACACGCGGTAAGTTTGTTTTACTTACACTCGCCGGAGCTATCCTTTCTTTCGTCGCGATGGTGCTTTTATATGAACCTGGCACGGACCCCAGCCGGGTATATTACGGAACAGACACAAGGGCGTTCGGGCTCTTGATCGGTGCATCCCTTGCTTTTATATGGCCAAGTAGTAAACTTGTTGACCCTAACTTACGCAAACATCGTTTGTGGATAGATATGACGGGTGTGATTGGACTATTGGTTGTCATCTATATGTTTATTCGAACTGGAGAATACGATCAATCGCTGTACACAGGTGGAATGCTCATCCTTTCCTTCGTATCATCTTTCGTTATTGCAGCGGCAGCAAGCCCATCTAGCTTGGTTAGCAAAATTCTCGGTTGGAAGGCTCTACGTTGGATCGGTAAACGGTCTTACTCCATTTACCTTTGGCATTATCCTGTAATTGTCATAACGAATCCGACTAGTCCTACTACGGATACGAGCTACTTTCTCCTAATGATTCAGCTCGCGCTCAGTATCGGATTAGCTGCTTGGTCCTACTCCTTTATTGAAACCCCTTTTCGAACTGGTGATTGGAGCATTTGGTCCAAAATCGTCAAACTTCGGTTGAATGGGATGACAACGCAAACTCCATTTAAGTTTTTAGTTAGAACCGTACCGCTTGTCATACTTATGCTGATCTGCGTTTCCAACATCATGAATCTGAGCATATTCTCTTCACAAAGTTTGACGAGATTAGCTGGGACTGCCTCGCCTGCGGGTCAATCACCCGAATTAACGAGCGATGTCCTGACTACCTCTCCTGATGTTAATCAATTGCTAGGTTTGACAAGCCCTGTCCCGACATCTACACCTATAGCTGAAAATTCGCTTGCTACGACAAGCCCTGCACCAACAGCATCAACTAAAGCTGATAATGCACCTGCACGGACAAGCCCCGTCCCGACGGTACCTAAAGCTGAGAATCCAGCTATACTCACCAGCCCTTCCCCAACGGTATCGCCTAAAGCTGAGAATTCAACTGCATCGACAAGCCCTGCCCCGGTTAACGCTTCTGGCGCTAATAACCCAGTTCTGTTAACCCAAAGCGTTACAGCTATCGGGGATTCCGTCATGCTGGGCGCTGCTCCGGTTTTGGAGAAAATAATTCCAGGGATTACCGTAGACGGGAAAGTCAGTCGGCAACTGTCGCAAGCTCCTGACATGATCAAGCAATTCAAAGCCGATAACTCGTTAGGCCGGATTGTCGTCATTCACCTCGGTACGAATGGACCTTTCACCTCAGAACAGCTTGATTTTCTGCTCGAGATGATTGGAGAAAACCGCAAGATTATTCTCATCAATACACGTGTGCCCAAAAAATGGGAGTATGTGGTAAATGGCACTTTGACAAGTGTAAGTAGAGGGCATGCGAATGTCAAACTCATCGACTGGTATTCCTTTAGTGCAAATAAGCCAGATTGGTTTGTCAGTGATGGTGTCCACTTAACAGTTAAAGGAGCTGAAGCTTACTCCAAACTTATTCTAGATGCTGTTAATGCTAGGAGTAAGTTAGATCATAAGTAAGTAGCCGGTAAACCTGCGATGGCAGTAACAAAACAAGAAAATAAGAGGCAGGCTTAGCCCCCTCCTCTTATCACAGATCATCTCCTACTTGTCCTTCCTATAATACAACGGGGCATGTCCTGTCACCAATTTGAACACTCTGCCAAAATGCGTTACACTGCCGAATCCAACCTTTCTGGCAATCAGACTTACTTTCAGCGAAGTTTGCTCCAGGAGCTTTTTCGCTTCCTTAATCCTGACACTATTCAAATATTCCACGAATGTAAACCCCGTCGCTTCTTTGAAAAATCGGCTTAAATAGTAGGGACTTACATAAAATTTCTCCGCCAACAGATGCAGCGGCAGATCCTGCATGTAATGGGTGTTCATATAACGAACAACCTCTAAGATTCTTTCATACATAGGGCTTGGTGTATCCAATGGCTCTATCGCGTTCTGCTTAACATGCCGACAGCAAATAATGAGCAGCTGCAGCACCAACGTCTGCGCAAACATCTCGAAGCCAGGCTTCCTTTCCTGCATCTCCTGCATGATGCTTTGAGCAAGTACCTCAATGGCAAGCCTGTCGTGCAGCGGACATTTGATAATCATATATGCGTGCTCAAACAAGGGTTGGAAGATGTCCCGGTAGGCATCATTCACCGAGGCCATCTGGCTCTCATGAATATTCACAATGAGCCGCTCATGCTTCGGCATTTCCGTATTGGTGGTCCGATGAAGGATATTCGGGGAGATGATGACGACATCCCCTTCTTCGATGATCATCGTCCTGTCCTTTATAAAAAACGTCCGTTTGCCGGACATCAAATAGAAGATTTCATAGGTGCTATGAAAATGGTTGACTGGCATATTGTGACTTAACGCTTTGCGATAAGATACGGAGAAGGAACCCTTTCCGTTATCGAATTGAAAATCTCCCATGTTCTACTCGCCTTTCACTCCGTTTGCCATTTATTATACGCCTCTCCTCATATCCTGCAAGATATAAGAAGAAATTACGTATTTCCGCAAAAAATGTACATTTTCCTCTGCTAAGATAAGCTTAGTAGATTGAAGGAGGAATAAACGAAGATGCAGACTTCCGAAAACAACATCCAAATCAATAACACCACACAAGAAGCACAGACTCCCATCCAATGGGCCGAGAAAGCGTGTGAAGCGTTAATGGCCAAATTTGAACCCGAACAGCTTCCCCCGGACCGTTTCCACTATCATCAAGGCGTCTTTCTTTCCGGTATGGAGAAATGCTGGCGGGAAACGAACGACGATAAATACTACACGTATATTAAACGATGGGTGGACAGCCAGATTCTCCCTGATGGCAGCATCAAGAAGTACAATCCGGAAGAGCTGGATGACATTCAGCCTGGCGTGCTGCTCTTTAATCTTTATGAGAAAACTGGCGATGAACGGTATAAGAAAGCCTTGCACACATTGGTTCCCCTATTAAAAGCATGGAAAACCAATCCATCCGGCGGATTCTGGCATAAGGAGCGTTATCCGAATCAAATGTGGCTGGACGGCTTATATATGGCGGGGCCCATTGCTACGCAGTTCGGTAAAACCTTCGATGAGGCCGAGTATTTTGACATGATGACCTATCAAGCTCTTCTCATGGAAAAGCATACCAAGGACCCTAACACCGGCCTGCTGTACCACGGGTGGGATGAAACTAAAGCTGCTGCTTGGGCTGATCCTGTAACAGGCTTGGCTCCGGAATTCTGGGGACGGGCGATTGGCTGGTATCCCGTTGCTTTGCTAGAAATGTTCGAGTACCTTCCTGCGGACCACAAAGATAAAGCTGAGTTAACGGGCATCCTTCAAGACCTGCTCATCGCTTTGATCCCCTATCAAGATGCTGCCACAGGTTTATGGTATCAAGTTGTGGATAAAGGTGACATGGCGGATAATTGGCTGGAAAACTCCTGCACCGCTTTATATGTGCATGCTATTGCCAAAGCCGTGCGATTCGGTTATTTGGATCCTACATATTTGACCTATGCGTGGAAGGGCTATCAAGGGGTTATTGATACGCTGAAGTTTGATGAGAACGGTCATGTGATCATTGGCCAGATCTGTATCGGTACAGGAATCGGAGACTACGCCCACTACATCGCGCGTCCTACAAGCGAGAACGATTTGCATGGCGCTGGCGCATTTATCCTTATGTGCGTGGAAATGAGCTTAGCGGCGCAGGAAGAAATCTCGTAGTAAATAGAGGAGCTAAGCGGCTTAATTGGCGCTCAGCTCCTTTGCTTTTGGTCGTATGGGTGGATAATTCTGCGCGGCAGTTCGTGTGTATCTATTTGGGTAACCGGGACTCGATGAGCTGTTTCAGCTGTTCAATATCCTGCTTCGTCGCAGGAACTTTATGTGGTTTTAACCGAATGCTCAGCTGACCGCTGGACTCCATCGTTGCGCATTCCACATCATCGCGATCGTTGATCCCGGCAGTGCGCAGCTGCGCATTAAGCCCTTCATCGGTAAGATTCAGCGATTTCATTGCACTAAGCTCCACTTTTCCATTCACAATAATCGGTATTGGTTTGCCGATCCATAAAACACGAAGAGACGCGTAACGTACCAGCAAAGTTCTAATCAACCATACGGTCAATATAAGAACGGTGGCAGTGCCGAAGGTCTTCCACATGTTTGCATCCTCAACAGAATGAATAACGGACCCAGAATCAGCATGAGCAGCACGTCAATCATTGCTAATTTGCCAATTGATGTACGACCGGTAAGTCGGAGGAGCAATGAACCAACAGTGATAATAACGATAGCTTTCCAAATCCAGTCCACATGCATAAAATCCTCCCCTTTAAGAACCAGTATTCCACGATTTTAGCATCGCTTATACCGAAGGAATTCAGAGACTAAATAGTTAATAATTTCTTTACTTCTCAAAATCTAGCATTTCCTTTATACTAAAAGACGAACTTATTAACCATCGTTCTATTAATATATAGGAGGAATTTTTAACACATGAAAAAAACATTCACTACTCGCCTTACTGCGCTTGCGCTTGTAACCGTTCTCACTGGTTCTTTCGCTAGCAGCCTAGCATTTGCCGAAACAACCACACCAACTTCACCTGTTTCAATGAAAACAGATATGCGTCTTGCCATTGATAACGGCATTGTAGAGGGCTACGGAGATACAGACTACCGTGGTGCAAATGCCGCTACTCGCGCTGAAGTGGTAACGATGATTAACCGTGCAGCTAAGCTGCAAAGTGCTGATCCTAGTACTGTTACGTTCACGGACCTTGCGACTTGGCAAAAACAAGCGGTTGCGAATGCCGTTGCAGCTAAACTAATTAGCGGTTTCGCTGATGGTACGTTTCATCCGAATGCTGCCGTGACGCGTCAAGAGCTTGCCGAGTTAATCGTGAAAGTCGTTACTGGCGGCCAACTGCCACAAGTAAACGAGAATGTGTTGAATTACTTCAAAGACTCCACTTCTATCGCCAAAGATTCCCGCCCTTATGTCGCTTATGCCGTCATTAGCGGAATTTTCACTCCTACTCTCGATGGTAATTTCAACCCTACTGCTGAAGTAACGCGTGATGAAGTAGCTAAGGCGCTTAAGCCTATTCTATTTAAAGTGGTTGATATTTTAACAACGAACGATATTCACGGTAAAATCGAAGTCGGCTTCGATAAAAAGCGTAATCAAGGTCAAGGCGGTATCGAAACATTCGGCGGTATCGTGTCCGATTTCCGTGCTGTCAATCCCAAAGGAACGGTCGTTGTTGACGGCGGTGACGCTTGGCAAGGTACACTAATTTCCAATACAACGAATGGTCAATCCGTGATGGATACAATGGCGCAAGTGCAATATGATGCTGCGGCTATCGGAAATCATGAGTTCGACTTCGGCCGTGACGTTCTGATCGACAATATTAAGAAGGCTAAATTCCCTATTCTCGGGGCTAATATTATTGATGATCAAACCGGCAAACGTGTCGACTGGACACAGCCTTATGTCATTATTGAAAAAGATGGCCTGAAAATCGGCATCATCGGCTTCGCAACGCCTCAAACGAAAACAACAACGAAATCAACGAACATCGAAGGCCTTTCCTTTGTAAATCCAGTTCCTTTGGCGAAAGAATTGTCAGATGAGCTTCGCGCGAAAGGCGTCGATATCATCATGGTTACCTCCCACCTGCCAGGTGAGCAAAACCAAAAGTCTGCTGAAATTATCAGTGAGCTTGCTGATCTTGCAAAAGGTACTGGCAATGGTACCCTAGATGCCATTGTTGGTGGTCACTCCCACATGCGCGTTGCCGGTATCGTGAATGGCATCCCTGTTGTTGAAGCTCAAAGTTGGCTATATGCGGTTGGACACATACAACTGTTCGTAGACAAAACTACAAAGCAAGTCGTTTCCTCCAATGCAAGCTTGCTCGAGACCTATACGAACTTAACGACGGCCGACCCGAAAATTCACCAAACGGTTGAAGACTATAAAGCCAAAATCTCAGGCAAATCCGGCGAAGTAGAAGTCGTAGTTGCAGAGCAGCTTAATCGTAAATCTTTCCGTTTTGCTGCTAATGGTGGGGCTGACCGCGACGGCGCAACACAGTTAGGCAACAGTATCACAGATGCGATGCGCGCTTCTGAGAAATCCGATATTGCTTTCACGAATATTGGCGGTATTCGCACGGATATTGATAAAGGTGAGCTAACCTATAGCGAAATGTTTGAAGTACTACCTTTTGGCAATTACAACGTAACGGGTACGATGACTGCTGCACAAATTAAAAAAGCGCTCGAAGTTACAGACAAGTATACAAGTCTTCCAGCCATTCAATTCTCAGGTTTGAAGGTAGAATGGGATAACACAAAGCCACTTGGTGAGAAATATTCCAAAATTACCTTAGTAGATGGCACTCCGATCTATGTGGATGGCAAGTTTAATACAGACCGTACGTTCAAAGTGACAACCAATGATTTCATGGCTACAGGCAGTGGCGATGGCTTTACGGTATTCGGTGAAGTGAAGGATTGGAAAGATGGCGCCATCATGCTAGACGCTTGGGTAAATCACGTCAATTCCCTGAAGGCTGCTGGTAAAGAGTTATCTGTACAAGACGATGGTCGCGATGTGCGTTTGGATTTGAAGAAATAAGCTATTATTTTATTATTAATCCCATTAAATGAGAAAAGACCTTTGCCCTCATCCAGCTATGGATAGGGTGAAGGTCTTTCTAGTCTCTAGACGTGCAAATCTCGTTTTTGAAAGGAAACATACGTAACAACCGTCAGTAAGGCAATGACAACTACCGAAATGATGACAAACACGGCATCGAATCCACCGCCATACATAATATTCTTCGCCTCATAAAATTTAAACGGGGTTACATATTTCAAGAATGTCAGCTTATCGTTGAAATCAATGGCAATGGATAAGATAAACGTAATGAGCATGATGCCCGTTGACAGCGAGGCTGCTTTTTTGGAATTTCGATAAACGGCTGCAATGGATGTCCCGATGACTAGAAAGAGCAGCTGCAATATAAACATACCCAGCATGACGATGGAGATATCACCGTTGACCGCCTCGCCTTTGCTATATGCTCCAACAATCAACATGCTTGAAATCCATGACACAAGGTTAAAAATAACAATGTTCACGAAAGCGCTTAGCAGCTTCCAAGTGATGATTTGGTTTCTGGATAAAGGCTTCACGAATAAAAACTCTGCCGTCTTATCCCGCTCTTCCTTCGCGATGATATTGGCGCCTAGCATCGCCGCATGGATCGTTGCCATTAACAAGAAATATAGGACCAAGATGCCAAAATAACCGCTTGCCTTCGATAAATCTAATGCGCCGCCACCCATAATCACTTGGAGTGACTTCGGCATTTCCGCCATAAGATCATTTATCTGTCCGTTCGCTGCTGTTGCTTGATACTTGTTCATGCCGCTTCCGATTAGAAAGATGAGCCCTAGACTCCAAAAAATCATTGATTTCCGAAACGTCTTCATTTCTCGCCAAAAAATATTCATTGGCTATTCCCCCTCTCACCCGCATTTATACGGCATGAACATCCTTTTTCGTGTAGATGAAGTAGCTGGCTGCAATCGAAACAACGATAATCGCGATGGCTGCAATGACATAAGAGGCTTCATAGCTAGCATGCTCAAGCATGTATGTCCCATTAAAGTACTTGAATGGCGAGAAATACCGTTTGGCCCCCTCCCCATCTACGGCAACGATCATTCCGATAACGAAAAAGGCAAACACCGTACCCAGACTGACGGATAACACGGCTTTCATTTTAGAAAACACGACCGAAATGATGAATCCTATAGCAAGAAACATCAGCTGGATAAACAGCAAAGTGAAAGAAATTAATAGAAATGTGCTCACATCAAAGTTGACCGTTTTTACTTGAAGCGCCATTAGATAAGCTGCAGCGATATAGATCACGCAGGTAATAACTAAGGAAGTAACAGCCGCTAATAGCTTGGAAGTTACTATTTTCGTACGTGTTACGGGCTTTGTAAGTAGAAAGTCTGCTGTTTTCTCGCGCATTTCTTTCGAGAGTATTGACGTTCCCAGAACCATGGCTTGAATGGCTCCGCAAAGCGTAATGTACATAAAGATGTACATATAGAACCCGAGTAGGGTACCAAACGTTTCGATTTGAATACCAAGCGCTTTCCTGACCCCTTCTGGATACCCTTCTAATATGGAAGAAAACTCAGCAAAATCCTTAGAAACCGAAGGAAAAAGGGATAGGAATAAGACGATGACTGCAATTAAGGAGCACGTCCACGTAATTGTGGATTTCCGATAAGCTCTCAATTCATGAAGGTAGATATTCATTCCGCTTTAAGCCTCCTTTTCATAGTAATGCATAAAGATCTCCTCTAAATCTGGCTCTTCAATCCACAGATTATCAATTTCAATTTCAGCAATCTTTCTCATGACTTGATTAATGTTGCCTTTAAATAAGAAGCTCGTCGTCTGGCCTTGGACATCAATGTTATTGACCCCGGTCATTTTGAAAAAGTTAGGATCAAGCGCTTGGGCCGTATCCACTTTAAATCGCTTGAAGTTGTTTTCTTTTAATGTGCTGATTTTCTCAACCGTTACAATCCTGCCTTCCTTAATAATCGCGACTCGATCACATAATCTTTGAACTTCACTCAATATATGAGAGGAAAAAAGAATCGTAGCTCCTCTTTGATTCTGTTGTTCGAGCAATTCGAAAAACCTCTGCTGCATGAGCGGGTCCAGTCCACTTGTCGGTTCATCCAGAATAATGAGCTTAGGATCATGCAGCAGCCCTTGAACGATGCCCACTTTCTTTTTGTTCCCCAGAGATAGATCATCAATTTTCTTCGTAACGTCTAGATCCATGATTTCAGCAAGCTCTTTGATTCTCTTGGTGCAATCCTTCTTGTAAAAGCTGGCCGAATACTTGAGTAGGTCGATTACCTTCATGTTGTCATAATAAAAAACTTCGGACGGTAAATAGCCGATCTCTTTCTTAATTTCTGGCGCAAACTGGATGCAGTCTTTCCCGAAAATTTTGGCACTGCCGCTTGTTGGAAAAATCAGAGACAGCAGCGTTCGAATCGTCGTTGATTTCCCTGCCCCATTGGGTCCAATGAACCCAAAGATTTCCCCTTCTTCGATCGTAAAACTAACATCGGTAATCCCTCTTGCGTTCCCATAGGTTTTGGTCAGATTGTTGATTTCAATGGCATGCATCGTACATCCTCCTTATGGCATATATGTAATTTTTTAGATGAAAGACAAGCAAAAAGAAGCCCTAAGCATAGAGAATCTCTACGCTCGGACTTCTTCACATAAGAAGGCGAGTGTGCGGTTCTCTCTCAATACACCTACGAGGTTAGCTGTCGGATTCGGACTTGAGAGCGTCCTACCTAATGCTTGTGAGCATCAGGATTCACCCCATGAAGCCAAGTATTGCTTGGACGGCTTCGATTGGTTCCCCCGTTTCCCTACTGGGAATTAAGTGGTTTCTTTTTAAAAAAATCAACTTGTCGTAATGAATCTTACGCCGTTCTTTATCGAATGTAAAACGTAGATTCGCCTTTAA
The DNA here is from genome assembly GCF_964253335.1 of Paenibacillus sp. LjRoot56. Taxonomy (NCBI): domain Bacteria; kingdom Bacillati; phylum Bacillota; class Bacilli; order Caryophanales; family Paenibacillaceae; genus Paenibacillus; species Paenibacillus sp. LjRoot56. The sequence continues at coordinate 1,174,013 of NZ_CAXURV020000003.1, forward strand.
TTTTTGCTTATTTGACTTTGGTAGTTGATGAAAGCGCATACATGTAGTGGTGACGTTGATTATCCCATACTTTGCTACTTATTAATGCTCTTTAGGAGATAAAGCTCTGTGGCGTCGGCTGCCCAAGATGATTACATTCATTCGATCCATTGGAAACGATGAAATCAATCTGATATACTAACTCCAATATATGGCATCTATGACTGCCTTTTCCGAATTTCAAAAGAGTCACGCTGTAGTCGCAATGGCTCGCAAAGAACATGTAAAAAAACCTTCAATTGCTTGAAGGTTTTTTTACGTGCTGTACAGCCGCCGATACTCCTGTGGCGTCATTCCGGTATGCTCTCTGAAGCGCGCAATAAAGTAACTGCTCTGGGAAAATCCGACATGCTCTGCCACTTGCTTAATCGTCCATTCGGTAGACATGAGCAGTTGTTTAGCTACAACAAGACGACTTTCGAACAACCACACGACTGGTGTGCGTCCCATCACTTCGTGAAACATTCGACTAAAATAGTAGGTACTGAAGCCTGCCTGCTCGGCCATCTGCAGGAGAGTTAGCGGTTTCGTGCAGTGCGTACGAATATATTCGGCTACCTCTCTCATCCGTGCACGCTTATCCAGTATGGTTACTGTTCCATGCGTCTCTGCGCGTAAGGCAAGCTCAGCAAGCAGTTCATAGAGCTTTACGGCCAATTGTACCTCGTTCCGATCATATGGGGATGCTAGCTCCAATAAGTCCCCGGTCAATTGTTCGAGCTTAGGTACATCCCTATACGTAAACAGCCAAACAGCCGAAGTTCCTTGATCATTCAACAACCTGTCGAGCCCCTCACCTGCAAGGTGTACCCAAAATACTTGCCATGGATCGTTCACATCTGTTCGATACTCCTGCTCAAGGCCCGCCCCGTAATAGAAGCCTTGCCCTGCTTCCAGGGCAAATTCCTTCCCATTCGCTTTGACATAACCTTTACCACCTAACACAATATGCAAATTGGCTTGTTGCAGCTGACCCTTAAACCGCCACTCCTGATGCTCGGGGAATTCTGCATATTGACCTATCATATCCGGATACGCCGTGTAGTGTTTATACATTGGCTCCGGTAATACATAATGAATTCGCATGTGCCCTCCAAAACGCAAAAATCTGATATATGTCGCAAAATGATGTTATATACATAATATTATAAAGAAATATAATGAATACATAAAGAGATTAAAATAACAAAAAAATACTATATCCATAGAAATGGGGATGTTATTACTCATGCAAAAGACCATTCCAGGAGAGAAATTTGATCTAGGCGTATGCTATTACCCTGAGCAGTGGCCAGAGGCTATGTGGGATGACGATTATAGGAGAATGCGAGAAATCGGCTTTACCATCGTACGGATGGGTGAGTTTGCATGGAATTTCTTCGAACCAGAGGAAGGGGTATTCGCCTTTGATCTGTTCGACCGCGCAATTGATCTTGCTCACGAGCATGGACTGAAGGTCATTCTTGGCACTCCCACAGCCACACCGCCTGCTTGGATGACCTATAAATACCCGGAAATCCTGAATGCCACATTTGAGGGTGTACAGTATCAGCACGGACTGAGACGTCACTACAATTACAGCAGCCCAATTTACCGCGACTATTGTGCGAAGATTACCGAGGCTATGGCAATTCATTATGCTAACCACCCAGGCGTAGTAGGCTGGCAGATCGACAACGAGCTTAACTGCGAAGTCAACGTCTTCTATGCCGAAGCAGATCATGCAGCGTTTCGGAAGTGGGTACAGGAGAAATATGGTACCTTAGACGTATTAAATGAGGCTTGGGGAACCGTCTTCTGGAATCAGAGCTACTCGGACTGGGAGCAAGTTCATTTGCCTCGCCCGGCGCCTTCCAAATCCGTTAACCCTCATCAAGCGCTGGATGAAAAGCGATTTATCTCGGATAACACCATATCCTTCGCCCGTTTACAGGCAGACATCTTACGACAGGTTGCCCCAACACAGTGGGTCACCACCAACGGCATGTTTGGCCATTTGGATAGCCATGCCATGACGGATGAACTGTTGGACTTCTTTTCTTTCGACTCGTATCCGAACTTCTCAACCATTTGGAACGATGCCGATCGCGAGAATCCGCTCATGGATCGCAGCAATTCCAACCAACTCACCAAGGTACGTTCGATCTCACCCACTTTCTGCATTATGGAGCAGCAGTCAGGCCCTGGCGGTTGGGTGAACACAATGGGACAATCAGCACCCAAACCAGGCCAAATGCGATTATGGACCTATCAATCAGTTGCTCACGGGGCGGATATGGTCCTGTTTTTCAGATGGCGAACGGCAACATTTGGCACCGAAATTTATTGGCATGGGATCAACGATTACCATAACCGTCCCAACCGAAGGGTCGCTGAAGCAGCAACAATTAGCCGAGAATTGGGGAAAATCGGAGAGGTAATTGCGGGATCTCGTTTCACAGCGGAAGTGGCTATTCTGCACGATTATGACAATGAGTGGGATGGGGAACTTGACCAATATCATGGTCCGCTAACAAAAGAGAGTGAATACAGTTGGGGGAAAGCCCTGCAGTTCAGCCATATCCCTTACGACTATTTGTATGTGCAGAATAAGACTAACCTAGATGACCTAGCTCGTTACAAGGTGCTCATCTATCCGCATCCAGCCATTATGTCGGAGGAAACGGCGGAACTTCTTAAGCAATATGTAGCCGCAGGCGGCAAGCTGGTTTTTGGAGCCCGCTCCGGTTATAAAGATCAACGCGGACATTGTCGAATGACGCCATTCCCAGGTCTCGTCGCGGAACTGTGCGGTGTCACGGTCGAAGACTTTACGCTCATCGTGAACGAAGCAGCGACACCTAACATGCGCTGGATCGATGGTGGAGGCGAAACCAGCACGCCTGCCCGTCTGTACAACGATATTCTCCTGCCAGAGAACGAGAACGTACAGACACTAGCCTTGTTTGACGGCGACTACTATACAGGCAAACCGGCGCTTACCCGCAACCCATATGGCAGCGGTGAAGCCTATTATTTCGGGGCCGCGTTCAGCCGCGAGGTAGCGGATGGGTTGATCCGCCGCCTGGGGCTGCAGCCTGCTACCGCAGGTTGGGCGGAGCTGCCGTCTGAGGTGGAGGTTGCCATCCGCGTGAAACGGGATCGCCGGTTCGCCTTTATCCTGAACTACACCGACAAACCAGTCAAAGCTAATCTACTGAAGGAGCTGGAAGACTTGTTGGAAGGTGAACGGGTTGGTATGGGGGAGCTGGAGATAGCTCCTTATGGTGTGAAGGTTTTGGAACTATAATGAGAAAGGAACCGATGCGCTAAGCACTGGTTCCTTTTCTATATCTGTGAGGTTCGTTTATATTCTTGAATCGAAACGCCCGTTACTTTTTTGAAGCGGTGGCTGAAATAATAAGGATCCTTGATCCCCACCTTTTCCGCGATCTGATACGCTTTCAAGTCCGCTTCGTTCATGAGCTTTACGGCTTCATCAATCCGCAGCTTAAGCAAATAATCCGTGAAACCCTGACCTACTTCCTGCTTGAAAATACGACTTAAATAACTGGAATTGAGGTGAAACTTCTGGGATACAGAGCCCAACGAAACTTCGGAGTTTCGAAATTCATCAGTCAAATAGGACAAAACATCGTGAACAATCTGGTTTGTTTTCTTCATTCGCGTACCCTGCACATAATCCGCCGCGTCTTCTGCCAATTTGGACAACAATTGACTCAAGTCACCCGTCGTGCGGCAACCGAACATGCGATTATAGACGGCGCCATTCAACAAGCTTGACCGCAATTGCGTAAAACCTAACTCCGACATGGCCAGATTCAGCATCGAAATAAAATGGACACCGAGCGAGTACATGTGTTCATTCGGCGCTCCCTCCGTAGAGGCTAAGGAACGAAAAAGCTTATCAATGGATTTAACAGCCTTCTCTTTTAGTCCCGTTTTAATAAAAAAAATGATTTCTTCCGTATCCGATAGCTTCAGATCTGTGGAATAATTAACCAGGCGAATATCTTCTCCAAATGAGATGACCTGGTCTCCGCCAAATAGTTTGCCATAGCGCAGCGCTTCAAGAGCCTCCTTGTAGCTATGTTTCACACGAAGCAGGTTGTCGCAAACGCCCCCAACCCCTACAGTTGCTTGGCAATTCAGCTTATCCTTAATGATGCGAATGGACTGTTCGCCGAGGGCCTCCAACTCAACTGCTTGCTCCCAGCTAATCATCACGATGCGTCCGCCATTGTCTTGCAGAACATGAATCCCCTCGCGCTCTTGCACGAGAAATTGGACAGCCCTTTTGCAGCCTATGCTGAGGTTCAGTCTTCGCTCTTCTTCAACGTTCGGCTCGCTCTGAAAATCGAGTACAGCAACGGAGCAGCAAGCTCGAAACGATTCACCAAAAAAGTAGTCAAACCTCCGATGGAGTTGCTCTCCATTTGAGGTAGTGCCTACGAGTAGATCCATTAGAAATTTTTCTCTAAGCTCTTGGGTATTCTCTAGAAGCTCGGACTGTATTTTGCGATATTCCTGCCAATGGGCTGCTTCTTTCTCGATCACATCTTTTAAATCAATAGCCAGCTTTCTCAATACATCAGGTTGTAGAGGCTTTAACAAGAAATCATGGACACCGATCTTCACACTTTGCTTCGCATATTCAAATTCCGGATACGCTGTGAGAATCACAACCTTAATGAACGGATCTCTTTCTCTGATCAGCTTCGCAAGCTCCAATCCATCCATGTACGGCATATTAATATCAGTAAAGACGATATTCGGCCTTACCGCTTCAATCAAATCCAGCGCTTCGTTGCCATTGGCCGCCTCCCCTACAAATTCAATGCCAAGGGAATGCCAGTCTAGGAGAACTTGCAGGATCTTTCTTGGATTGACTTCGTCATCAACAGCAATAGCCTTTATCCTTCCATGTTCCATTGCGTGTCCTCCAGATAGGGTATTTCAATTTCGATTTTCGTTCCATTTCCTGGTGAACTGCCAATTGTATAGGACATGCCGTCTCCGTAAAAAAGCTTAAGTCTCGTTATCGTTCCACGCAATCCGAAGCTGGCGGCATTATGACTAAGCTGTTCCTCATTCATCGAATCAAGCTTATCCTCCGAGATGCCTATGCCATCATCTTGAATGGACAAGATGACTGATCTGCCTGAGATCACGGCCGAGACAGTAATCACTCCCTGCTGCCCCATCGGCCGGATGCCATGGTACAGGGCATTTTCCACAAGCGGTTGCAGGGTAAGCTTGGGAACGGGATAAGCGTGCAGCTCATCGCTCAAATCATAAACAGCAGTAAACATATCAGGGTAGCGGATATGCTGAATCGTTAAGTAGTTCTTTGCAATATCAAACTCTTCTTTGAGCGAAATGATTTCATTCCCTTTGCTCAGACTCAAGCGGTAATATTGCGCTAACGCTGAGATCAGACGGTAGGTTTCTTCCCTCTCTCCAGCCAATGACAAATATCCCGCTGATTCCAAGGCATTGTATAGAAAATGCGGTTTAATTTGCTGATGAAGAATATGAAGCTCAAGCTTTCGCCGCTGCGACTGCTCCTCTTTCTCGCGCTCCATGGATTGTTGGATCGTTATGAGCAGACGGTTATACCGATCTTGAAGCTGCCGAATTTCATTGGAATTCGGATTAAGCAGAACTTCCTGATAATCACCCGTCTCCGCTTTTCTCATCGACTTTAATAAACTTAAAATCGGGTGGATGATAGATCGCGTGATCCAAATAAACCCGAGAAAAATAAAAACAACATTAAAAGCGACAATCGGGAAAAGAACCCGATTTACTGCCCTGTACGGATTCGGCCAGTCGCTCATCGAGAATGCGGTTGCATAACGCCAGCCGCTAACCTCCATTTTATCGAAGATGTAACGATGATTGGCTATTGTTTTAATGAAGCTTCCTGAAGCATGTGACCGGAACTCCTCCGATTCTGCGAACTGCTGCAGCTCAGGATTCTCAAAATCGATCACAAGCGCGCCTTCCCGATCCACCATGAGATCGTATTTCTTGCCATCAATCGTATGTTCGTAAGGCTTTTTAATCTGGGTTAATGGAATGTTAATCATCACCATGCCAATCGGTTGGGCCGTATTCAGATCATTCACGACACGGATTAAAGAGAGATATTGCTCCCCTTTTACCTGCGTATTTAAGATTCCGCCTGCATTGATTCGCCATATCGAGCCACCGTTCCTGTGAATGGCTTCCTGATACCAAGGCGCTGATTTAATGCTTGCTATATGCAGGCCAAGCTTCTGAAATTCCAGTGAATAATACAAATCATCATTGCGAAACAAATAAACAGAGGCTACATTAGACTCTGCGAGAAAAATCTCATTTAACACCTTCTGGATACTCGAGTTCGAAGCAACGAATCCATCGTAAGTGAAGTCCGTCTTAAGGAGCTCCTGGACGGTGCTGCTAGCGATAACCCTTTGGGAATATTTCGAAGCGTTATCGAACAACGAATTCATATTGGATTGAATCGCATTTAAGCTTTGTTCGGACACTTCCGCAATCTTGCCGTCGATTAGACTTCGATTAAAGCGTTGATACAAGACGCCGCTGATCAGCAGAGAAACCGATAGTAACAGGATATAATAGGCTATCATTTGTGTTCTTATTTTGGCGAATTTCACCACATAAACCACCTTCTGTCTGATTCTAGGCCTATCTCCACACTTTCTATCGTTCCTCCACTTAGTATACCATGCGTGCAGCGTTCACTAGCCTTTAATTGCGCCCGCGACAATACTCTTCTGAACTTGATCGCTTAAGAAAGCATACAAAATAATCGTAGGAATCGTCGCAATAACCATGCCCGCTGCGATCGGACCATACTCTGTCGTATGCAGCCCCCGAAGGGAATTAATCGCAACCGTAATCGTCATGAGTTTGTTACTATTGATAAATGTAGTGGCAAACATTAATTCGTTCCAGGCAGCCAAAAAGGTAAAGATGGATACCGAAACAAGAGCTGGTTTGATCAAAGGCAGCATAATTCTGAAAAACACTTGATAAATATTACACCCGTCAACGACGCTAGCTTCTTCCAACTCCCGAGGGAGACTCGTAAAAAATCCGACCATGATAAACATAGCGGGAGGTATCGCGTTCACCGTATAAGGGATAATCAACGCCCATGGCGTATTTAACAGATGAGTTTGTTTTAAAATAAGAAAGATAGGCAGCAAGGTAGCATGTACAGGAATCATCAGCCCCGACATAAATAAGGCCAGTACAAGTTTACTAAACTTCCATCTCATTCGAGTGACCGCATACGATACCATTGCTGCTAACAACCCTGAAACGATTACCGTTATGCCAGTGTATAAGAAACTGTTCAAGAAATTCCTGCCCAGCTTGGAGCCCACAAAGACGTATTGATAGTTGGCAAATATCCACTTGGAAGGAAGTCCCATGACATTGCTTCCGGTGATTTCAATATTGGTTTTGAATGAGGTTAACACGAGCCAAAGCAGCGGATAAAATTGAATGATGGCAAAAATAACAAGAAAAAGTTGAAGAATAAGGTTCGTGTTATGCCATTTTCGAGTCAGTATCACTTGTTAGTCCCCTCTCCTCGTACTCGAAATAACCACTGCAGCCCCATATAAATAACAAGACATTCCACCACCATAAACACCGCCATTGCACTTCCATACCCGTACATATTTCGCTTGAAGATTGTTGTGTACATTAACGTGCTGGGTACATCCGTCGCTGGTGCCGAGGTGCCGTTCGTCATGATAAAGGTCAAATCGAAAAATTTCAGAGAACCAATAATGGCAAATACGATACATACCTTCAAAATCGGCGTTATTAATGGGATTACGATCGAAATCGTCGAGCGCCATTTGGACGCCCCATCGATTTTGGCTGCGTCAAACATCTCTTCAGAAATACCTTTTATCGCTGCATACATCAGAAGCATGTAATAACCAACCCACTGCCACACAGCCGGCAGCATGATGCTCGATAGGGCTGTTTTCTCATTCGTTAGCCAATCGTTCTTCCATCCTTCTAGTCCTATTTGCGCCAATATGGCATTCAACACACCGTAGTTTGGATTCAAAATCGATACGAACATGAGTCCGATGACGGCGGACGAAATCGTGACAGGGATAAAGAATAGGGTCCGGTAAAACTTCTCCCCTTTAATTCCCCTCGCAAGAATTAAGGCAAGAATGAAAGCAAACGGAATCTGCAAGCCTACCGACAAAATGGCCAAATACAACGTATTCCAAACAGAATGAAGAAATTGCATATCATACGTATCGGTAATGAACAAATCTTTGTACAACGCCAATCCCACAAACTTCCCTTGCCCGATGCCGTTCCAATCCAACATGCTGTAATACACGGATTGAACGATAGGGACGAAACCTACGAGTAGGAACAAGATTAGCGCAGGAAGTACGAAGACGGCTATGGCTTTCTTATCGCCAAACACTTGTTGCATGGTTCTCCCTCCCCCTAATCAAACTGGCGGAAGCTGCCTTCCACCAGTTTCTTCGATTAGACTTCTTTCGTCTCTATTTGCCAGGATTGATTTTGCTTTGCAGTTCTTTGGTGAATTCTTCTGGCGTTACCTTGCCAGCTGTGAATTTCATCAGTGAACCGAACATGGACTCGGTATCATTACCAGACAACATTTGATCCCACCAGTAAGAGAATCCTGTTGCTTTCGCAGAAAGTTGGCCGATTTTCACAGCAAGCGGATCTACTTTCGAGGTGTCGCCAAGATCGCCTTTCCATGCGGAAGAACCTGAACCAGCAAGGTACACTTCCTTCGCCATCGTCTCCATGAAGTATTTATACACTTCCCACACACGCTCTTTATTTTTCACATCTTTATTGATGAAAAAGCTTTCGCCAGAGCCGCCATGCCATTCATCGGCATTGCCTTTCCCGCCTGAAATTGTCGGGAATTTTACCACATCAACCTTACCTTTGACCGCAGAATCCGGTGCATTGATCTGTCCGTTCACCCAAGCGCCCATATAAAGAATAGCGGCTTTGCCCGTTAAGAACATATTGATCGACTCATCATAGGAAGTCCCTAGTGGATTTTCCCCGAATGCCTTGGCATCAATCAGCTCTTTGTATTTGCGGCCTGCGGCCTGAAAGTCCGGTGTATCGAAGGATGCTGTCTTATTCAAAGCTGCGTTAACGGCAGCGGTTCCGCCCATGCGGATGTCCAAAATGGAGTTCCAGAACATCGCCGGCCATCTGTCTTTTGCCCCTAGTGCGATTGGCGTAATATTCTTAGCTTTCAAAAGGTTAATATCTGCTAGTAAATCCTCCCAAGTCGCAGGAACTTTGGCGCCTGCTGCTTGGAACAGCTCAGTGTTGATGTAAAGGTTCGCCGTTGCAATGTTTGTCGGAAGTCCGTACAGCTTATTGTCGAATGTGAAGTTGTCCGTCGTTCCCTGGACGAGCTTGTCTATTGTTCCATCCTTGGCAAGGTCCTGTAAGGGTAAAATTCGGTTGCCTGCGACAAACGGTTGTGCGAAACCTCCGCCCCATGAGAAGAAAATATCTGGCAATTCATTGGCGGCTGAAGCTGTTTTGATCTTGGTTTTGTAGGCTTCTCCACCAATCCCCGTATGTTCAATTTCTACATTAGGAAACTTAGCTTTTGTCGCATCCAACGCTTTGTAGAAGCCGATAAAGCCACCGTCTTTGGAGTTAGGGTCGGAGAACTGCGACCACATGGAGATCTTGATTTTCTCAACCGCGGCAGCCGCAGTTGATTTCGGCGAGTTGGAACCTGCTGGTTGCCCGCTATCACTTTTCGTACTTCCGCACGCAGCAAGCGTTACCGTCAAAATGGCAGCTACACCCAAGCTCGTTATTTTTCTAAACATCTTCATTTTCTTTTGCCTCCCCGCTATTTATAAACCGCTTACATGTCATATCATACGATTTTAGCCGCTGTCGAAGAATGTAATCGCTTTACTAAAAGATAGAATCTTTTTACTACTCTTGTTCTACATACAAACACAAATCTGTCCTCGCGTAAATCTTTTGCTAGAAGTAAAAATATTCCATGATTCAGTAAAGCTACTACATGTTTCATGTACTGGGCGTAGCGTATCATATTTGTTTGTAAGCGCTTAACAAAAATCTTGAAGGGAAGGAATGAAATTGTAGACTAGGCAGCAAAGTTGAGAAAAACTTCTTTTAACTTAAAATCGGGAGGACTCACATTCATGAAAAAAAATGCAAAACGTACCGTCGTTTCATTACTTCTCTTTCTCGTTATGCTCGTAACGATGGCAACATCTGTTAGTGCTTATGGTCCCTTGACCATGTACACATCGCCAGCGAGTGCGCCCGCTTATGGCGCTTTATCACCTCGAACCGTTCAACTCACACACAGTGGTACCAACAATGGGAAAATGTACACGACTTGGGAGAACAGAACGACCGGAATACCTACATTCCCCATTTATGAAAGCACTAATAACGGACTGTCCTGGGCAAAAGTTGGCGATGTCAGCAATACGGTAGATGGTCCTGGTTGGGGCATGCAGAACTGCCCTCAGCTGTTCGAGCTGCCTCAAGCCATAGGCAGCTTAGCTGCAGGTACTTTACTTGCTGTTGGAGATGCCACGCCGAGTGATATGTCGGCCACCAAATTGGAAATGTACAAGAGTACGGATCTTGGACGGACATGGACATTTGTCAGCACCATAACGACAGCCGGCGCCAATGCCGTTGGGGCCGATCCCGTTTGGGAACCGTGGTTGCTTGTCGAAAATAATAAGCTGATCGTCTACTACTCCGATGAACGTGATCCCGCGCATGCCCAAACACTCGTGCATCAAACAACGACAGACGGCGTGAATTGGAGTTCTGTCGTTAATGATGTGGTGTGGCCAGATGCTGTTACACGTCCTGGGATGCCGATTGTTGCCAAAATGGCGAATGGCAATTTTATCATGACATTTGAAGTTGGATTAAGTAATGGTTCTTATCCATGTGCTTACAAGATCAATACAAATGCCGAAACGGGTTGGAATAGCGTCACCACGAATTATTTCCTTGGCAACTCGGGAAGTCCATTTGTTACTGTACTAAGTGATGGAAGAATTGTAGCCAATTCCTATGCGAGCCCAGATATCTACATCAATTCCAAAGCGGATGGAACCGGTACCTGGGATGCGATGGGCACGCCCATCGGCGGCTCGTATAATCGCCAATTACTACAATTGAGTAATGGCCGCTTATTCATTCCCAATGGCGGAGACTTCAGTCATAAGAATGCGATAACGTATGCAGACATGTACGTACCGTCTGCAACTGGTTCCTATCGACTAGTCAACGTGAAAAGCGGCAAGGTATTGGCTATAGGCGCAGGCAACACCGTAAACGGTGCTAATGCCATCCAGTGGACGTACGATGGTACCAATCCTGAGAAGTGGCAGCTTGTGGATGCCGGCGGCGGATACAAGAAAATATTTAATGTCAAAACGGGCAAAGCACTTTCCGTATCACAATCTTCAACGGCTGATGGTGCAGCTGTTCTGCAATGGAATGAAACCGGCACGAATGAATTCCAATGGTCGCTGGTTCCATCCGGCAGCTATTATAAAATCGTGAACCGCAACAGCGGCAAGCTATTGGACGTCTACCAAGGTTCGCTTAATGACGGCGGTACAATTGTGCAGTGGAGTGACAACGGAGGAACGAATCAGCTGTGGCAGCTAGTAGCTAATTAGGTATAGTGGCTGTTGCAATAAAAAGAAGCACATTCGCAAGATGAATGTGCTTCTTGGTACACTATCGATAAAATGACAACACCCAGCACACACCGTTTCGATCAGTTACGATGCCCAGCAGTCCGTTGAACGGCGCTTCATACATGTCCACGTTAATAGCCCCACCTGTGGCAAGCTCTCCGTAGATGGTTCGGAACGCTTCTTCTCTCTCGATCGTCACAAACACTCTCACGTAATCGCCTTTCATGATTGGCTTTGCCGCTAGTGTATCCGCAAACTTAAGGATTGCCCCCTCGACATGTAGGTCCGCGTTAAGCACTTCTTCTCCTTGCTTGCGCAAAATGGTGATCTCACCACCAAAAATACTCTGATAGTACTTAATTTCATCCTTACAGTTTTCCACAACGATAAAGGGAATAGCTTTCATCATCTACATCCTCCTCACAGATATTTAGTCGTTTCCGATCAACCCTGCTCCTGCTCAGTCAGATTGTAAAGCACGATTTTCAGGAGGTTTACCATCAAGTCATACTCTTCATCGTTTATACCTTTCCTGGTTTTGTTTTTCACCCGAGCCAGTGCTTCCTGTACCTTGGGTACCACTTCATCCCCCGCTTCCGTCAAATATAACAACTGATAGCGGTTGTCAGAGGTATCGACTTCCCTCCGTACATAACCTTCTGCTTCTAGCTTGGAAATGGCTTTCGCGGTTGTTGTCTTATCAATGAGCAGCTTCTCGCTCAGTGCTTTCTGCGTAATGGGCTGCCCAAACGCGATCGCCATTAGAAAAATATATTGCCCGCTTCCGATGCGATATGGTGCCAACTCGGCTGAGATCGCTATCTGCATATGGCGATAAATGGCTGAGATGTATTGGCCATGTGATTCAGTAGGTATACCATCGTTATTAGGACTCCATTGGTGACTCATATTACTTTCCCCCCTTTATATAGGATGCTATTGCAACTAATTTCATCATATGCTGAATAGGATGCTATTGCAACTATTTTTTTTAAAAAAAGAGGGATCCTCCAGCCTTGTTTCGATCTGAGATTCCTTATGTACAGGATGGTTGTTATCGATGTAGTTGGGAAGTGAGCATGAGAAAGGCTGCCGATCATTTACGGCAGCCTTTTGGTGTTGTTTTAAACTCTAGTTACGATTCGTCTGTGAATTTCATCGCCCTTTAAGCGCGAAGTAAACAGGAAACGAAATGGCAGTTGCTATACTCAAACAAACAATAGAACTGGGGATCATTATTTTTTTCATTTACAGTGCTCCTTACTTCCTTCAATTCCTTTAGACAAAGATCCTCTAAGTTGTGCCATTATTATGGGTAATGATGATAAAGTTTATTCCCAGAAATCACATAAAAGCCCGGGGGACGCTTTCCTTCGGGCTTTCGCTTTCGTATAAAAGACTTATGCAGGAGTAAGCCTTTTAATTTTGGAAAAGTTTATGCTAGTTATTATCATTATTAAATATTTCATCTAGCTCTGAACTATCTTCGTTGGCTGCTGCATTAATTTCTTGATCAACCTTATTACTTCCTTACATTTGCTCCGCGGCTTCTGCTTGATTGTTCAGTTGCTCAGCAATTTGTCCAGTGCCATGAGCTCCTTGCTGTCCTCTATTTGATGTCATCGTTTTTATCCTCTTTTTCCAAAAATCGACTCCAGCTATATTATAAGGATATTTTCTAACCTTATTCGTTATTTCGCTTCAACTCTTGGTTTGGTTGGATCGCATTCCATTACAGTAACAGAAGCTCCGCTTTGCGAAAGCTTTAATAAATAATAGCATTCTTCTCGATACATATGATCGGGTACAAGCGGGTTTAATCGGCTAAGCAACTCTGCACTTAAATCTATAGTTTCAAGCTCCAGCAAGAAAGACATAAATATAGACATCTCCAAATTCACATCGCTATGAAATCTGGACAATGCTGGGAAGGTTGTTCTCATAGTACGTGTATACCCGGATAATTCAATCGCTTTTAAATAAAACGCATTGAAATGTTGCTCGAACTGTTCACTTCTCTTTATTAATCGTTTTTCAACTGCATCTAACTCCATAGCAATAGAAGCCGCATGTCCTGCAGCATCTGGCAGCCAGAGTAAATGATGGTGAAGAGGGACATAAATAGGCACTGGTTTTCCCTCTAAGAGCGAAACAAGAATTTTCAAATATTCTTCAAGCTCATTGACCATATGATTAATAAAGGTTGGTACAAGCCCCATTTTAATTTTCCCCACTAACATCTGATCCAACAAGCTTAGTTTGAACCCCCGTAGGTTCATGGTTAATTCATAAGCTTGCTTATTCAAATCATTGATTCTTGTAGGTACATCAGGTCGTCTTGCCAGATGTAGAAGCTGATCGAACTGGGTGATAAATTGATGGGCCATCTCAATTTCTTTGGTCTCTTTCGGTGATAAGGCATTAAAAATAAACCTAGCGTGATCTCCCAATATTTGAAGCCAAAACCGATGTTCGAACAACGCCTGTTGGATCCTAACAAACACACCTCCCTATTCCTACTCCAACGGTATGTGTGTTTCCTGAATTTATGATAATTTATTCTTTTTTTAACTATGAATGGGATCCTTTTACAACAAGGCGGCAGGTACAGATAGGGAGTGCACTTGGGCCTCCAATGGCCTCGGTTCTTGTGAAATTTTTCCCCGAATTTTTGTTCATTGGTATCTCCAGTATGACAATGGAATGAAATGGCTGGAACCACCTCATACTAACGATGATGGAGGTGAACTTGTATGAATCCAAATCATCATGTGCGTTTATTTGTTGCTGTGCCCGTCCCATCAGAAACTAAGCTTGCAATTAATGATTGGATGGCTGAAATCCAACCATATCTACCATTTCGCAAATGGGTCCATCATGAAGATCTGCATATTACGCTGCAGTTTCTAGGAGATACACAACCAGACCGTGTCTCTCTCCTTACACATACGCTGCAAGAGATATCCGCGCGATCTACTCCTCTTTCGCTGCGTGTGGAATCCCTGGGCTTATTTGGTCGGCCGACCCACCCATCTGTGCTGTGGGCTGGTGTCGGCGGCGACTTAACAGAACTTCATAACTTACAGCAACGGGTAGCTGACGCACTTACACCACTTGGCTTTACCCCTGAAGAGCGGAGCTTTCACCCACATTTGACGCTTGCGCGTAACTATACGGGTACGGCACCTTTTGATCGAAATGCGTTGCGTGATTTTCCTGTGCCCTCTTCTCAACATAATGAAGGCCTAGCGTGGAAATCTCAAGGAATTACACTATATCGGAGCCACTTGAACAAGCGTCCAATGTATGAGGCCGTTTCATATAACTAGCACGCTATCCATTGATCGCGCCTGCTGTCATCCCCGCAACAATAGGCTTCTGCATCGAATCAGCAGCAGTAAGCGTGCAATCCATAGGGCAAAGATGCAAAAGAGCATCTATTTTCGGTGAAAACAGCTGCACATAGCTAAATAAGTTGTGAAAGAGCACCCTTTGGGGCCGATAAGGTGCTAAAAGGGGGCCTAGGAGTAACGGCAGAAATAGTTGCACTTTCGCACGCATTTCTAATTCGAGGGGTTCATTCGATCGGAAAGGTTGCTCTTTTGCATTTTTATAGGAAAGACAGCACAAATCCCCCAAGATTTAATCTTGGGGGATTGTTAGTGAGCACACCAACATTACTGCTGATTCCGTTTGGCTTCTACACCCAGAGCAAGAGATCCTCTTAAGCCTGAGTTCGTTCCTAAACCAGGAGGCACTATGTAGCTATGTATATTCTCTAATAAGGATTCAGTTCGGATGTAACCATTCAAAATTTTCTGAACGTGAGCATGAATCAATGGAAATAAATGGGCTTGCTGCATTACGCCGCCACCCAAAATAATCTTCTTCGGTGACAACATTAATATCGTAGAGCTAATGGATTGTGCTAGATAGTAAGCTTCTAAATCCCATGCTGGATGGTCTATTGGCAACTCACTGCCTTTCACTCCCCAGCGCTGTTCGATGGCTGGACCCGCAGCCATTCCCTCTAAGCAATCACCATGGTAGGGGCATGTCCCTTGAAAGCTATCATCCGAATGCGGTCTGATCATGACATGACCACCTTCAGGATGAACAAGACCATGGACCAAGCGGCCCTCCATATACACGCCTACGCCGATTCCAGTACCGACCGTATAGTAGACACAACTATCAAGACCTTGTGCAGCTCCCCATTTGGCTTCTCCGAAAGCAGCGGCGTTGACATCCGTGTCCCAACCGAAAGGGACATTGAAAGATTCTCTCAATTTCCCCAATACATCATAGTTGGCCCATCCTGGCTTAGGCGTTGTTGTGATATAACCATATAAGGGGCTGCTTGGATCGACATTTATGGGACCAAATGATCCGATGCCAATCGCTGTCACATTTTTATCTGCAAAATAGTCAATCACCTTCTGCAATGTCTGCTCGGGATGTTCCGTTGGAAAACTAATCCGATCCTCAATGATACCTTCTTCATTTCCGATACCACAAACGAACTTAGTTCCCCCTGCTTCGATGGCTCCATAACCCACGATGTCCATTCCTCCTACAATGTTTCTATGAAGTCGATTTTATCACATATTATACATTGTTTGGAATGCCCTTACGTCTGCTCCCTCTGGCTCCATTTGAAACTCGATATGAAATACAATCACTCTAGTCCTTCACCTTCATCGAATCCAAGCATAATGTTCATATTTTGAATGGCTGCTCCTGAGGCGCCTTTTCCTAGATTATCGAATCTAGTAACAAGTAATACTTCATCGTTATGACCAAAAACAAAGATATCCAAATAATTTGTATGATTGCATTGCGTAAGATTAAAGAAGCCATCTTCCAGATACGCGTCTGATTCGTATGGCATCACGCGTATAAACTGCTCATCTTTATAATACGCGGCGAGCAGTTCTTGAATATTTCTTGCTGTTGCCCGCTTAGTAAACATGCTAGGGAATAAAGGAATTGTAACCGCATCGCCCTGATAATAATTTCCGACGATTGGTGTAAAAAGTGGCGCTGAGTTTAACCCCGTATATCTTTGCATCTCTGGAAGATGCTTGTGGTTCTGGTTAAGTCCATATGCTCTTGGTGCGAATAGCTCATCTCTATTGGTATTCTTATATTCCGTTATAAGCTTCTTACCTCCGCCACTATATCCTGTGAGCGAATAACAAGACGTACGGTACTCTTTCGGTATAATGCCTTCAGCCACCAGTGGTTGTATAGCCAAAATAAACCCAGTCGCGTGGCATCCTGGGACGGATACCCTAGACGAATTCCGGATGTTTTCTCTTTGATTCTTATGTAATTCTGGTAATCCGTATGTCCACTCATGGTTAGTCCTGAACGCCGTACTTGCATCAATTATTTTGGTCGTATTGTTGGTTACCATCGATACGGAATCCCTTGAAGCGTCATCTGGAAGACACAAGAATACGAGGTCCGCCTCATTGATTAATGCTTTACGGGTTTCGTAATCTTTTCGCTGATTCGACGCAATCTCGATAACTTCGATGTCAGAAATCTTAGATAAGTAATCATGTATTTTTAATCCAGTTGTACCTTCTTGACCATCAACAAATATCTTATATGTCACTTCTACACCCCTCGCCCTATAAGTTATGTATAATAATACACTTTAATGTATATATATTCAATTCCCAAGCAACTGCAACCTATTCCTACCAACCTCCGTCTGATGGTTTGTCAACATGATTGACGCTACATTTCAAATATCGGAAGGAGATTTATCAGATGAAGAAAAAATTAACTGTCATATTAAGTTTGGTTGGGATACTGGGCACAACAGCTGCAGTCGGAGCTGAGGATTTCGTAGAAAAGGTTACAGGTTACTTGCAGAAGGATGTAAAAATAGTTGTTAACGGACAAGACAGCAAGCTAACGCCCGTCTATATTGATGGCAAAGCGTACCTTCCCGTACGTGACGCTGCAACTCAGCTTGGCTATACGGTAAATTACGACGAAGCGAACAAAGAGATCGAGCTTGACGAAGCCGAAGAAGCTGCCCTGATGCCTGCAACCGGTGTGATCGTAAGCGTACAGACGAAGGAAGACGGTAATACACGCATCGAGCTGCTCGGCAGCACCTGGGTTATTTTGACCGTAGACAAATCGACTACCATCAAGAGCTTAGACGGTAAAACGCTAGCTGCAGCCGATCTTAAAGCCGGCACTCAAATCGACGCGGAATTCGGACCCGCAATGGCGATGAGCTATCCGGGACAAGCGCATGCTGTAAATATTAACGTTCACGCAGACCGCTTGGTTAAGGAAGATACAATCAAAGAAGTGAAACATACCGATGATGGTTGGCAAGTTCAATTAGACAACTTGGTACTTAATGGCGGTAAAGAAACTCGCGTTATGACTTCGCAAGGTGAATCCGTGAAATGGGAAGACCTGAAAGCTGGCACGAAAGTAAAAGCCTACTACGGTCCAATTGAAACGAAAAGCCTGCCTCCGCAAAGCCCTGTGTACCTTCTCGTGGTTCAGACTCAATCACCTGTAATCGGCACGCCGAAAATGTCCCCAGAGGCAGCGCAGGAATACCGCAACTTGGCATGGGCGCAAGTGAAAGAGCAAGCTTCCCATATTACAACGAAGCAAGACGAAGCAGCTGTTCAAATCGTTTCCTCTAACGAAGTAGGCGTATTGCCTTCCACCGACGAGCAGAAGAAATTGCTCGCAGACGTGCAAGCTGCGCACGGCAATGTCGTGACGGTTACATATAACACAGACCAAGATGAGCTGCTTGGACCGTTAACCGCCGTGTTTGATTTCAACACAAAAGCTTTTATCGGCTTCAACATTAGAAAATAAAACAATTCACAATAAGCCATGAAATTCAATTTGAATTTCATGGCTTTTCTATTTTAACTTCCTTTAATCCAATTTTTATATTTGAAAAACATTAATTTTGGATTTCAACAGATCCGCCTGACATCGCAACATTTCCGAAGATGAAGATAGTTCTTCCATAACAGCCATTTGTTCTTGTACGGACATGGACACATGTTTCGTCTCCTCTGAAATCTGCGTTGCGATCACCGCCACTTCGTTCGTTTTGATTAAGGCACTTCCAATCTTCTGAATCTGATCCGTCACACAACCTACAATATTCTCAACCGTTTGTGCGGTTTCCAAGACGGCCTTGTTGATTTGATTCAGTGCCTTCTTTCCCTCCTCTCCCTTGCCAACTTCACGACTTGCGAGCTGTTCTTGATCGGTTATTTTCTCTACTACTCCCGCTACATCCAATTCAATCCGTGTGGTCAACTGGTCGATATCCTTCACCGCTCTGGCGCTTTGTTCAGCCAGTTTTCGAATTTCTCCAGCTACAACCATGAAACCTGCACCATGCTCCCCTGCTCTTGCTGCTTCAATGGAAGCATTTAAGGCAAGCAAGTGCGTTTGCTCTGCAATATCTCCAACGACTCGGGTTATATGTCCGATTTCCTTCGCATTATCGTGTAACTGCCTGACGACGCCAATGGATTCCAGATTGGAATTAGCTAAGTTCAGCAGACCTTGTACGAGTGAACGCACGATAACCTCGCTCTCCTTAATGGTTTTCAACGTTTCTCGCGAAATGGTCTGCGAATCTCCTGCTTTGGCACCGATTTCATCCGCCGCTTGTTTAATCTGCACGACCGCAGTCAACGTTCCTTGCGTAGATGCTGCTTGCTCCGATGCACCGTTCGATATCATTTCTACAGCGCCGGCTGTGAGTTCAATCTGTAAGGCTGCCTGTTCCATGCCACTCCGTAATACGCCGGCATGACTGTCCGTAAACGAAACACTAGCCGATATATCCGTAATCATTTGCCGCAAATTCCCGATCATTTTCTCAAAAGATCCACTAAGTAAGCGTATTTCGTCGTTCGAATGGTAAAATGGAATTTCCACTTGTAAGTTACCGGTAGCAGCTTCGTTTGCGGCATCCGTCAATCGGAGAAGTGGTTTGGTAAACCAGGTGGCGCCAAACCATCCCAATAATCCTGTCCAAAAAATGCCAAGCAGCATAATAATAGAGAGGTATAGCCAATCTGCCATACTTGGCGCAATAATGTCTTTCAAATAGAAAATAAATAGCGCACTGCAGCCATAGGTGACGATAGAAACAATAACAATTCCAACTACAATTTTTTTGACTAAACTCAACTTCATGAATGAGCACCTTCGTTTCGACAAAATGTAATCCGTGCATGCGTCTCATTTCTAATGAATCTTTTATTCAACTTTATGATCTCTGGACAATGATTCTTCATCGCATTCATAACCCACTATCTTCTCTTTAACCATCGTAACTTTGCCCGCTTTGTTCAGAAGTATCGTTTTGACTTCACCTATTTTGCAATCCCCACAGACCCAACTGTTGCCTATCTTTCTTGACCCATTCGTCTTACCACACTGTTCGCAAGTGATCATTTATCTTCAACTCCTCATCATATATTTAAAATGTACTCCTATTTCAACATGTTCTCTGTGACATATGTCACAGGGCTATAATAGAACTAAAAAAGGACATGCCTCCTTTAGAAACAAGGAGTCACATCCTTTTATATCTTCATGGGAACCATCAATGTCACCGTAGTGCCTTCTCCCACGACAGAGTCAATTGTGACTTTGCCGCCAATACTCTTTGCCCGCTCTTCCATACTAAACAAGCCTACACCTTTGGCACTGCTGTTTCTGGCAAATCCTTGACCTTTGTCTACTATTCGAACCACGACAAAGCCATCCGTCTCTTTAACGACAACACTTGCCTCTGATACTCCCGCATATTTAGCAATATTCGTAAGCGCTTCTTGTATGACACGATAGATAGTGGTTTCTTCAAGGGCTCCAAGCCGTCTGCGCAAATGGCTATTCAGCTCTACCCGTATACCATGGTGGTCCGTGAAATTCTCAATATACGTACGAATAGCAGGTATGACGCCTAGATCGTCCAGAACGGAAGGACGGATTTGCCAAGCCAGACTCCGAACCTCTTCTATGATTCCAGTTACATGTTGCCGAAGCCGCGTTAGTTCCGTCTGATCCGTCTCACCTTCGCCGATAAGTCGATCCATCTGGATCAGCAAGGAGAATAAGCTTTGTCCAATGCCATCATGCAGCTCGCGGGAAAACTTTCTTCGTTCTTCCTCTTGAATTTGCATCACCTGAGACATCATCAACTGAAGCTCTTCTTCCACCCGTTTAAGTTGCGTTACTTCATTTCGAATAGCCAGATATTGATGAATGTTGCCCTGATTATCGACAAAAGGAACGATAGTTGTGTCTACCCAATAATAGGTGCCGTCTTTGGCTTTATTTTTTATCTCGCCACGCCATACGTGCCCCGAAGAAATCGTTCGCCATAAGTCGGTCATGAAGTCTTTCCCATGATGACCGGAATTAATAATCCGATGGTCTAAACCGAGAAGCTCATCTCGCGCATACTTGGAAACTTCGCAAAATTTATCATTCACATACTGAATTTTTCCTTTATGGTCCGTAACCGCAACAATTGAGGATTCATCGAGAGCAAATTTAATATCGGATAATTGTTTAAGCGACTGTCTCAAATCCTGTTGAAACAACGAGTCCGTGATATGCTCATCAAGACGACTTAATAATTCCGTTACATTTTCGCCGATGACTTCCGGGTATTCCCGGTTCAAATCCTTACTCAAAGTTCAACAGTCCTTTCTTCGCCGCATATTTCACTAACTCCGGTCTTGTCTTCAGGCCTAGCTTCTCCATGACGTTGCTTTTATGTGATTCCACGGTTTTGACGCTGATCACCAATTGTTCCGCGATTTCTTTATTCGAGAATCCTTTGGCGATTAAAGCCAGAACTTCCCGTTCCCGTTCCGAAAGTGACCCGAACGTGTCGACATTCTCGCCTTGCTTCAACCGTTCTATATATTCATTCATGAGCCGCTTCGTCGCCGTTGGATATAGATAGGCATTTCCCTCTGCAACAGAGCGGATCGCTGTCAATAACTCCTCGTGCGGTGCACTTTTCAAAATGTATCCGGAAGCGCCCACGTGAATGGCTCTAAATAAGTATTCATCATCGTCATGCATCGTTAATATTAGAATAGCTAAATCAGGCATTAATCGCCGCAGCTCCGTTGTCGCAGTTAGCCCATCCATGCCAGCTGGCATATTCAGGTCCATCAAGACCACATCCGGCTTCAGCAGTTGAGCCGCCCCAATCCCCTCTTCACCGTCAGCAGCTTCCCCGACGACTTCCATATTATGCTTGCCATGAAGCAGCATCATTAAGCCGGATCTAACTACGGCGTGATCATCCACCACAAGAATTTTCAGCGTACTCTCCCCCTTTTAGTCCCATCATAACAAAATAAATGAATCCCCGTAAGGGCAGTTTCGGGCGGCTGTAAGTCGATTTTTTCGACTTAGACATTCGCCTCAACCGCGGAGAGATACGACGCCAATGTGTCGAGGGTATCTTGGACCGCTAGCAACTCGCCGTGTTCAAATCTGGTTTGCTCTCGTTTACCGATGAAAAGCAAGCCCTTGATCTGTGAGCTAGCGTTAGGCACGAGCGGAAATACCGCCGCCGCCTGCAATTGTTCGGCAAGCATGAGCGGACAATGGAGTCTTTCTTGCTGATGCTTAGGATGGGTATCATCGAGCTTCACCCATCTGCCTAAACGCAGAGCCGAGCCAGCTAATCCTTGGCCTTTTTTGATTCGCATTTGTTGATATCGATCATTACTGTTCCCTATGACATATTGCCAACGGTCGCGCCCGACATGCTCTTGAAGAGGCGCAATTGCCACGAAATCGCATGACGTCAAGCTTCGCAATCGTTCTAATTCTATGAACAAAGTTGTATCGTCTATTACCATTCGGGCCCCTCCGTTTCGACGCCGCAGTACAGAATTTCCTTACTTATCATTGTAGATGTTTATATCCGTCTTGTAAGTCAGGGAAAACCCTGATTTCCCCATCAGGATTTCCTTACTAAATCACTAGGGGAATGCTGATTTATGCTGTGATTTTCCTCACAGAAGATAGGGATTATTTCCGTCAAAGATCAGTAGAACCCCCGATAACCAACATGAACCAAAGACGTTATGATAAAGATAATAACAAACGAACGTCGAGGAGTTGGTCCCTATGGTCTTGAAGGATACGAAAGCACCTGCTACGGGCATAATGAATTTCTTTTCTGCAGAAAATTTCGAAAGACTGCAAAGCATCATGTATCGGAGACACGCAGCAAAGGGAGATTTCTTGTTCAGAGAGGGCGATCTCGCAGATCGCTTGTATTACGTTATCCATGGCGGCGTGCGGATCACCAAGCTATCTGAAAATGGCAAAAGCTTCATTCTGTATCTTCATCAAACAGGTGATTTATTCGGTCAGATCGATCCGTTTCAGAACTCTTTGCAGAGCTTTAGTAGCGAAGTGACCGAGGATTGTGAATTTGGTGTCATTCAGCGCAAAGATCTCGAGGTCCTGCTATGGCAGCACGGAGACCTCGCTATTGAATTTATGAAATGGATGGGGCTTATGCACCGTATGACAGAAACGAAATTTCGCGATTTAATGATGTACGGTAAGCCAGGGGCGCTCTGTTCATTATTAATACGGTTAAGTAATTCGTATGGCGTCCCCCAAGGTGACCATATCCACATTAACTATAAGATTAACAATTCGGAAATGGCTGATATGATAGGGGCAACTCGAGAAAGCGTCAATCGCATGTTAAGCGATATGAAGAAGGAAGATGCTGTTGAATTTAATCATGGGCAAATTGTCATTAAGAATGTGACCTACCTCCGTGAAGTCTGCCACTGCGAAAACTGCCCCGTAGAAATATGCCGCATGTAAGCTCAGTCACTTACCTCTATGCTATCTTATGAAAAAAAAGATTCTAAATCTGTCAGCACTTTCTCTGCTAAAGGAAAAACAAGTTGTTCCTCCATGGTCAAATGGTCGTTTAATATTAGGCATGCCTGCACGAGATGGCCTGCTGCTTCGGCTAATTGCTTTTGGCCTGCGGTAGGTCTTACTACCTTACTCATATCTTCAAAGGATTGGATAAATGACATACCCAGTTCATGATCTTTTTCAAGTACCCAAAAAGAAGGGAGAATAGAGGGTACGGATTCACGATGAAAGTATCCTGACAGGAACGGAAATAAGTCATGCTCTTCCCATTCCGAATGTCGCTCCAACACCTTCACAAATAAAGAAGTCTGCTTCCTGAGATCTTGAACCAACTCCACTCCCCTTACGGGGTCATCCACAAGAATGACTTCCTTCGCCCCCGATTCAATCATCTTGAGTCGGCTCCTCAATTCTTCATGCTCTGCCACTAACCGATCTGTCGCATATTCAAGCTCCACTGGGTTTGAAGATGCGATTCCTAGTATAGCCATTGTGGAATTAATGACCATACAAATCCCCCTCCTTTGCTGCCTTGTGATGGCCTTCCCCTATTCCCTACCAAGTGATAAACCCTTTCGAACCAGGAGCTGGATTCACAATCATATCCATCAGCGGAATCGTGTACGCAAACAAGATTAAAAGAATCGATACCGTGATCCATATCCGCCAACGATCCAAATAGGCTGGCGTTGCCTCGGCTGATTCCATCGCTTCAGCAATCGGATACTCCGTCTCCCCTTTTGGGGCACACAGCAGAGCAATGACATTATAGATCATAAGCAGAACACCAATAAATAACACCGTTCCACCAATTGCCATGAACACGTAATACGGCACCCAGCCCGCTGCTGCTGCACTTCCTTCATAGTCTGTGAAAGCGGTCCGCCTTGGTGCGCCGAACAATCCGACTATATGCATAGCACCTGACATGAGGAACATGCCCACACACCAGATGATCGTTTGAATAATCCCTAATGTATGCATGCGTGGCGTCAACACACGCCCAGTAACAGCTGGAAGTAACCAATACGTAATCCCGAAGAACGTAAGTGCCACACTCGTCGCCACCGTCAGGTGAAAATGCCCGGTCACCCATAATGTATTATGCACAACGGCATTCATTTGATTACTTGCATTAATCAGTCCGCCTGCACCAGCAGGAATGAAAATGAGCATCCCCATGAAAGGTGCGAAGAATCGCACATCCTTCCAAGGCAGCTTTTTCACCCAGCCAAATAGCCCTTTTGCCCCAAGCGCACGACCGTTCAGTTCAAAGGTTGCAAATAATGAAAATGCCGTCATCAGCGATGGAACAACCACCATAAAGGTCAGGATAACCTGCAAGTATTTCCAAAAAGAGCTGATGCCTGGCTCCATTAATTGATGGTGAAAGCCTACCGGAATCGAGAATAGTAATAAGAGAATAAAGGAAAGTCTCGCGAGCGCATCGCTGTAAATTTTGCCGCCGATGATCTT
Organism: Paenibacillus sp. LjRoot56; assembly: GCF_964253335.1. Taxonomy (NCBI): domain Bacteria; kingdom Bacillati; phylum Bacillota; class Bacilli; order Caryophanales; family Paenibacillaceae; genus Paenibacillus; species Paenibacillus sp. LjRoot56. The sequence goes on from NZ_CAXURV020000003.1 coordinate 1,199,260, forward strand.
GGGAATGATCACATACCAACACATATACGCGGGCATTAGCCAGAAATACACCAAAGGATGGCCGAAGTACCAGAACAATGTGCGGCTGAGCATCACATTAATCGTTTCCACCCAACCGAAAGACCAAGGAATTAGCTGAATCAACACCTCTGCCGCAACCCCGATGGTTGCGATTTGCCACATCAGAAAAGTCACAACTGACATAAAAGCGAATAGTGGAGACAGCTTGCCTTCATGCGTCCTTTTCCAATATTTATATTGATAGAAAATCCCCCAACCACTTATCCAGCTCCCTACCACAAGCAAAGCTAATCCGATATAAAAATAGGGGGATGCCTTCATTGGTGCATAGAACGTGTATAGAACGCTTGCCTTCCCCGTTAATACCATCGCAACGCCAAGTGCGGTCCCCGCAGTCATGAGGGAAAATCCAGCCCACCCCATGCGATGAACCACCGGAAGCAGTTTGCCGCCAAGCGTATAGGAGACACCAGAATAAATAAAGCCGATGATAAAATACGTTGTAAACACGATGGCCATCAATACTCCGTGAGCTGTCAGCAGCTCGTAATAGCCGATGTTATAGGGTAATTTGATCGTCCCACTTTTCACCATTGTCTGCAGAAGTCCTGCAATTCCACCGATGAGCAGCGCAATGAATGCCACAAGGACATGGGCTACAACCAATTTGCCATCCTTAAGATCAAATTTAGGAGTCAATTTCCCGATAGCTTCACTTCTCATGCTGTCTTCCACCTTTCTTGGCACCTGGGCTATTTAACAATAATCGTTGTTTTCATATACTCATGTGCACCACCGCAATATTCATTGCACAGGATCAGGTATTCACCTGGCTTCGTAAACGTGTGACTAACATGACTAACTTCGCCCGGAACAATCATCATATTTACGTTCGTACCCGGAATAGCAAAGCCATGTACCACATCTTGACTTGTCACGACAAAGTTAATTGTTGCCCCCACTGGGACCTCCATTTTGTCCGGTGCATAACCAAACGTAAATGCAGTCATGACCGCCTCATAGGCATTGTTGCCGATTGGATGAAGTCCTGGCTTATCGAAAGGCGCGGTTTCCGACACCTTAGAAGGATCAATCTGATGATGGTGCGCACTTGGCGGCTTGGCTCCCATAGCGAATGCAGATACCCCTAACACGCCTAGAAAGACAAACAACATGACGATCCCAATAGTTAACCAGACTTTTTCGAGTTTATGGATATGCATGTTCTAATCCCCTTTACTGTCTAGATATAAAAAGAAGAAATACCGCGACCCAACTGATTACTAAGAAGAGTCCTACGACCAACACCGAGGCAAAGGTACCCCGCAAGGAAGGCTCTGGCTTATGCTCTGTTCGCTCAGATGCGTGTGTATGCTTGTGATGACTATTCATACCAATCACCCCCTACTATGTAAACGACTTGCACTTATTTTAAGAAAATAACACGTCGTTTACAGTGACTTTTATCACGATCAACAATCGGAATCATGAACAATTCGTTACTTTCATTGCATATCCATGTGCTTCATGATCTCGTAATCCTCCATCGTCTTTATCTGAGAAACAAACCTCAAGTCAATGCCATGTTCAATCAAAAAACGATCCCCTAGCTCACTCCAAAAAACATGGTTCAGCAGTGCGGATACCGAGGTTTGCCCTTGCTGTAAGAGATGTCCGATGTGGGACGCGCAAGCGCGATCATAAATACCGTGCAAGGGATGCACCCTACCTGCCACCAAGGGGACAACGGCTTCAAATCCATCCTGTTTTCTTTGTAATAACAATTCAGCAGCTGAGCTGGATATGAAGGGCATATCGCACCCGACGACCCAGACAGAAGTATGTTTAGATAGGGATAATGCGGCATGCATGCCTCCAAGCGACCCATGTCCCCTGAAAAAATCCGTAATAATCCGTACCGAACGATCTACTATGTTTAGATAAGGTTTAGGATCATTCGTTACAACAATCAACTCATCACATATTTCCCTCATACAATCTAGCTGCCTGACAATGAGCGGCTTTCCCCCAAATGGCAGCAATGCCTTCAGCTCTCCGTTCATTCGACGGTTTGCTCCACCAGCCAAAATAACTCCTGAAAGCATACCCATCACTTCTCCTTTTTCTACATCATGTACCTGTCACTTTAGTCCAAAAAAGATCAACTGTAAGTGAAAAATATCACACTGCAATAAACACAAAAAAACCTATTCCCCTCTCAATAACTGGAGAAAGGAATAGGTTTATCAACGATTTAACATGGAAGCAGAAGCAGAGCTCATCTGAGTTTCGTCTTTAAATGACATATCTCTAATAGCTTATCAAACCATCTGTGCAGGTACGGAAGAATCAAATGATCCACACCAAATTTCCCGGCATTCGCTCCAGCTGCTAAAATAATGAACCCGAGGAGCACTAACCATGGATTCGAGCTAACCGTGCCGGCAAACATATACATGAAGTTCATCAGTAAGCCGAAGAACATCGCTGTCGTTGTCAACGCACCGAGCAGTAACCCCACACCAACTAAGAGTTCACCCCAAGGAACCAGCACATTAAACCATCCTACATGCGGAAGCGCGACATTTTTCAAGAAAGCCACATAATTCGCATAAACGAGATCCGTCGTACCACTTTCTAGAACTGGTTTGGCAATGGCCCCTTTCAGATAACCTGCAGCGTCGAAAGCTTTGTCACCTGTAATTTTGTGCCATCCCGCTATCATCCATTCCCAACCAACATATAAACGAATGATAGAAGTATTGCAGCGTAATTATTTTCCCTTACCCATTTCATCATTTCAACCATCTCCTCGTCCTTTATGAATTCATTATAGGTCGAAGAAATGGTCGTGTATGTGAGATAAGTCACTCTGATTATTTTTCTTGACTACTTGATACCTCAATAGGTTCTATGTGAATATGCACATACGATATGTTATGAAGTTCATGAATTCGATTTTCAATATTTTCGGTAATGTCATGGCTTTCGCTTACGTTAAGCTCATGGTCTACACCAATGGTCACATCGACTAGTTTATTGTTTCCATGGATACGGGCTTTGATATCAATGACCTTCTCCACCCCGGGGACGTCACGAATGGTTTGTTTAATGGTTTGAAGCTCAGCATCATCAAACCCATCCGTAAGAGCATGAGTAGAATCTCGGAAAATATCCCACGCTGTTTTACAAATAATAACTCCGACAAGTAAAGCTGTTAATGTATCCAGCCAAGGTAGACCAAATTGAGAACCAACAATACCAATAAAGGCACCAATACTGACAAACGCATCCGATCGATTATCTTGTGCTGCTGCCATCATGGCATTACTATTTATTTTCCTTGCCAGACGAACATTGTATACATATACAACGTACATGACAATCGCACAAAAAACAGCCGTCCATGCGGCAACCATATCGGGAGATTCGATACTCGGAGAACGAAACTTAATAAATGCTTGATAGAGAACCTGAATTCCTACCGCAAACATAATAAAAGAAGCGATTAAAGCGGCTACCGTCTCAGCTCGATAATGACCGTATCTATGGTCTTTATCAGGTGGTTTTCGTGATATTTTCAGCCCGACTAAAACAGCAATTGATGCAATAATGTCTGTAGCGTTATTTAAACCATCCGCGGAAAGCGCTTCGGACTTGGTTATGTACCCTATGGTTAATTTTAAAGCTGATAAACATATATAAGTAATAATACTTAACCAAGCACCTTTTTCACCTTGCTTGATGTCATCATACAAATTTTCTATTGTTCCCACCTCACTATCCATGTCGAAGACAATCATACTCGACATAATACGTGTGGGTCTAGAGAAACAGTGTTGTCCAAGTCCTTAATAGTAGGATCCAAACAACTAATTTGCATAAGGTGAAAAGTATAGGCTTGATTCAAGTTTTCTACTTAAAACCATTAGTAAAAACAAAAAAAAGCCTTATATCAAGGCTTCATTGTTTGCAACTTGTACAACGGGTGATCTATCAAGTTGAGCTAATGACTTATGAAAAAAAGAACTGGGGATCAAGGATTTGAACCTTGGCATGACGGAGTCAAAGTCCGTTGCCTTACCGCTTGGCTAATCCCCATTGTAGGAGATGGAGGCTGATGGATTCGAACCACCGAACTCGAAGAGAGCAGATTTACAGTCTGCCGTGTTTAGCCACTTCACTAAGCCTCCACGTTAAAAAGCTTTACCGGGCCCCGAAAAAGTATTCGGTGTTGCTACAAGGCTTCACTTCATTTTTTGGGGTAATATGGTGCCGTCGAGAGGACTTGAACCCCCAACCTACTGATTACAAGTCAGTTGCTCTACCAGTTGAGCTACAACGGCTTATTACGTTTATACAGATGGCGGAGAGAGAGGGATTCGAACCCTCGCACCACTTACGCAGTCTAACCCCTTAGCAGAGGGTCCCCTTATAGCCACTTGGGTATCTCTCCAAAATAATAAGTAGCGGCAGAGGGGCTCGAACCCCCGACCTTACGGGTATGAACCGTACGCTCTAGCCAGCTGAGCTACGCCGCCAAATGGTCTATCAATCATCATATATAAAAACGTGCTGCTAAGGAATAAGTGGGCCCTAGTGGACTCGAACCACCGACCTCACCCTTATCAGGGGTGCGCTCTAACCAGCTGAGCTAAGGGCCCATATTTGCATTAACTCCTCGAAAGGCGGCAAAAAAAATACCCACTAGGGGTATTCTGCTTGGCAACGTTCTACTCTCCCAGAACCCTGCGGTTCAAGTACCATCGACGCTGGAGGGCTTAACGGTCGTGTTCGAGATGGGAACGCGTGGGTCCCCTCCGCCATCATCACCAAACAGTCAAAGCGTTTGTTTGCGCCTTGAAAACTAGATACGAAACTTCAACGTAAAGTTAGATGTTCTTAGGATTTTCTGGGCCCCAATCAAGTAGTCGGAATTCGCTACAAAGCTTATCTTCACTTGGTTGGGATTAGGTTAAGCCCTCGACCGATTAGTATTCGTCAGCTGCATACGTTACCGCACTTCCACCTCGAACCTATCAACCTCGTCGTCTACAAGGGGTCTTACATACTGGGAAATCTCATCTTGAGGGGGGCTTCGCGCTTAGATGCTTTCAGCGCTTATCCCCTCCGTACATAGCTACCCAGCGATGCCTCTGGCGAGACAACTGGTACACCAGCGGTACGTCCATCCCGGTCCTCTCGTACTAAGGACAGCTCCTCTCAAATTTCCTACGCCCGCGACAGATAGGGACCGAACTGTCTCACGACGTTCTGAACCCAGCTCGCGTACCGCTTTAATGGGCGAACAGCCCAACCCTTGGGACCTACTTCAGCCCCAGGATGCGATGAGCCGACATCGAGGTGCCAAACCTCCCCGTCGATGTGGACTCTTGGGGGAGATAAGCCTGTTATCCCCAGGGTAGCTTTTATCCGTTGAGCGATGGCCCTTCCATTCGGTACCACCGGATCACTAAGTCCGACTTTCGTCCCTGCTCGACTTGTAGGTCTCGCAGTCAAGCTCCCTTATGCCTTTGCACTCTGCGAATGATTTCCAACCATTCTGAGGGAACCTTTAAACGCCTCCGTTACATTTTAGGAGGCGACCGCCCCAGTCAAACTGCCCACCTGACACTGTCCCCATACCGGATCACGGTACCAGGTTAGAACTCCGATACGATCAGGGTGGTATCCCAACGATGCCTCCACCCAAGCTGGCGCTCAGGCTTCAAAGGCTCCCACCTATCCTGTACAGATCGTACCAAAGTCCAATATCAAGCTGCAGTAAAGCTCCATGGGGTCTTTCCGTCTTGTCGCGGGTAACCTGCATCTTCACAGGTATTAAAATTTCACCGGATCTCTCGTTGAGACAGCGCCCAAGTCGTTACGCCATTCGTGCGGGTCAGAATTTACCTGACAAGGAATTTCGCTACCTTAGGACCGTTATAGTTACGGCCGCCGTTTACTGGGGCTTCAATTCATAGCTTCGGGGTTGCCCCCTAACCACTCCTCTTAACCTTCCAGCACCGGGCAGGCGTCAGCCCGTATACTTCGCCTTGCGGCTTCGCACAGACCTGTGTTTTTGCTAAACAGTCGCTTGGGCCTTTTCACTGCGGCCCCCTCGGGCTATTCACCCTACCGAGGCACCCCTTCTCCCGAAGTTACGGGGTCATTTTGCCGAGTTCCTTAACGAGAGTTCTTCCGCGCGCCTTAGAATTCTCTTCTCACCCACCTGTGTCGGTTTGCGGTACGGGCACCTTCGCCTGGCTAGAAGCTTTTCTTGGCAGTGTGAACTCATGACCTTCGGTACTTAAATTTCCCTCCCCATCACAGCCCAGCCTTACGATGTGCGGATTTGCCTACACATCAGCCTCACTGCTTGGACGAGCATCCATCAGCTCGCGTCACTATCCTTCTGCGTCACTCCATTGCTCATAACGGCTACGGTGGTACAGGAATTTCCACCTGTTGTCCATCGACTACGCCTTTCGGCCTCGCCTTAGGTCCCGACTTACCCTGAGCGGACGAGCCTTCCTCAGGAACCCTTAGGTTTTCGGCGGATCAGATTCTCACTGATCTTTTCGTTACTTATACCGGCATTCTCACTTGTATGCGCTCCACCTGTCCTTACGGTCAGAATTCAACGTACATACAACGCTCCCCTACCCATGCACCACCTTCACTCCAGCTTCGAAGTCGCGTGTTTAGCTGGGGCATTTGGTCAGAATCTTGAACAACCATAGAGGTTGATTCTGACTAATGTCCCGTGGCTAACCACGAATTCAAAGACGCAGTGAAGGTGATGCAAGCCATAGCTTCGGTGGCGTGTTTAGCCCCGTTACATTTTCGGCGCAGAGTCACTCGACCAGTGAGCTATTACGCACTCTTTCAATGGTGGCTGCTTCTAAGCCAACATCCTGGTTGTCTGTGCAACTCCACATCCTTTCCCACTTAACACACACTTGGGGACCTTAGCTGATGGTCTGGGCTGTTTCCCTTTTGACAATGGATCTTAGCACTCACTGTCTGACTCCCGGATTTAAGTTTGTGGCATTCAGAGTTTGACTGGACTTGGTAACCCTTGGCGGGCCCCGCACCCAATCAGTGCTTTACCTCCACAACTCAACATCCGAGGCTAGCCCTAAAGCTATTTCGGGGAGAACCAGCTATCTCCGAGTTCGATTGGAATTTCTCCGCTACCCCCACCTCATCCCCGAATTTTTCAACATTCGTGGGTTCGGGCCTCCAGTGAGTGTTACCTCACCTTCACCCTGGACAGGGGTAGATCACACGGTTTCGGGTCTACGTCCACGTACTAAAGCGCCCTATTCAGACTCGCTTTCGCTGCGGCTCCGTCTCTTCAACTTAACCTCGCACGGGAACGTAACTCGCCGGTTCATTCTACAAAAGGCACGCCATCACCCATATAGAGGGCTCTGACTTTTTGTAAGCACACGGTTTCAGGTTCTTTTTCACTCCGCTTCCGCGGTGCTTTTCACCTTTCCCTCACGGTACTGCTTCACTATCGGTCACTAGGGAGTATTTAGCCTTGGCAGATGGTCCTGCCGGATTCCGACGGGGTTTCACGTGACCCGCCGTACTCAGGATACCTCTAGGAGTTTCGTTTGGTTTGGGCTACAGGGCTTTTACCTTCTATGCCGGACCTTTCCAGATCACTTCGCCTACCAAACTAACCCCATATCGAGGTCCTACAACCCCAAGGAGCAAGCTCCTTGGTTTGGGCTATTCCGCTTTCGCTCGCCGCTACTGACGGAATCACTTTTGTTTTCTTTTCCTCCAGGTACTTAGATGTTTCAGTTCCCTGGGTCTGCCTCTACTAAAGCTATGTATTCACTTTAGAGTAACTGCGCATTACCACAGCTGGGTTCCCCCATTCGGACATCCCCGGATCAAAGCCTGCTTACGGCTCCCCGAGGCATTTCGTCGTTCGCCACGTCCTTCTTCGGCTCCTAGTGCCTAGGCATCCTCCGTGTGCTCTTTCTAGCTTAACCTAGAAAAAACTTTAAAGATTTATGTGAGACCATTAAGGTCAACACAACCTAAGTTCTTACTTTACGTTTTGTTTCGTTATCTAGTTTTCAAGGAACAAGATTGTTGAAGGGTTAATTCATCCTTCAAAACTGAACACGAGTGAGTAAGCGATTTGTGTGTTAAACACACTTGACTGGTCTTATCAAGACCGAGTCTCCATAGAAAGGA
>NZ_CAXURV020000003.1:1210000-1482195 GCF_964253335.1 Paenibacillus sp. LjRoot56
AAAGGTATGATTTTTAATACTATATACGAAAATTCTGCGTACTTTCTTAAAGTAATTATACATTATATACTTCAAATGCACTTAAAAATAAAGGAGCGCTATATTATGAAAATCAAATATCATGGTCATGCCTGCATTCAAATCCATACCGGTGAGAAATCGCTCATCATTGATCCTTTCCTAAGCGGTAACCCCACAGCCACAATCAAGCCAGAGGAAATCATTACCGACGCTGTGCTGTTAACCCACGCCCATATGGACCATATTCTCGACGCAGCGCCAATAGCGAGTGCCAACAACGACGCGCCAGTCGTCTCTATCGTCGAACTCGCGTCCTACATGTCTTGGCAAGGCGTAAAAAATTCAATCGGCATGAATATGGGAGGCACATTTGATCTTGGCTTTGCGAAGGCGAAGATGATCCAAGCTTTCCACAGCTCTGGTATCGTCATTGAGGAAACGAAACAGATTCTATATGCAGGTATGCCTGCCGGCTTCCTCGTGTTTGCCGAAGGCTTAACAATTCTGCATGCGGGCGATACATCCTTGTTCAGCGATATGAAAATGATCGGTGAGCGTCATCCAATCGACGTCGTTTTCCTTCCGATCGGCGACCATTACACGATGGGACCGGAAGATGCGCTCCAGGCGGCGGAGTGGTACAACGCGAAGCTAACTGTTCCGATTCACCACAGCACTTTCCCAGGCATCACGCAGGATGAGAAACAGTTTATAAAGCAACTTGAAGAGCGAGGATTGAAGGGCAAAGCGATGGCCCCCGGGGACGTACTTGAGATCGTAGGCCGCTAACATCATGCATCTGTATTTATCATCCCAAAATCGGTAATGTACTAATTTTTTAACTAGTACTCTGTGAGAAATGTCACAGAGTACTTTTTCTTTTTGTGACTAACCTCCGTATCAAGCCATTATGGAATGGCTGCAGTAAATAATATTTTCTATCTTGGTCACTTTCTGTGAGGATAATCACAGTCGTAAGTGCTATTACATGTTTCAATAAGGAAGGATGTGGAGGAAGGGGAATCGTACAAATGGACATTAAAAAAGTCGGTGTAATTGGTGCTGGGACAATGGGACGTGGTATCTCTGAACTTCTTGCTGCTAAGGGCATAGATGTATATCTCATGGATAAATCCCCAGAAAAACTGAATGATGGATTGCGATTGCTGGATGCTAGCTTAAATAAACAAATCGAACGCTGGGCTTTGACTCATCAAGAAAAGAAGCAAATAACTGCCAAGATCATTCCCATTTCAGATGTTCAGATGCTTCTTGAGTGTGACATGATTATTGAAGCTGTGTCGGAGCAACTTGACGTGAAAAAGCAATTGTTCTGCAACTTGGAAAATAGTATTAGACCTGACGCCATTCTAGCAAGTAATACGGCAACACTTAGTTTGACAGAGCTCGCTGAGGCTATGGAACTTAAGGAGCGTGTAATAGGTTTGCACTTTCTCTTCCCTGCAGGACAAGTGAGATTAGTAGAGATCGTTCGCGGTTTAAAAACATCCGATCTAACATTTCAAATTACGAAACAATTTGTTGAGCAGACCTTAGATAAGGCAAGTATTCAAGTCTATGAATCGCCTGGATATGTGACTACACGCATTATTTGTACACTGATTAACGAAGCACTTCACACCTTGTCTGAAGGAGTAGCAAAAGCTACAGATATTGATGAAGCAATCAGGATCGGTTATGGATTCCACTATGGGCCTTTAGAAATGGCAGATCGTTTTGGCCTTGATTCCGTGCTTGCTTCTATGGAGACGTTATTTCACGAATTAGGTGATATCAAATACAGACCGAATGTGTTATTGAAGAAAATGGTACGGGCTCGGCAACTTGGACTTAAAACTGGAAAGGGATTTTTTCATTATAATGAAGGAGGTGACCGTATATGAAAGTGCTTGTCATCAATTCAGGCAGTTCCTCATTAAAATTTCAACTATACGAGATGACGAACGAGATGATGTTGATCAAAGGACGTATTGAGCGAATTGGCTCTGAAACAGCCATCATTACTGTAGAACGAGACGAGCGAGACGAAATACGGTTAACACAAGAAATCATACACCATTCAGATGCTGTCCGTACGATGCTGAAGCTTCTTATTCATGAAGATTATGGCGTTCTTGAACACATCTCCGAGATTAAAGCAGTTGGACACCGCATTGTGCATGGAGGAGAATGGTTTCGTTCTGCAACATTAATTAACAGTGATGTAGAGCAAAAGATACGACAACTCTACGATCTTGCCCCACTGCATAATCCAGCACATATGGTTGGTATTCAGGCGGTCACCGGGCACATGCCGGATGTTCCGCAAGTCGCTGTATTCGATACAGCATTCCATCAATCCATTTCACAAAAAGCGTATCTATACCCGATACCACTATCTCTTTATAAAAAATACGGTATCCGGCGTTATGGTTTTCACGGTACCTCTCATGAATATGTAAGTCGAAGAGCGGCGCAGCTATTAAATAAACCAATTGAACATTTAAAGATTGTTACTTGCCATTTAGGTAACGGAGCCAGTTGTGCTGCGGTCTCAGGTGGACAATCCATGGATACTAGTATGGGAATGACTCCTTTAGAGGGTTTAATGATGGGGACGCGTTCAGGTGATATTGATTCGGCAATTATCCCATTTATTTTATCAAAGGAAGATCTGACAATTAACGAAGTGAATTCGATGCTTAATAAACATAGTGGACTTCTAGGCATCTCAGGTATAAGCAGTGATGTTCGAGAAGTTCAACAAGCTGCTACTGATGGAGATCCTCGGGCGATATTAACCCTTGAAATGTACGAATATCGGATAAGAAAGTATATAGGTGCCTATAGCGCAGTGATGAATGGGATTGATGCTTTGGTCTTCACAGGTGGAGTTGGAGAAAATTCAGTTTCTTTAAGACGTAACGTCTGTGAACAATTAACTTTTCTTGGTCTTATGCTTGACGCTGAAAAAAATACCGAACGTACACAGACAGAGAGATTCATATCCACGGAGTCTTCTCCTGTAAGTATCTTGGTTATACCTACAAACGAAGAACTTCTCATTGCGCAAAAAACATTTTCATTGTTAGAGGAGACAAACTGATGAATATCCCCGTTCCTGTAGGCGTTTCTGCCAGACATGTTCATTTAAATCAGAAAGATCTCGAAGCTTTATTCGGGATCGGATATGAATTGATTCCTTATCGCCCACTATCGCAACCTGGTCAGTTTGCCAGTGAAGAAACATTGAAAATTATTGGTCCAAAAGGGCAGTTTAACAAGGTTCGGGTTCTTGGCCCCTTACGAAAAAAAACACAAATAGAAATATCTATGACAGACTCTGTCGTACTAGGAATAAAGGCTCCTTTGCGCGAATCCGGCGATTTAAATGACACCCCCGGTATTGTTTTATCGGGTCCGAAGGGCTCTGTCACTCTAGACAGTGGCGTGATCATCGCTGCTCGGCACATTCATTTTCACTCTTCAGAGGCCGCTCGCTACGGAATTCTAGATAAGCAAGACTTGAGCGTACAAATTGAAGGGGAACGAGGCAGTATCCTTCATCATGTTGTTGCTCGAGTGTCCGATGACTACCAAATGGAACTTCACCTGGATACAGATGAAGCCAATGCATGTGGAGCTAAAAATGGAGACAGCGCAACAATTATAATGAAAAGGTAGTACCCGAATTGGTGATCTTCCTACTAAACTTCAATATGATGAAGAAGTGCTTATATGGATATTTAACAGCATTAATTGTCTCTCCAGTGCCGGAGCGCCTCGATATCATGAATCACAAACCCTGAACGATCAGCTTCTACAATGCCCTCCTTGCGAAGCTGATTTAATAGACGGTTAACCGTCTCCCTAGTCGTACCAATTGCATTAGCGATATCTTGGTGGGTCATAGGTATTTCAATAAGAAGTTTCCCGCTTTTTTCCCTGCCGTTCGTCTCTGCGAGCTTTAGTAGAAATAGCTGCCCTCTGTTTTGCACATCTTGTCCTGTCAGTTCCTGCAGCTTCCCCTGCAGTTCAAGGATTTTCTCGCTCATCACCCTTAACAGTTTAACCGCTATGCCGGGGGTATTACTAAGAAAAACCTCAAAGGGCTTGATGGGCATCGCAAGCAGCTTCGTGGGTACAATCGTCTCTGCCGTAGCTGGATATTGATTCGTATGGAACAACCCGGTATGCGGAAACATATCACCGATTTTCAGAAAAGATACGATTTGTTGATGTCCATTTTCATCCGTCTTGTACGTTTTGATTAGCCCGCTTTGGATAAAATATACAGCTCCTTTTTCGCTGCCTTCCGTAAATACGATCGTTTTTTTACGATAGGAACGCTGAATCATCATCCTGCAAAGACCTTCCATTTCTCCGTCGGACAAATCGCGAAACAACGGAACTTGGCGAAGGAGTACTCCGGGATCCATCGTTTTTTCATTCATTGTCATTCCCCTTCCCTTTAGCAGATTCAGACATATCCTCTGGCGTCCACCGCGGGCTCCCAGCGATTCAAATTACCCTCATCGAGAAGGCAAGAAGGTCGCTGTATAGCATAAAAAAACAGGAGTGCCCACTGGTTGGATAACACTTCTGTTTTCTCACGTATATCACTGAAAATACATTAAATAAACAACCAAAACAACGACCAGAATAACGACATACAACGCATTCAAAAGCGTTAATCTGAACATATTGTTTTTCGTTTTCTTCGTATATTGGTCATCTTCATTTTGATTTTCTTTGGAAAACCCCACTGCAAATGTTGCTAGAATGGAGATGATTGAAATAGAAGCAATAAAAATGTAAGATACCATGGAGATCTCCCCTTTTCGTAAAAAATCTGACTCAGGTGCTCTTTACATTCTAATCCCTTTTGAGGCTAAACCTGTGTGATTTAAGTCACACCTCTTTAAATAAATAAAAAACAGACTCAGCATTTTGTGCCAAGTCTGCGTGTTGAAATACTCTCTACGCTTCTTTATTTACAAAAAAGTAGGCCGGACCTTTCAATCGGTCTAAAATAATTGCACGCACCTCATTTGAAGGAACAACTTCCTCCAGTGCTCTTTGCATGCACGCAAGCCAAGCATCTGCCCGTTCCCTAGTAATCGGGAAAGGCGCATGCCGCGCTCTCATCATTGGATTACCATGTTCGTCTGTATATAAGGAAGGCCCGCCAAAAAATTGAGTTAAAAACTGAAACTGCTTTTCAATTAATGGTTCCATATCCTTTGGAAATATAGGTGCAAGCAAAGGATGTGCCAGAACTTTTGGATAAAAAGCGTCCACAATATTTCGTATTGTCGTTTCTCCACCGATATAATCATACAGTTCCATACCTGCAATTGCCTCCCTTTCGAATCATCTAGAAATATTATACCTCCCTAGTTTACACGATACCTTTAACCTAAGATGTTATCTAAATCACACTTTTCATGAGCTAAAGCGGGTGATTTATTCGGTCAGATGGATCCCTTTCAGAACTCGGCGCAGAGCTTCAGTGCTGAAGTGACAGAGGATTGTGAGATTGGTATTATTCAGCGAAAAGATCTCGAAGTACTGCTATGGCGGCACGGAGATCTTGCTATTGAATTTATGAAATGGATGGGGCTCATGCACCGCATGACTGAATCGAAATTTCGCGATTTAATGATGTACGGCAAGCCAGGCGCGCTCTGTTCTTTATTAATCAGGTTAAGTAATTCATACGGCGTACCCAAAGGGGAACATATCCTCATTAACTATAAGATCAATAATTCCGAAATGGCTGATATGATTGGGGCTACACGTGAAAGCGTCAATCGATGTTAAGTGATATGATATGCCGCATGTAAATGATTCAGGAGGAAATAACTCTTGTCCAACACAATACGAACTAAAAGGACTACACATTTCTAGAGAAATGGAGTCCTTATTTGCGTTTTAATCGCCTACAGTCGGCTTTCTATGAACCGAAATGGACTTTATATACCAATTGCGCCGCAATGTCAGATGATCGGAGAACTGTTCCATGCTCTGAATTTATTAAACTCGTTAGCTCTTGTCCCCTTAAAGGTATGGCTAGAAACTGATGTTCATTCATATACATTTGCATATAATCTTGGTCTTCGGAAATGCGTATCTTCTCAAGTGTCATCTTTTTCGGAGGTGCTACAGGGTCGAGTCCAGCCTGATCCTCGATATGCACTTCAATCTGAGTGCCAAGCCACCGTGATAATTGTTCTTCCCATTTCATACCTGTGCCTCCTTCTTCAAGCGGCAGCAGCCCGCATCTGCTTTGGGCGATACCTTCACTTGATATCCTTGGAGATGGTTCCAGCAATCGTGTTCCGAAGGCTCACCGCTCATTGTGTACTTTTCTATATAATTCAGGATTTCTTCTTCGCTTTCCCAAATCGCCAAACCTTTGACTTCGGCAACAGCGATATCGAGCCCCTCTTGTTCGCGCAGATCAATATACCAGGTTCCCTTTCCTGCGAAAAGCTCATTCAATTGCTGTTCGATAATCGTATAGAAAGGAGACTGCGCATGTTCACGGATAAAGCATAAATCCAATGCAAACTCACTCGGCATGTCACATCACCCCTCCTATTTCGCACTTCTTAGTTTGGTGATATCGCTAAACATCCCCGAATAATAGACGACATCTCCGGCATCATTCTTGACTGCACTTATCGTCAGCCATTCCAGATACACATCGCCATTCTTCTTACGATTCCAAATCTCACCCTGCCAGAAACCGTGACCGCGAATATCATCCCACATCTTATCGTAAAAAGTTCGATCCTGTTTCCCTGATTTCAGGACACTTGGCGTCAACCCCAAGACTTCTTCGGCTTCATAGCCTGTCAGTTGCGTGAAGGCCGCATTCACCGAATGAATTTTGCCAATCTTATCCGTCACCATGATACCTTCGACTGTATTTTCAATAATCCGTGAAGATAACCCTAATTTCTCATTATAGAACATCCAAAGAATGAGAATTAAGCTGGCCAACGCCACCTGGGATAAGGCCATGAATCCAATAGCATAATGACCTGTCAGTTTGAAGAGAAAGGTAAGCAGCAGCGGCGGGAAAAATCCACCCAAACCGCCCATTGCCGAGATGATACCATTCGCAATACCAGCTTGCTTGATGAAATACATCGGAACCAATTTGAAAATGGTACCATTACCTGTTCCTGCACACAGTGCAATGGTTAAGCAACCGACTGTGTACCACGTCATCGACGGAGCAAATGAAAGCAAAATACCAGAAGCCGTTAAGCCAGCAAAAACAAACATAAGAATTTTGAATGGGTTAAACTTATCTCCTAGATAGCCCCCGATCGGCCTCATAGCCGTTGCCAGTACGATAAATCCGCCCGTACGCATCCCGGCATCTACTTTGGACAGATGAAAGCTGCTGACCATGAAATTCGGTAAATATACGGTGAAAGCAACAAAAGAACCGAATGTAAGAAAGTAGAACAAGCATAATAACCATAGCTTCGAATTGCCGGCAACTCCTTTGATTTGCTCAACAAGTGAGATCTGTACAGGAGGCTCTTTGCGATCCCCGGCAACGAAGTTCAATCCTGCCATGACGATCAATAGAATGCTGTAGAGCATGACCGTTTTGGACCAACCTATTTGGTTGGCTATGACAGGCGCGCCAAAGGTGGAGAGCGCTGTTCCGAGATTACCAATCCCGTAAATTCCGTTCACGAAGCCATGACGTTCTTTCGGATAATATTTAGGCAAGGAAGTCACACCCACTGAGAATACAGCCCCGCCAATGCCAAGAAAGAACCCTCCAATAATGAGATCCCCGAAGGAATTCGCTTGGCTGACCCAGTAAACAGGCGCAAGCAATAGTATAAAGGAGATCGCAAACAGCTTTCTTGCCCCGTAACGATTCGTCCAATATCCCACAGGCACCCGCATGACGGAACCAAACAAGATAGGAATAGCGGTGACCCAGGTGAGCTGTGAAGGAGTTAGCTTGATCGTCTCTTTAATAAATGGCATTAATGAAGAAAGGATGACCCATACCATAAAGCCTAGAACCAGACTGATAGTTTGAAGCGGCAGTTGTACTTTTTTGATATTCATTCGACATCACGCTCCCGACGATAGATCATAATAGCAGTAGGGAATAACAACATATTTAACACAGAATAGATAATAACCGAACGATAATGGTCGAAATAGTACGCATTCACGGCCTTTTGAGTAAACACGATACAGAGAAACAAGATGATACATAATAAAATAACACCGACATAGCTACGTTTCATATCGTTTCACTCCTGTCGCATAAATCGCGCCTTGCTCTTGCTTCAGAAGAACTTCTGGCAGTGGTCTCTTGGGCGGCCCCGCTGTTGGTGACCCCGTTCTGGCATCGAAAATGCCGTGATGGCAAGGACAGACCATTTCATCCTTCTCCTTACTCCAAAATACGGGACATTTGAGGTGCGTACACGCATTTTGATAAGCTTTATACTCGTTCTTGCCAAGGCGAATCAATAGTGCGGAATCATGCTCGCCCGGATAAGCGAACTGGACTGCATCTCCTACCTCCAGCGAGGAGATATCCGTAATTTTCAGCTGCGGATAAGACTTCTTCGTTAGCCCCGTCAGTTCTTTCGCGGCGAGTGCTCCCCACGGCATCGTGGATACAGCGAACACGCCTGCTGCACCAACCAGCGTCTTCATAAAGCCTCGGCGATCCAATTTTCTCTCATCATTTTTTCTTATATTGTGCGTATAGTTATCTTCTTTAAAAGGACTATGGTTATTGTCCTGCTTCATAAAGTCCACCTCATCACAAGCAGTTTAGAACAACTTTTGTTTTCCTTGCAGAATACCAGGAAGGGAAATCTTCACATTCGTTTCTCCTTCTAATGGATCCCATGGCTCATGACTTGCCGTCCATTTCCCTAGCTTATGCTGGGCTTTCTTCTGAGCTAACTCATCCTCAGTCAACCACTGCAGCGTATTCGTCGGACAAACGGATGCACACATAGGAGGGATACCTTCTTTGGTCCGATCGTAGCAAAGATCACATTTGTACATCAGATTCTGCTCTTCATCGAATTTAGGGATGCCATACGGGCATGCGATGGTACAATTCTGACAGCCGATACATTTCTCAACCAATGCCGAAAGCACTGCGCCCTCTTCGGTGATCTGAATGGCCTGGGCCGGACAGCTTCTGGCGCAAGCCGGATTCACACAGTGAAGACACATCAAAGGAATCGTTTGGCGGGAGACTAGCGGATTCACATCATACACATAATTACGATTTCTTTCATCGTGGCCTCCGCATTGTGTACAAGCAGCCAAACAGCTCCGACAGCCGATACAATTATCCATTTCAATGTATAGATGTTGTTTCATCGGATGCTCATCCTCTCTGGTTGCTTTGCGATCTGTGCTGCGCATGCCTTAAACTCCGGCATGCGTGACATCGGGTCCAGCGCCGCTATGGTTAGCAGATTAATCGACTGCTCATGGCCGAAATGATAAGGAACGAACACGGTATCCTTACGAATCGCTTCGATAATTTTCACTTTATACAAAGCTTCCCCGCGACGTGTAAACAATCGGATGACTTCGTCATGTGCGATATTGTAGCGCTCCGCTGTTTCCGGATGAACTTCAACGTACGGCTCCGGACACATATCCCGAAGGAAAGGAATTCTTCTTGTTTGATTTCCGGACAAGTAATGGTAAACAACTCGACCTGTGGTAAGACGAAGCGGATATTGCTCACAAGGCTCTTCGGCCGGCGGTCTGTAAGGAAGTGCGCATAGCTTCGCTCTGCCGTCTGCATGGTAGAACTTGTGATCCAGGAACATATGCGGCGTTCCCGGGTCTTCCTCACTTTTACATGGCCAGAACACACCGTCTTGCTTGTCGATCTTCTCCCAAGTGGCTCCATAATAATCGGCATATCCGCCTTTGGAGGCCAAACGGAATTCATCCGCTACATCCCTGGCTGTCTTCAGATGGCCAAAATACTGTCCTCTGCCTAGTCGCTCCGCAAGCTCTACCTCGATCAACCAGTCAGGCTTCGACTCGCCAACGGGCTCTTGCGCTTTATTAATCTTGATAATCCGTCCTTCTAGATTCGTTACTGTGCCTTCATCCTCCGACCAGGTGACGGAAGGCAGTACGACATCGGCAAACTCTGCCGATTCGGACAAGTAAATATCTGCACAGACCATGAAGTCCAGATTTTTTAAAGCAGCACGGACAAAGTTCTGATTCGGCGCCGAGACAGCTGGATTCGAGCAGAGCAGGTACAAGCCGCGAATCGTTTTCTCTTGCATAAGCTCAAACATTTCATAGGCCGAGACACCCGGCTGCGGCATCTCTTCCGGCTTGATCCCCCACACCTTGCACACCTCTTCGACGTGCTTCGGATTCGTGATTTTGCGGTAGCCCGGAAGGGCATCAGCTTTTTGTCCGTGCTCTCTGCCGCCTTGACCATTCCCTTGTCCGGTAAAAGTGGCAACGCCAGACTTCGGACGGCCGATCTTCCCAGTCACCAAGCACATATTCGTGTAGGCTGATACATTATCAGACCCTTTAATTTGTTGTTCAATGCCCCGAGCGAACATGACGATGGCATTCGGTGCTTTGCCATAAATCTCAGCGGCACGAATCAATTTTTCAGGAGCAACGCCAGTTATTTCACTCGTGTACTCAGGTGTGAATTCTTTCACAACCTCTCTCATTTCCTCGAAGCCGTTGGTGTGATTCGCTATAAACTCAGCATCGATGTGGTTATTTTGAATGAGTAAATGAATCATGCAATTGGCAAGCGCCAAGTCCGTCCCCGGACGTAAATCAAGATGAATGTCTGCCCGCCTGGCGATAGGCGTTTCCCGGGGATCTGCTACAATCAAGTAACCACCGCGGTTCTGTACTTCCCATATTCGGAACATCGAGGTAGGATGGCACTCGGCTGTATTGCTGCCTGCGATGAACAAGCAATCCGTCTCATGCAGATCGGTCCAAGGTAAGGTTGATCCTCTATCCACGCCAAAGCTGCGAAGGAAGCCTGCGGCTGCGCTTGACATACAGAATCTGCCATTGTAATCAATGTAACGAGTTTGCAAGGCAACTCTGGCGAATTTCCCTGTCAGATAGCATTTCTCATTGGTCATCGACACACCGCTGAATACAGAAAGCGAATCCTTACCGTACTTGCCTTGCATCTCTTGAAATCTTTGAACGATCAACGTATAGGCCTCTTCCCAACTGGCTTCGCGGAAGCCTTCCTTCGTTCCTTTGAGCGATGCATCGTCACGGATTAACGGACGCAGCAGGCGATCATTGTGATTCGTTTGCTGATAAGCCGTCACACCTTTCGGACACATCTTGCCTAACGTCACAGGCCAATCATATCGCGGTTCGACGCCAATAATGGTATTGGAAGAAGTATCCACCCGCAAATTCATCCCGCACTGCATACCACAATAAGAGCAATGGGTTTTAACCAATTTTTCATTCGGGTGTGTTTTATTCGCGATAACTTTAAAGAATTTATCCCTTTGCATTTTGGTTGGCCTCCTTCACGCGAATCTGGTGGGTCGGTATCCCTGTAAATCGGGACATTCTATATTTTCGGCGGCATGGCAGGCACAACTCTGCCAAGTGGAAGCCTTCCTCCGTTTTGAATTCAATTTCATTCACTTTAAGCACAGCGATGACATCCTTGGATTGCTCGACAGAAACAAAGCCTGTTCCGCAAACCTTACAGCTTTTCGTCTCTTGCTCTGCATAATGTTCTCTGTAATTTCGGGCAAACACGCTCATAGGACGGAATGGGATGTGAGCCAGTTTACCAAAAGGGATATAAATCAGCGTCACGATAACGGACCATTGGTGGACTAACGTTACAACCGGATGTCCATAGCCGTGCAGGACTATATTGCAGAAGGTGAGCAGCAGCCCAGTCAAGCTTACGAATAGCAGCATATATAGCGGAAGAAAATCATAGACAAATGTCTGTTCCGCACGAGCCTGCATGTTCTTAATCCTGCGATATAAGGCCATACAAACACCACCGATTACCATGAAAGCTGTAATATTCAGCGCATTGTAGAACAGAAATCCGAGAGCACCATCTGCTTTAATCTTCATAAGATCGATCCCGAAACCAACAACTGTGTACCTTCCGTTCTCGGCCATCGTGAAGTACATCCAACCGAACACGAGCGGGAACGTAACGAAGGCGGATAAAATGCAGCCCCAACCAAGGAGTACGTGCTGGGTCCAACGATACCATCCGCGATTCCAGATAAAGCGGTACGTGAGTAGATGCTCTGTAGTCGTCTGAGGCGTACTTTTTCGGAATAACAACTTTAACCCTTTTTTCAAAATAATTTTCGTAGGCGGGCGTTCTCCCCACGCAATAAAGCGATAAAAGAATCCGCAAATGAAAACTACGGTTCCTACCATATACCCGTATAAAGCCATGTCAATATGTGTAAAAAACCTTGAACCGACTCCCATGAGAATAATTAATCCGCAAACAACCACAAAGACACATTTGGCGAATTTTGATGCGAACGCTCGATCCATGATTATCATTGCCCCTTCACTTGTGATTCTTATAGTTGAATTAAAACATGAGACCGCCCTACAGCACTGTGAGAAAAATCACTGTGTACCCCATCTCGGTCACATTTTTTTGGTTATCACTATATGGGCAAAAAAATGGCCTTCCATCGATCTTTTGAGATCCAAGGGAAGGCTGCAGCCTTAGCGTGTAAAGACACGGGCGATTAAGCTCATATACAAAAGGGAACATACGGAAAGCAGGCAACCGCCGAAGCCTGAACATGCGCACTTCCCCCTAGGCGCGATTAAATAAAATATTGTTCTCCAAATGGATGTGCTGGAACATATCCGCTTCTAACTCCTCTAGCTTCAAGTAAGTGAGCCGAAACGTTGTGCAGGCATCCTCTGGTAACTCGTAGTTTTTGGTGATTCCCCTAATTTGTCTAAGCAGATCACCCGAGCCCTCATGCTCCTGCTCGAGTGTATTCAGAATTCTAAGCAGCCGTTCTCTTTTCACATCCGTAGGATCTTTCTCAAAATCAATGACAGCCGGGAATGCTTCTCCTTCTTCTTTCTCCATGTGATGTTCCATGTCACTTTTCAATGCTTCAAACCATTGATCGACTTGAAGGAGTTCAGGATGATGCGGCCCATGCACACGTGCCACTTTCTTCACATATTCACTTAAGTGCGGCAGTAATGTTTTCAAATAGCCATGATGGGTGCGAATAATATAATCGATTAATTCGCTTGAGCTTAATTCACTCCAATTCAAGCCGTCAAATTTAGGAGCTATTGCCGCTTCAGCAAGACTTTTTAACAAATCCTCTTCTGCGATATTCTGGTCTTGAATGACTTGAAGGAGTGATTTATTGCCTCCGCAGCAGAAATCAATGCGGTATTCCTTAAATACCTCTGCCGTCTTGGGATAGCCCGTCACAATATCTCCCACACGATCGGTTAATTGAATGTTCATTTTGTCAAATCCTCCTGTTCAGCTGTGATTTGAATCAACTATACCGAAAAGACAGGCAAGCTTGTGTGACAGCCGTCACACTATTTGAACATACTTCTCAATTAGATTTGTCGTAAACATCGCTCCAGCATTCGATTCGCAATCGGGAAAACCATCTCCTCTTCAGATATCAGATGCTCGGATAAGACAGAACAAGCCACACTAAGCAGCGTGATCGCTTTCTTCAGCTTTATACTGTCGGCACCTTCACATTGGTCTGCATAATCAAGAAATGAGCGAACAAACCGTTCCGCTTGTTTATGATCCTCTTCCAGAACCCAAGTTGAGGTGAGAAAGGTGGGCTCCATCCCCTGATTCGCATATTCGGTAAGGAGGGGGAGAACCTCCACTTCCTCCCAGTGTTCATGAGCCTCAAGCTGCTGCATGAAGGATACCATTTGCTTTCGAATTTCTTGAAGTAAACGCTTTGACTCCTCTGTGCCAAGCACGCCAACCATATGACTTGTCATTTCTTGGACATGATCAAGCTCTTTTTTTAACGCACCATGTTCGTCCTTTAACCGCCCCAGAACCTGCCCAAGACTTGAAGTCTGAGCGTCATCTAACGGCATCCCAAGATCAATAACCATATATGATTCCTCCTCTTATTGCTGTAATCACATTGTATGCCTTTCTCTCAGCATTCTCTGTGAGGAGAATCACAGCTCTTGTTACTATTTCGTGACTTTATGAAAATAGTTCTAGATGCAAAAAAGAGACATGGTAGACTAACCCATACCTCCTTCTATCATGCAGTTTTCGGCTCATCTCCTATGAGAAAAAGGACTCCAAATCTGTCAGCACTTTCTCTGTCAGTGGAAAAATAAGTTGTTCTTCCATGGTAAAGTGATCATTTAATATCAAACATGCCTGTAAGAGATGCGCTGCCGCCTCGGCTAATTGCTTCTTCACAACGAGAGGTGTTACCTCAATAACAGCTTCTTGAAAAGATTGGATAAACGACATGCCAAGTTGATGGTCTTTCTCCAATACCCAGAAAGAAGGCGTCATGGAGGGAGCCGGTTGATGATGAAAATAGGTTAACAGGAACGGAAACAACTCCTGTTCCTCCCATTCCGAATGTTGGTTTATCTCATCTACAAATTGATTGGTCTGTATCCTGAGTTCTTGGACAAGCTGTATGCCTTTCACCGAATCGTCCAATAGTATCAGTTCCTTGGCACTCGTTTCGAGTATCCTTAGCTTTTCTCTCAATTTTTCATGCTCTACCATTAAACGATCGGTAGCAAAAGCAATTTCCTCTGGGTTTGAAGAAGCAATCCCCGAGATATTGCCTGTGGAATGTATCGCCATACTAAGTCCCTCCCAAAGTAATCGTTTCGTTCGATATCTGTGTTCAGTATAGCTTCACGAGCGGACTCTCTCTGTGCGATACATCACACTAACCGCCGATATGAGACATTTCAACCTTATACACGGGAGTCGTGTGTGCTAGTCTCGTTTCGGAATAACGATCCTGACGCTCACCCCAAACTTGTTTGATTACTGATCTTACCTCATCATCGCTTGCACCGTCCCTGATCACACTTAGCAGGTCTGTTTTGTTTGAAGCAAACAAACATGTATACAAATGCCCTTCTGCAGATAACCGAGCTCGCGTACAAGTGCTGCAAAATGCCTGCGTTACGGATGAGATCAAACCGATCTCTGTCTGAGAATCCAGATAACGATAACGCGTCGCAACCTCGCCCTTATAATTCGATTCCACCTGTTCCAACGGAAACTCTTTATGAATCATATCGATAATCTCTTGACTAGGAACGACGTGCTTTAAATTCCATCCGTTACTATTCCCAACGTCCATAAACTCAACAAATCTCAAAATGTGTCCGCGCTCTCGGAAGTATTTGGCCATTGGAACAATATCCTGATCATTAACCCCCTTTTGCACGACCATATTTACCTTCACCGATAATCCCACCGAAGCTGCGGCATCGATGCCTTCCAGCACTCCTTTTGCCGAAAATCCTCTCCCGTTCATAGCACCAAATCGCTCATCATCCAAACTATCCAGGCTTACAGTGATCCGCTCTAGCCCAGAGTCTCTTAGCTCTTTTGCCTTAAGTTTCAATAATGAACCATTGGTTGTAACGGCAATATCTTTGACGCCTTCTATTTGACGAATTCGAGCAATGATTTCGCAAACATCTTTGTTTAAGAGCGGTTCACCGCCTGTAATCCGTACTTTCTCTACACCTAGAGAAACAAATATTCGCGTTAACCGCTCTAATTCTTGAAGGCTAAGCAGTTTTTCTTGCGGAAGAAACCGATAATTGGGACCGAACACCTCTTCAGGCATACAATATCGGCAGCGGAAATTGCAGCGATCCGTTACCGAAATGCGTAAATCGCGAAGCGGTCTTTGAAAGGCGTCTCTCATTGCAGGAACTTGCTTGGCAGTATTTTCCATATTTTACCTCTCTCAGTACATGGTAATTTCATAGGGAAGAGGGATAGCCTCTACTTGTTGGCCGGCTGCAATTCCTTTGGGACCCGCTGGTATCATAATGATACAATTAGCTTCTTGTATGGATATCAGCATACTCGAGTTATTTTTTTCTAATACACTTACCTTCACTTGGTCATTTAAATACGTCATTCTTCCTCTTATATATCGATCGTGTGGACACCCTTTATCATAATCATCCGTCATAATCGCTTGGTGGTGATGATAGGGGCTTTTCTCTATTCCTTGCATGGCAAGCAGCGCCTGCCGTACAAGCAGTTCAAATCCCACGAAGCAGGCGCCAGGATTCCCGGAAAGACCGAATACGAGTTTATTGTTGATGACCGCTGCTGAAGTTGGACTGCCGGGCCGCATTGCAATCTTATTGAAAAGCAGCGTCGTATCATTCCCGCTCATTGTAGTAAAGAAGTCCGCTATTACGTCATAATCCCCGACGGAGACCCCTCCGCTAACAATGAGCATATCACATTTTTCCAAGGCATTATTAATCATTCTTACGACTTCATCTCCATCATCGGGGGCAGTTCCAAACATGACAGCCAACCCGCCGTATTGTTCGATTTGTGCCGCAAGCATGTAGGCATTACTATTACGAATTCTCCCTGGTTGAAGCAGTTCCCCTACAGCGATTAATTCACTTCCGGTCGTTAATACGCCCACGATAGGCCGATGGAAAACTGGGACTTCTTCATATCCCATCGAGGCAAGCAGTGCAATTTGGCCTGGACCTATTCGGGTGCCTGCGCCCATGAGCAGCTGTCCTGATGTTATTTCATCCCCCACCTTGGCAATGTTTTGTCCAGGGTTGACCTTATGTTCAATACGGACAGAAATTTGCCCTTCCTCCTGGTACTCTTCTGTCTGCTCGAACATGATGACAGCATCCGCTCCATCCGGAACCGCAGAGCCTGTCATGATTCGAATTGCTGTACCAGGAACCACTTGTTTATTCGAAGTGTACCCAGCAGGCACTTCATCAATCACCGTTAGACATGTAGGATTTTGCGGAGTAGCGAATAAGGCTTCTGCACTCAAAACCGCATACCCGTCTAACCCGGAGCGACGAAAATGAGGCATACATTCCTTCGCATATAAAGGTTCGGAAATTCTTCTATGTAAACAAGAATCAATCGATGTGTACTCGCACTTCAGCTGCAGGACATGCTGCATAATCATGTTCTGGGCATGATCAACTTTGACTGCCTTGCGAGCAAATCTCTGGCTCCGATTTATCATCATCAATCGTCCTTTCCAACTACGCTTATTATTTGATCATAAGTCTTTATGGTAAAAGTAGATGTGATATTAATCACATCTGATGGTGTGACCAATATCACATTCCTCCGAAGAGTTGCCATATATAATGGGATAAAGCCTGCGATGAAATATCTGAATCAAGCTGGCCTTCAGGAGGAGTACCTGCTATGATTCACTCTGCAAAAGCATAAAACCAGTAGTGCTGGAATCTCTCCAGCACTACTGGTTTTTATTTTAATCAATAGGGACAATGTCACCAGTTGTCATGTATGGACCTATACAGACTTCTTCAGTCCTTCATACACAGCTTCACAAAGGTCTATCGTAAAACGGCCCGACATGCCTTCCAGAGCAGTATTGGTAAACGCCACGACGCTTATTTGTTCGACCGGATCAACAAACCAGGAATGACCATAAGTTCCGCCCATGCGCCAAGTTCCAGGCGACTCCGAAGTTTGAGCGGCCGCCGGATCTTTCAACACGGTAAAACCTAGCCCGAATCCACGCCCTGGCCAGTATGCCATTGGAAGATTGCCGATCTGGTTGGTTGTCATTTCTTGAACCAGATTCTCCGGTAAAAGAGGTGCTCCACCTTTTCGCAAGGTTTCCAATAGTCGCATAAAGTTGCACGCACTGCCAACCATGCCAGCTCCACCTGAGTGATACGCCGTTTCATCCAGTGCCCGGCCTGGAGCAAGCTTGAAACCCGAAGTACCTTCTATAAATGGAATGTGGTCAAAATCAAGCAACCGACGCGGCTCAGGATGTTCGTTGGTATATGCCGCAGAAAGCCTTAGGGGATCGACCGCAATAAATCCAGTATCATTCATGCCAAGCGGTTCGGTCACCAAAGAACGCACCGCTTCGTCGAGCGAGGCATCGGCAGACCTGGCAATGACTGCACCCAGTACATCAGTTGCAATGGAGTACTTCCACTGGGTACCCGGTATATAGAGAAGCGGTACGGAAGCAATACGGCGCAGATTCTCTTCCAATGAAATGCCAGCCTGATCCATACCATCCGATACTCCGGCGTTTTCGTATGAATCATGTTCCTTCTGGAAGAAACGGTAGGTTAGCCCTGCCGTGTGAGTCAACAAATGCCGAATGGTCACGGCAGCAATTTCACCATTTTGCAACCGGGGGCGAAATTCGGGCAGCCATTTATCCACACGGTCGTCCAACTGGAGGCGGCCTTGCGATACAAGCACTAAGGCAGCCGTGGAAACGATCGGTTTGGATACGGAAGCAAGCCGGAATAACGTATTATCTTGCATGGTCCGGCTTTGTTCACGGTCTGCATATCCGGCAGCGCGACTATAACATTCCGTTCCATTTAGCGCAACTTGGACAACAGCACCAACCAACCTTTTTTCGGCAAGTGTACGATCAATGACGTCATCAATACGTGCCTGTAAATCTTTTGTACCTATCTTATTAAAATCGTATTTTCTCAATGATAGTCATCCTCTCTAATTTTTCATGTATGGATTATCTTATTGGTGTGAGTTTATTATATAAATTAAATTGTTTGTTTTACATATTACAACAAATAAATTATGATGATTTTACAGAGTAATAAAAGGGGATTCATTTAAAATACCTTAAATTTAAAGGAGTGATGTTCAAAGTGGATCATGTAGACAAACAAATCCTTTTCCACCTTCAAAATCAGGCGAGGATTTCAATGACTGAGCTGGGTAAAAGCGTGAATCTGTCCCAGCCTGCTGTAACGGAACGAGTTAGACGAATGGAAGAGAAAGGAGTTATCGAGGAGTATCGCACCATCATCTCTCCTGAAAAAATTGGAAAGCATGCGGCAGCCTATATGTTGTTTCGGACTAGAGACTGCCTTGCATTTCTTGATTTTGTCCATACATCTCCCCAAGTTACCGAGTGCCACCGCATAAGCGGAGAACACAATTATTTATTAAAAGTACTGACCGACTCCACACGTACGCTCGAAGAGTTTGGCAATCAGTGCGATAAGTATGGAACCTATACGATCCTGATTGTCATGTCTTCACCGATCGATCATAAATTTCTCATTCATTCTCTTGAAGAAGCAGGTGGAGTTTCTGATTTGAAATAGGTAAAGATGAAAAGAGATCAGCGTCTCAACGCTTCTTTGAAGGAAATCCATGTTCTTTTGCTCGCCATACAACAAGAAGTGCAAGGAGCAGCAGTATAAACAAGGACCAAGGGAAGGATCGAACGCCTAAGGTTTCGAGTAAAACAGCGCCGATTAAGCCGCCTCCGCCGATGGCCAGATTCCATACTGTTACCAGCATCGATTGAGCCACATCCGCACTCTCGCCGGCGGCTTCAGCTATTGCTGTCTGCAGCAGTGTCGCCGCTCCGCCGAACGTAAGCCCCCAGATGGCAATTACTAAATAGACCACAATAGGCTGACTGCTGCCTATGCCAAGCAGGAGGGATGCCGATGCGAAAGCAGCGAGGCTGATTAAGACCAAATAACGCTGCATACGGTCAATCAACAGTCCGATTATCCAGATTCCAACAACCGATGTAATACCGAAAATAAGTAGCATCAAATCAATGCGCTGGGCAAGCCTGACCTGGGCAAGGTAAGGCGCAATATAAGTGTACAAAATGTTATGAGACAAAACCCAGGCCAAAACAACAATCAATACGGGCCGCATCCCCTGTAGGATGAAGACTTCCTTGAGTGGGAGTCTCTTGGCAACGGCCTGTCCAGGATAGTCCGGCATCTTCCAGACCACCCAAGCAACGAGCAGCACCGTCAGCAACGACATGATTACAAAAACAGAGCGCCAGCCCACAAGAGCACCGAGGAATGTTCCGGCAGGGACGCCAAGCGCCAGAGCGAGTGGCGCGCCGACCATTGCTACTGCCATGGCCCGGCCCTTGAGCGCATCTGGCACCATACGCCTTGCATAGCCTGCTGTCATTCCCCACAAGACACCTGCAGATACTCCTGCCAAGAAACGGGCAACCAGCGTCAACGTGTAATTAGATGATAGAGCAGTAGCGCTGTTGAACACGAGAAACCCAATGATGCACAGCAACAGCAGCGGCCTTCTCCTCCACCCTCGTGTTGCGGTAGTCAATGGAATCGCGGCGAGTAGGGAGCCAAGAGCATACAACGTGACCAACTGGCCGGCGAAAGCCTCAGAGACCCCAAGCCCCTCGCCGATCTGGGGAAGCAAACCGGCCGGAAGTGTCTCTGTAAGGATACAAATAAATCCCGCCATCGCAAGGGCTAATAATCCGGCCCATGGAAGGCGATCAGAAGACGTAGCGCTCGTGACACTTTGCGTGGCTGAAGTCAGATTTGAGCTCAATATCAAGCACCTCCTGGTTATTATTTGTGTGGATGAATGATTCCACTGCCAAGCGAACAATCACTCAGTAGAGTTAAGTTTACAAAATTAATTCGTTATTTTACATACATCAATCCAGGTAAATGGACACATTTAGTCACAGTATTAAATTCAAAAATCAGCATTTACCTTTAATTTAAAAATTACTTTGCGGGGGCCCCCATCTTACGCTCCGTCCGCGCGGGCGAACCCACCGGGGTTCTCTCCCCATAGCACCATACAAAAAAAAAACGCGATCCCAAAGGATCACGTTTTTTCTAGTGCGGAGCCTAGGGGGATCGAACCCATCCCCCTATCAATGAGATTCCTTGCTCGCGTAACTTCCTGATCTGTTGGCGCAGGACAATGTTCGAGCGGGTATTCCTTCCCCATTTGCTGCCATTTGTAGACGCCCATTCTGTGATAGGGTAGGAGCTCAATTTTATTAACATTACGCAAGGAGCCAATGAACATGCCAAGATCGACGAGATCCTTGTGATCATCCGTCCATCCGGGTACTAGGACATGACGAATCCAAACAGGTTTATCGATCTCACTCAGATGTTCAGCAAAGCGCTTAGTTCGATCGTTAGGTTGTGCAGTAAGGGCAACGTGCTTAGCAGAATCAATCTGTTTCAAATCGAGCAGTACTAAATCGGTCACATCCAAAAGCTCCTGCGCATGACTCGCCTCACAAAAGCCGTTCGTATCCAGCACGGTATGAAGACCCCAGCGCCGTTTGCACTCAGCGAACAAACGGGCTAGGAAAGGAGCCTGCAAAGTCGGCTCCCCACCTGTTACTGTAATCCCACCGCCTGAATGACGATAATACGTTAGATAAGGCTCAATCTCATTCAGAATCTCCTCGATATCCATCTGCCTGCCCGTATTCATCTCCCATGAATCCGGATTATGACAGTACTTACACTGCAGGGCGCAGCCCTGCATGAAGAGAACAAAGCGGATGCCCGGACCGTCAACGGTGCCAAAGGTGTCGAAGGAATGTATGCGTCCTTTCATCGGTCTGTCCCCTTTCTATCGTTACATCGTGCCGTGGAAAGTACGATGGATCACATCAAGCTGCTGTTCCTTGGTCAGCTTGATGAAGTTCACCGCGTAGCCGGAAACACGGATCGTCAATTGTGGATAAAGCTCTGGATGCTCCATCGCATCCAACAGCTTGGATCGGTCAAATACATTTATATTCAAATGATGTCCTAGATTCGCCATGTAGCCATCGAGCAACGCGACCAGATTGGAGATGCGTGTCTCTTCTTCACGACCGAGAGCCTTCGGTACGATGGAGAACGTGTTGGATATGCCATCAAGGCAATGCTCGTAAGGGAGCTTGGCGACAGATGCCAATGAAGCCAACGCACCTTTGCGGTCACGTCCATGCATAGGATTGGCGCCTGGCGCGAAGGGCTCGCCGGCTTTGCGGCCGTCTGGCGTGCTCCCTGTCTTTTTCCCATACACGACATTGGATGTAATCGTTAGAACGGACATGGTTGGCACAGAACCGCGATACGTCTTGTGCTTCCTGATCTTATTCATGAATGTTTCCGTTACTTGCACGGCAATCGCATCGACACGCTCATCATTATTGCCATACTGCGGGTATTCGCCTTCAATTTGGAAATCGACGGTAATGCCCTTCTCATCGTGGATCGGGCGAACCTTCGCATACTTAATGGCGCTAAGAGAGTCAGCTACTACGGATAATCCTGCGATACCGGTAGCCATCGTACGTACAATTTCACGGTCGTGAAGAGCCATCTCCAGCCGCTCATAGCAATATTTATCATGCATATAATGAATGACGTTAAGTGTGTTCACATACAGCTTAGCCAGCCACTCCATGACCGTATCGAATCTCTCCGCCACTTCTTCGTAATTCAGAACCTCGGAGGTTAACGGTGTTAACTGTGGGCCTACCTGTATCCCTAGTTTCTCATCCACTCCACCATTAATCGCATAGAGCAACGCTTTGGCTAAATTGGCACGGGCGCCAAAGAATTGCATCTGCTTGCCGACCCGCATAGCGGATACACAGCAAGCAATGCCGTAATCATCCCCATAATAAGGTCGCATCAGGTCGTCATTCTCATATTGAATCGAACTGGTTTCAACCGATACCTTGGCACAATAAGCCTTGAAGCCCTCCGGCAGCTGAGTCGACCACAGGACAGTCAGGTTAGGTTCAGGGGCAGGGCCCAAGTTATATAAAGTATGCAGGAAACGGAACGAATTTTTCGTGACACGCGCTCTGCCATCCATGCCCATACCGCCAATCGATTCTGTCACCCAGGTAGGGTCGCCGCTGAAAAGCTCGTTGTAATCTGGGGTGCGCAGAAATTTAACGATACGAAGCTTCATGACAAAATGGTCAACAAGCTCTTGCGCCTCTACTTCCGTCAACGTCCCCTCTCGTAAATCCCGTTCGATATAAATATCAAGAAAGCTTGATACGCGTCCAAGGCTCATCGCCGCGCCATTCTGTTCCTTAATGGCTGCCAAATAAGCAAAGTACAGCCATTGCACCGCTTCAGCGGCGTTCACTGCCGGCTTTGCAATATCATAGCCGTAGGTTTTGGCCATCTGCTTTAGTTCACCCAAGCTGCGCATTTGTTCGGAAAGTTCTTCGCGCAGCCGAATGATATCCTCGGTGATCGCGTCCACTTCCAATTGCAGAAGATCGTTCTTCTTCTCTTGGATTAGCCGGTCTACACCATACAGAGCAACACGGCGGTAATCGCCAATAATGCGACCGCGACCGTAAGCATCAGGAAGACCAGTGATGATAGCAGCCTTACGCGCGGTCTTCATCTCTGAGGTGTACGCATCGAACACACCTTGGTTATGCGTTTTGCGAATATCGGTAAACACCTGAACAATTTCTTCCGGCAGCTTAAAGCCATAAGCCTCACAAGCATCGATCACCATCCGAATACCGCCGAAAGGTTGTACGGAACGCTTTAAAGGAGCATCGGTTTGCAGACCGACGATTTTCTCCTTATGCTGTGCGATATAGCCTGGCGCATGGGAGGTAATCGTGGAGATCGTCTGGACATCAATGTCCAGCACGCCTCCGTTCTCTCGCTCTTGCTGGGTTAGCGTACTCACCATCCGCCATAGCTCATTTGTCGCTTCTGTTGGACCTGCCAGGAAGGCATGATCTCCTGGATACACGGTTATATTTTTATGAATAAAGTCGTTCACATCAATGGAACCTTCCCAGTTGCCTTGGATAAACTCTCTCCAGCCATTCTCTATCCTAATCTCTTTTTCTCTTGTCGCCATGATAAAGCCTCCTTAGGTAATGCACGATTAAAACTTACCGTAAAATGCATTTCGATATACGTCAGCCAGCTCCGTTACTAGCGGCATCCGAGGATTGGCCGTTGTACACTGATCTTCGAAAGCTCGATCCGCCAAGTAATCGACACGCGTCTCGAATTGTTCCGCCTGGAACCCAAGATCCTGAAATTTCTCCGGAATTCCGAGAATTTTGTTCAGCTTGCGGATCGCCTCGATAAGGCTGTTCACGCCTTCTTCCGTTGTATTAGCTGGAAGCCCCAGCATGCGCGCGATTTCAGCATAGCGTTGGTCGGCTACGAAGTGATCGTATTTCGGGAACGAAGTAAACTTCGTCGGCTTTTGAGCATTATAGCGAATGACATGCGGCATCAAAATCGCGTTGGTACGTCCATGTGCGGTGTGATACTCGCCGCCCCATTTATGCGCCAAGCTGTGATTAATACCCAGGAAAGCATTCGCAAAGGCCATACCGGCAATGGTTGAGGCATTATGCATTTTCTCACGGGCAATAGGATCTGCTGTGGCATACGATTTCTCTAAATTTTGGAATACCAATTGGATTGCTTTCATCGCCAAACCATCGGAATAATCATTCGCCATCACAGACACATACGATTCAATGGCGTGCGTTAGGACATCCATACCGGTGTCTGCTACCGCTGTCTTCGGCAAGCTGTACACGTAATCAGGATCAATGATGGCAACATCCGGTGTAAGCTCGTAATCAGCAAGCGGGTACTTTGTATTGCCTTTTTCTTTATCTGTAATTACAGCGAAAGACGTCACTTCCGAACCTGTACCCGAAGTCGTAGGAATCGCGACAAATTTCGCTTTGCGTCCCAGACGCGGATATTTGTAAACCCGTTTACGGATATCCATGAATTTTTGCTTTAAGGCATCAAAGCTAGTATCTGGGTATTCATAGAACAGCCACATCGCTTTAGCCGCATCCATCGGTGACCCGCCGCCCAAGGCGATAATGCAATCCGGCTGGAAGCTTGCCATCTGTGCCCGGCCGCGTTCTACGGTTTCAACAGACGGATCAGGCTCCACATCCGAGAACACTTCGATATAGACGGGAAGCTGCCGCTTACGGAGGTAATATTCTACACGCTCTACATAACCGAGCTTCACCATCATCGGATCCGTGACAATCATGACGCGCGTAATGTCTGGCATTTTTTCCAAATACTGAGTAGCTCCCTTTTCAAAATAAATCTTCGGCGGTATCTTGAACCACTGCATATTGACGGTGCGGTAAGCAACCCGCTTCACATTGATCAGATTCACCGCGCTCACGTTAGAGGTCGTGGAATTATGTCCGTATGAACCGCAGCCTAGTGTCAAGGATGGCAAATTCGTATTATAAATGTCCCCAATAGCGCCATGTGTGGAAGGTGAATTAACAATCACACGTCCCGTTTGAAGCTTGTTGGAGAATGCCTGTATGACTTCTGTATTCTGTGAGTGAATGACAGAGGAATGTCCCATACCTCCGAATTTCACCACTTCCACAGCCCGGTCAATGCCTTGCTCCGCGTTCTTCACTTTGTAACAAGCGAGTACGGGGCTTAGCTTTTCAGCTGACAATGGGTAGGCCTCACCGACACCCGCTAGTTCCGCGACTAGCATTTTCGTGTTCACAGGCACCTGAATACCAGCCATCTCAGCAATTTTCACAGCAGATTGACCTACGATAACCGCGTTCACCGCACATTTCTCACTGTTAATTACCAGTTTGGAGACCGCTTCTGTTTCTTCTTTATTTAAAAAGTAACAGCCCTGGTCCACCATCATTTTTTTTGTTTCCGTGTATACCGGTTCCTCAATAATAACTGCTTGTTCGGAGGCGCAAATCATGCCGTTATCAAAGGTCTTGGATAGGATCAAGTCATTCACAGCCTGCGGCAAATTCGCTGTCTTCTCTATGAAGCAAGGAACATTACCAGGTCCAACGCCCAAGGCTGGCTTACCGGTGCTATAGGCTGCCTTCACCATGGAAGAGCCTCCCGTAGCTAGAACTAGCGCTACATCGGGATGATTCATCAGCAACTGCGTAGCTTCCACGGATGGATGCTTCACCCATTGAATACAATGCTCTGGAGCGCCGGCCTTAACTGCCGCATCCAGTAATGTCGCTGCTGCCGCAGCACTTGATTGTTGTGCAGACGGGTGGAAGGCGAAAATGATTGGATTACGGGTTTTTGTTGCAATCAATGATTTGAACATCGTCGTCGAAGTCGGATTGGTTACAGGTGTAACACCCGCGATAATGCCCACGGGCTCAGCTACCATTCGGCAGTTCTCGTACGTATTTTCCTCAATCACACCGACCGTCTTGTTATTTTTAATGCTGTGGTAAATATATTCAGTAGCAAATAGATTCTTGGTGATTTTATCTTCATACACACCACGACCGGTTTCCTCCACAGCAAGCTTGGCAAGAACCATGTGCCTATCGATGCCGGCTAATGCCATTTGCTGAATGACATGGTCTACCTGATCTTGATCCAGCTTTAGAAATTGCTGCTGTGCTTCTTTCGCTCTGGCCACCAGTTGGTTGACTTCCTCTTGCGCTGAAATCCGTTCATTCATCTTCGCTTCTTTGGTTGTCATGGTTTATTCACTCCTTTATTTACATTCCATGTGAAGCCGTTACCTTGTTGTTCTACTCTTAGATTAAGCTTAATCAGGAACCCTAACTATGATAAAAATCACATAACGAGAGGTTAAAGCGATTTCTTCTTTGAACTTCTTGTGAATAATTTCACATTCCAATTTATAGAAAAGGCAGCAGTTCTATTTTCATAAAATTGCTGCCTTGCTCCCGCCGATTCCATAGCTTCTCCTATCGGATACTCCGTCTCTCCTTTAGGCGCACACAGCAAAGCAATGACGTTATAGACTTCTCACTATCTCAAATAGTAATCATGAACCATCCGTTACTTCCGTTGGTTTTCCATGTTCTACAAAGCCCATGGCCTCGTATTCCTCAAACGTTGTGATATTGTAAACAAAATTCAAATCAACGCCGTTCTCAAGTAAGAAACGATCCCCTAGTTCGCTCCAAAAAACATGGTTTAGCAAGGCAGAAACTTTGGTTTCCCCTTGATTTAATAAATGCACGATGTGGGACGCACAAGCTCGGTCATAAATGCCATGCAATGGGTAAAGCTCGCTGGCCACCAAAGGAACAACGGCCTCAAATCCATCCAGCTTTCTTTGCATCAATAACTGCGCTGCTTTACTAGAAATAAAGGGCATATCGCACCCGACTACCCAGACGGAAGTATGTATAGCTAGAGATAATGCGGCGTGCATACCACCAAGAGGGCCATGACCTGCAAAAAAATCCGTAATAATACGAACGGAACGATCAACTTTGTTTAGATAGGGCTTGGGATCATTGGTAACAATAATCAACTCATCGCATATTTCCCTCATACACACTATCTGTCGGACAATAAGAGGCTTTCCGCCAAACGGGAGTAATGCCTTCAGTTCTCCGTTCATTCGACGGTTTGCTCCACCAGCCAAAATAACTCCTGAAAGCATACCCATCACTTCCCTTTCAAATTAATGTATAGTTAATGAAAAAACACCCACTCTTACTCTCAGATTACGGAGTAGAAAGAGCAGGTGTTATCACTATTTATCATTGGATTAGGCCCTCATCTTATCTGAATTTTGCTTTTAAATGGAATAGTTCTAAGATCTTATCCAACCACCTGTGTAAGTAGGGAAGGATCATATGGTCCACACCAAATTTACCTGCATTAGCGCCTGCCGCTAATATGAAAAATCCCAGAAGCATTAACCATGGATTACTGCTGACAGTACCGGCAAACATATACATAAAATTCATCATTAAGCCGAAGAAAATTGCTACAGTAGTCAACGCACCTAACAGTAGACCCAAACCAACCAATAATTCCCCCCAAGGAACCATAACGTTAAACCAACCAACATGCGGTAGAGCAAAATTTTTCAAGAAAGCAACATAATTCGCATAAACCATATCTGTCGTTCCGCTTTCAAGAACTGGTTTAGCAATTGCACCTTTTAGATATCCTGTAGCGTCGAAAGCTTTTTCACCTGTGATTTTGTGCCATCCTGCTATCATCCATTCCCAACCGACATACAAACGAATGATCGTCAAGAGCATTGCAGCGTAGTTATTTTCCCTTAACCATTTCATCATTTGAACCATCTCCTTCGTCCTTTATGATTTTATTGTAGATCGAAGAGAGTGACGTGTAAGTGATAATAATCACAGCTTCCTACATTTATCTTATTTATAATGAATTTAATTAATCTTTGATCATGTGCGAGAACAGGAGCTGATCCAATTTATGAAAAGAGAATTTACAGTGCATTTTAAAGTAATCCACCATGATAAAAGTTCCTTATTAAGGGGCATTATTTTCTTGGAGGAGAATCAAAAGCCTACCTTGATAGATTATGAACAATGCCTTAGGGATTGTGGCCATGACGTAATTCTTGAAGATAAAGAACACGTAATTTTCAGAGCTTTTAAACCGGATGAAGATTACATCATTCACATTTTAGAAGAGGAAAACTACACTACTAGAGATATAATCGTCGAAAGTCTAGTTAGAAATCTTATTAATGTAAAATAACTTAAATAAGTTAAGACAAGTGATCATAAAAATGTTGAGTGACAATTTAAGTTTTGAGGTGCAAGAAGCCAGCAAACGCAAGGGTTTGCTGGCTTTTTCGCAGAAAACAGATGACAAATAAGTTTTGAAGCACTTCTTACAACTCCATCATTTAAATAGTTCTTGGTTCTGATTTCTATTATAATCTCACTTCCTGCCCCGTTTCCGCCGACTTGTAAATGGCAGCTAGTATTTTGATCATATCAACGCCATGCTCCGGAGTAAGGATAGGCTCCACCCAAATCGAATGAACCCGATTGCTAAATCCTC
This sequence comes from Paenibacillus sp. LjRoot56, assembly GCF_964253335.1. Taxonomy (NCBI): domain Bacteria; kingdom Bacillati; phylum Bacillota; class Bacilli; order Caryophanales; family Paenibacillaceae; genus Paenibacillus; species Paenibacillus sp. LjRoot56. The sequence continues at coordinate 1,238,960 of NZ_CAXURV020000003.1, forward strand.
GACATCGAAAGTCCCGTTCTCTTGTTTTTCGCCGAATTGGCTGTGAACGGAATCGGAAATATCATTGTTAGCGAATTTGGTGTACGTGGCGCCAGAGACGGCAACCTGCTTCGGATTACCCATCAGCCATACGGCAAGGTCAATCATATGCACGCCCAAATCGATCAATGGCCCGCCTCCGGAAAGCTCCTTGGTTGTAAACCATCCGCCTTTACCGGGAATCCCACGACGGCGAATCCAACCGCAACGACCCGTGTATACTTCTCCCATATGACCTTCACGGATATATTGCTTGCTACAGTTTTATAACTCGATGTTCCCTGCGTGTATTCATGAACGGCAGCTAACTTAAACTCCTCCGTCTACCGATTTATTGTTTGCCCTTTTTAGCCAAAGAAAAATCCCCTCCAAGTTGTACTCAAGCCCTTATGGTACCATAAGGGCTTTTTTGAGTGTCTACTTAAAGGGGATACTACCAGTTTGCTGGCTTTTCATATAAAATCAATTTACAAATTGAGTTTTGAAGTGGTGTTTTCGGGGATTTGTTGTAAAATTAGTCTTCAATTTTTCAAATAAAAATTTACCATATCATTGTATGCCTCATCAACAAAAGTTACCTTCGCTTCCTTATCAAGGCGGTTAATTAAACTCGTATACTGTTCATTAACGTAATGTCAAATTACGCCATCTTTCACCTCTTCAAACGGTCGATAACCAAGGTCAGTCTTGCTTATGATTCTAATAAAACCTATGTAAACTCGCGAAACTATGTAAAAAACATTACTTCTCATTTATCTACTTTTATGAAGTCAACGATACAAAAAAAACGAAACCTAGAACAACAATAAATGTAAGCAGAGAATTTAGATTCCTCACGCTGCTAATATTAATTATATTAATAATTTACATCCCTTTCAAACTGAGGATTCCAACGGGAAAAACTTACTCCGACGAGGAGATCGAGAATTGGCAATGGAAAGTATCGATTAATTCAAAACATCAAAATTGTAAAACCGGATGATAAAAGTCAGTCAATAGGAATTTTTTGAGTCTGATATTAAATGCTCTTAATATTGTTGTTATCATTTCTACTCTCTAAATCCCATAGTAAAACAAAAACTGCAATCACGTAAGGAACAGTGATCGCAGTCTTTATTTTGTTGACCATTCTTTGAACAGTCTCCTATTTAGCATCATATATATTGATCTATCCGTACATCTGATGAAAAAGACTGATAAAATAGCTAGTTTGGCTAAATCCTGCTTCATAGGCGATCTGCAAAATTGATAATTGAGTAGACACCAACATATTCCAGCTTCTTCTTTTCGCCTTAATTATAGACTACTTAATAACGACGTATTCCAAGTTAACCAGCTTGGCGTAGGTCACGATTTGGTCTGTTGTCAAGTTCAAAGAAGCAACGGTATGGTGGCCGCCACCATTCTCTATCCAGGCTCTCACCCCATCCTGGAAGTTCGGCTTCACGCTCCAGAGTACACGAGCCACAGGAAGCTTAGGAGCCGGAACCGTCGGCTCGAAAGCGGTAACCTCGTTGATCAGCAATTTATAATGAGTGCCGAAGTCCGCCATGGATACGACGACGCCTTCCCCGCCTTTACCGTCGAATACCAGACGCGCCGGATCTTCTTTACCGCCGATTCCAAGTGGCGAAACGATGATTTTCGGCTTGTTGCTTGCAAAGGTCGGATCTACTTCGAGCATATGGGATTGCAGGATCGCTTCCTGACCAGCCGCCATCTCGTAAGTATAATCCTCCATAAAGCCTGTATTTTGATTGTGGCTCATCACTTTCAGCAAGCGGGCAAGAGCAGCTGTCTTCCAGTCACCCTCGCCAGCAAAGCCGTAGCCTTGCGCCATCAGACGTTGAACAGCTAGACCAGGAAGCTGTTTCATTCCATGCAAATCTTCGAAGTTCGTAGTGAAGGCATTATAACCTTTCTCATCCAAGAAACGTTTGATGGCAATTTCGTAACTCGCTTGGATTCTGACGCTCGCTTCCCACGCTTCTTTACTGTTCGTTCCGAAATCGAATTCGTAAAGCTCCGCATATTGGCCCAGCAGATCATCAATTTCTTGCTCTGAAACGGCATTCACATATTGCACTAGGTCGCCGATGCCGTAGTAGTCCACGGTCCATCCGAATTGAATTTGGGCTTCGACTTTGTCCCCTTCCGTTACGCCAACATTGCGCATGTTGTCGCCGAAACGGGCAACTTTAATGTTGAAGCTTTCATTATAAGCAACAGCTACGTCCATCCAATCCGCAATCTGCTGTTTCACTTCCGGACGTCCCCAGTAGCCTACAACGATTTTATTTTGTTTCTTCAGACGGGCATTAATGAAGCCGTATTCGCGATCGCCGTGAGCGGCTTGATTCAGGTTCATAAAGTCCATGTCAATCGTTGCCCAAGGAATGCTTTCATTGAACTGTGTAGCCAAGTGAAGCAGAGGCTTCTGCAGCATTTTTGTACCGCGAATCCACATTTTTGCTGGCGAGAACGTATGCATCCATGTGATGACACCAGCCACTTCATCACGATAGTTGACCTCTTTCATGAGGCTTGTAATTTTATCCGCGGTTACTGCTAGGTCCTGCAAGACAAGCGGATACGGAAGTACACCGCTATTATTCAAAGCATCGGTCATTGTCTGCGCGTGAGCTTTTACTTCAGCCAGCGCCTCTTCTCCGTACAGATGTTGCGAACCTACGACGAACCAAAACTGTTTAGCTGCTGTTGTTGACATCTTAATCATCCTCTTCCTGTATTTATTAATGAGTACGGTTATTACTTCTGCCCGTAGTAGGCATCTTTCCCGTGTTTCCGAAGATAGTGCTTATCCAGTATGCCTTGAGGCAGTTCTTTTGCAAAATGATTCAATTGCCGCGCGTACAAATTCATCTTGCAAACTTCCTCTAGCACAACGCTGTTCACGACTGCCGAATTCGCATCTTTCCCCCAAGTAAATGGAGCATGCCCCTGAAGCAGGACGGCCGGAACTGCCATGACATCCAATCCGCGCTTCTCGAACTCTTCGATGATGACACGGCCCGTCTCCGCTTCGTACCCCCGGTCAATCTCCGCTTGGTTCAAGAAACGGGCGCAAGGCACGGCGCCATAGAAGGTATCCGCATGCGTCGTTCCCATAACGGGTACATCCAGTCCCGCCTGCGCCCAAATGGTTGCCCAGGTTGAGTGGGTATGTACGATACCGCCGATTTGCGGATAGTGTTTGTACAACACGGCGTGAGTCGCGGTATCGGAGGACGGTCTCATCTCTCCCTCGACCACATTACCGTCGAGATCCACAACGACCATGTCGCTCGGTTTCATCTTTTCATAGCTGACTCCGCTTGGTTTGATCACGAACAAGCCGCTTTCCCTATCGATGGCGCTCGCATTGCCCCAAGTAAATTTTACGAGTCCGTGCTTCGGCAAATCCAGATTCGCTTGATACACTTCTTCTTTCAGTTGTTCTAACAACGTTAGTCCCTCCCGTTCTCTAGCAGATGGTCTACTGCAGCCTGTTCGATGGCCAACCCTGCTTGATATCGTTTGATGAATGCTTGGAACCCTTTTACATCCGATGAATCTGGAGCAATCTCCTGTCCTTCGGCATCTCTAAAGACCTTCTGCTCGAGAAAGTTATCCAGGCTCTCTTCTTGATCCTTATTGATCATATATGAAGCCAGAAGCGCCATACCCCATGCCCCGCCTTCGCCGGCCGTGGACATGACCGAGATCGGTACGTTCAGCGCGCCCGCTAAGATCTTTTGTCCGACGACAGGAGTTTTGAAAAGGCCCCCATGAGCCAAAATGCTGTCAATGGCGACTTGTTCGTTTTCGGTCAAAATGTCCATTCCGAGTTTCAATGCTCCGAAAGCAGTGAATAAGTGCGTTCGCATGAAATTAGCCAGATTAAAGTTGCTTTCTGGTGAGCGAACGAACAGCGGCCGGCCTTTGTCGATTCCCGTAATATTCTCGCCCGAGAGATAACCGTAGCTAAGTAAACCTCCGCCATCCGGATCAGCCTCTAATGCCTTATTCAACAACACGCTGAACAATTTGCCGGAATCTACGCCGTATCCCATGGCTTCGGAGAATTCACGGAACAAGCCCATCCAGGCGTTGAGATCGCTGGAGCAGTTGTTGGCATGCACCATGCCGACCGGATTGCCGTTCGGCGTCGTGACCATATCGATCTCCGGATAAACCTTGGATAATTCTTTCTCCAATACAATCATTGCAAAAACGGAAGTGCCCACGGAAATGTTACCCGTACGTTTCTTGACGCTATTCGTCGCAACCATGCCTGTGCCGGCATCGCCCTCTGGAGGACATAGCAGAATACCAGACTGCAGATCCCCATCTAGGTCTAGAATGCCAGCTCCCGTCTCCGTTAGTTCACCAACTTGCTCACCGGAGAGATATACTTTAGGAAGAAGATCCTCAAGCTTCCACGGATAGCCTTTAGCTGCGATAAGTTCATCGAATTGTTTAACCATCGATGGATGGTAATTACGGCTTGCTTCATCAATAGGGAAGATCCCAGAAGCATCTCCGATGCCGATCACTTTTTTGCCAGTCAGCAGCCAGTGAATATATCCAGACAGCGTCGTTACGAAATCAATACTAGGTACATGTTCCTCTTGATTTAATATCGCTTGGTACAAATGAGCGATACTCCAGCGCTCGGGGATATTAAATTGAAACAAGTCCGTTAATTCCCTAGCTGCCACGCCGGTTGTTGCGTTGCGCCAAGTCCGAAACGGCACCAGCAGCTCACCCGTGCTGTCGAATGCCATATAACCGTGCATCATAGCGGAAAACCCGATCGAACCCACGGTCCGGAGGGTAACCCCGTAATTCCGTTCCACTTCTTGCTTCATTTCACGATAAGCGGTTTGGAGGCCTTTAATAATATCCTTCTGGTTGTACGTCCAAAATCCGTCTTTCAACTGATTTTCCCACTCATAGCTCCCCGATGCGATGGTCTCGAATCGACGATCGATCAACACCGCTTTGATCCGCGTAGATCCGAATTCGATACCTAGCGAGGTTTCGCCCTTGGTTATCGCTTCTTTCAAGTCTACAAGATTCATAATCACATATGTCCCCTCTCTGTTTAACCCAAACGATTTTGATTCGTATACTAGCTAATTCCGATCGAATCGGTCACTCGATGAAATAAAAGGAAGATTACGATCGCAAGAAGGCGCTTTCTCCAATTGATATTTTTAGTATATTTTCTGTACGTACATTTGTCAATATATCGTTATAGTTATACTAACATGATCTGTAATCGCCCCTATTTTTTCACCACAGTCACCTTTATAAAGGAAATGGGTAGAAGTTGTACCATTGAATTCATGAGTAAATATAACTACATTTGCATTCCATGCAATTTATGCTAGAATGTGTACGTACAACTTATCGAAAAATGATGAAAGAAGTGGATATCATGAAGCCAAAATACCAGATCATCATAGATGATCTCAAAAGTTATATCCTCTCGGGAACGTACAAAGCAGGCGAGAAAATCCCTTCGGAATTCGCTTTGCAGGAGGAGTACAATGTTAGCCGGCAGACGATTAGAAAGGCTATTCTGGATTTATCGAACGAGGGTTTCCTAAGAAGCGAGAAAGGATCCGGTACATACGTCAGCACCCAATACCGTTCCAGGACGGGTGGGAAAATCATGAATAAAACGATTGGCGTCATCACGACCTATATCTCGGATTACATCTTTCCCTCCATCATCCGCGGCATTGAAAGCCGATTAAATGAAGATAACTATTCCTTGCTGCTAGCTAGTACAAATAACGATATCTCCCAAGAAAAAAAGGCGTTAGAAATGATGCTGTCCTTCGGAGTAGATGGGCTGATTATAGAACCTACCAGAAGCAATGTATACAACCCCAACATCGCTTACTACCTGTCTTTTAAGGAGCAGGAGGTTCCCTTCACGATGATAAATGCCTATTATGAAGAGTTGGAGGTTCCTTTCTTCTGTCTAGATGACGTGCAGTCCAGCTATCTAGCAACTCGGGAGCTGATTGCCAAAGGACATACCCAGATTGGTATCATCGCGAAAATGGATGATTTGCAAGGGAAGTATAGAATGAAGGGATTTATCAGGGCTCTTAGTGAAGCTAAATTACGGTTCCAGCAAGAGCATGTACTTTCTTTCGATACGGCAACGAAGTCGGACCTGTCCGCTAACTTGGAAGTGTATCTGAACGACAATCGGGATGACTTGACTGCGCTTGTGTGTTACAACGACGAGGTAGGCTTGGAAGTCGTACATGTCTGCAGAAAAATGGGTATCTCCATTCCAGACGAGCTATCTATCATTGGTCAGGACAATTCATATATCGCCAAAAACGCGAATATCAAACTAACGACGCTGACTCACCCCCAAGAACAAATGGGACGCGACGCAGCGGATTGGGTAATTAAGAATTTACAAGGCAAAAAAGACTTGCCCACCAACACCTATTACCAGCCCGTATTAATTGAGGGCGAAACCGTAAAAGCGATCGAAGTGGAATAGTCATGGACTGTGTTATTACTTACGGTTCATCGTATCAGTTCTGCCGGCGAAGAAATCAGGGGTTTAACCCGGTGTACAAAAAGTATGCCGGCGTGACGCCGAAGCAATACAAGGAGCATACCGTTTAATCGCATACTCCTTACATTAGACTAACGCGGAATCCGCAATGGATTTGATAGTAGGTGTCCTGAAATATTATGCCTCCAATAGTTGGAAGGTTCCGTAATATTGCCCGGTAGTTGAGCAGCCGACCTCCCAAACCACCGTACGTACCGTTCCGTATACGGCGGTTCCTTAGTTCACGCAGTTACTTGTCGATAATAATCAGAGAAGAATAAGAATCCGAGCCCTTTGAGGGTGTTGTTTCCGAGGGATTTTGAGAGGATTGGGCTGTTGGAGGTTCTCCAATAGCTCTTTCTTGTGTTGGCGTATTCCCAAGCTTTCCGCTCTTAAATTCCGAGCGCTTTGAGTTTTTCGTACTTCGTCTTCACTCGTTTCCATTGTTTCCAGAAGATCATGCGAACCCGCCTTCTCATCCATTCATCTGTGGATTGGAGCAGACTTTTCATATCCGCTATCTTGAAATAGTTAGTCCATCCCATGATATAGCGTTTGAGTTTCTCTGCTCGCTCTACGTTCCCCATTCCATTGCTTCTTGATGTAAGCTCCTTTATTCTCTCTTTCATCTTAGCAATGGATTTTGGGTGAATCCTAACCCTTGTGTCTGCCTGGAGCCTTCCATTGGAAGATGGCTGCCCTTTGCTCTTGTATTGGTAACTTTCATCGACGATCACCTCCTAAGGTTCAGCCCTTCCCTTTTGTCGTCGACAACATTGGGTACTATGGCGTCTGCTGACTTCTCATGATAAATCTTGTTTCAACCGTGATTCGAAAAATATCTCTTCACGTCCATGAGATCTCCCACGGTAAGACGATTCACTTTCCTTCCATGTACCCACATCATCTACACTGGCACGTCCGTGTAGTTTATTGGACTTCGTCTTGTACAGCAGACTCGTCCCGTAACCTATGCCTTATGATGTTCGTGTTCCTTGGGTCGGAATTTTGCCTCCAGCTTCCTTCAGATTCCACCTCGCGATGGACACCCTTGCTCTTGGCTAGTGGTTGGCAACTACAAGCCCCCACAGTGGACTTTCACCACCTAATTAATCGTCATGCGTGGCACACTGCAAGAAGCCAACAAACACAATGGTTTGCTGGCTTCATTCGAATTAAAATGTTCTGCAGCAATATAACGGTATCGTTGTTATACCTTATTAATCACTTATTTTGTTAGTACGGGGTTAATTATTTAGTAGGTTAATCATTTCTCCTTAAATGGATAGACTCTAAACCACTCTGCATCAAGATATCCTTTTCTTTCACCGTTGTCTAAGCCGGCGGCGAACATACCCATTTTTGCGCCAACCCAATGTCCTTTCGATGCTTGAAAATGCGGAATGTCGATAGGTTCGAATGCATCTCCATCCTCGCTAAATCGAAAGGAACAATATCCGCCATCTTCAACCTCAACTTGTAGATACAATGCCAACGAATTTATGGGTCTAGCCCATAATTGACGTTCCCCATTGGCATCGCCCGCCATAGCCACAAGCTCAAAATGTTTCTCTGCAGGGCTTGAGTCCTTTGTACGATGAATCCCTATATACATATATTGATACCCAAAAACGATTAATCCGGCTCGGTCTCCACTCTCCAGCCCACTGACATCCAGCTTTACAGTAGCTACAAATTCAGGAGCTGGAAATTTCTGCAGCAGCAAATGGGGTGCATGGTACAGACTAGGAGCCCCAGCAGGCAAAGCTTCAGCAAACAATCTTAATGTTCCCGATTTCTCTTCCAGGGAGTACCATCGTTGCATCGGATTAGCCTGCCATTGCCATTGCAGTCCTAAACGGGTGTCATTGAACTCATCGGACGTATCTGGTACTTCAATCGGAATTTGCTTACCAACATTAGGTTTGTTCCACTGAAGCCCCGGCTCTCCGATACCGTTCCCATTGATGTCCTTCCCTATTAGAGGCCAATCCTCTGTCCACTCCACCGGCTGCAGGTGCACGATTCGACCATAGGCATCGCGATCTTGGAAATGCATAAACCATGATTCACCCGATTCCAATTCCACCCAACCACCCTGATGCGGCCCATTGAGGGAAGTATCCCCTTGATGAAGTACAATGCGATCTTCATATGGACCGAACACGCTCTTAGACCGGAAAACAGTTTGCCAACCTGTCTCGACACCACCAGCAGGTGCGAAGATATAGTAATTTCCATTTCGCTTATACATCTTTGGCCCTTCTAATGTGGGGTGTTTCTCAGGATTGTCATACACGATAGTTCCCTCATCTAGAAGTCGCTTACCATCGGGAGAAATCCTGCAAATTCTGAGCTTATGCTTAATCCCAGCACGGCTGCCAGCAAAGGCATGTATTAAGTACGCCTGACCGTCATCGTCCCAGAATGGGCATGTGTCGATCAAACCTTTACCGGCTTGAACCAAATGAAGTGCGGACCATTCTGCTGATGGGTCATCTGCTGTGCTCATGAAAATGCCAACATCAGGGTCACCGTAAAATACCCAATACTTACCGGCATGATATCGAATACTCGGCGCCCAGACCCCTTTGCCGTGCTGAGGCACTTCGTAACCGGGAAGGTCCATCTCTTTAATCACATGGTTAATGAGCTTCCAATTGATAAGATCCTTGGAATGCAGAATCGGTAAACCGGGGATATGGCCGAAACTAGAAGCCGTCATATAAAAATCCTCACCGACACGAATCACATCGGGATCAGAGTAGTCTGCGTAAAGAATGGGATTGAGGAAGGTACCATCTCCCTGATCGGATACCCATGCCTCCCGATTCATTATACCGTAATCAGTTTTATTCATTATTTTATCTCCTTTCATCATCATACTTCTAAAAGAAAATGAAGTGTGCCCAAGTCATATCGGGCTCACTTCATTTAAGTAGCCATGACTAGCGCTTCATATAGCGGTCATAAGCCGCTTGCTGTACCTTAGTAACTTCGTCTAGCCCCATCTTGTTGATTTTGGCGACAAAATCGTCAAACTTATCGATAGACTCGTTGCCGTAAATGAACTTATCAAACATTTCATCCTTAAACGTACTGATTTCTGTGTATTTGGCATTGATTACTTCCCGCTCTTCAGGCGTGTAGGACAGATACTCTTTCGGGAAACGATCCGTGACAAATTTTGCAGCCTCATCCCTTTTCTTAACAACATCCGCGGATTGTGAAGCGTTCTCGTAACGAATATCCAATTTGGATACGAAGTGCAAGCGACCGAGCGCTTTAATCACACTTCCTGCGGCAAGCTTCGGATCTTTGACAACCTTATCTGTATACTGAGGCTGTCCGTTCACCATCGTATACGTGTCTCCTTCGATTCCGAAATTGTATGACAGTTGTCCCTCTTGGCTGTAGAACCAATCTGCCCATTTGATGAGCTGATCGATATTCTTCGATTTTGCACTGATAGCAATACCTGTTGTTGCAATAGGAAGCTGCTGATTCTTTGTATATTGCTTACCATCGGCACTTTTGAGCGGATTGATAATCGATATGTTTACGTCTTTATTGATTTGTTGAATGGATTTATTGAAATAATCCTGGCGAGCAAAAACATCCCAAGTCATTCCCGATACTTGCGTGGACAGCCGCTGATCCCAAATTTTCGTGTCATTGGTGGCATACTCGGTATCAATCAATTTCTCTTTATACAGCTTGTTCAAATAGGCAAGTGCATTCTTCAACTTAGGATTCGTATATGTGAAACCTACCTTGCCATTTTCAACTATAAAATCTTCATCCAGTGAAACACCGAAAGGTTCGATAAATCCATTCAAGCCGGCTTTTTTATTTCTTGTAGTGAAAGGAATCTCATCCGCTTTACCGTTACCGTTAGGATCTTGTTCCTTAAACGCTTTCAAAACGTTATACATCTCATCCGACGTTTGAGGCTGCTTCAAGCCTAGCTTATCGAGCCAATCTTGACGTAGCAAGAAGGTGTTATTAGTTTTTACGGCCAAGAAGTGCGGAAGATAATAAATTTTACCAGCATCTGTCTTTAATGCACGGGCATAAGCAGGATTGCTATCCAGCAGCTTCTTGAGATTAGGCATTTTATCCAGATATTTGTCAATTGATAAAAACGTCCCTGCTTCTCCACCTTTGTTCAGCATATCCCCCGGGCTTTCCATAAGGTCTGGAACATCCCCTGAAGCGATGGTGAGATTAAATTTTTCTTTGTATTGATCAGCATTCTCGGGTCCCGCTATCCAGTCAAACTGCACACCTGTATGTTTTGTAAATTCTTTTACCCACGGCATATCATTGTTCATTGGAGCCCCAGGATCGTTTTGCACCATAAATCGGACCGTAACCGGTTTATCCAGCGTGACCGCCGAACTAGCACTCGGTTGTGTTGAACTGCTTCCAGCGGTTTCTTTCTCACCCGAGCAGCCTGCGAGCATTCCCATTAAAGCTGTCATGGAAAGTGCAGCAGGTACCATCCATGTTTTTTGCTTCGTTCTAAGTGTCATTGAAAACCCTCCTTAATTAAATGTATATCATGTATCAATCAAAGGCTATCGCCTATGACTACAATAGACATGTGTTACCCTTTAACGGATCCCACCATTGCACCTTGAACGAAATATTTCTGAACGAATGGATATACCACCAAAATTGGCAGTGTTGCAGCCATAATCGTTGCATATTTTACAGTTTCTCCCCTTAACGCCCTCTCAGAGGCGTCCGTTCCACCCAATACAGAATCCGTATCATTCATAATAACAATGTCGCGTAGCAATAATTGAATAGGCTGCATCGATTTGGAGCTTAAATAAAGCATAGCTGGAAAGAAACTATTCCACTGCGCAACCGCATAAAAGAGTCCTATTGTCGCTAACGAAGGCAGAGAAAGGGGAAGCACAATTCTTAGCAAAATTTGGATATGTGAGCACCCATCAATTCTAGCCGCTTCCTCCAGCTCTTGTGGAATCGCTTCAAAAAAAGTACGCATGATGAATACATAAAAGGAAGTTACAGCACCAGGTATAATAATAGCCCATATAGAATCCCTCATACCGAGAGCATTGACGACAAGGAAAGCTGGAATAATGCCCCCTGAGAACAACATTGGCAGAAGAATAACTGTTGTAAATGCTTTTCTACCCCACATATTTCTCCTTGATAATGGGTACGCAGCTAATACTGTCAAAGTGATACTAACCAGTGTTCCCGTAATCGTGTACACGACCGTATTGAGATAGGATCTTCCCAGCATCGGAAATTCAAACACAAGTTGATAAGCTTTCCAGTTAAGACCCTTAGGGAATATCGTAATTTTCCCCTGCTGGATATAGATTGGCTCGCTTAACGAAGAAGCTAAAATATAAAGAAAAGGGTACAGCGTCAATACGACAACAGCGATCATGATGACGGCATTTACGATATTGAAACTTACTCTCCCTATGGTTAACCGTTGATTTGGCATGAACTGTATCCTCCCTTACCACATGCTAGTTTCAGAATATTTCTTGGCCAGACGGTTTGCAGCAACGATCAAGATCAACCCAATTATCGATTGGAAAAATCCCACGGCACTAGCAAAACTATAGCTAGAGTCGATGATTCCCTTACGGTAAACATAGGTATTGATTACGTCCGCTGTAACGTAAGTAGTTGGATTATACAGAAGCAATATCAGCTCATATCCGACTTCAAGCATATGGCCTATCTTAAGCAGCAACAAGATGATGATCGTCGAAGCAATACCAGGAATCGTAATATGAATCGCCTGCTTCCACCGGCTTGCTCCATCAACCATCGCAGCTTCGTACAATTCGCTGTTGATACCAGTCAATGCTGCGAAATACAATATGGCAGACCAACCAATCGTTTGCCAACTATCAATAGCTGTGTAAATCCATTTGAAGTATTCCGGTTTCATCAAAAAATGAATCCTTTCAACTCCAAACATGGCGAGTATATTGTTAATCATCCCCACACTTGGTGACAAGAACGTAACAGCCATGCTGGCCACGATAACCGTAGAGACAAAATGGGGTAAGTAGCTGACGGTTTGTACGGTTCTTTTTACTACACGGCTGCGGATCTCGTTAATGAGTAGTGCGAATATGATAGGCGCAGGAAACACAAACAATAAATTCATTAGATTAAGTAATAACGTGTTTTTCAATAGCCTTAGAAAATAAACCGATTCGAAAAATGCCACGAAATGCTTCAACCCAACGAAATGACTATTGGCGAATCCTTTAAAAATATCATAATCAAGGAAAGATAACACAATGGCTCCCAGCATCGGCGCATATTTGAAAAGCGCATAGTACACTAGGACAGGTATAAACATCAAATAAAGGTGATACTCGTTTAGCAGGCGTTTCTTTAATTTTGTTCCGCTTCTCTCGCTTACTTTAGTTCTTGATTTTACAACATCACCTGTGGCGTTCTCGATGTTCATAGGCATCCCCTTTCTAGCGGAATCCAATATTCCAGCTCATGCCCCTATTATGTCTGCTACCCTCATTTCCGTAAATCGATCATTCTTTCGTAAGATCGTTCTAAACTCAAATCTGATCTTCTTTTTTTGGGATCCATCGTAATATTTTGCGTTTACATAAAAAAACCGATCCCTGCTTTGGCAGGAACCGGTAATCTTCGAAGTACAATTAAGGTAAAGAACGATATTGGCCTGGTGTTACTCCTTCATGTTTCTTAAATACTTTAATAAATGTGTTTGCATTAACGAAGCCAACTTTTTCCGCGATCACTTGTACGGGATCTTCTGTACTTTTCAAGTATGTTTTCGCTTGTTCGATTCTACGAATATTCACGAAGTCTACAAACTTCATCCCCGTTATTTCTTTAAATTTACTGCTAAGATAGGTCGGTGACATCTTAAGTTCCTTCCCTAGCTGGGGAAGTGATAACTCCTCATTATAGTGCTGCTCAACATATTCGCGAATATTGGCAAACAACTTCTCATATTGATTCTCAGTACGGTCTTGAATATAGAGTTGAATAGCTTCAAATGCCTGAATTAATACTTTCCGTTTTGCCTCTACCGTAGAGCTCTTATCAATATCTGAATATATTCTGGAGTCTGACCCCAGCACCACTTCCATAGTCGCCCCTATCTCATATATCGTACGCACAGTAGTTCCAGCAAGTGCCCTGAATAATTGTTGAATGAGCTCGGGTGAAGACAACTCTCTACCCAGATTACTAGATAAAATGCGATCAAGTGATTTTCGAGACTCATCAATGTCGGACGTTTTCAGTTGATTAATCAACTGTTTCTCCATATCCAAGGAATAGTTCAGGATGGTTTGTGGATTGACAGGCACCTCATCCACGAAAATAATTTCGCCTTGACCTTTTACAACTTTATAATGTAGTGCACTCAATGCTTCCAAGTAAGAATGCGGAATGTTGGAATGGGTGTCGTATGCTCTTCCAATACCTACCGTGAACTTTTTGTGGTACAACCTTTCGAAAGTAACATTCACATGATGAGCAAATTCAAATATTTTCTCGGGATCGCTAGTCTCCAAATCCAAATTCACAATGACCACAATCATATTATTATGTTTAGGAACATAATGAATCGATAATCCGACTGCCGCAAATCTTGAGAAAGCTTCATCGAATGCTTCCATGATCGTTTCGCCGCTGCTGACAATTTGGTTTAGAAAGAAATCCATTGACTCGAAAACGATAAGTTGAAAGGAGGGGAATGGCAAGTCTAGTTGAATGGAAGTCGTCGTTTCTTCCCATTTCGCTGAATAGGCTCTACCTTCAATCAGATCGTTCAAAAACTTTTGGCGGAGTGCCGGTACCTGTTGTTCAAAGGTATTCTTAAGACTTTCATAACGGTTATGTACCGTATCAATCAATTGATTGATGAATACTAATTCATTCTGCTTGTTCTCACGATTTGAACTGATTCTGCCGCCAACGCCGATCACATTAATGTATTGAATAATGCGGTTAATCGGTTCGTAGATTCTCCTCGTTAGCATGTAGGACACGATTAGGCCGCAGGCTAGGCAAATTAGGACGGCAACGATCGTTATACTTTGAATTCGACGGGATTTCTCAGTAATGGTTGTAATCGGTACCATACTCATATAGTTCCAGTCATTCACATTAGAAGAAGTGTATACGACGAGATACTCCTTCCCCTTCGCAACACGAACATGGAGGGAACCCGTACTGTGCTGTTTGTCATTCACTGTCTTCATAATATCTTTCAATATTTCTCCTATTTTCTCTTCATTTGTTTCCTTTAAGCGATTGTTCTTAATCACAATATTTCCTAGCGAATCCGTTATAAATACACCCGTATCGTCTCCCAGCTTAGAGCTATTGATCCCGTTTAGAAATTTAGAACCATCCACGCTTGCGTAGATGACGCCTCGAAAAACCGTCTCTTCAATGGGAGCCGGTCTACCAAATAGCAGTTGCTGAGTGTCGTTAACCTTAACCGCCCCCAAATAGGAGACGCCAAACTGACTGCGTTTTTGATTGAACTCATTCTTATTAGGGTGAAATGGAAAGATGCTGCTGTAAAAAAAATCTTTCTCATATTTAGCATCGTTACTGATCGTAAAGGACTCCTTCGTAGGATCTAACCAGAGGTTAGCCACAATCGGATTTGAGAGTTTCACGCTACTAAGGTATTTCACTAATTCCGCATAGAGCGGTTCGTTATTTACTTCTCCATTAGAGGATTGATATATCGTCCGACGTGTATTCGGTTGCAACGCAATTTGTTGCGTCATACTGTCCAGAACTAGGATCTCTTTGTCTGTGTTATCCCTTGCCTGCTCCAAATAAACACTGCTTGAGTGTTCCGATTCTTCGATAAGCAGCGAAGATGAAGTCACATATGAAATACCGCCCACTGTAACAATAGAAATTAGAATAACAATATTCAATATGAGCAACCATTTCACAAAAATACTATGTTGGCGAAAAAAAACTAAACTTTTAGGAAGCATCGGCAGAACCCCTTTTCTCTCTTAGATTCCATTATACAGAAGACTGCAACCGATACCTAAAGGGAAAGAAAGGAGAGTCAACTTGCTCAACTCCCCAGTGCGCATAGATTAATCAAACGATACTGATTTTTTGCATTGGTTGCATGTGAACAACAATTATATCCCCATCAAGATAGAAGGCAACCGAATTACCGGTAGCATCTACGATTTCCAGCGGAGTCACCGAAATGAGGCGAATCAGGCAGTCTCCTTCATTATCCGCCCTAATGACTGCTTTCTTCAGCTTCCCTTCGTTCCATTCCATATCGACCTCATATCCACCTCTTGCCCGAAGTCCAGTAACCCAGCCTCGCTTCCAGCGGGAAGGAAGCGCAGGCAGCAAATGAAGCACGCCGTGGTGACTTTGAAGCAATAACTCAGCGATACCAGCCGTACCACCAAAATTGCCGTCAATTTGAAAAGGAGGGTGATTATCAAACAGGTTCGGCAGCGTTGAGTGCCTCAGCAATTCCTCAATATGATGATATGCTTCGTCTCCATCTTGAAGCCTGGCCCAGAAGTTGATGATCCAAGCGCGACTCCAACCTGTATGTCCGCCGCCATTGTTGAGTCTTCGTTCTAACGTTACTTTTGCAGCAGCAGCAAGATCAGGTGTTGTGTTCGGACTAATTTTCGTTCCAGGATGCAAGGCGAATAGATGAGAAATATGCCGATGCCCTGGCTCCGCTTCCTCATAATCTTCGAGCCATTCTTGAATTTGACCAAACCTGCCGATCTGAGTTGCGGGCATCCGCTCCATGATGCGTTTGAGTTCATCACAAAACGATTCATCCACACCAAGGAATTGAGCTGCAGCGCAACAGCCTTCGAACAGCTCCGTCAAAATTTGACTATCCATAGCTGGCCCATAGCATAGCGTTCCTGATTCGCCTCCCGGCAAGATATACGTATTTTCTGGAGATACGGAAGGGGCCGTCACCAACACACCTTCTGGGGATTCCGTGAGAAAATCGACGAAAAATAACGCTGCCTCTTTCATTGTTTCATATGCTTGAGCTAAGAATGTGCGGTCCTGTGTAAACAAGTAGTGCTCCCATAAATGCAAACATAGCCAAACCGCGCCCAGCGTCCAATACGTCGCAGGAGGATAAATATCCTGTGGAGCGGTATCCGCCCAAATGTCTGTGTTATGATGAGCCACGAAGCCACGGCAGCCATACATGACCAAAGCCGTCCTTCTGCCTGGCTCTCTCATTCTCTCAATCAAATCGAACAAAGGGACATGACATTCGGAGAGATTGCATGTTTCTGCGTGCCAGTAGTTCATTTGCGTATTTATATTAATGGTAAATTTGCTATCCCACGGAGGAAGCATTTCATCATTCCATATTCCTTGAAGGTTCGAGGGCAAGCTGCCTTGCCTGCTGCTGGCAATCAGTAAATATCGGCCGAACTGAAAATACAAACTGATCAGTGCCATGTCATCGTAGCCTTGCTTCATTCGTTCCAATCTTTCTGGCGTAGAAAGTGCAAGATTCTCTTCCATGTGATCATCATGCAAATGTAGTGAGACTCGCTGAAACAGATGACTATGATCGTTTATATGGCGAGTCAACAACTCCGAATAGGAAAAGAGCGAAACAAGATCCAACTTTTGCTGGCAAGCCAGCTCCGCATTTGCATAACGAAAAGTTGTAGCGACCGCTACCCTGAATTCGACGCTTTTAGCGCCTTCCACAACTAAATGCTCACCAATGGTTTTCGTCGTTCCTGCATCTGTATGGGCTTGAACCATAAGAGCATAGTCGTTTCCATCTGTACCGTAACAGCTATTTCGCATCACAAGGCTGTTAGTTCCTCGTTTTTCCGTAAAATCTACGTATTTCCCCTTTTTCCTATCGAAGCGCACGCGGAGAAACATCCCCTTAGGGCAATCCGTTTCCAGCCGAATGACAAGGATGCCGTCTGGGTAACTGGCAAATGCCTCGCTCCGATAACGATAACCATCTTGCTCATAGGAAGTGACTGCAACTGCCCGCTCCATATCCAAATGCCTGGAATAATGAGACACTTCACCTTCCTTGTCCGCAATTATTAGCAAATCTCCCGCAGGCATATAATGTCTTTGACTACATGGGGTTCCAGAGAAAGCGGTTTCAGCTAATTGATGCGCTTCTTTCAGTTTGCCATCAAAGAGCAAGCCTCGAATGACAGATAGATGAGTTAACGCATCCGGGTTGTTCCGATCCTGAGGTCCGCCATACCAAATAGAATCTTCGTTTATCTGAATTCTTTCTTTCAAAGGATCTCCGAAGATCATGGCCCCTATGCGACCATTTCCAATAGGAATAGCTTCATTCCAATTTTGTGCAGGTTGTTTAAACCATATACGATTATCCATATTCATCTCCATAGTAAATGATTGATTATTTATTCCCTCAGTATAAGCAGCATACGCTTCAATCCTCAATCGTTGATTATTGCGATTCATCGTCTATTTTTCAGAATGTGTGAAACTATGCAGTAAGCATATCCTCCATACATAAAATTATGTTGGGTGACAAATAAGTTCTGAAGTGCAAGAAACCAGCAAACGCAAGGGTTTGCTGGCTTGGCTTCTCTAATAAAATCGATTTACAAATTAAGTTTTGAAGTGGTGTTTTCGAGTGAGAAAACTGAATTACAAATAAGTTATGAAGTACTTCTTAACAAACCTTTTTTGCCTACAAGAGGGAAAAACCCTAACGAGAATCGTTCAGACGATAGAATCGCTTTATTGGCCTTCCTGAAATTCGCAAATTGAGTGTACGGAGAAATGAAGTCTATGAGATTGCGGATACTACCGTTTTTGTACAGCATTCGATCATGAACCTACCACGATATCATTGCTTCTTTTGACGCGTCTAGTCGCCATGAAATGCTGCAGCGCTCCAAAAAGAACGAACACTGCCATTACTCCCGCCGAGTATCTGTACATCACCGAGTAGTTGGTTACCGTCGAAATGGCACCAAGCAGAATCGCACCGAGCGCAACGCCGAAATCCGTTGAATTGTAGAACATACTGTTCGCCATACCATACTGCTCCGGTTTCGAGATTCGCAGCATCCAGGCTTGAATCGTAGGCTGAATGGCGCCGAATCCGACTCCATATAGCAGCGCGGACACTATCAGCATCGGCATGGCATGCGTAATCGACAGCACCGCCATGCTGGCCGTGACGAACAATCCCGCGGGAATGAGCACCAACGCATGTCCGAATCGGTCGAAAATGCGCCCCGAAAACGGACGTACGAGAATTATCGTGACGGCGTTGAACATGAAGAATAAACCGACCTGTTTGATATGTACGTAATCGCCGAATAATGCGAGAAAACTAAGCAGACCGCTGTACGTGATGGAGAGAAATACGTTCAGCAGTGCGGGAAACAGCAGTCTTAGGTTGAATTCTGGTTTGGCACTGGCTATAGGTAGAACGACTTGCCGAATAGGCTTCGTTTGCTCCACAGGGGCTTGTTCCCGCTTAACACGCGACACCCACAAGACCGGGAAGATAACCAAGGATGTAATCAATCCAATCATCGTCAATTGCAAGAAACCAGCTTGTTTCATCACATTCAGCCCGATGGACGGACCAATCGACATGGCCAGACTAGTCGACAACCCGAAATAACCGATTCCCTCACCCATTCGGCGCAACGGGATGATACGGGATACCAGCGTCGGAAGAATCGTGCTCGCCATACCAAAGCCAATGCCGTAGCCAATGCGTAGCGACAATAATGTGGCAAAAGAGCTTGCCGCAGAGTACAGCGCCGTCGTTACCGCAGCAACAATAAGACCCGCGAGCAACAGCTTCATCCGCGAAACACATTGCATGAGGGCTGCGGTCGCGAAACGCGATAGGATAGCCGCCAGCGCGAATACAGACGTTACAAGGCTCGCCTGGATATTTCCCGTGTGAAATTCATCTTTCACGTAGGCTGGGAAGGACGAAAGGAGCATTTGCAAACTTAGGAATAACAGAAAAAAACAAGTTGTCAAAGCGATGAACTGCCTCGTCCATAATGGAGTTTGTTGTTGATCTTGCTGCACTTTATCATCTCCTATCAGCATTAATCTAATGTTATTAGTCTTCGATCAGCTCCGTATGTCCGAGTTTCCCGCCGATATGCAGTTGAATGCGCAGCAGCAGCTCCATCATGATTTCGTACTCCTCTTCCGAAATGCATGCTTTTACCTCCGAAGTCACACTGTCTTCGATTGGCGTCGTTACGCGGATAACCGCTTGCCCGAGCTCCGTGCTATATACGAGAAATGATCGCCTGTCCCGGTTCCCCGGTTTCTTATAGATAAGCCCCTTCTTCTCCAAATGATCCAAAATCCGTGTCGTCGTCGGCTTGTCCTTGCCGGTCCGTTCGGCGATTTCACGCTGGATCAAACCTTGAGCGCGATCGATCTGATTCAACGCAGACCACTGCTCGGGCGTAATGCCGTGCCCGCTCAGCCTTTGCTGAAACAAAGCCGCCAGTTTCCGGTATGTAACGCCCATCGCAAATCCAATCGGCAGCATACGAGATTCGTTTGGCATGTATGATACCCCCTCTAACATATAGTTGTTTAGACAACTATATGTTAGACAACATGTTCTGTCAAGGTCATCAAAATCTTCTTTCCTGCCATGAATAGCGACAAGAATACCATTACTAAATGTGTAGGCAATAGAAAAGCCAGGGCAATTTGCCATGGCAGTGTTTTAAACAAATGATGGTTTCTATCCACACTTACAAGGAGAACACTTAAATTACTGAATTACATTCTTCATTATAATATTGCGGGCGCGTAGCGCTACAGTTGCAAGCTGTGCCCTCGTTAGAACATCATTCGGAGCAATCTCGTTCGCAGATATTCCTATAAGTATCCCCTGCTTCAATATAACTGCGAGCGCCTTCCGATGTTCAGCATTTGCATCTTTTGCATCAGAATAATCATTGAGTAAAGCATTTATTTCATTATCAGATAATGACACATCGATACCTGCAGATTTTAAAACATTAGTAAGTACAAGGGCCATTTCCCCTCGAGAATTTGGTTTATCCGAAGGAAGGGAGGAATAATCAATCAAACCTAGCTTGCTTGCGGTCCTAACGACAGCTTCAAACCATTTCGAATCCACTGACTTTTTCTCTGGTGATATGCCGAGTACATTTAGTGCTACCATTAATGTCTGAGCAGCCGATGTGGCCGAGGATGGATCGATCGTCGTCTCTGTCACCCCATTGATCAAGAGCAAACCACTTGCCTCAGCAACATCCTTTGCATACCAAGCAATGTCCGGTACATCAGTAAAATGTCGTTGAACTGAAACCGGTACATACAAACCTTCCGAGGAAACCATAGACTGTATTACCGTATTTCCATTCGCATCTGTAGTTATCATACTTGGTACAGGTGACAAGCTTCCATCATCATTAACCCTAGCCAAAGTGGTAATGTTTTGTCCGATTGCAGGAATTACATTTACCTGGACAACAACATATAGCCCATTCTTATTTTCAAAAGAAATCTTAATTGGTGTTCCTAAGAGCGTTACTCCTGGCGACTTGACTTGCTCTACTTTGCGCCTTTCTTCGACGGTTAACTTCTCAACAATTGCTTGTGGAGCTGTAGGTTTCCCATTGCCCTGATTCCCTACACTTGGTGTGGAAGTCTGGGGTGTGTCTGTACCCGAATTGGAGCTCGTGCTTTCGATGGTGAATGTAATAACATTTCCATCAATAACATTACCGTTAAAAGCATCTGCTTTAGGAGTAACAGTAAGTGTACCTCCTGACGATGCAGTCCCCGACAACTGAAGGGTTGCCATAGTTCCTGTTTCGTTTACTGTAACGGATCCGAGAGTCAAACCGCTATTTCCTGAATCAAACGTCCAATTCTTTAATTCAGTAGCGCTAATACCGAATGGTGCTTCGACGGCCTCTACATCAACTTTCGGGTTATTTTGGGATGCTGTAATATGACCAACCGCTTTGACAGCCGGTTTCGTTTGGAACGAAAGCGTATCAATACGAAGATCTGGGGCTTTGAACACAACATACAGATCGTGATTACCAATCAGAGTCGTTTTGCTCAAATCAACAGTTATATCCGTATATCCGAGTTCAGTAACTGATACGTTTGCATTTGCAATGGTATAGGATTTGGGTCCAGTAATCGGTACATCAAGAACAGCTATTGGTGCATTTGTCGGTGAATCAGCATGCAGTGTAATTACACCACCAGAAGCATTGGAAGCGACACGTGCTGTTATCTGTTTGGCTGCCGTCAAGTTAACTTTTGGAATAGCGGTCCATGAACCATTTTTCTTGGATCCCACGGCATAGTAGCCAGCTACAACTTTCTTCTCTTTCAGATTGACTGCCGTACGCTCCTTGGCTACCTCATAGTAAATGATATCATTCGAGGTAAAGGAGTGGTCGAACACGTTAAAAGGTTTGTAAATATTAAGCGGCTGAAGAGGGGTTCCCGTGACTTG
This sequence comes from Paenibacillus sp. LjRoot56, assembly GCF_964253335.1. NCBI lineage: Bacteria > Bacillati > Bacillota > Bacilli > Caryophanales > Paenibacillaceae > Paenibacillus > Paenibacillus sp. LjRoot56. The sequence goes on from NZ_CAXURV020000003.1 coordinate 1,261,144, forward strand.
TACGTCCTGTTGAAGCCGGATATCTTGAGATGAAGCGCCTACCATAACCGTGTAGACCCCACTCTCTACATGTAAATCACCTTTATTCACATCCCAAACAGCCATATCGTTTGGATCGACCTTTAACGTTACATTTTTCGTTTCTCCTGCATTGAGTGCCACCTTTTCGTATGAGACCAGCTTTTTGGAAGGTGCATTTACACCATAAGCCGAATCATTATTCTTCATATACAACTGAACAACCTCTGAAGTATTCACCTGACCAGTGTTTTTCATATTAACTGTAACTATGAACGGGTCTTTGTCGTTAATGGAGTGTGGTACAGTTAGATCACTGTATTCAAAGTTACCGACCCACCATTCCATTTGGAAGTTAGTGCAATTACCTTGCTTCCGGTATTGTAGGAAACGTTAGCAGAACCTACTTGTTTTATGATTGACGTTAGGGGAGCTTCTCCCGAATTTGGCAAGCCGGGAGTTGTGCCTAAAGATTTAGAAGTTTTAAACCTCGAATCCGCATATATCCCTGAAATCGCCGCTTTTTTATTCTTCGCCAATGGAAGAGCTCCATCATTCTTTAACAACACAATGCTTTCTTGTGCAGCTCTCAATGCTACCTCCTGATGTTCCACTACTGCATAGGTAGATTCAGTTACGGAAACATCTTTCGCACCACTTGCAAATGGATAGTATTTAGGGATCCCTTTTTCATCAACTTCATTAAAGATGCCTAGACGAACCATTTGGTTAACATGCGACTGAGCGGCTTCAATCAAATCCTCTTTTGTGACGTCATATAATCCATTTTCTACGGCATTAACTATACTTTGAACATCTTGTAGTCCGTCCCCTGACTTTGCTAAAGTGAATAAAATTGAAGCATGAGTATTATCTATGGCATATTGTTTGTCGTAACCGTTCCCTTGCCCCTCTGCTCCAGGCTTAAACGGATCACTATAAACATAACGGTCGCTGAAAAAGTCGGTACTGCTGTATACCCCATATTTAGAATTATTATTCGCATAGATTTGAAACGGAGAAAGAATATTTGGGATACCGTTTGTCCTGCCATAAAAAGGTGAATACCTTCCCATTGTAAGAAAAACACAGTATTAGTAAGAGTTCTTGGGGGGCGCCAAACCAATTTAACTATTACTAAATAAAATATGCGCTCACCCAATAGAGTGAACGCAACTGCTGACTAATAAGGACAATTTCTTACTGTACAATCTCGCCACCAAAAGGAGGAACACTTTTTATACTTCAAAACTATGTTTGTTACTTCAAAACTTTATTTGTTACTTCAAAACTTTATTGTCACCCGATATTTTCAGTGCACGGGGCATCTTATAGCGGGATCCCGGATATGGTATAGCGGAAGGGGCCACTGGCTCTTTAGCATCTTCCGCTTTTCGGCCAGCATGAGCAATTTGAATCCCAATCTTGGCCCCGTGAGCATGAACCTCATCAATAATTCTGGAAAATGCCGGAATATGGTCATCGGACCAAATAACTAAATCAAAGTCGGTTATTCGACCATCCGGCTCAACGTCAGTCATTTCCATGATGATCAAGGCTGCACCGCCAATTGCGCGGCTAAGGTAGTGAACATAATGCCATTCGTTGGGTTTGCCATCCATAGCGGCTACGGAATATTGGCACATGGGGGCCATGACTACCCGATTTTTCAATTGTAAACCTTTAATTTCATAAGGAGAAAATAAGTGATTGGCCAAGTCAGAACTTCCATTAATTGACTGTTTACATAGGTCATATCATCAACTCTTCGCCTATCGGATATTCCCATAGTCCCAGTTTTCCCTTCACTGGAATATAGGTCTTCAGCAGACGGAAACCCGCTATTTCCCACGCAAAATAACCTGGACTGTAATCGCCTAACAGGAAGTCATCCCCCGTCACGACCTTCCCGCAATCCAGAATGGCTGACGTATGATTAGCGTCGATGACTTGATAACAATTCGTAAGCTCGCAAGTTGCAAGGATAACCCCCGTAGGGAGGTTTTGTTCCGTATAGCCATTCTTGGCGAGTAAAGAACGGATGGGTTCATATTTGCAGGCCTGCTTATCGACTTTCTGGCTTGCATGAATGGCCAACGGTCCGCGATACCGGGTCTTCCAGGATCTTGTTTCATAGAGAGTCTCGCCTTGGACAAGCAGAGTCGCCCACGGTTGAATCATGGATAATACTTTCATTCCTCTACGCTCCATTACTGTTCATAATGAAGTACTATTCCCCAAACATTCTCTAGACTTTCCATACACGCATAAAAAAGACGCAATCCCTCCGGTCGAATTAGACCTTCGGGAACAACCTCTGTTTCGCACGCTCAATTAAGCCTGAATTTCGTTTACGATTTGACGTAGACCCTCTTCGAGTGACGTGGCAGGACGTCCAAGCAGCTTCTGAAGATCATTGCTCTCGACTTCCAATGCGCCCTCGCGAATCGCACTCTGAATTCCAACCAGAATCGGAACGACCGGTTCAGGTACACCTACGCTGCTCATTATGCTGGCATAAGTTTCGTCATCCACTTGTTGAACGGGAACTTCCCGGCCCAAGACACCGGCAAGGACAGAAGCTAGCTCTTCTTGTGTAGCAAGTTTGCCGGACAGCTCATACACGGAATTCTCATGGCCAACGCCCGCCAGTACGGCTGCAGCTGCCTGTGCATAATCGCGACGGGTCGCCCAGCCTACTTTGCCGGATCCCGCCGAAGTCAACCAAGGTGCTCCTCCAAGGACTGCTTGAATGCTGCTAGTCTCGTTCTCCAAGTACCAGTTGTTGCGCAGGTAGGAATAAGGAATCCCCGAGTTTCTGATGGCTTCCTCAGTGGCACGATGCACCGGCGCAAGGAATATCGTGTTCTCGCTAGCGTTTCCTAAACTGGTATAAGCAATGAAACCGACATTAGCGCGCTTAGCAGCCGCTACAGCCGCAGTATGCTGGCGAGTCCGAGTTTCGTTGTCGCCGTCCGTGGAAACGATCAAGAGGCGGTCGATACCTGCGAACGCTTTATCTAGCGTATCCGGCTGTTCAAAATCCCCAAGCCTTACATCAACGCCGCGAGCTCGAAGGCTCTCCGCTTTCTCCGGGTTGCGAACGCTGACGGCAAGATCCTTAGCCGGTACGGTTTCCAATAAAGTTTCTACTACAAGTGATCCCAATTTCCCTGTTGCGCCTGTCACCAAAATTTTCATCGTAACTCCTCCTATAGTATGAATCTAATAATCACAGTAGTTATAACTACTTTGGTTACAACGATGGCAAAAAAAAGCTCTAAGAGCTTTTTTATACAAACTGAGAAGCTAGCTGGCTTAAGTTCACTTGAGCCAACCTTTGTTCCATCGCGATTTGGGCTTCCTTCATTTCCGAACGAAGAGCCGCTTCAATATTCCGGCCAACCGGGCATTGGAGATTCGGTTCATCGTGAAAATTAAACAGTTGACCGTCCTCGATGACTTCCACGGCGCGGTACACGTCCAGAAGCGTGATCTGATCGGAATCCTTCAGCAAGGAAGCGCCGCCCACCCCGAGACGAATGTCTACCAAACCCGCCTTCTTAAGCATCCCCATTATCCTGCGGATTATAACTGGATTCGTATTCACGCTGCCCGCTATGAAATCGCCGGTACAATCTTTGGAGCTAACTGCGATCAGAGAAAGGATATGGACAGCAATGGAAAATCTGCTACTAATCTGTTTCACTTTAGCATCACCACCGTTGTAACCATTTTAGTTACTACGCAACAGAATGTCAACCCATAACCCGGCCAAAGTTAATTTTCGAGTTCATAGTCCCATTCGATTCCAATCTTATTGAGGGTTGGTTGTCCAAATTCCAGCGGCTTTGACGAATACACGCTGTGGTAATTTTAAAGTCATCAGAATCAACTCTGCCACATCCTCCGGCTGCATCATCCGATCCTCTTCCCCTATTTTCAACCCTGCATTGGATGCCAGCTCGGTGTTAACGGTACTTGGTGTAAGGGCCGTTACCCGAATATTGGATTTCCGTACTTCCTGCATAAGGGATTCGGTCATTCCGATCACCGCAAATTTGGAGGCGCTGTAGGCGGAAGCAGTAGCGTTTCCGCGCTCGCCGGCGGAGGAAGAAATATTAATAATAGAACCGCTGCTTTGTTTCAGCATGGCAGGCAGAGCAGCACGAGTTACGTAGTAGGTCCCAAGGACATTCGTTTTGATGATATTCTCCCACACATCGGGATCCATATCGAGCAGTGTACCGAACTGCGCCATTCCCGCATTATTAAGCAAAATATCGATGGACCCGAGTCTTTCGATCAAATTGGAAACGGCGGCATCCACTTCAGCCTTAACAGATACATCAGCGGTTGCAATAAAAACTTTAATTCCATAAGTTCGGGTCAATTCTGCCTGTAAAGACTCCAAGTCGCTGTTCGTTCTTGCCATTAAACCAAGCTGTACGCCTTCTGTGGCCAAAGCAATCGCAGTCGCCTTTCCGATTCCTTTCCCCGCTCCGGTAATAATTGCTGTCTTATTGTGCAATTCCATGAACATCTCTCCCATTCAATCGTTTAATTGATCCAATCTGGACAAACTGAAAAAGATGATTTTCAGCATCTCTCAGCTCCTGCTCATTAACAATCATAATTCCCATTTTTGGTGTTGAGCATGTGCTTCAAAATCATGCAGTGAAAAAGTAAGTTGCTACAGTTATTTTAACTATTTTACAATAAGAAAAACCGTCCTTGCGGACGGTCTCTGGCGATTGAGTTCAGTTTGGCGAGTGGGAGGGCAGCAAGGTGGGATACGATTGCCTCTTGAACTTGTGTACATTTGATCATATTTTTATTGGTTTGAACACAAGATTCAAAGGGCAACCGCTCCACCTTCCCGCCCTTTCTGTTCAACTTTGGATTAAGGAGTTTTGTCACGACTCCACTCTTCCGTTTCACCACAAGAGCATGTCGTACAGAAGCGCCCTTTGCAACGATACGGCACCATCTTCAAGTCATGGCATCCTTCGCAGGCCATCAGTTTGAATCCCTTTTTTGGGTTACCGCAGTCTCGAAACTTTTCAATTTCTTTGAGTACTACTGATCGTATATTCTTTCCATGCTTGGTTACAAAGGCTTCCCAGTGCCTGTGCTCATCAAAGAAGATCCAGTGTAGGATGTCCTGTTTCATATCCTTACTTTAGCAAAAAAATTAAAAAGGGGGAACCTCCGGTTCCACCCCAAAAAACTTATACTTTCTATAATGTTAAAAAAGCGTTCACTCAGAATTGTGAGTGAACGCTTTTTTATTTCAAAACTTTGTTTGTCATTTCAAAACTTTATTGTCCATTTCAAAACCAATTTGTCATCCAACACTTTCGATTTATAATCCCGCCCATTGACTTTCCCACCCCCACGTAATAAAATATTTGTACGTAACATATAATTTGTACACGGAGGCTATCCACTCCATGCCACAAGACAAAGAGATCCAAGACAGCTACTACATCGAGTCCCCTGAGCAGGCAACTGTGCTGCTTAATCCGCTTCGCGGAGAAATCATCGCTCAGCTCTTAGAACCGGGATCCGCCGCGGAAGTGGCGCGCACCTTAGGCGAGACGGCTCAACGCATCAACTATCACCTGAAAGCGTTGGAGAAAGCCGGCTTAGTTACGCGCGTTGGTACACGTCAAGTGCGCAATCTGGTCGAGGTGCTCTATCGTTCGATCGCCAAAACCTTTGTACTGGCCGAATCTCTCAGTATGAAGCCTGAAACCTTGCAAAAGCTGAAGGATCAGAGCTCGCTCGCTCATCTCGTGACAACTTCCGAGCGAATCCGCCGAGATGCTATGCTGCTCATGGAGCAGTCGGATGTCGGTGAAGTGATTCCAAGCGCGACGCTACAGCTTCAAGTGCAGCTATGCACGGAGCAACAGCGACATGCATTCATTGAAGAATACACAGCAATGGCCCAACAGTTAGTGCAACGCTACGCAGGTGTTCGCGGTGACGATCAAGACGCTTATCAGGTATTACTAGCCGTTTATCCCAAACCAAAGGAATGAGGAGGCAAAATTACCATGAGTCAAGAGCAAGAGCTTGGGCAAGCACATGAGAAACAAACAAATCTGCCACAGCAGGATACTGCTCCATCATCCGTATCACCTGTCATCGCTTGGGAACAGCCCCTTGCCAAAACAAGCGATTCCTCCAAAAGCAAAGTCATTTCGATTGAATCTTATCGCCGACAAGATGCCGCATCTATAGATTCCGAAGCAACCGTTACGGTTCGCGAGTTTCCATCATTTCAAAATGAAGAACCTATTCGACTCATCATGGTTTCCTCTGGATTTGGACAGAAGACTACCGTTCATACCCATACGATCCAATGCAAAGCCGCTTAATGCGCTAAACCATTTAATTACGCTAAACCTTAATCTTGTAAACAAAATAACCCATTTTCATCTTAGAAAGGATGATTTCAATGAGCTTCATACCAATGGTAGTCGAACAAACCGCGCGCGGAGAGCGCTCGTATGATATTTACTCCAGATTGCTGAAAGACCGCATCGTGTTCCTCGGTACGGAAGTTAATGATCAAGTAGCGAACGCGATTATTGCCCAGCTTCTGTTCCTTTCCGCAGAGGATCCTGAGAAAGATATTTCGCTCTACATCAACTCGCCAGGCGGATCTACCTCAGCTGGTCTCGCAATTTATGACACGATGAACTTCATCAAACCTGATGTATCCACGATCTGCGTAGGTATGGCTGCCTCCATGGGCGCTGTTCTGCTGACAGCTGGTGCTCCGGGTAAGCGTTTTGCTCTACCGAATGCTGAAGTTATGATTCACCAACCTTGGGGAGGTACACAGGGTCAAGCGAGTGATATTCAAATACGCACCCAGCATATTCTTCGCACACGCAGCATTCTGAATGGCATCCTTGCCGAAACAACCAAACAACCGATCGAGAAAATCGAACGGGATACGGATCGCGATTACTTCTTAGAAGCAGAGGATGCGCGCGTGTACGGGTTGATTGATAAGGTAATTTCGCGAATTTAAACGAATATCTGCAAAATGAAAAAGGCTACCGAAGAGCTTACCTCTTGGTAGTCTTTCGTTTTATTTCATCGCATTAATAGTTGTGGCCTGCGCTAATTAAACTGCCTGCTGAACGGAGCGATGGGGAAAGTGGTGATAGTCGCCCTCGTAACCGGACATACAACTCATCCCTCTCCCCCGTGCTTCGCACAAAATAACAAAAACCCGCCATCCGTTTCCAAAGAAACAAGACAGCAGGTTTTACTGTATTCCGATGCGAAATCTCGCTAGTCTTCGTTATAGACGCCGTATCCCATCACGGGATACGGTCAATTTCTCGTACCCATCTTCGGTGATCAGATACGTATCTTCAATACCCACAACACCTCGCCCAGGGAAGGTGAACTTGGGCTCGATCGCGATGACCATGCCGGGCGCCAGCGGGTATTTGAATCCCTTGGCGAGAACGGGTAACTCGTCGATTTCGAGACCAATGCCGTGACCAAGGAATTTCACTTGGTCAGCGCCGTACCCCATGAAGTGGGCGCTGAGGCCAGCTACCTGTACTTGATCCAGCGCGAGCAGATACAAATGCTCGGCAATCGTGCCAGGCTGCAGCCTGGCTTCCGTGGCACGGAGGACCTCCTCCGCCACGTCATAGGCTCGCTGCAGCTCAGGGTCTAGATCTCCGATCACGAGCGTACGCGTCTGATCGATCAAGTACCCGTCGATGGTGCAGCCAATATCGACGAGAATCGGATCGCCGCGCTGAATCAGCGCGCGGCCTGAGCTCTGCGGGCTGGACGGGTGAAGCCCCGTGCCCCCGGCCGGCCCGTCAAAATAGGTGGGCACCGCTGCCGATGCGCCTGACGCGACCATTCCGGTGATTAACTCGGAATTGTACGCGCGCATGCGCATCAGCCCTTGGTGCCCGCGCAGTCTGAGCTGATGCTCGATGAGCGCCATCAGCTCAACTTCCGCCATCCCCTCACGAATGTGGGGGATGACCGCCTCCAGCGCGTCGTTAACGACGCGCGCTGCCGCCCGAATCGCCGTGACTTCGTCCGGCGATTTGATCATGCGCTGCTCTCGCACGAGCAGCGAGCCGTCCTCCCAGACCGCGCCGGGCAGCGCGGTCTGCAAGCGCACGTACAGCTGGACGGGTAACACGTCCAGCTCTGTCGCTATACGCAGCGGATCTCCCGCCGCTGCGTCACCGCCAAGGCGAGCGCGAAGCCGCTCGCCGAGCGTCTTCCAAGAGCCGAGCGCTTCGACGGCCGCTGCCGCTTCCTCCTCCGCTCGGACCAAACTTCGACGGACGAGATAGATCGCTTCGCCCTCCGTCGGAATGAACAAATACCCCGTCTGCATCGAGCCGCAGTAGTAATATATATCAACATTGTGCGTGACCAGGAAGCCTGACCACCCTCGCTTACGCATCTCATCTTGCAACCATTGCTGCCTTTGCTGAAAAATCGTCATCGAAATCGACTCCTATACGCCGTAGATTAACACCTCACCTTCACATTATACATGGAAATAACCTTTATCGCTCTAACGCTGCTCCATCGTCACTTTAACATCACTCATCAGCACTCCAGCACACTCTATCTACACTCTATCTACACTCCGATGATTCTCTTCCTCTAACTCCAGCTCCGTCTACCAACTCCAATGAAATAGATGGATTTCCTGTATCTAATTTGGTCACTTTTGGGCTCATTTGCGGAATAACTGGATTTCCTCCAGCTATATTCCTCGAATTTTGCGTAAATGAGTGATTACGAGCAGATTACCTGTACATTTTCCATCTATACTCAAATATTTATCTTTTCTACTCAAATTAGCTGTAAGTTTTCCAGTTAAACGGCGTGAGGGATGAGCGTAGGCGAGAGCGGGAGTGAAAGTGAGAGTGAAAATTGAGAGTGGAAGTGCGAGTGGGGGTAAGTCAAGGAAAGGCATGACAAGATGAGATGAGGGTGAGATCGGCCTGTCTCAATACACCATCTCCGCAGAAGACCTAATCGTCCAAGTAATCGGCTGCAAAACCGTATACGTCCGCGGAAAAGCCAACCGTATAAACATAATCACCCCAGGGCGTTCCAGAGTGACCGTGTAGTCCTGTGCATCATCTCGATACGTATAGGGAAATATTTCCCCCTCATTAACAATCTTAAATAAATCAACCACCACCGTGCTCTGCAAAAACGTATCCGGCAAAGGCTCATTGTCCGTATTTAATCGTAAATTGGCCTGCAAATACGCCATTGCAGCCTCTCTTGCTCTCGTTTCATCAATCGAATGAATCCCTTGTGCAAGCTTCGCTGCATCACTTTGTTGAGCAGCCGCATGCACAGCATTGTTCAGCCCATGTTTCCCCTGAAATACGGTATGCATAGCCAACTCTTCATCTGTTTGAAGCCCATAGAGCGACATAAAAACCACGCTCATTAACACCATTAATAGCAGCTTATACACGCCATTCCCTCAATTCTCATGGCACATATTCACTCATCTTCATGCCCGTCGCACCCATACGATCGGAAGCCAGCGGCACCGAAATGCCGACCAGCTGATCAATGACAAAAAGCCGCTGATACGGATACGTAATCGTTAAGCGCAAGCCCGTTCCTCGCCAGACCGGCGCATTTGCATCCATTCCACCAACACCTGAGTTGGTAGCCACCATATAGGCAAGCTCATCAACCAAGAAACCTCTTTCCGCCATACGCTCCTTGGACTCGGCAATCATCGCTGCATTAATATACCCATGGCTGCCGTTCGCCCCGACCTCGAGCAAATAATCGACTTCCTTCTGCAGCACAGCCTGTCGAACAATAATGATATGCTTGTACACCGGTGCGAACATGAACCAACAGAGCAGAGTCGCAAATAGTATAAACACCAAAATCTGCTTCATGGATTAATCCGCTCAATGGATCCACTAATTCTAGCCCCGCTGTTGCTAACCTGCTTGCGAGTTCCCGTGCTTCCCCCAACAACATCCATATAAATGCCGATTACAACAATCATCAACAGCACTGTTACAAGAATAGACCTCATACATGACCTGCCATCTCTATGGTGTAAGTGCCGTAATATTCGTATTTGCCGTCGTCCCATGGGTCCCGATATTTCGTCTCATACCTGTTGAGCCATCATTAATAATCGTCGTAAACAATAAAGCCACCACAATCAGCATCATCACCGTTACCAAAATATTTCTCATCTACTTACTCCCCCATCGCATGTTAGTTAATTGCATCAAATAATCGTTGCCCTTCGGCGATCCAAGGGTACATAAACACTCGGAAAGTATTCAATATCGGCAGACCCGCAAGTACAAAAAGCACATACGATACCGTTTCCTTCTTGCTGTCGCGAATCAATTCCATCTTCTCTTTGTAATCCTGAATACGCTGCTTTAGCAGCTCATAATAGCCTCCATGTTCATTCAACCTGAGCGCATTCAGCGTTTCTCCAAAGCTATGAGCTTCTTCCGTTCCTAGTCTCTTTTTAAAATGGGAAATCGCCTCTTCGGCCCCTTGATACCATTCATTGAGCAGCAGCTGAACATGAACTCGAGTCGATGTCGTCTGACCGACACATAGTGATAATTTGTCATGCAAGTTTAATTTCGAATCATTATAGTACAAGAGCTGTCGACTGATCGCATAAATATCCCGAACGATGCGCTGGGAACGCTTTTCTTTGAGCTGTGCAAGCACTTTGCCATCCCATATAAGAAAAATCGACACGACTGCTGCTCCAACTAACACATACGCAGGCTGCATATGCAAAGTAATCCAAGAATGCCCGAAAGCCGCATATCCCATCCCGCCTACTAGCAATGTCACTGCTAAAAGCAATCTTCTCGTTCCCTCATACAGGTTCGCATTCAGCCAAATCCCGCATCCCAACAGTAATTGGCGCTTCGCCTCCACCGCTTTCGTGCTCATGCCCAGCATTTTATACAACATTTGGGGTATTTCGGCCTCTTTGAGCGTGCTCTTTACCTGTAAAGATCGCCATCTTCTCTTACGTGCTGGTAAGTACCTTAACCCTTGGTGAATCAAGATCATAAAAAGTATAAATAAGAGCAAACGCGAAGCGTACTGCAGCATTAACAGCTGGGTATTGATCATAACCACAGTATTCACCTCCTCACATTCTTCGCATAGACAAGTAGATTCCCATCAGAAACGATATAAAAATCAATATAAGTGCATCCAAAATCATATTTCGACCAGCAGGATCAATCACATAATATAAATAGGCGTTATCCGCATTTACCTTAAAGTTAATCCACATGAATAAGACCATAAATCCAATTGGTGTAAAATTGGCAATGCGTATTTCCAATAGTCGATTTCTTTCCATCTGATCAAAGCGCTGTGCTTTCCGCATATCGGTGATCAGTTCCTTCAGGCTATCTCCGACAAAGCTTCCCTCTTTCAAAGCCACTCGCATGATTCCTGTAAAATAGTCCGCCCAGATGTGCCCAAGCGTCAGATTGAAAATTCGCAAGCTTTCCTCGGTATCCCTTTGTGTCATGAGATGACGATATAATTGCTCGAAAACAGGCTTAATCGGGTACAAAATACGATTTTCCTCTATACAATACTTCAGCGCAATTTTCATATTTTGATTAGGGTCCATCATATAAGACTGGAAAAACACTTCAACAGCCGGAAGAAACTCTAGTCTCGTTCGCAAACGGACACTTACCAACTTCACTCGAAGCAGCAAATACGGCAGCGAAGCGCCAATCATCGTCATAATAAGTGCGCCTTTGAAGGTTTGAAAAAAAACACCCCCAACCAATAAGCCGAATAACAACCCAATTAAACTTATCGTCAACATGGCTTGCATACTTAGTCTAGATTCGACGGATTCCAGCAACTCCTTCATATGGTTATATATCCAGCCCCATGTCTCCAAATAAGTGGATATTCTCGCGCTAACTGTAGCATTTCTTACATAGTGCAACCTGAATCTAGCCTTGCGTTGTCTAATAAGCAGCTCTAACAGAACTCGAAAAACGACATAGACGAGCACAAATAACAACAAGAGAAAGACATATTTGGCGAAAATCACGGTTCAAAACCGCCTTCTTTCTCTTCATTTTCGATAAATCCGTGCTCTCTCAACAGCGAATACTGTCTTCGATCAGCCTTCCTTATTTTTCGCGATGCATGAAGCGACAATTTCCCGGGAAATGTCCATTCGCCTGTCGAGTTGTCATAAAGTGCTAAATCCGTGACGAACACGCATTCATTTTCATAGCGATATTCGACGATTCGCACAATCTTTCTTTTCCCGTGAACAACCTGCATTTCAATGCCGATATGTGTCACAAATTCCGTAATCCTTTTCGTCAAACGCTTCGAATCCATCCCTCTGCCATCCAGCATACACATGTCAGTAATCGCATCCGGTACATCTTCCAGCTCACTCACATGGACCGTCGTCAAACTGCCCTCATGGCCACGTGTACAAGCACGAACATATAAATTGGCATCTTCATCCCTAATTTCTGCGTGACATATGCGCTTTGGAGACTGCCTTAATGCCAGTTTAAAAGCCTGCAAACCCGAATGCCTCGGATCTTCCTCGTCAATTTCGTATTCGACGATATTTTTATGAGGAAAATCTCGTTTTAAATTCAACTCGAATCGGGATTCGATCGTAATAATTCGTTCGTTATCGTCCATTTCGGCAATGAGCGCCTTAATTAAATTGGTTTTCCCTGAATTTGTCGGACCAATAACGACCAAATTGAAATACGTGTGGATGAAACAACGAAGTAACACTTCCATGCGGAAATCCATCGTGGCCAGATCTGGGGAAGCAAGCGAGGCTAAATCAAATCTTTTTACCGTGTAAAAACGTATCGTTAAGGTGGGTTCAGCCGTAAATCCGAAGCCAGTCATCGTTACACGTGACCCATCCTGCAGAACAACCTCTGCCCAACGCTTTCTAGGATTGAGGGTGTCGTGGTTAAATAACACTAAATTTTGTTGAATTCGCTCTAATTCTCGGATGGATGGAAGCTCGTAAGATGAAGGTGACGCCATTCCTCCACGTACTTCAAAAATCTGCCTCCCCACAACCTGAATCTCTTCCAATCCTTCCTTCTGTTTGAGGACGAGTTCAAGGACATTTAAGCCAATAATTTCAGCAAAAATCGCTTCAGGAAGCGTCGTATACCCACTTGTCCGAGGCGGGATGTCCGAAAGTCTCCTTTTCGACACGAGATCATGAATAATGGCCAGGAGCTTGCCACGATCCTCTTCATAACCTAGAATTGCGCGATTCAGCGTCTCGTTATACAGCTGTTTTTCAGTCTCTGATCTACCTTTCAGGGCAACCAACTCACTGCGAATCTCTTGCACCCATTGCTGGAAAAAGGCTTCCTCACCTGCGCCCGCGTGATCCTGAACACTGCCATTTCCACGCACTCCGTTAGTCTGTTCGACCATTCTATCGCCCAAATCATTAGCATCAGCTGCGTGTATTGTCAGGGAGCGTCCCAATCCCAACACAGCCTCTTCCGTCCTACGTTCATGCATGTAGGTAATCATCGAAAACCTTTTTCCACTCACTCCTTTACCCTCCTGATCCTGATTTAGCTGACCGCGCGTTTGCCGGCAATGAGCTTTTGGAACCATGTTTCCTGCCGCACGTTCATCTTCTGGGGCAGCTTGTAAAAATCAGCAAATTTCCGCGCTACCGCTTTCACCTCATGATGCATGGGGTGGGTTGGGCTCAACAGTTCCATCAGCTTACCTTGGTTACAACGTGCAAGCGCATCCCCATGTCGACTGACATGTCCAATTAAATGAAGCTGCGTTTCTTTGCGAATATCTTTGATCGTGAACTCGCTTTGCTTCGCATGCCGATCCGTTTGTACCGCCATAAGCTCGAAAGCATCTGGCTGCAAGCCAAACACAGATCCCACCTGCCTAATCCACCTCGAGAAATCCTCCTGAAAATGTGAAATATCCCCTGTCGTGACGACAATTTTGCTATCAGCTTCCAGCAGCCCGCTTACGGTCGCTGCATTATCCCAATACGCGCTTACTTCGATGATACAGATGTCAAAAGCGCCTCGCGCCACACGCAGTAAATGGATAATTTCTGATGGCGTGAAGAATTCCGCCTGTTCGCGCAGCATGTTGCCATAAAGAACATGTAGGCCATGTGCCTCTTTTGGCTTATCACAAACGTGGAGCAACCTTTCTGGTGTTAAGCTTTGAGCCTTCAGTTCCGCCCTCAATCCGTCTAACGTAAAAAGGTGCTCTTCACGACCCAAATACCGATGAAGCTTTGAACTTTTCAGATTCAAACAGAGGTAACCAACCTTCTTTGAAGTCTCCATCGCTAACATACAGGCTACTCCATAAGAAGCCAGTGTCGTACCAATATTCGGTGTTGAACCGACGAACGTTATTAATTTACCAGAAAGCGCCTGATTTAATTGACCCCCGTTTGACCCATCAACCCAGGCGCGGATTTCATCCGCAATCACAGCCGTACTGCGCCCTGGGAGGATATAATCCAATTTCATCAGCTTGCACATTTTCACATATTTCTCGTTGATTGAGGCATCGTGATAATTTGAAAGCAACACAATGATTTTCGTCGTTGGCTCTTGCCCTTGCATACCTTCAAGGAACTCCTCCAGCTCCCCGTACGAGAGCTCCCGATCCGAAAGAATGACATGGGAGTAAGATTGCTCCAATGATTTAGACTGTAAATCATTCGCCTCCGTAAATATTCGCCACCCGAACGGTTTGGCATACACCACATTCGTTAACTCATCAATTAATCGCTGATCTGTCGACACTAGCCCGATTTGCACATGGTTTCACCTCTCTTTTTGCCAAATTACATGCTACTCCTGGACTTGAATTGACGTGGAACTAAAAGCAATGACCAGCTTGGCCTTCTTCGCTGAGCATAATTGATCGATCTGAAGCCATTCGTTTTCCGTCAAATTCAAATTAATCTGATCTATGGCTCCATTGGCTTCCAGTCTGGAGGTATACATCTTTTGCTCATCTCCCTGGGCCTTGGACAACAAATTGGAGTTCTTCGGGTTGTCTACCTCCACATTGGCGGATGACTTCACAGAGGCCACCGTAATTTCCTTCTCATTAAACAACCTGCGTGAGCTGCCATCGCTCCCTGACACATACATACGAACCCGATCTCCGGCACGAATACCATTCGAAACCGTAAGTAGATACTCTTTGGGAATTTGAAAAGTTGCCTGTTGTTCATTAGGAAGGAGATGATAGCGATTCAACTTCCACTTCAGAATGGGCTCCTGTGTGCCTAAAGGAATCATGGACTCCTGTCCAACAACATCCGTAAGTTCCTTCATCATACTCGATGTATAGCTACCTTTCTGAATCGCCTTGAACTCGACCATATCGGCATGAATAAACTGACCTGCTCGAATAAAATCCTTCGGCACCACAACCTGAACTGTCTGCTGCAGCTCGACCTGATTCACTTGCAACACATAGACCCCGTATACGAGCAATCCAGCCAGCAATGCAACAACCACACTAATTAGCAGGCTTCTCCTGCGATTCAATCGATCACCTCCCTCTTCTCACCTACAAACACAACAAAAAAACGCAAACCCCGGAGAATTCATCTCCGAAATTTGCGTTCTTCGCAAATCAAACTATATGATTATCAGTTCGAAACAATACACTAAAAGTATCACATAAACTTCCAAATTTCAACATCTATTTACAATAAATTTGGAGTTATCAAATGAAAGCGCTCTGCTATTTGTGATACCCGAGAGCGCGCATGATGAATGCTGTCGTTTGCCCAATCAGCGTATCCATATCAGGGCGTTCCTCTGTAAACATCGGTTCGAAGAACTCTCGCTGCTTGTAGAAAAACATTGCTCCCAACACAAACATGAGCGTACTGTCCAGCCCTTCAAACTCATAGAGCCCCTCTTTTCTACCCTTGTCCAATAAATCACGAACCTTTTTCCACAGTGGGAAAACAAGCTCCCTCATTTTATCTACACGTGGGGTAATCGTGATAATCTCCATTTGAATCAAGCTGATCAGCTGCGGATCTTCGTTTCGAATTTTGACAACTTCTCTAATCACTTGTTGGATGCCAGCAAGGGGATCTTCCACTTCATAAAACTCCGTTAATTTAATTGCAGGAAAAAACTGCTTAAATATTTCATGGAAAACGCTCTCTTTTCCACCAAAATAATAGGAAACCAGAGCCACATTGGCCCCAGCCTCCTCACATATTTGACGTACGCTAGTCGCATCATAGCCATGCTGTGCAAACAGCTTTTTCGCGGCCAACAGAATTTTCATTTTCATATCTGACTCTTGATGAACCATGTCTAGCGCCCTCCTAATTCTTAGTTAAGCGTTTGATGGAACACTTCCTACCGATGGGACTACCTTGGTTTTTTTCGAAAATACAACCACCATATCAATGACAAGCGCCACCGCGGCAATCACAAATAAATAGCCAACTTCGCTGCCAACACCAGGTCCACCGAACAAAATATTCATCAACCCGTTCACTGCATATGTTGCCGGGAAGAAATTACTGATCGAGTGATAGAAATTAGACAGAAGCTCTCTCGGTACAATCGCACCTGATGAGACCAACTGCAGAGATAACATAGCAATGTTAAATAGCATACCTGCGTTCCCAAACAATGTCAAAAACATTTGAGCAACCAAGGCAAACGTCAATAAGAACAACGATTCAAAGCCCCATAGCGCAACAAATCCTTTATCCACGTGCCCTCCCAACGAAACAACCATGGTGGCACTGATAAGTCCAACCACTATCGTAGCAATCACCGTTATTCCGATGCGCGCTGCCATTTTTTGCGTTTTAGACAAAGAAGCACCTAGGAGATTGGTTGAAACACTGAAGTTCATTCCCATAATCATTGTACCTACAATAGAAGCTAGCACGAGCATCATCGGCAGCATTTGGTTCGGCATATCCTTTACTTTATTGGTGCTTTGGATATCTGAACTCACTTTACTCGCTAACCCTTGTGCAATCTGAGTCGCTTGCTCAGCCGGCAGCTGTGGGTTCATCTGTGTTAAGACAGCCAATGCCCCTGCCGCTACCGCCTCTTTATTTACCGTTGCCGTAATGTTCCCCGCCACAGCTTGCATGACTGACTTCGTCATCGACGGATTGGACTCATTAACCGTATAGGTAATCGGTACTGTTTGGCCTGGCGTTTGGAGTTTTTTCGAAAAATCCGATGAAATATGCATAACCATCTGCACTTCACGCATGTTTAGCTTGTTCTGAGCTTCTTCATTCGACGCGATAACCTCCGTTTGAAAAGGAAGATTGCCTTGCAGGCTTTGAACAATTTTGCCACCCATGGCTTGATCTTCATTCACGATCGCAATCTTCAAATTCTTCGTATTATCCGAAACTCCCGAATACCCAGTCATCCATATGATGCTAAACAACAACTGAAACGTAATCGCTGTAATAATCCCTACCTTAGTTGTTGCAGGCTTCAAAAAAGCCGCTATTGACGATCCCATTTTGACCACTCCTTATTATTAAACAATCATTTAAAACGAATGTTTAAATGATACGGCAGGAAGGATATTTTGTCAACTTGCTGTTACCAAAACCCCAGATGATAGTACAACGACAAGAAAATACCTTGAATATGAAAACCCTTCTATTCAACTCTTCTGCCCGTCTAGGTGAGCAAAGGCTGCCCTCAGAAAGAATATCCGCTGGCAGCCTAGTTTTTATTATTCAACTCTTGTTTCCACTAATTTAAATAACCTACTTAAAATAGAACGCGAGAGCAATAAGTCATTATATAGTAGCAACATTTCCAATCCCATACTCTTGCGCTCGGGATTCTGCCAATGGTAAATACGTATCCGTAATAGTTGTAATTTCACACTCATCTGGTAGCTTCAAGAATTCGTTGATATGAACATTACCAATATTGCCTGCGCCGATGACACCGATTTTAATTTTGCTTGTACTGCCCATAATTGTTAAACTCCTCTCAACTAGTCCTACTCTTAATCAAAATTATCAATCTTCACCCAAGTTTTGGTACGATGGCTTTCCAAAACAGCATCAATAATTTTCATGATCTGATGTCCGTCTGCAATAGAAGCAAATATCAGATTTCCTTTGATATGCTGCTGTCTTCTCTTCCAATTAACTTCATTATAGAAATCGATAAGCAGATTCTTGAATCCATCAGGCCATCCTTCTTGATGTCCGCCTGGGAAATGAGCTAACTCAGCGGCTTGAGGTAAGAGTAACGCAGGATCACGTAAAATCTCTATATTAGGCCTGTTCCTTTTGCCTTCCCATAATCGATTCGAATTCTCTTGGTCCCAATATAAACTTGATTCACACGCTGAAATTTCAAAGTGCAATTTATTTTTACGTCCGGCACTCACTTGGGACACGGTAAATACACCTGATATTCCATCTTCAAAATGGACTAAAACCGAACCGCAGTCTTCCGTGCTAACATCTATAACTTCGTACTCACCATCCTCATCCTTCGCATAGGTGGTACTACTTGTTATTGGCTTCTTCCTAGTCGGATGAATTGTCTTTAGATCAGCAAACACTTCGATTATTTGTTTTCCAAGAACAAACTGTAGGGTATCACACCAATGAGAACCAATATCTGCAATTGCTCTAGATGGTCCGCTTTTGCCAGGCTCAAGTCTCCAACTGTAATCTGTATCGTATAACAGCCAATCTTGCAAATATCCTCCAGTTACTAAATGTACTTGGCCGCAGATGGTATCTTGTACCATCTGCTTAGCCTGCATAACCATTGGAAAATGTCTGTAGTTAAAACAAACGCCATTTATGATCTCGTTTTTTTCCACCAGCGCTACTAACTCCGCGGATTCGGAGCTGTTCATTGCAAGCGGCTTCTCGGACATCAGATCCTTGCCTGCTAAAATTGCTGATTTATTAATATCAAAATGAAGAAAATTTGGGGTACAATTATGAATTACTTCGATAAGAGGATTGGACAGCATTTCTTCGTAGCTGCCATAGGCTAAAGGAATCCCGTAAATGTTAGCAACGCACTTTGCCTTTTCCTGTGTGCTCCCGGCAATAGCAACAATTTCTACGCCCGGAATACGTCTAAGTGATTCAATATGAAAATTTGCCGAAAATCCTGTACCAATTATTCCTACTTTAATCGTTTCCATGTTGTAACACTCCATTATTGAAGGATGCAAGCGGTTAATCTCTCGCTTCGTCACCAACATATTGTTCCAATAGCTTTAATTCATTTTCCAGACTTTTATATTTATCCTTTCGCTCTCCGTCACTTTCCACGATGGTATATTTGACATGTCCAAGTTCTTGAATTTTGCTATAGACACTCTTGAAATCAAAAGATCCTTCGCCCAAGTCTACGAACATATCAGGCTTCCTGTATTTCATATGAACCTCATGATAAGGTAACTTGTAATCCACTTCAGTTAGTTCTTCAAAAATGTTTAAAGGATGCTTCAGCCATTCTGAAGATCAAATGGATACTTCATGAAAAAAAGGTAGCCCTACTGTGAAGTAAGGGCTACCCGTTTAGAATGTTTTTTTTAAAAAAACACGAAAAACAACCTATTTATTTCTTTGAACCCTTCCATTTCGCATCGTACTCTTTTTGCATGATGGAAACGTACTCTTCAATGCCTATTTGTTTCAACTCTGCCTGGAATTTATCCCAATCCTTCTCAATATTCAGGTTGCCTACGATAAAGTCAGCCGTAGCCGCATCTAACCGCTTCTTAATCTCTGTCTTCAATTCATTATGTCGTTTTGAAGTATTAGGGTCAAAGAAAAACTTTGGCACTGAAACTTTCGGTGCCATTTTATCATATAATTTTGCAGCTTTGTAAAGTTCAGACTCCAAATCATAACCTGACTTCAGCGCTTCTCTTGCATCAGAACCGAAAGGCGGCCATCCTCCGTTAGTGCCACTCCAGTGCGCTTTATCAGGCTGTCCCCATATATCTTTGCCAATCAGCTTAAACTTAGCTGGTCCGCCATTAGCTGCAATTGAGTCCTTAGGCACTTCCCAGTTAACTCCAGGCACACCGTAGCGGCCTCTCAAGAAAGCCTCATTAGAGTACATAAAGTCAATTAGCTTCACGACTGCTTCAGGATGTTTGCTCTTGGCCGGAATGATGTATCGGTATGCGCCGACCATGCCATATTCGTTGTAAAAGGCCGTTTGAAAGCCATTAGGCCCCTTCAGAGGAGGTACGATTTCATAATTGGATTTGGTGGAATCGTTAGCTGCAAATGCATGCGGCCCACCATTCCCAACTGAACCAACGGTATTCCCGTTATTTAACTCTACCAATTGTCTCAACTGACTCTCATCGTTAGTGAACGATGACGTATCAATTAGCCCTTCTTTGTACAGCTTGTTCAGGTATCTTAATCCTTCTCTCCATTCCGGAGTGGTGAAAGCAGCAACAACTTTGTCATCTTTCACATAAAGCTCATTGCTGTCATGATAAGTGAATGCATTCATAATAAATTGGTGCACATTCGAGAACCAGCTTTTCGGTGAGCCAACCAATCCAATTTCGTCCTTCTTGCCGTTACCATTTGGATCCTTTTCTTTAACGGCCTTCAAATATTGATACAGCTCGTCTGTGGTTGTCGGCACGGACATGTTCAAAGTTTTAAGAAAGCTTTTGTTCACCCAGAAGCGCATCGCACGATCGCAATTATAGCAGACACCTACATCTGGTACGCCATATATATTTCCGTCCGGTGCGGTAGTGGCCTGCTTAATAGCAGGTAACTCGGTATACATTTTTTTCAAATTTGAGCCGTTCTTTTCAAGTAAATCCTTCATATTTAATAGTAGTCCTTGGGATCCATATGTTGCCAGCATGGAGTTGTCAAGGCCGAATTCACCCATAACTAGGTCACCGAGATCGCCCCCGGAGGATAGCTCCAAATTAAGCTTTGTCTTAGCATCCGCTGCAGGAAAGAGATTCCAGTTAATATGAATATTAGTCTGATCCTCAATCCAGGTCGTAAACTCATTCTTTCCATACTCCCATGACAACACGTAGGGACTGGCTGGCACCGTAACGGTGATGTTGATCTTTTCTTTAGAAAACGGCAATTGACCAGGCGCAGACAGACTTGCCGCTTCCTTGGATTCCGTTTTTCCCCCCTTCGCTTCTTTCTCGGAACTGCAAGCACTTAAAATCATAGAACTGGACATCACTAGAACAACAGCTCTTGTTAACAATCTTTTCTTCATTTACATGCTCCCCTCAGTTTTTTGATATCTATACAATGAATCGGCACTTTACTTATGGTTTACATAAGCATACACCGATTTATTGACTTTAACCTTTGATTGACCCGATCATGACTCCTTTTACAAAGTGCTTCTGGACGAACGGGTAAACAAGCCACACAGGCAGGCTAGCCACAATTATGACAGAGTATTTCAGTAGATCGGCCAAGCCTTGTTTCCTTGTCATCGTATCCGTATCCGTAATGCTGGATGGATCGATTTCACTCTGAATAAGAATATCCCTCAGAACGATTTGCAAGGGGAACAAATCTTTATTCTTTAAATAAATGAAAGCATTAAAGTAGGCGTTCCAATGGGATACGCCGTAGAATAAGACCAATACGGCTATAATTGATTTTGAGAGCGGAAGCACGATACTCCATAGAAACCTCACATGGGAGCATCCATCCATAGCAGCGGCTTCGTAAAGCTCATGACTGATGGTGGATTGGAAAAAGGTGCGCGCGATGATCATATTCCAAACGGCAATCGCGCCTGGCAGGAGCATCGCCCATCTCGTATCAATCATCCCCAACGATTTCATCAACAGATAGTTGGGAATCAATCCGCCGTGAAACAGCATTGTAAAAGCAAATAGGTACATGATTAGATTGCGGCCAACCATCGTTTTCCGAGAAAGCGGGTATGCAACCAGGATCGTCAGCACCACATTAATCGTGGTACCGACAACAGTATAAAACACTGTATTTCCGTAGGCGGGCATGATTCTCGAATCTTTAAAAACGGCGATATAGCCTTCCAAAGAAAAGTCAACCGGCCAAAGGAATACTTTTCCCGATATAATAGCCAGCTTATCGCTGAAAGAAGCGCTGAATACATAAATAAGCGGATAAAGTACGATTATCAGTGCGAGTAACAAGATCAAATCATTAATAAAATAAAATATTTTATCCGAATTCGTAAGCCTAGCTTTATTGGATTTCATGCGGCAGCCTCCTTTGTTACCATAGACTGGTATCTCCTACTCTTTTGGCTATTTGGTTGACGGATAAAATTAAGATCATATTGATGAAGGAATTAAAAAGGCCAATCGCAGTAGCATAGGCGTAATCCGGAGCGCTAGATGCTAGGCTGACCGAATAAACATACGTAGATATAACTTCCGAAGAACCAATATTCAGTGGATTTTGCATCAAGTAAATTTTCTCAAAGCCTATCCCCATAATCGTACCAACATTCAATATCAGCAGCGTTACAATCGTCGGCATAATACCTGGAATATCAACATGCCATATTCGCTGGAACCGACTTGCGCCGTCAATCATCGCTGCTTCATGAACTTCTTGACTGATCCCCGACAGTGCAGCCAGATAGATGATGGTCCCCCATCCTGTACTCTGCCATATTCCTGACCATACATAGATGGACTTAAACCAACCGGGATCACCCATGAAATTGAACGGCTCAATTCCAACTAAACCAAGCCCTGTATTGATAACACCGACCCGTGGATTCAAAAACTGCAGAATCATGCCAACCATAACGACCGTCGAAATAAAATATGGCATATAAGTAATAAATTGAACAGCTTGCTTAAACTTCGTTCTTATTGTTGCGTTCAATGCTAATGCCAGAATGATCGGGAGAGGAAACCCTGCGATTAGCTCATATAAACTGATAATAATCGTATTTTTTAACACTTTGATAAATTGGTATGAATTAAAAAATTTGGTGAAATGATCCATGCCAACCCAAGGGCTTCCCCATATACCTTCAAGAATTCTGAAATTTTTGAATGCTAGTTGAAGGCCATACATCGGAACGTACTGGAAAAGAATTAACCATATCACTGGCAATAAAATAATCAAATATAGTTGGTAATCATGCCTCATTTGTTTGAGCACACGGAGGCGGTCTTTTTGCCTAATTTCTTTCGTGACTTCAGCAGCATTCAATGTTGTATGTGCCATTTATCATCATCAGCTCCTTTACACACAAAGTGAAAATAATCAAAATCCGCATGTCCACCAACATGTCTAGTTGCATAATTAAACAACCCGATTCGGTAGCCCATAAAATGATCCAATGTATATATCATCTTCAATGGACTTCCAATTTTCTTCCAATCTTCTCCGTTGCTAGAAAAGTAAAAATTTGCCATATCAACACTGTTTTCAAAATCGAAATGAATTTTCAAATAAATCAGACTACCCTCGAATGAATGCTTTTCGACTGTTTCTTCATCACATTCACCTCGTTTGACACACATTGCAACTTGGCGCTCACCGTTTTCTGTGATTTGCACGCCTACAGTTCCAAATTGATTCTGTAATGCAACTAAACCTGCGTGGTCACCCGGTCTCATATGGGAAACATCCAACATGGTAATCCCGATGCATGCCGGACCTTCCGTCCGTTGTGTTAATGTATTTCTTGAAAATAATACATTTTTAGAAATATTTCCCGTTTGTAGCCGCAGCCATCCCCAGCGCGCAGTTACAGACCATAACCGATTATCTGGATTATGATTCCACTGCCAATTCAGGATCAATTTATTTTCTGAATATTCAAACTCATCACTTTGCACCAAAGATATAGGATTCGTACTTGGCAATTGTGCTTTAAATGCCAATAGCGCTTTTCCGTCCATACCTATAACAGGCCAATCCTCCACCCAAGATAATGGCTGTACGATTGGAATACGTCCCACAGCATCGTGATCTTGAAATAATACCGCATACCACTCATTGGTTGGCGTATCGACAATACCGCCTTGAGCAATACCGTGATTACGATAGCCCAGGTCGTCATCGAGAATTACTTTATGTTCATAAGGCCCCAAAAGTCCTCGTGAGCGATAACAAAGTTGTCTTCGACGACGATTTCCGGTATTTGGCCATTCAATAAAAAATAAATAATAGTAGCCATTCAACTTATAGGCATGACATCCCTCGCACCTCAGCATGATCCCCTTATGCTCTGTCTCGAGAAGCAGTTGATTGACGCCGCCTAATTTAATTGCCGAAACATCAGACATCAACTCTGTAATGTAAATATTCCCATTGCCATGTAGAACATAGACACGCTCTTCGTCAAACAGCAGACTCGGATCATGATATACGCCTTGGAATACGGTGCGTTCCCATTGTCCATTCTCAATATCAGCAGTCCGGAACACATAGAACTGTTTCATATCATTGCACGAGAAACACACATAATACAGGCCATTATGATAACGTAAATTTGCAGCCCAAGATCCTTTCCCATAAATGCCGATCCCATCCAACAAATTATGAGCATCGTTATCCTCCAAGGTATCGTAGACATAGTTTACGATTGTCCAATACTGCAAATTATCTGATTTCATGATTGGGCATCCGGGCATCGAATGCATGCTTGTGCTTACCATATAGTAAGCTGTCCCCACTCTAATGACACTAATGTCCGGAACATCAGCCCAAATGATTGGATTTGTAATTATCAGACTCCCCATCGCCATTTCTCCTCAATGATATTAAGAACACACGTTCTTAATCACGCAAAATCTCCCGATATTCAACTGGTGTCATCCCCGTTAATTTCTTGAAAAATCGAGTAAACGAATGCGGGGTTTCGTACCCCACCTGAGAACCCACTTCAGCAATCTTCAGTACATCTTGCTTGAGCAAATTTTTGGCTTTCTCTACTCTTACTTCATCAATATAATCCGACAGATTGACGCCACTTTCCTGTTTAAAAAGCCTCGATAAATAAGATGGATTGAAATGAATCACGCTGGCTAAACGTACGAGAGACAAGTCCTCGCCTATGTGCTCCTCGATATACGAACGAATCTTCTCAACCACTGCAGCCGCCCTATTGCGTTCTACGCTCAATCTGAGATCAAACAAGGATTCTGCCATCTTTTTCAAAAACTCAAAACTATCATGCCTTGAAGCATGCATATCTCTTTGCATAAGACCTGTTGTTCCAACCTTTTCATGCAGTTCCCAACGGTTTATATATGACAAAAGGAGCAGCGCTATCGTATAATAAAGCTCCAAATGAAAAGGTCCCCAACTTCCACGCTCGTCAAATACCGACTCAGTCAGTTCTCGCAACAGTTGGAGAAACCCCTCTTTATTCCCGCCTTCAAGATGAATCGCCAATGACTCCGCCTTTTCTCTCAGTGTTCGTGAATGTGCTGCAGTTTCTATCGTTTCAAAGTTAACTGTATGGACCATCTGAGCGCCGTCGCCTGCTCGCCAAAATTGCTGACTTCTAACTCGGTCATATACCTCAGATAGTTGCTTCCATTCACAGGGGTCAGCGCAACATGTAATGGCAAAAGTCAGTCCCATAGATTCAAAACAAGCTTGCTGGATAAGCTCAAATTGTCCTTCTAGAAACTTTACTGTGCGGGCATAGGATTCGTCCGATTCTGATCCATGGCCAGGCATCGGCTGAATAAGCCAGACGAGACCACCGTAACGATCAATGATTCCAAGACAGCTTGTTCGTTCCGCGAGAAATGTATCTGCCAAAAACTTTACGGCTAGAGCTGTCTCCTGACTTTCGGCAAAAGAGTAATTCATATCCTTTCTCTGCGAGTCACCTATTGCCATTAGAACAGGCAGATTTGGATCGAGAACAATTCCTAATTTGCTGAAATCAGATGCTAACTCCTCCATTTCCCGCGTTCCCTGCAACAAGTACTGGAAGTAATTCCCTTGAGCAAGAGTTTCAAGTGTGGTAAGTTTCTCTCTCGACTGCATGACGAGATGGTCGAATTTCAAACTTTTTTCCAGTTCATGAATAGCATCCCTGACTGCATTAATAATTACTTCATATTCTTCGCTCTTTAGGAGGTAACTGACTCCCGGTGTTTGAATCGCTTGATAGACGTAATCAAAATCATTATACCCCGTTAAAAAAATGATTTTGCAATGCGACCAATTATTCCGAATGTAGGTCATTAGCTCAAGGCCATCCATACCAGGCATACGGATATCAGACAGCACGATGTCCACTCTCGTTGTCCTCATCCAAGCTACTGCTTCTTCGCCTGAATAAGCTTTGTACAAATCAAGATCCAGATTTAATTGACTAAATATATCAAACAAACCATCCGTTATGATCTCCTCATCATCAACGATCAGCATTCTAATCACGAGCTTCACCCCCTTTTAAGGGAAAACTAATAG
Organism: Paenibacillus sp. LjRoot56; assembly: GCF_964253335.1. Lineage (NCBI taxonomy): Bacteria > Bacillati > Bacillota > Bacilli > Caryophanales > Paenibacillaceae > Paenibacillus > Paenibacillus sp. LjRoot56. The sequence goes on from NZ_CAXURV020000003.1 coordinate 1,287,701, forward strand.
TTACTTTTAATCCCCCGTACTCACTCCGACTTATTCCAAGACCGTATGATTCACCAAACGTGCTCTTAATTCGTCGATGAATATTTACCAATCCTGTCGTTTCCATATGATTATCAACGTTATCCAAGTTTTCTAAAATACTTTGCAAACTCTTGTCCGTTAAGTTCTCACCGTTATCTTCCACCACGATGAGGATTTCCGTCTCTATGATCTCGAAGCGGATGACAATCAATCCATTCTGTTTCATTTGTTCCAGGCTGTGTTCGAATGCATTTTCAATGATGGGCTGAACGATCAACCGCGGCACTAACACCCGCTCGATTTCCTGCGGGAGAGCGTCGAATTGCACTCGAATACGCCGCGAGAAGCGTAGCTGTTGAATCTCCGTATACATTCTGGCATGATGAATTTCTTGTTTCAGTACAATCTCATCAGAAGCATTCCTTGTGACAAATTGAAAATATTCGCCAAGCTGAGTTGTGAACTGTCCGATTCGATCCAAGTCTCCCATTTTTGCCATCGTTCTCAAAATAAAGAAACTGTTGTATAGAAAATGTGGATTAATCTGAGATTGAAGCTGCTTTAGCTCAGCCCGCTGAGTCATTATTTTCTGTTTATAAACTTGATCGATCAGAGAACGAAGATTTCCGACCATTTGATTAAACCGTCCATACAGGTAACCGAATTCATCATTAGACTTATGCTGGATGTTTACCTCAAGATCTCCATTCTCCATACGCCGAAAACTTTTTACGAGCGTTAACAACGGCTTGTGAATAAACTGGTAAGTGTAATAGGCATATATCGCAATTACCACTACTGCTGCAAAAATAAACAACCACGCCCACATATAAAACTTATCCAGCGGTTTCTTAATCATTTGTTCAGGAATGAACCGGTATATGGACATACTTAGATAATCAGACACTGCAAAAGCAGTATAGTAACGACTTCCAGTTATGGAAAGAGTTCCAGTGTTATGAATATCAGATTCTTTTATTTGTTGAACGATTGAAGTCATATCCAGACGCAAGAGTTCTAGTGCCCCACTCCTGAGAATGATACTGGAGTTCTTCGGGGTCATTACAGTTCCGCTGCCGGTATAGGTGTTGAACTGGCCTAACGCTTCCTGTAGTCGAGCTTGATCAAGCTCGATTTCAATAATGAACAGCGGTTGATTCCCATTGGTTCCGCTTTTCCTAACCGCACTTAAATATAATCCTCCATTCCACTCAATAAGCTGGTTATTCCGGTTGCCTAAGGTCGCGCGAAGTCCATAATACCGCTCGATATCAATATCACGAGGACCGTTAGCGGATGAAATCGTTTTTGATACCTGATAGATGTGGGCGCTCACATTTTTAATATAGGGACTGCTGTTTTGAATGACGTAAAGTCGTTTGCGCAGTGAATTAATTTTTTCAGTGCGCGTGAATACATCCATCGTATTCCAAGTTAGTGTGAGTTCATTGAGATCTTCATCCTCTAGAATGCCATACTGAAGAATCTTCATCCGTTCTACTTCGTTCTCAAGATCGCTTAGAAAGAAGGTGATCTGAGAAACCGCAGTTTTAGAGATATCTTCACTAGCCGTCTGAACAATCCAACTATACAGGTAGACGCCAAAGAAAATAATTGGCAGCATGATACACATAAATGTGATAAGCAGTCGTAGGAAAATTGTATTTTTCAAAGAAAGCGGGTTACGGTTTATCAAGGCACAAGCCTCCAACTTTTTTCTTCAATTATAGCCTGAAACCCTGAACTCTCCTAAATTAGACATCCCTCATCCACCCGTCACCCCTTCACACTGCCAAGTACAATTCCTTTCACAAAATACTTCTGCAAAAACGGGTACGCCATAATAATGGGAAGCGAGCCCAGAAAAATCTGTGATGCTTTTAATGTTCGGTCGGAAATGAGTGCCATATTCAACGCTTCGTCGCGCGACATGTTCGTTAAATTTTGTTGTATGACGATCGTTTGAATATAACTTTGCAAGGGATAGTGGCTCGGATCTCCCATTAGCAATAGTCCATCAAACCAACTGTTCCAATGCTCAACCATCGAAAATAAGGCTAGCGTTGCAAGTGCAGGTTTGGATATCGGCACATATATTCGCCATAGTGTCGTCCAGTAGCCAGCGCCGTCCATGACAGCTGCCTCCTCCAACTCTTTAGGCACCTCCCGAAAAAAGTTGAGCAGCAAGACTACACTGAATACAGGAACCGCTCCTGGTAAAACAAGTGCCCAGATGGTATCAAGGAGGTTGTACTGCTTAAGCGTTGTGTACCAAGGGATTAAGCCTCCGTGAAAAAGCATCGTCATGAAAAATATCCAAGCGTACATCGCTCGCAGGCGGAACGTCTTCGATTCCTTGGATAAAGGAAATGCAACGAGAATCGTCATGATTAAATTTAATGGCGTCCCAATCGCTATCCGCTCTATTGAAACAAGCATGGATTGCCAAAATGCCTCACGGCTAGCTGTAAACGCATATGACGCCAATGTGAAATCGACCGGCCACAGCTTCACATGCCCTGCTGCCGCTGCCGTACTTGAACTGAACGAAACGGCGACGATATGAATTAATGGAAGAACACATATCAACGATACCACTATGAGAAAGGAACTATTCAGAACGGAAAACCATTCGAACCGTCTTCGATTGTGGGGGGCCCGTTTTTGTGCCTCATATTCCGATCTTGGTGATGGCTGTACCACTGTTTTCCCTCCTCCTAGAAGATTCTATATTTCGCAAAACGATACGCAACAAAGTAAGAGCCGGAAATCAATATCAGCGAAACCAGAGACTTGAATAGTCCCACCGCCGTTGCTACACCGTATTGGGCATCCAGCAAACCGATTCGATATACAAACGTATCCAGGATATCGCCGCTCTCATACACCTGTGGACTATATAAATTGAACACTTGATCGAACCCTGCGTTCAGCAACTGTCCTAAACTTAGAACCGACAACAGAACGATGACCATGCGCATGCCGGGAATCGTGATATACCACATCTTATGCCAGCGGTTAGCGCCATCTATCGTTGCAGATTCATATAAACCGGGATCAATACCTGTGATAGCTGCCAAATAAACGATTGTCCCATAACCAAAGTTTTTCCATATATCCGATGATACGAGCGTAAACGGAAACCATTGGTTGTCCCCAAGAAAAAATATTTTTTCAATCCCGAGAGTACCTAATAGTTGGTTAACAATACCGTTCGAAGGCGATAAAATATCGATGAGTATACCGCCCAGCACGACCCATGACAAAAAGTACGGTAAATAAATAGTCGTTTGTACACTTCTTTTAATCACCTCATTCTTCAATTCGTTAAGAAGAATGGCGAATACAATCGGCACAAGTAAGCCAAGAATAAGCTTAAGACTTGAAATAAATAGCGTATTCCACAGAATCTGATTAAAGCTGGGCAAGTTCATGACATAATCAAAGTTATCTAAACCAATCCAGCGCTGATCACCGAAGAGCCCCTTCGCTGGAATGAACTTCTGAAACGCGATAATAATTCCCGCCATGGGCACATAGGAAAATAAAATAACAAGTATCAGTCCTGGCAATATCATCAGATGCAGCGGAAGCTCTCTCCATATTTGTTTAGTTCCCATATCCACCCTCCATCTTTTGAAACAAAATAAGCAGAGGAAGAAAAGTAAATCCTCCTCTGCCCGTCGCTACTTCTTCGTTGCCATATACCAGTCGTTTACTTCTTTCGTAATTTGCTCTCCGCCCAGCTTCGCCCAATCTTTGGCAAATTTATCGAATTCATCGATAGATCCACCCATAATGATCTTCATGTACGTTTCATTCATTAACTTTTCCAACGTTGATTTACGCTCAACCATGGTAGGCGTAGGTGCGCCAACGAACTTATCCATCAGGAACTGATTATTTTTGTCATACTGGTCAACGACTCCCTCGGAACCTTCGGGACCATAGATCCGCTCCCATCCCCAGAGTGCAAATCCTTCCTTCGATTTCGAATTGTAAGCCTCAAGCTTCCCTTGAATGGTTTTGGCCTCTCCCTTCAATGCTGAGAAGTTGTTGGCTTTACGCGCTGCATCAATCGCTCTAAATGCCTCTACGTTCTTCTTTACCGGTGCAGGCATGACCGGGGATAGCTGCCAGACACTCTCCGCTTCCGGCGGTGCGTAATATTTATCAAACTCCGCTGTAGCGCCGAAGTTTTTCTCCAAGTGCAGATTGAACATCTTGATGACGGCTTCGGGATGCTTGAATCCCTTTTTAACCGCAAAGAACTTGGTCGTACTGAACTTCAGAGGCACTTTAGGTGTATCGCCCGTCTCGGAAACAATCGGATAGGCCCGCCATTGCGCGTTCGGGTCGTTGTTGCGATTCAATTGAAGCGGCCAAATGGAATTCCATTGTTCGCCGTATTCCATTCCGATCTTTCCGGCAGCGATGGTCTCGGAAACCTTGCCGCCATCTTTAATACCGAATTCCTGATCCAGCTCTCCGTTCTTAAACATGCTCTGAAGAGCTTGAAGCCCTTTCTTCACTTCCGGCTGGATGCCGCCAAAAACTAGTTTTCCGGATGCGTCAGCCAGCCACATGTTTGGATAAGCCTTGTACCCGGCCATCCATCCTTCCAATCCCATGGCTCCGCCCCACAGCCCTTTGGTTAAGCCAAGGCCAAATGTATCTTTTTTCCCGTTGCCGTCAGGGTCTTTTTCCGCAAAAGCTTTTGAAATCGCCTGCACATCCGCCATCGTTTTCGGAGCCTGCATGCCTACCTTGGTTAGCCAATCTGTACGAATCCAGATGAACATCGCACGTTCGAGCGAAGAATCGACCTGCGGAATCGCCATCAGCTTGCCGTCAATCGTAGCGGCGTCAAAGGGGCTTTTCCCTTCCTGCGACAAGATTTCTTTCGTTAATGGCGAGGCATACTTCTGGTATAAGGCTGTCATATCTTCAATTTGACCGGCATCGGCCAATTGCTTTAATTGCGTCGCATTGACTTGGATCACATCAGGCAGGTCGCCAGAAGCAAGCGTTACATTCAGCTTTTGCAAGTATTGCTCTGAAGAATCGCTTCCTTTTACGACCCAATTATTTTTAATCGAGACGCCCAGCTGATCTTTGTATAAACGCGTCCAGCGATTGTCTTCAAAGGTTTCACCCTTTAGCGCGCCAAGTACGTTGTTTTCTACAACATCGCTGAGATTGCGAACAAACGATACCGTGATTGGCGGATCATATTTGCCAAGCGGCTCTGCTGCTGCACCCTTCGCATCATTAGTTCCGGCAGTGCTCACTGCTTCCTTTGCTGCTTCTTTCTTCTCGGTTGATTCATCTTGACTGCTGCATGCGGACAAGAGCGTAGACATGGCTAAGATTGAAACGGATAACGTTTTCATTTTGTGCTTCATAAGTTTCATGAACATCCCCATTTCTAGTTTTAACGATTCTCTTACTGTGACACTGTGTAATGTGTACGCTTTCATTATAGGACCCACACCAGAGCTGAACAATGTACAACTCTTTACTTTACTTACCCATCGTTGCTGAGTTGTAAGCGCAATCAAACTGAATATTTATTTTATTTCATCCCTATTCGATTTCTTTATAAATGAAATAGTCAAAATCAGCATGCTTTTGCGTCCCCCCAAGATCCTGCACGCACATTCCGATGAAAGTTCCAGTAAAGCGGATATAATCCGGAAAATCGTCTGACAAATGGCTAATGTCGATCGCCACGCCGATTGCAGTCCATTGTTCATCGGAATTGACATAATAAAATTGGGCGTTCTCACGGTCAACGACAACCTTCAAACGGAATCTGGAGTTCCCGTTCATACTGACATCTTGATCCAACAACTCATCTTGGACACCATTCTTGGATTGCAGAATCCCAAGGCAAATTCCACTCTCTTCATGGTGTGTTAACCGTAAATAGACGTAATCTTTCGTATCATAATAGAGTATTAGCCCCGCCATTTGTTGAAAATGATCAGGATCGAATTCTAAACACGTCTCCGCTTCACAGCGGAAAGCTTGCTGTCGACGTGCTACAAGGCTTTGCCTGTGCATTGATATCATCGACTCCATACCACGCAGCCTAAGATAACCAGGCCGATCCTTTAGACTTAGCCACGTCGGATCCGCCGGAATACGCAACGTGCTCCAGTGAACACTCAGCTCCCCACCATCAAAATCATCTTTCTCAGGTTCACTCTCGAATGGAAATGGCTGCAAATCCGGCGCTGGGACATGAAGCAACGGATAACGACTTCCTCCGGCTAGCCGCAGCCAACCATCTTCACTCCATTCACAGCGCTGAATAGCAGTTTCCCTACCCAGGTTGCAATATTTATCCTTGACGGGACGAGCGCATAAGTGCGCCATATACCATTCTCCTGCCGGTGTAGTCACAAGGCTGGCATGCCCTGACTTTTGCAGCGGGAGATCCGGTCTTCCTGCAGAGGTCAGAATGGGATTCTGCGGATCTACTTTATAAGGCCCTTGAATATGACGGGAGCGCGCCATTGTGGCGGCATGGTTGTACTGCGTTCCCCCTTCTGCAGTCAACAAATAGTAATAGCCGTTGTGTTTATAGAGATGAGGACCCTCTGTTAGCTTCAATTCCGTTCCTTTGAAAATATTGCTGATCGGACCGACCAATTTTTGTTCCTCTATCGAATATTCCTGCAGTACAATGCCTGCGAATCGATTATGCCCCTTACGGGAGTCCCAAAGCATATTGACAAGCCACTTGCGTCCATCATCGTCGTGAAACAAAGACGGATCGAATCCGCTGCTGTTCAGATAAATAGGCTCCGACCAAGGCCCCTTAATATCGGTTGCTGTTACTAGATAGTTGTGGGTATCCTTGTAAGCTCCAATTCTGCTTTTCACGTCCGTATATATCAAATAATAGATACCGTTATCATAGCTTAAACATGGCGCCCAGATTCCGCAGGAATCCAAATTGCCTTCCATATTTATTTGTGACGTTCTTGTTAACGGGTGAGGAAGCAGCTGCCAATGAACTAGATCCTTTGAATGATGAATTTGAACACCAGGAAACCATTCAAACGTAGATGTGGCAATATAGTAATTATCTTCAACCCTAAGAATAGAAGGATCTGGATTGAATCCTGGTAATATCGGGTTCGTAATATAGCTCATTTCATACTTCTCCTCTTAATTATTTTGCGCAGCCAAAGCTTTTTTTCCCGCCTCTAAAACAGCAAGAATCCGATCCACATCATACACGCTTCCTGCCCAGATTCCTCCACTGACAGATTGTAAGCCAGCCCATAAACGAGTATCGTCAGGAAGCCTTGGGTCAGCAGCGAGCTCTGGGTGAGGGATTCGGGCAGCAAGTACAAGAGCTCCTTCTTCTGGCGTCAACACTTCGTCACCCTCGCCTAGAAAATGAATGCTGCCTTCCAAACTATTACGATTAATGACAATGTCGATCGTATCTCCATCCCGCAGCTTGCCAATCGGTCCGCCGGCTAGCGCTTCAGGACCAACATGACCAATGCATGCGCCTGTGGATACCCCTGAGAAGCGTGCATCCGTAATTAGAGACACATATTTGCCATACGTCAAATGCTTAAGAGCTGAGGTTAATTGATAGGTCTCCTCCATCCCCGTACCCGATGGTCCGCGCCCCATCAATACCATAATATCCCCAGCTTGAATGTGGCTATTCTTGATTGCTGCCATTGCCGCTTTCTCTGAGGTAAACACTTTGGCTTTTCCCCGATGACGGAAAATCCCATCCTCTCCAACTGTTGTCGGGTCAATAGCGGTTGATTTAATAACTGATCCTTCAGGAGCCAGATTGCCCATAGGAAACGTAACTGTTGAGGTTAATCCCCTTTCTTTGGCACGTTCTGGACTCATGATGACGTTGTCCGGATCAATGCCATCCATTTCCATTAGAAGACTTCTCATCCGCCCTCGGCGCTCGCTAGTTTCCCACCAATCCAGTACAGAACCCAACGTTTCACCAGTTACTGTCATCGCATGTTCTTGTAATACACCCAAACGTCGAAGATGAAGCATGACTTCCGGCACGCCACCGGCTAGAAACACGCGCACAGTCGGATGATATTCTGGACCGTTCGGTAAAACGCTAACTAGCCTTGGCACCGCTTTATTAACTCTAATCCAGTCTTGCACTGTTGGAACCGTCAGCCCTGCTGCATGAGCGACCGCTGGAATATGCAGCAGCAAATTGGTGGAGCCGCCGAATGCCGCATGAACAACCATCGCATTATGAATGGACGCTTCGGTCAAAAGATCCTTCATCCGAATTCCCTTTTCATCCAGCGTCATCATAGCGCGTGCCGACTGCCTTGCCATCTCTTCCCAAACGGGTTGTCCTGAAGGCGCAAGCGCAGCGTGAGGCACTGTCAAGCCCATAGCTTCTGCAATAACCTGCGAGGTGGCTGCCGTTCCTAGAAATTGGCAGCCTCCTCCTGGTGTTGCACAAGCCCGGCAGCCGAGATCGGCAGCATCTTCTAAGCTGATTTCGCCATTTGCATATCTTGCACCTATGGTTTGGATTTTCCCTGCATCTTCGCCCTTCGTAGGAGGTAAGGTCACTCCGCCTGGCACAATTACAGAAGGAAGTTCGTGTATCCCCGCCAGAGCAATCATCATGGCAGGCAACCCCTTATCACAGGTTGCCACTCCAAGTACTCCTTTACGCGTAGGCAAGGAGCGAATGAGGCGCCGGAACACGATCGCTGCATCGTTGCGGTAAGGAAGGGAGTCAAACATGCCTTCCGTACCCTGGGATCTACCGTCGCAAGGATCGCTCACGTACCCTGCGAATGGAATTCCACCGCTTTCTGTAATGACTTCAGCAGCAGCCTGTGTAAGAATACCAACCTCCCAATGACCGGTATGATAGCCGAGTGCGACTGGACTGCCGTCTTCTTTACGCATGCCTCCTTGCGTGCTTAACAAAAGATACTGTTTACCCTTCAGCCGGGAAGGCTTCCACCCCATACCAACATTTTGAGTAAGACCGAATAAATCTCCGCTTGGCGCATTCAATAACATATCTGCAGTTAGTGGCAATGAGCCTTGCGGTCCCTGTGCGTGCGTACGGATCGTAAATACATCATTATTTTCATGAGCCATAATTGATTTTATTTGCTCTGTCATTCACTCACACCCATCCGCACTAAGTTTAATTACAAAATAATTGTTACAGTTACGCTTTGATAAATACCGTTTTAATGGACGTGTAAAATTCGATGGCTGCCTGACCTTGCTCGCGTGAATGTGAGCTGGACTGCTTCATTCCGCCAAATGGAGCTTGCAACTCCACGCCGGCTGTCTCGGAATTAACTCTTACTAGACCGGCATCCATATCTTGAACAAACGACAGAATGTTGCTTATGTTATTCGTGTATATGGAAGCGCACAGTCCAAATTCTGAATCATTTGCCACTCGAATGGCTTCTTCCATCGATTCGACCTGAATCAGCGCTAGAACCGGACCGAATATCTCTTCGCGGGCAATCGCCATTGCCGGTGTTACATTACCGAACACGGTTGGCTGTATATAGAATCCTTCTGCGAGATCCGGATGAACTGGCGATGCTCCGCCGAATAGCAGCTCTGCCCCTTCTTCTATCCCCTTTTGAATGTAGGACTGCACCGTTCGCAACTGATTTTCATTCGCACAGGGGCCGAGCCACGTACCGGCATCCAGACCGTACCCAACAGTTAAACCTTTTATTTTACTCAGAAGCTTTTCTTTAAAAGTTTCATATACATCACGCATCACAATGACACGGCTTGTTGCCGTACATTTCTGACCTGTCGATCGGATTCCGCCACTGATCGTTGCGTCAACGGCCAAATCCAAATCGGCATCTGCAGCGATGAGGATCGGATTTTTCCCGCCCATCTCAAGCTGATATTTGGCCCCTCTGGCCAGTGCAGCCTGAGCGACCCGTTTGCCTACTTGATTGGAACCGGTAAAAGTGATTCCATTTACTTCCGGATGCTCCGCTAGACCTTGTCCGATAATAGATCCGCTGCCGGTAACCATATTTAGAACACCAGCTGGAAGACCCGCTTCAGCAAAGCATTCCATAACTTTTGCAGCTGTCACTGCCGTCTCCAGAGCAGGTTTCAGCACAACCGAATTCCCATAGATTAATGCTGGAGCTATTTTCCATATTGGAATCGCTACAGGAAAATTCCAGGGTGAAATAACGCCAACAACTCCCAGCGGCACTCGGGTCGTAAACATCAGCGCTTCGCTATCCGTGGAAGGAATCACCTCACCGATTTTTCTCATTCCTTCACCGGCATAGTAGCGCAAGATAGCGACCCCTCGCGCAGTTTCTCCCTTTGCTTCCGGCAAGGTTTTGCCCATTTCACGCGTCATCGTCTCCGCAATTTCGTCAATGCGTCTTTCAATAGCATTGGCTGCTTTAAACAAGTAATCCCCTCTCGCCGCCCCCGATAGCTTTCTCCAACTATTCTGAGCCTTTCTTGCGGATGCAACCGCATGGTTCAAATCCTCCAATGATGACGACTGAACATAGCCCACCACTTCCGTTTTTTTAGCCGGGTTGATACTAGGAACTGTTTGTCCAGCACTCGCTGGACACCATTCACCATTTATATAGTTTAGATAAATTTGCTCGCCAACAAATACGGATGTCATCTATTCTCCTCCTTAAATTTTAAATACCAGATTACGATTGATTAGCTTACTGCACCTACAACATGATTAACAAGTGTCCCAATGCCGGTAATCTCAATTTCAATCCGATCTCCAGGAGCGAGAGTAAACTCATTAGGCGGCACAATACACGTTCCCGTTAACAGGACAGTACCCTCAAACAATTCATTGTCCCGCATCAAAAATTCCGTCAATTCGTCAAACTTGCGTTTTAGCTGACTGGTATTAGCCGTTCCCTCGACTGCTTGTTCTCCATTGCGATATATTCGGCTTGTAATCTGCAAGTTGTAAGGATCATCTACCGTTTCAGCTAAACGTATCGCGGGTCCCAAGGAGCAGGATCGCTTCCATACTTTGGCCTGTGGCAGGTAGAGAGGATTCTCTCCTTCAATATCACGGCAGCTCATATCATTGCCAATGGTGTATCCTACGATTCTCCCCTTTGCGTTCAGAACAAGCCCCAACTCCGGTTCTGGCACCTGCCACACGGAATCGCTTCGGAGCTGTACTTCGCCTCCTGGCCCTACTGTTCGGGCTGCTGTCGATTTGAAAAAAATCTCAGGACGAACAGCGTCATAAACTTTATCGTAAAAGGTCAAGGCATCCAGTCTTCCTTCCGTTGCCTCATAATTCCGCGCATCGCGACTTCGTTCATAAGTAACTCCTGCAGCCCACACTTCAGGCGCTTCGATGGGTACAAGAAGCTGCATCTGCTCGACTTGACCTGATAGTGCTTCTCTGCCTTCAGTCGAATTTAAAACCAACTCAAGCGGTGAAATCTGTTTTTCATCAGCTTCTTGGATCAAGGATAAAAAATTGTTTTGCGGCAATGCAAACATTTGCCCCTCGTCATTAACTGCAGCCAGCTGTGAACGCCCTTCATTTACAAAATGAATAATTCTCATAAATGCTCACTCCTCAAAATTTAATTAATTTGATCATCTCTCTTGAAAGCATGATTATTTTACTGCTGGTGGATGGATAACAATGGCTCCCCTCATCCACCCGTCACCCCTTCACACTGCCAAGTACAATTCCTTTCACAAAATACTTTTGCAAAAACGGGTACGCCATAATAATGGGAAGCGAGCCCAGAAAAATCTGTGATGCTTTCAATGTTCGGTCGGAAATGAGAGCCATATTCAACGCTTCGTCGCGCGACATGTTCGTTAAATTTTGTTGTATGACGATCGTTTGAATATAACTTTGCAAGGGATAATGGCTCGGATCTCCCATTAGCAATAGTCCATCAAACCAACTGTTCCAATGCTCGACCATCGAAAATAAGGCTAGCGTTGCAAGTGCAGGTTTGGATATCGGCACATATATTCGCCATAGTGTCGTCCAGTAGCCAGCGCCGTCCATGACAGCTGCCTCCTCCAACTCTTTAGGCACCTCCCGAAAAAAGTTGAGCAGCAAGACTACACTGAATACAGGAACCGCTCCTGGTAAAACAAGTGCCCAGATGGTATCAAGGAGGTTGTACTGCTTAAGCGTTGTGTACCAAGGGATTAAGCCTCCGTGAAAAAGCATCGTCATGAAAAATATCCAAGCGTACATCGCTCGCAGGCGGAACGTCTTCGATTCCTTGGATAAAGGAAATGCAACGAGAATCGTCATGATTAAATTTAATGGCGTCCCAATCGCTATCCGCTCTATTGAAACAAGCATGGATTGCCAAAATGCCTCACGGCTAGCTGTAAACGCATATGACGCCAATGTGAAATCGACCGGCCACAGCTTCACATGCCCTGCTGCCGCTGCCGTACTTGAACTGAACGAAACGGCGACGATATGAATTAATGGAAGAACACATATCAACGATACCACTATGAGAAAGGAACTATTCAGAACGGAAAACCATTCGAACCGTCTTCGATTGTGGGGGGCCCGTTTTTGTGCCTCATATTCCGATCTTGGTGATGGCTGTACCACTGTTTTCCCTCCTCCTAGAAGATTCTATATTTCGCAAAACGATACGCAACAAAGTAAGAGCCGGAAATCAATATCAGCGAAACCAGAGACTTGAATAGTCCCACCGCCGTTGCTACACCGTATTGGGCATCCAGCAAACCGATTCGATATACAAACGTATCCAGGATATCGCCGCTCTCATACACCTGTGGACTATATAAATTGAACACTTGATCGAACCCTGCGTTCAGCAACTGTCCTAAACTTAGAACCGACAACAGAACGATGACCATGCGCATGCCGGGAATCGTGATATACCACATCTTATGCCAGCGGTTAGCGCCATCTATCGTTGCAGATTCATATAAACCGGGATCAATACCTGTGATAGCTGCCAAATAAACGATTGTCCCATAACCAAAGTTTTTCCATATATCCGATGATACGAGCGTAAACGGAAACCATTGGTTGTCCCCAAGAAAAAATATTTTTTCAATCCCGAGAGTACCTAATAGTTGGTTAACAATACCGTTCGAAGGCGATAAAATATCGATAAGTATACCGCCCAGCACGACCCATGACAAAAAGTACGGTAAATAAATAGTCGTTTGTACACTTCTTTTAATCACCTCATTCTTCAATTCGTTAAGAAGAATGGCGAATACAATCGGCACAAGTAAGCCAAGAATAAGCTTAAGACTTGAAATAAATAGCGTATTCCACAGAATCTGATTAAAGCTGGGCAAGTTCATGACATAATCAAAGTTATCTAAACCAATCCAGCGCTGATCACCGAAGAGCCCCTTCGCTGGAATGAACTTCTGAAACGCGATAATAATTCCCGCCATGGGCACATAGGAAAATAAAATAACAAGTATCAGTCCTGGCAATATCATCAGATGCAGCGGAAGCTCTCTCCATATTTGTTTAGTTCCCATATCCACCCTCCATCTTTTGAAACAAAATAAGCAGAGGAAGAAAAGTAAATCCTCCTCTGCCCGTCGCTACTTCTTCGTTGCCATATACCAGTCGTTTACTTCTTTCGTAATTTGCTCTCCGCCCAGCTTCGCCCAATCTTTGGCAAATTTATCGAATTCATCGATAGATCCACCCATAATGATCTTCATGTACGTTTCATTCATTAACTTTTCCAACGTTGATTTACGCTCAACCATGGTAGGCGTAGGTGCGCCAACGAACTTATCCATCAGGAACTGATTATTTTTGTCATACTGGTCAACGACTCCCTCGGAACCTTCGGGACCATAGATCCGCTCCCATCCCCAGAGTGCAAATCCTTCCTTCGATTTCGAATTGTAAGCCTCAAGCTTCCCTTGAATGGTTTTGGCCTCTCCCTTCAATGCTGAGAAGTTGTTGGCTTTACGCGCTGCATCAATCGCTCTAAATGCCTCTACGTTCTTCTTTACCGGTGCAGGCATGACCGGGGATAGCTGCCAGACACTCTCCGCTTCCGGCGGTGCGTAATATTTATCAAACTCCGCTGTAGCGCCGAAGTTTTTCTCCAAGTGCAGATTGAACATCTTGATGACGGCTTCGGGATGCTTGAATCCCTTTTTAACCGCAAAGAACTTGGTCGTACTGAACTTCAGAGGCACTTTAGGTGTATCGCCCGTCTCGGAAACAATCGGATAGGCCCGCCATTGCGCGTTCGGGTCGTTGTTGCGATTCAATTGAAGCGGCCAAATGGAATTCCATTGTTCGCCGTATTCCATTCCGATCTTTCCGGCAGCGATGGTCTCGGAAACCTTGCCGCCATCTTTAATACCGAATTCCTGATCCAGCTCTCCGTTCTTAAACATGCTCTGAAGAGCTTGAAGCCCTTTCTTCACTTCCGGCTGGATGCCGCCAAAAACTAGTTTTCCGGATGCGTCAGCCAGCCACATGTTTGGATAAGCCTTGTACCCGGCCATCCATCCTTCCAATCCCATGGCTCCGCCCCACAGCCCTTTGGTTAAGCCAAGGCCAAATGTATCTTTTTTCCCGTTGCCGTCAGGGTCTTTTTCCGCAAAAGCTTTTGAAATCGCCTGCACATCCGCCATCGTTTTCGGAGCCTGCATGCCTACCTTGGTTAGCCAATCTGTACGAATCCAGATGAACATCGCACGTTCGAGCGAAGAATCGACCTGCGGAATCGCCATCAGCTTGCCGTCAATCGTAGCGGCGTCGAAGGGGCTTTTCCCTTCCTGCGACAAGATTTCTTTCGTTAATGGCGAGGCATACTTCTGGTATAAGGCTGTCATATCTTCAATTTGACCGGCATCGGCCAATTGCTTTAATTGCGTCGCATTGACTTGGATCACATCAGGCAGGTCGCCAGAAGCAAGCGTTACATTCAGCTTTTGCAAGTATTGCTCTGAAGAATCGCTTCCTTTTACGACCCAATTATTTTTAATCGAGACGCCCAGCTGATCTTTGTATAAACGCGTCCAGCGATTGTCTTCAAAGGTTTCACCCTTTAGCGCGCCAAGTACGTTGTTTTCTACAACATCGCTGAGATTGCGAACAAACGATACCGTGATTGGCGGATCATATTTGCCAAGCGGCTCTGCTGCTGCACCCTTCGCATCATTAGTTCCGGCAGTGCTCACTGCTTCCTTTGCTGCTTCTTTCTTCTCGGTTGATTCATCTTGACTGCTGCATGCGGACAAGAGCGTAGACATGGCTAAGATTGAAACGGATAACGTTTTCATTTTGTGCTTCATAAGTTTCATGAACATCCCCCATTTCTAGTTTTAACGATTCTCTTACTGTGACACTGTATAATGTGTACGCTTTCATTATAGGACCCACACCAGAGCTGAACAATGTACAACTCTTTACTTTACTTACCCATCGTTGCTGAGTTGTAAGCGCAATTAAAAAAATTTTGAGGACGAGAAAAACCCCCTTTCACAAGGGGTTTCCTCATCACTTTACTATCAAATTGCTAGCATTTAGTTACCATTTACTACCAAACGGAGAAGGACAGCGAGCGCTGCTAAGCTTCGCTTTTATGCCCATTAAACAACCGCAGTGTCGGCATGTTGTGCCCAACTGGTAGTCGCTGCAGCTTGTGCAGACGGCGATTCGACGGTCATATTCCGCTTCTGTTGTCAGTTTCAGGTTACGAACGCGGAGCGTCTCGCCGAAAAGCTTGGCTATTTCCTCTGGTGTCACGTGAACGGAGGCCGAACAGCCTTTACAATCAGTGCCGACTTCTGATCTAGTTTCAGCCCAGTTATCCATCAAGTTAAGCTCCTACGTCAGACAAAGTGTGACCACGGAACGAGCAGGAAGGGTAACCAAGAGTACATCATTTTCGATACGGTAGTCGGTAAAAGGTTGTGATTGCACGGCATCTGGTTCCTCGAAGGTGTTGTGTGCCTGCATCGTATCAGATGTGATGACTGTACCAGAGATCGTACCGCGCTGCGAACCCTTCAATTCGCATTGAACCACAAGCGGTTCCTCATGATGCAAATTACAAAGAGAAACATGCAATTGATTGTCCGCATTGAGGGAAGCGGAGGCGCTGAGCTGGCTGATTTGCTTGCCGTCCATGGCGTAAGCAGGACTTTCAGCTTCTACAGCAATGTGGCTCGCATCCTGATGCACCTTGTACATATCGAAAACATGATAAGTCGGCGTAAGCAGCATGTCAGCGCCTTCCGTTAAGATAACGGATTGTAAAACGTTAACGACCTGAGCAATATTGGCCATACGCACACGATCACTATGCTGATGGAAGAGGTTTAAGTTAATGCCAGCGATAAGTGCGTCGCGGATCGTATTTTGCTGAAAGAGGAAGCCAGGATTCGTGCCAGGCTCCACATTGTACCAAGTGCCCCATTCATCGACGATGAGGGCGACTCTTTTGTCCGGATCATAAGTATCCATAATGGCAGAATGACGAGTGATGAGTTCATCCATGAATAACGTTTTTTCCAGGGTTTTAAACCAGTCTTGTTCATTGAAATCGGTTGCGGAGCCTTTATCCTTCCAAACACCCGTTGGCACTGTATAGTAGTGGAGGCTGATTCCGTCCATGTACTTGGTCGCTTCGCGCATCAACACTTCGGTCCAATTGTAATCAGCACTGTTGGCGCCGCAAGCGATTTTGAAAATTTTATTATCTCCATAATTCCTAACATAGCAAGCGTATCTGCGATACAAATCTGCATAGTATTCAGGCCGCATATCCCCGCCACAGCCCCAGTTCTCGTTACCTACGCCAAAATATTTCAGCTTCCACGGCTTCTCGCGGCCGTTCTCTTGACGCCAGTTCGCCATCGGCGACTCACCGTCGAAGGTCATATACTCAACCCACTCCGACATTTCAGCGACGGTACCGCTTCCAACATTGCCGCTGATATAAGGCTCAGCACCGATCAACTCGCATAAACGCAGAAACTCGTGTGTCCCGAAATGGTTGTTCTCCAGTACACCGCCCCAGTGGGTATTGATCATGCGTTTACGCTTTTCCGCGGGACCGACGCCATCTTTCCAGTGATATTCGTCCGCGAAGCAGCCTCCCGGCCAACGAAGAACGGGAATTTGCAGCTTTTTCAGCGCTTCTAGCACATCGTTCCGCATACCTTCTGTGTTAGGGATCGGAGAGTCATGTCCAACCCAGATGCCTTCATAAATACAGCGTCCCAGATGTTCGGAGAAATGACCGTAAATATTGCGATTAATTGTGTGTTGAGGTGAATCCGAATGAATAGTCAGCTTAGCCATGAAAAGTATCGACTCCTTATTGATTGATATTGGAAACCGACTCCCGACTGATCAGAGCAGCCGAAAGTATGATTTGTTTCTTCGCGATGGACTCTTGCGCGTGATTGCGATGAATCGCGGATAGCAGTTCTTCGACGAGATGCTTGGCATCCAAGCTGAACGTCGTCAGTCTAGGTGAGATTTGCGCAGCAAGTGGAATATCGTCGCAGCCGATGATGGACACATCGCCCGGAGCGGCGCGGCCATTCTCACGAAGGCCTTGAATACATCCGACAGCCATCCAATCGTTTACTGCAAAAATAGCTTGCGGCAAGCCGGTCGCGAGTAAGAGATCTGCGGCTCGGCGGCCGCCCTCCCAGTTCATTTTCTCCGTGATGACTTCGACGTTGGCGTTCTGCCCTTGGCAATACGCGAGAAATCCTTGCTTGCGCAGCCTAGAGGAATCGTATTTATCTGGGCCAGCAAGCAAGGTGAACGTCCGATGTCCTGCATCGTACAATGTTTTGGCCGCTTTGCTGCCGATTCGATAATCATCAAAATAAATTTGGATGATGTCCTCTCGATGCGCGTATCTCTGAACGGAGAACAGCTGGGCAGATGACTGGCTAAGGCGATCCAGCTGCTCGTCCTCCATTTGCCCGATCAGAATGAGCGGACTTGGGAGTTCTTTTGACTGATCATAGTGCAGCATCGAAATCTTGATTGCTTGCTTCGCAGCTAGATTCGTAATTTCAACAAGGAAGTTCGTGTAGTAGGGGTCATTGCCTTTAATATCAGGCGAACACATGACATAAAGTGTGTCTAACCGGACTGCTGGCACGATGTAAGTACCTTTGCCCTGCAATTGAACGAGCAAGCCTTCTTGAACCAATATTTTGATTGCAGCGCGAACACTTACCCGACTCACTTCGAAATTATCAGCCAAATCTCGCTCAGAGGGGATTTTGACAAGCTGATCCTTTTGCAAGGATTGAATTTGAATTCGAAGCTGTTCGACGAGTTTCTCTTTAATAAGTGGAGATTTCTCCATAAGTACAAACCACCAATCCGGGTAATACCATTCAAAAACAATATAATACCAATAAGATACCACGTAGAGGTGAGTAGTGTCTAGAACTTCCTTCTCTTTCTGATGTGTGTATTTTTTTCTGTGAAAGGTCGGCAAAAAAAACTTCTTTGACTATTTTTTTTTGGTATGATGCATCCATAGAATGGAAGGGAGTTATGGAAATGCGGCCAAAAGTATTTCTTGCAAAGCAAGTTCCAATTGAAGTGGAAGCGTACATTGCTCAGCACTGCGATTATCGAAAGTGGGACAGGGAAGAGGAAATCCCTCGTAACCAGCTGTTAGAAAAGCTGTCCGATGCAGATTGACTTTTAATAACCGGCGGAAGCATTGATCAGGAACTATTGGAACATGCACCGAAGCTCAAAATAGTTAGCAATGTCTCGGTTGGCTACAATAATTTCGATACAACGGCAATGAAAGCCAGGGATGTAATGGGTACTCACACACCGGGTGTACTGGATGAAACAGTAGCCGATACGGTCTTCGGACTTATCTTGGCTACAGCGAGAAGAATTCCAGAGCTTGATGCTTACGTGAAGGCTGGAAAATGGAAAAAAAGAAGCGATGAGCACATTTTCGGTATTGACGTTCATCATGCTAAACTCGGGATTATTGGCATGGGCCGTATCGGGGAAGCGATTGCAAGACGGGCAAAGTTTGGATTTAGTTTGTGGATGAAGAAGCACTTATTGAAGTTTTGGAAAAAGGAAACATCCGTGGAGCAGGTCTTGATGTTTTCCAGCAAGAACCAGTAGATCCAGACAACAAGCTATTGCAAATGCCTAACGTCGTAACCCTGCCGCATATCGGATCGGCTACACATCAGACTCGTTTCGATATGGCGATGCTTGCTGCAAATAATTTGGTGAAAGGCCTGCAAGGCGAAATTCCTCCAAACCTAGTCGCGGAGTTGAAGAAATAGTAGAGATGCTGGTATGTGCATTAACCCAGATGTGAAAGTGCGCCATTCGATACGAGAACAATGAGGAGAGCTGGCTGTTAATCTTTCCACGGCTCGAGCTCGTTGGAGGGCACCTGCTATAAGGTGTGTGGGATTGGCGATACGTGGGAGTTAGAGGATGCGCTGAATGAGTAACAGACAGGCCATTGATTGGGTTATTTATTCTTTGATACTTTTCTTGATACTTATTACCTTCAGAATCCCATCGAGTTAGCCCTGCATTTTGATATTTAGATTTCCAGGTCTTAGATGTTGGATAATATCTAGATTTTTTAAAAAATTCTGGGTCAACCATTGTAGAGCAAATGGCTGTACGATAAAATGCCTCGCCATTATTCCAGTGAGCATATTCTAAGATCCTCACCATGTCCCCAACCTGTACTTCATCTTCGGATTCGCAGTAGACGCTACATTTGACTTCCCCATCGTTCCTAGAACTCCAAAAATAATAATCAGCCATGAAATAAGTATTTTCCAAGTCCTGCCGGTAAGCTGAAAAGGCTGCCGAACAATTACGATCGGCAGCCTTCTTATTCTTAAGTCATTCAACATCGTTTCCCATTAGGTGTAATAATTATTATTTTGTAAGTAACTCTTGATGCCGAGAAATTACAATATCGATTATACGTCTATATATTTCTGATGCATATTCAGGATTTAAACCATTCTGTTCTGAGAGCTGAATAATTTTTTGAAACTGTTGATTTTCACGGTTAGTATCCTGTGCATTTAGCTGATTCTTCGCTTTATATATGCCAACTTCTTCTGTATATTTAAATCTTTTAGCTAATAAAGCTATTATTTTTTGGTCAATTTCGTCAATATCATTTCTCAATTTATCTAGTTCTGTCATCCAGATTACCTCCTCGTTTAACTTTTTGCTTTAACGCTTTTATGTAATAGAGCGAAGTTTGATTCATAGAATACCATACAATTAAATTGGCTGTAAATAAGACATTATCTATCTTTAATCTTAATATTATGGAACTGCAACGAATTTTTATTGCAAATACAACAAAAACGATATACTATTTCTACATGTTTGAAAATAAAATATCAGCGGAGTTGCCATTATGAAGGAAATTCTACGTGAGGTTGGGATGATTGCTAGAGCTTTGGATTCTATAAGTAACATAGAATTTAAAAATTATGACCTTACAAAAGGTCAGTACTTATACCTCGTACGAATATGTGAAAATCCGGGAATTATTCAAGAAAAGTTAGCTGAAATGATAAAGGTAGACCGAACAACAGCTGCTCGCGCAATAAAGAAACTGGAAATTAGTGGATTTATTGAAAAGAATGATGATCCATCTAACCAAAAAATTAAAAAACTATTTCCTACAGAGAAAGGGGAGACCGTTTATCCTTTTATAAAGAAGGAAAACGATTATTCCAATTCAGTCGCACTTTCTGGATTAGCCGAAAATGAAATAGAAACGATTTATAATCTGCTGCAAAGAGTCAGAAAAAACGTAGAAAAAGACTGGGAGTTTGTAAAAAAAGGAAACAAGAGAATTTATTGATTTTTAAAGGAGAGCACAAAAATGACTGTACACATAAAGAAGTGCACATTGAAAGATCTAGATTTACTTCAAGAAATTAGCGTTGAAACATTTACTGAAACATTCAAAGATCAAAACTCACCTGAAAATATGAATGCATACTTGAAAAAAGCATTTAACTTACAACAATTAGAAAAAGAATTATCAAATCTCTCTACAGAATTCTATTTTATTTATGCTAATGAGGAAATTACCGGGTACTTAAAGGTAAACACCCATGATGCTCAAACTGAAATAATGGGCAATGATTCGCTTGAAATCGAAAGGATTTATATAAGGAAAAACCATCATAAACAGGGGCTTGGCAAATATCTAGTCAATATAGCCATAGAAAGAGCGGTAGAACTGAAAAAACAGAAGATCTGGCTAGGGGTTTGGGAAGAAAATGAGAGCGCAATTACCTTTTATAAAAAAATGGACTTTGTACAAACAGGAGCCCACTCTTTCTATATGGGTGATGAAGAACAAATAGATATTATAATGACCAAAACTCTCTTATAACATAGCAAATTGAAACAGCGACAGTCATGGATGAAGAAATTTAAAACTGTCGCCGTTTCTATCTGGTTACCAGAACTTGTTCCACATATCTTCTATTAAATGCCCCGCAGCTCAGCATAAGCCTGATCATCAAGATGAACATCGCCTGCAGCACAGGAATCGTCCAATTGATTGTTATTTTTGCAACCGGAAATTGGAAAGACAGGAAAAGGATGCTTAAGTAAGTAGCCTAGAGATACTTGGGTCATCGTAAGATCTAAACGCTGGGCAATCGCTTCGACAGACTTTAGTTTCTGTATATTTTTTTCATTACAAAGCTTCCATACATTTTTATTATCATTATTCGGCTCAAGCAGCATTTCGCTCTTGTATCGACCGCTGAAAAAGCCAGATGCCTGTGCATTATAAGGAATCGCAGGCATTCCTGTACGTTCGTGATACGCTAGCTCAGTTTCATCCATTGTAACTGTCGTGGGATCATTTCCAGGGGAATACGAAGCAAGGCTCCATTTGGTTTGACTGGCAGCAAACCCTTGTATTCCTTTCTTTCCTGCATAATGCTGTGCAACTTCTATTCGTTCCGATCTCCAATTAGAGCAACCGAAATATCTAATTTTGCCCTGTTGTACCAACAAATTCATCGTATCCATAATGTCATCGGCTGGACGCTGTGGGTCATCCCGATGTAACCAGTACAGATCAATATAATCTGTTTGTAAATGACGGAGACTCTGTTCCACATCGCTAATAATATCTTCCCTGCTTAAGCGTGGTAGGTGCATCGTCTCTAACTCAGGGTGTGCTCCTTTGGTCGCGAGAACGATCTTGCTGCGATTCTTACGCGACTTCATCCATTCCCCAATGAGCTTCTCGCTACGACTACGCTCGCCTGGTAACCAATCGGAGTACACTTTGGCTGTATCAAGAAAATTTCCACCTTTGTCCAAAAAGCGGTCCATCAGCTCAATTGAAGTGTCACGGCTAACAGCTTCACCAAAATTCGATGTGCCCAGACAAATGACAGATGGAGTTAACGCTGTACCGGGTATGCTTCTGTATCTCATCCTTAACCTCCATTCATTTGTAATAGTTATGCCTACAAGCATAAAAAGAACCAAATCCACTGGGTTCTTTTTATATCATCAAATCTATTTAACTAAATTATTCTAGTGCCGTCTACTGTAGGCGATTTATCTGAAGTCTCCTATATCTCTATTCTATTTGGATCACTCTTACAGGTCCAAGGAGTCCACTTGGTTCTTGCTGCGCAAATGCCGACAAGAAATCAGGTTGTTCTTTCACCAACGTATTCGTAACCTCGATAACTAGCTTGTTTTTACCCTTATTAATTAGGCCATTAATCGCAACCCGGTAAGGCGGACAGATGCGTACGCCTGCTTCCTCACCATTGATCCACACTTGAGCGGTCTCATAGACCTCCCCCAAGTCTAAAATTGCTTGGTCAGCAGACTCGTTCCACTCAAATTCCGTCTCATAACGGAAGGTACCTGTAAATCGAGGTAAATAACTAGGTCCGCTCATATTCGTTAAAGCCCCCAGTTTCCCCCATTCCTTAAAACGAGGATAGTGTACAGACTCTGCAGTGGATACGCTCCATTCACCCTTCAACTCAACGCCAGAGCCAACTGTATGCTGCGGCAATGCCTCATAACCTTCAAGGGCAGTACCATGTAGCAGTACGGTGGACTCATACGGATGAAGTATGACCTCCACCGCAGTCGCACCATTCTCATGAGTTACATGTAAACTGGTCAACTGATTACGAAATGCATCGTAAGCATATACATCACCTTGAACAGGCAAAGTTATTTTCCTACGGATCGTTTGATGCGGATGTTCGTTAAAGAACATAAACACATCTAACCCGTCATGCTTATAGTGATAGTTCCGAAGATATGGCTCAGGTTCGTCCACACTAATTTCATAATGTCCGTCAGTAATAAGTACTTGAGCCAGATCTTCTAAAGCAACAACCTTTACGTTCTTGTGATCGGCAAGGTAAGCTAGATCGTCAGAAACCTCGGAACCCTCACTAGATCGTTCCGGTAGTCCATCTACAAAACGAACAGCTAGCCCTTGCTCGGCAAACCCCACTAACCGCCTAATCATCGCTGCGGGAATTGCCTCTGCATAAGGGAAGATAAGGCATTGGAAATCTTCGTTATTGACATGCAGCTTCTTGTTACTCACACCAGCGTCACCTAGAAGAATATCAATGGGAAGCACATCGCAGTCGATCTGATGCTGCATCAATTGCTTCACGGGCTTTTGAAAATACATCGCTTCCCCAGACCATTCGGCTTCAGCGTGGTATACGACGCCTGCAGTGGCCACATGTCTTCCGCCTGAGATCAAGTGACTAATCCGATTCATGTAATGATTTAAATGTTTGTAATAGCGGTATTGCGGATTTTTCCCGCCTGCATACATATGCGGCGGGCAGTCCGGATCAGGAGCTTTTTGAGAAAAAGCATGCGGGACAAAGTAATTAACACCACGAACTAACATATGATCTGTGAGCCATTTCATTAGTTTCAGACCTTCTGCCCAGCCGTACGCACCATACACCTCACACATGGTTCGACCTTGTTTTTTCGGATCGATATGTGCAAGCGATACACCAAGCTTAGCAAGGCCGTAGTGGAAAAATTCACTATCCGTATCCCCGCCAGGCTTGCTATAAGACAATTCATCAAAGCCGGGAACAATCTGCCATAGCACCACATCGAGACCAGACATATCTTGTCCCCACATTGAGCGGAAGAAGTGTCCGGCTCCGGAGCCAAGCCTTGCATGTACGTTGTTGTCTTCGAGGACATGTCCAATGTATTCTACTCCGCGGTCTCTGCACCACTCTCCGATTTGGCTGCAAAAGTTATCCGCGTAGAGCTTACTAACGATATTCATATAGGTGTAACGTACAATATTGCACTGTTCTCCCCCATCATGCCAGAGTAGATAGAGGTGCTTACGGTAGTTCTCACCCAATGCCTGCTCAAGTAAGATCGGCATTTCACTGCTCCAAGGAAGCGGTACTCCTTGCTTTCCTGGTCTTGAATTAAAGTCAAAGGTAGTCTTATCATTGTAAAATCCCGGTTCGTCAGAGAAGAATCCGGCAAATGTCTTCCCGAAATCTGACTTGTATCGTTCATACACTGCTTCATACACCGTATCAAGCAAAATACGAGCGGAATCTCGATCTAGCGGGTTCAGATAATCCTCCTGCTGTAGGCTGCCGCCATCCTTATTTTCGGAAATAATGAATACGCGCCAATATCCTTCAGGGATATCCCAATAGAGGATACCGTCTTGTACAAGATCCGTGATATCCATACAATCATCGAGTAATTCTCCACTAGAAGGATGTCGGCGGACCGCGACTACGGAGATTAATTTATTTTTGCCAGTTGCTCGTTGCGTATGAGAGATAGTCGGCCTAAGCCCACGCAATAACAAAGTATCCAGAAGCAGGGATGTACCTTGTGCAGGACCAATGGTATCGATGTATCGTTCCCCCAAAAACTTGCGATGAAGCTCCTCCGGAGCCTCCTTTACCTTCCCCGCCGCATGACCAGTTGGAAAATGATCGTCGTCCAGCAGCCATACCTTCATACCGCGATTTCGAGCTTCGTCCATGATAATGTCCATATCTGTCCACCATTTTGGTCCAAGAAAATCAGGATGAGGACGAGCTTCGATGCAAACCGCTCCGATGCCAGCTTCATGAACACGGGCCATCTCTTCACGTATCACCTGTTCTTCCTCACCATGCTGCCATAAGAAAGGAAGGATATAATTATGTTCTTGCCCCTCTAGTACTTCCTTAATACGATTACTCATTAGCGTGTAGCCCCCTATTTAGGTTCGGTTCATTCGATTCCCGAGATTAGATTGAAATATCCGCTCGACTTCGATGAGAAGCCGAGCGGATATTAGCGTTTTAACATTTATTTTTTCACTTTTGCATACCATTCTCTTGCACGCTTTGTAACCTCTTCGCCGCCCGATTTATTCCATTTTTCTACAAACTCATCGAACTTGCTGATCGGGTACTGTCCTGTTATGATCTTGCTGGCGTATTCGATATAGAGTGTGCGATTATTGATATCTGGAAAACCCTCATAGACGCTTGCCGGCATTCCGTCTCCAGCAATGACTTTCGCATACTTCTGGGCATCCTGCATGATTTGAACAGTTTGATCAATCTCCCACATTCTATCTTCCGATGACGTCGTTTTCAGGAGATTACTTGTAAAATCAAGGGTCGAAATTTTGGAATAAGGATCTAAGATAAGATTCTCTTGGGTGCTTTTATCATCCGGAAGTTTAACGGCTTTGCCATCCTTCATCGTATAATGCATGCCTTCAACACCCAGGTACAAGGCATTCCAATTTTTCTTGTCATACATATTGTTCAGTAACTTTAAAGTCGCCATTAACTTCTTTTGGTCCTTGTTGTTCTTCACAACCCAAGCCGGAGGTGTAAATCGCTTCCAAGTATAGAAACCCTTATAACCTTGAACCTCTGGTAATGGAAGAGAAGCAAAAGTACCTTTGACACCACTGTTCTTTTGCAAGTTATCTAAATACAGATTCGTTTGTTCTGCCCAGTGGAAGTAGTTACCTACCTTGTTAGCTGCAACCTTGCCATCCCACTTCGCTTTATCGTTCAGTAGGGATTCTTTATCGATTAATCCATCCTTGTACATCTTGGAGATAAACTCCAAGGCAGACTTCATATTCGGTGATACCGCGGAGTAAGTCAGCTTACCGTCATAAAGGTCCCAATCCGGATAGCCCTCAAACATAGCTACACCGTACATCGCAAACAATTGATCCATCCAGCGCGCTTCCTGACGGCCACCAGCCGGAAGCTCATCCTTCTGGCCATTGCCATTAGGATCCTTATCCCTGAATGCTTCCAAAACCTTTACATATTCATCTTGCGTCTTCGGCATCTGTAAGCCTAACTTGTCTAACCAATCTTTGCGGATCATGCCGGAATACCTTCCGTAGTCTACCATACCAGGGATATAGTAAATTCTGCCCTGACCGGTAGGGTCGTTGGCTTTCACAATGTCCCACATATCCTTCGGAATAGCTTCCCATAAATTGGGCGCATATTTAGGCAATAAATCGGTTAGATCAGCGATAGCCCCATTTTTTGCCAACGTATTTTCAAGGCCTTGTTGTGGCAAGAACAAATCTGGTAATTCTCCAGATGCGATTTTAAGGTTTAACGTATTTAAATAAGCAGTTCCACCGTTCCATTCCACATATGGACTAATTACGCCAACGCCTAATTTTTCTTTATAAAATTCATACAATTTGCTGCCTTTCGTGGTTGGTTTATAGCCGATGTTTGTTCCCCAAACTTCAACATCAACAATTTCTTCCGCCTTGGGAGATGCCCCTTGGCTCGGCGCCGCCGATGAAGAACTTGCACTTTCGGAAGAATTCGATTTGTCGCTACAACCTGTCACTACTGTAAAAGCAAGGGCGCTGACTGCCGCAAGTACCCCAATCTTTTTGATGACCATTCCATGTTCCCCCTAATTATTAAAATAGTTTATGTTTAAGACTCAATGAGCCTACAAACCGATGTGGATTATCCTTTTACAGAGCCAAGCATAGCTCCTTTAACAAAGTATTTTTGCAAGAAAGGATATACAGCCACAACAGGGATCATAGCAAAAATAACAGTTGTCGCCCGAAGGGTACGCTCATTGTACGCTAAACCAGCTGTAGAAACGGCTCCTGTAACCAATATGTTGTCGTCGGTGATGAACTGCCGAATCTTAATTTGCAGTGGGAATAGATTCGTGTCTTGCAAGAACATCAGCGGATGCTGGAACTGGTTCCATAACACAACACCATAGAATAAAGCCAGAGTAGCTAGTACAGCCTTGGAAAGCGGAAGTACGAATTGGAACAGCATTCGGAAATATCCACAGCCCTCTATAAAGGCAGCTTCTTCCAACTCTTTGGAAAACTGCTTGAAAAATGTACGCATAATGATCAAATTAAATGGATTTAAGATATGAGGTATGATTAACACCAATGGGTTATTGTAAAGCCCGATACCTTTTACTGTCAGAAAATAAGGAACAAGTGGCGCTTTGAAGATCATCGCAATTACGACACCGATCATAATGACAGGGCCCCAACGAAATTCCGATTTAGACAACGGATATGCAAGAAGGGCCGTGACGAGCAGCGCCAAAATCGTTCCAATTAACGTTGTGCCCAGTGTTAAGAAGAATGACTTCCATAGATCGGGACGATACATCATAAAATCCCATGAGGCTAATGTAAATTCCTTTGGCCAAATTGTGACCAGATTCATATCCACCATCCGTTTAGAACTAAATGAGGTCGAGAGTACGGATAATAGCGGAATAATTGCGATGAAAGATACAAGTAGAAGGATGATAGTAACGACTGAACCGAATAATTTTTCCCCTCTGGATTCAAGCATTCTTACCATAACCCCCCGTCTGAAACTTTCTTTGACAACTTATTGAAAGTAAATACTAGAATAAATCCAATTAACGATTGAAATAATCCGACGGCTGTAGCAAAGCTATACTGCCCTTGTTGAATACCTGTTCGGAAAACATAAGTATCTAAGATATCCGAAACACTATAAGTCATTGGCGTCTGTAGATTAAATACTTGGTCAAAGCCCAAATCCAAGAAATTACCGATTTCAAGTAAAAGTAAGACTAATACCGTAGGTAACAGCAGTGGAAATGTTATATGCCGGATTTGCTTGAACCTGGATGCTCCGTCAATCATCGATGATTCGTACAACTGTGGATCTATCGAACTGATGGCTGCCATATAAACAACAGTTCCCCACCCCGCATCTTTCCAGATGGCAGAAAGCACATATACAATACGGAAATAGGAACTTTCCTGCATAACCAAGGTAGGATCATGGTGAAACCACCCGATCACGATGTTAAACAGGCCGCTTAGTGAAAACATATCAAATACAATGCCAGATACGATGACCCATGAAAGGAAATGTGGCACATACAGAGCCGTTTGAATCCCTTTCTTCAAAGCCGATTTCCGGATTTCATTGATCATGAGCGCCAACAGGACAGGAATTGGGAACACAATAACAATGCGCAGAAATCCAAGCACCAGTGTATTGCTGAACACCCTAATAAAATCCGGATACTGGAACAAGGTTTCAAAGTTTTTGAATCCAACCCATGGACTATCCAAGAATCCTTTGAATACAGAATAGTTTTGAAATGCGATTACGGAGCCCGCAAGCGGAATGTACTTAAATATAATGAGAAAAACTATACCTGGTATAGCCATGATATACAGCGGCCAAAATACCTTCATGCGATGAGATGCAACTACTTTCAACTTATTCCCCCCTGAATCTGATTCTTAGTTGTTAGTTACTGTGATCGGCTCAGCTCTACCTGACCCCTCCACTTCTGTTTGATCCAACAATACGGTCATCTGTATCCAGACTCAACATTGAAGTTGCCCAATCCACCACTGAATCCAACAAATTACCGTATTAATGGTGGATATAGTTATGAATTGTTGAAAATGAAGATAAAAAAAATAGAAGCGGAGATGCTTTTTCAGCTTCTCCGCTTCACATATAAGTCTTTTATTCTTTAAATTTGCCAGGTGTAATCCCTTTAATTTTTTTGAAGTTACGTATAAAACTGTTTTCGCTAGCGTAGCCAACTTTCTCAGAAATCTCAATGACCTTCAAGTTCGTATTCTTAAGCAATTCTTCCGCTTTCTCAATTCGTACTTGTGTAATATAATCGTAAATCGAAGTTCCGGTTTCTTGTTTAAAAAGGACATTTGCCTGAGACTGACTAATGCTTCCAGCCTCGGCTACATGCGATACGCCAATATTTTCTGGATAATGCTCTTGGATGTACTCGACCATCTTCCTAAAATAATTCTCATGCTTTGTTGGTTTTCTTTTCTTCACTTCTTCTGCTAGGTAGGTAGCTTCATCCAATGTCATTTGATGCAAATCTGAAAACGTCAACGTTTGAAGGGAATCCAACGAATCCATGATTTCCTGGAATTGTTCATCTTCTGGGTCTCTGAATTTCGTTATCATTTCCTTAATTACATTGGAATACCAGCGGTATACGTACAGAGGTTTTGCATTTGACGTTTCCCACTCCATCCGTATTTTCTCTAGGATGTTGTTTGTATATTCCGTCTTTCCTTCTTTAATCCCTTGAACAATTTCATGCATGGTTTCATTTTTAGAGCCAGGGCCTTGCGCTTCTGAGTAGGGTAATGCTTGCTCCGGCACATGAAGTTTTTTATACCCCATATACAAGCGATCCAGCAGCAACACTTCAGCTTGCTTGTAGCGACTGCTGAGATCACCGCTAATCGGATATAGCGATTCGGCAACACCTACTGATAATGAAATTTTCAATAGTTTTTCTGCGATTTCAATCCCATTTGAAAGTTTATTATAGAGCATTTGCAAATCCATATCAGAAGACAAGGGTTGTACAATGAGGGCACTGCGATCCTGGGTTAAATCCTCAAACTGCACCCTAAAACTCTCTCCCAGAATTTCCTCGAAAATATTACCTACTGCAAACTTAAGTAATAACTGATCATCTTGCTTGTACCCATTCAACCAATTGTAATAGGCATCCACCGAAACAATAACCGCATAAACAGGTAAGTCAGGACGCCATTCTGAGTAAAGCAGCCGCCATTTCCGATCAAATTCCTTACGACGTAGTCTTCCGTAAACCATATCTTGAATAAATTTGGCTTTTAGTTCTTTGTTACTGCCATGCAAAAAAGTTAGTTGCGTGAGCAGTCTGCCGACATAGGACTCCAATTGAGTGAAGTCAACTTCTAACGCCTCATTCCGATGGCTCTGAACCGTTTTAATCAATCGTTCAATAGGTCTGAACGTAATGCGGTTAACTTGGAAGATAATCAGCATTCCGATTAACATGGTAACCGCGGACACTACGAAAGTCATGGTCCGAATCCAATACAATTTGCCGAAAATTTGTTTTTGAGGAACTGCATACACGTAATTCCATTGCGTTGAAGTTGAAGTCAGGCGAGTAATAAAGTATTTGTTGGGGTTCACCTGCTCTTTCTTATTTTCACCAATTGAGAATAACGTTTCTCCCTTTGCGTCTTGAATGATTCGAACTGCTTCATTGTTAGATGAACCTTCCGGAATGATCTGGGAAAATAGTTTGGAGGATTTCAAGTTTATGATCAGGTATCCGGATATTTGGTTACCCTCGTATATCCGTTTAATGAAACTTATCATTTCGCCTTGGTCTTTCATCCTTTTAGCGAAAGTCACATTGTTTGCGTCCTGTTCAGCTAAAGACAATTGAGACAACCAGCCTTTGTCACCAAAAGTCTCAATACTGGAATTAAACCCGAAGGGAGAACTGCCAACAACATGACGATTTTTCTCATCATAAATATAGATACTATCTATGATTGAACTATTTTGAGTTAATGTATCCAACATGGACACAACTCCAAGTATGGTATCCATACTTTTATGATTGTCATAACGCAAGAAATCGATCGTCAGTGGATCGAGAACTGCATAAATAGACGTTGTCATAATATCGTTCATTTTCCTGTCAACATCATCCCTGACGAAGGTCACCATCTGCTGGTGCGGAACTTTAATCTCCTCTAGCAGTGAATGTCTGGCGAGGCTGTACATGACAGTACCAACCAATGCAATAGCAAGGCAAATAACCAGTGTCAGTATAAGGATTAATCTTGTTTTGATATTCGAGAAAATCAGTTTCACTTTGTACTTGTATACATTCATGCTTTCCCCTGCCGTTTTCCCTCATTATTTCTTCTTTGCATACCACTCGCGCGCCCGATTCGTGACTTCGTCTCCGCCACTGCTTTTCCATCTTTGAATAAATTCATCAAATTTATCAATCGGCCAATCACCAATAATAATTTTAGACATGTATTCTTGATACAGCTTGTTCGATTTAATGTCCGGGAAGCCATCATAGATCGATACAGGTATTCCATCGCCGGCAATCCGTTTACCGTCTCTTCCACCTACCATCATGGCATCTATCATCATCTGGGCAACCTTCGGTTCATACTGATCCTGAAGGGTCAGTGCCATCTGCTCCGTTGTTATAACTGGAAATAAATCGATCAGATAAGTTTGATCCGAACCGATAGGCAGTCGCTTTTTTTTGCCATCCTTCATTTCATAATGTTCGCCTTCAATTCCAAAAGACGCAAAATTACGATTCTCGGGCTTCGCATAAAATTCAAGGAGCTTCAAAGCTTCTATTGCGTTCTTGGATGATTTGGGAATGGCCCACTCCATATTATTGATAAGCGGTCTCGGAGTAAAACCATCAAACCCTTCTACCTTAGGGACCGGCATTCCGACAATATAGGCATTCGGATTTATTTTAGGCAAATTCTCAAAAAAGTTTTGCTTAATTCCATACGGAACATGATACCAAACGCCAACTTTATCCTGCTGAATCTTAGCTTTCCATGTCAATTCTTTATTCAAAAATGTTTCATTATCCAGCAATTTGTCTTTATAAAGTTCTCTTGCAAATGTAAGAGCTGCTTTCATATTGGGAGTGACAGCAGAGTACGTAAGTTCATTGTTATACAGATCCCAAACCGGGTACCCTTCTACCATAGCGACACCGTACATCAAGAATATGTCATCCATCCATCGCCCCGCTTCTCGTCCGCTGGTAGGAATCTCGTCCTTTATACCGTTGCCGTTGGGATCTTGATCACGAAATGCCTTAAGGACAGCAACATATTCATCCTTTGTTGTCGGTATCTTCATATTTACCTTGTCTAACCAATCTTTGCGAATCAATGAACTATATCTTGGATACAAATTAACTCTCGGAATAAAATAAATTTTTCCATCCGGAGAGTTGGCTCGGACACTTTCCCACACATCTTGAGGAATTGCCTTCCATAAGGTAGGTGCATACTGTGGCAGCAAATCATCCAGGGCAAGTAAAGCACCTTGCTTGAGTAGCGTATCTTCAACCCCGTGAGGTAAGAACAGATCTGGTAGTTCGTTAGCTGCAATCTTCACATTTAAACCCTTTGTAAAGTCCGTGCCGCCATTCCAAGGAAGCGTTGATGTGTTAACTGCAATACCTGTTTGCTCTGTAACGTATTTCATCTGCTTATCGTTTGGCCCAGGCATTCTCCCGTAATCGCTGAACATGAGAATGTACACTGCCTTAGCTTCCTTTTTCTGTTCACTCCCTGAAGCACTTCCAGTTGCGGTGTCATTTCCACCTGAACCAACACTTGAACATCCTGTTACTGTTAGGGCAAGCAATGCGCCTACGGTTAACAATACGATCATCCGCATTATTCTTGATTGTACTGCCATCTTTCTTGCCCCTTTCAATTTGCAACTATTTAAATAGTATATCATTGTGAGGACTCAAGCCCAACATTGTACTTGCTTTAGGTGAAAATGCGAAAAAAAGCCGGAATCGCCGGCTTTTTTCGATACTTTTTAATGAACATTACTTGTTCTTGTTAATTTTCGTAAGCTCTCTATTTAGTGCATATAATAGCTTGTCAGTGAAGTGCTCTGGCGCCATTTCAGCCAAGGTATCAATCTTAAATCCTTGCGTCATACTATACGTTGGTCTCTCCCTAAAACTTTCTCCTAAATATTTATTTAAGACCACAGCCGCATCTTTATTCTCGAAAAGCTCTTTAAACGTGCAACGCGTAGAATAAACATCGTCCGTGAACTGTAATTCCTCGATCTCTCCATCCAGATCAGGCATTTGGAACCAGTTCGTAACTTCGCCGCCTTTTTCCTCTACGGGAGCTTCATAACTTGGATTGGGTTCTTCCACTTTGCTAAATTTGGCGATATCAACGTACTGCGCGTTATCTTCGGTGGCCACTGCACGTATGTCATTCAACCCTTTAACTAAGGATACATTCTCGAAAATGAAAACCTTATCCTCGCTGATTTTAGATTGAAATTCAGTTCCATTGACATATAGCACTACGTTGTTGCAGTTTGAGTACACTTTAACTGTCATGTTGCTCTCTGCTCGATCCACATGGCGCTTACTCGTGATATGAACAAATTTTTCCTCGGACCAATGCGCTTTATACATATAAAAGGCATCCTTTTTGATCTTTCTGTCATAGGAGACAAGCCCTTTGTTGTTTCTACCTTGAACGCCACCTTCATCTCGGATGTTCGCTCCGAAATCAAACATGTTCCATACATAAGTCGCCCAAAGATAAGGTCTCTGCTCGAAAGTCTTCCAAACCGTTTCGTGGAACAATGCATGATATTCTTCCGTGTAGTCTTTTACCTTGGGATCAGCACTATGGTATTGGACAATACCTTCTGCCCCGTATTCGGATATACAAAGCGGCACATCGGGGTTAATGCGGTGAAACTTATCAAGCCAAGGCGCAAAATCCCCCGCGTTTCCATGATACCAACCATAATATTTGTTGTAACCGATCACATCCGTCATACGATTATATTCATCTTCCTCACTGACAAATAAAACATTAGCCATTGTCGTAAGGCGAGTCGGGTCTTCTTTCTTCGTTAAGTCATGTAACTCTTTAACAAGTCTTCTGACCTCTGGTCGTTCACCGCCGATTTGAATTTCGTTCTGTATCCCCCAGAATACGATAGAAGGATGATTGTAATTCTGCCTGATCAATTCGACCATCTGCTGCTTTGCATTGATCCCTTCTAATTCGTTCTGCGACATAACTGAAATGAAGGGAATTTCAGCCCAAACCACCATACCTTCTTTATCGCACAAATCATAAAAATATTGGCTGTGCTGGTAATGAGCTAATCGAATGGAAGAGGCTCCAATTTCCCGAATGTAGGCCATATCTTCGATTTGTTCTTGTTCCGTAATAGCCCAGCCCATATCCTTCCTGTCTTGGTGTCTGGATACACCATGCAAAGGCAGATGCTCGCCGTTTAAGAAGAAGCCCTTTTCAGGATCAACATGAAAGTATCTGACACCAAAAGGAATCGATACTTCATCGATTGTGTCATTAAAACTAGTCAGCGATAGATTAGCACTGTACATATAGGGATTTCTTCTACCATGCCAAAGTGTTGGATGATCAATAACACAAGGCATTTCTTCCGTTCGAGTTTCTCCTGCAGCCAGTATAACTTCCTTAGAGGCATACGTTATAACATGATGATTAGCATCGAAAATGTCTGCCCACAATCGAACTTTTTTCTCTTCATTACCGTCATTTACAAGATTTGCTCTAATGCTTAGTAGGGCTCTTTCCTTGGATACCTCTTCTTGAACAATATAAATACCCTGTGAACCATGGTCCATCAAATCGAAATGAACAGGATTCGTAACCACCATCTTCACATCGCGGTAAATCCCACCGTAGAAGGTAAAGTCTGCTTTCTGAGGATAAACGTCATCCACAACGGTATTGTCTACTTTTACGGCAAGTACATTGGTATCGCCATGTTTAACAACGTCTGTCATATCAAACCTGAATGTGGAGTACCCACCTTTATGTTGTCCAAGGTGCTGACCATTTACATAGACATCCGTTATACTGTTGGAACCATTGAATTCGATAAATAGTTTACTTCCCTCGTAAGTCGGCTCAACCACAAAAGATTTCCTGTACCAACACGCGCCTTGATAATACTCGTAGCCGTTGGCTCCATCGATCGCGTTCCATGTATGAGGAATATTCACAGTATGCCAATGATCATCCTTGTACAATTCACTTGCAGCTTGTTCTTCGTCCTGACGAATAAATCTCCAAGTCTCGTTGATCTCTATATTTCTTCTCATTGTGCAGCCACTCTCCCTAGCAAAATTGTAAATTGATATTCGCCGCTCCCTACCGTACATACAATTCGGCCATCTTCATATCGGGCATCTGGGAATTCGATGAATACTTGCTTAAGATCGTCTTGATTCCCAGGAAGCATGATCGTCGCTGTCGTATTCGCCGGTACCTCAAAACGATAGTTTACAGCCTCATTCGTTTTTTCCCAGCTAGATGCAATGGTTCCATAGAGGGACTCATACGTAGCGGATGCTTGCGTCAGCGTTCCTCCAACCCTTGGTTTCAATATGACATGCTTGTAACCTGGTTTCTCCCAAACAGGACGTATTCCGGCTATGCCCGAAAAGAGAAAATCACATACGGCCCCATACGAATAGTGATTGAGTGACCCTGACAATTCTCCATCTGGCTTAATGCCTTTCCAACTCTCCCAAATCGTTGTCGCACCGTTACTGACGGCATACAACCACGAAGGACATGTATCCTGCTCTAATAATCGGAAAGCGATATCAGTATGTCCGTAATCCGCCAGCACTTGAAGAATGAAAGGAGTTGAAAGGAAACCTGTGTTCAAGTGGTAGTTCTGTTCGACGACCAACTGCGCCAGTCTGTCCGCAACGGCTTGTTTTTTATCTGCATACGCCAAGTCAAATGCAAGCGTACGAACATTAGGTGCCTGCCTGCCTTCCAATATAGAGCCGTCATCTTTAATAAAATACTGATTATATACGCGTTTAATTTTCTCATAAAGTGCTCGGTATTTGGCTTCTTCCTCTGTCTTGCCTAGCACAGCTGCCATTTCTGCCAGCAAACGGGTGGAATAGGCAAAGTAGGCGGTTGATACATCCGGATGGTTTCCTTTGGTTTTGCTCAAAACGGCCATGAGATCACTGAACTCCGTATCCGTTTCAAGCCACTCTCCCCAATGAAATCTTGTATCCCAGATGTAATCAGCATCACGTTCTCCATCTGTATAATTTTGATAAGCAGGCGTATTTTGATATAGCTCATTCGCATTTTTCGCGCTAGTAGCCATGTAATCGACCCATGCCTTTGCTGAATCAAACTGCTTTTCTACAATAGCCTTGTCTCCATAACAAAGGTACATCGTCCAGGGAATGATAACAGCCGCATCGCCCCAACCTGCAGAACCGTCAAGAATACTGGCTGTACCAGGTTTGGGCCTGCGCATGGCCACCATTGGGTTTTTATTTTGTTCTGCGAATCTTTTCCAT
The DNA here is from genome assembly GCF_964253335.1 of Paenibacillus sp. LjRoot56. Classification (NCBI taxonomy): domain Bacteria; kingdom Bacillati; phylum Bacillota; class Bacilli; order Caryophanales; family Paenibacillaceae; genus Paenibacillus; species Paenibacillus sp. LjRoot56. Next base: position 1,324,287 of record NZ_CAXURV020000003.1, read on the forward strand.
GCCTCCACGCTGTGATGCCCGATAACAGTTGGCACTGTGCTGCCGACCGAACCGTCAGCAAATTGTTCCGCTGCAACGTCGGCCATCCACTTTTCAAAGAATGGATACACGTTCATGAAGTCAGAGGCCGTTCTACTGAATACTTGGGCATCCCCTGTCCATCCCGCTCTTTCCCGGGTTGGGCAATCGGTAGGCACCTCCATAAAGTTGCCCTTCTGGCTCCATTTAGAGTTAGATACTAACTTCGTAATGAGCGGATTCGAACAAGTGAAATCTCCCGTTTCGTCTAAATCGGAATACACGGCCACTGCTGTAAAACTCTCAGGCGTTATTTCTCCCGGATAATTCTTAACGAGAACATAACGGAATCCAAAGATCGAAAAACGTGGACGATAGCTCTCTACACCCTGTCCAGCCGTAATGTAACGAACCTCTTGGAAATCCTCCAAAGTTCCATGATCTGAGAGATTTTGTAAGGTGAAATTTCCATGCTTATCTAAGGCTTCCCCATGGACTAGAACAATCTCAGTTCCTGCATCGCCTTGAGCCTGCATTTCTACCCAACCTGCGATATTTTGGCCAAAATCGAGAATCGTCTCTCCATTCGGTGTCCGCATTACTTTCGGTGTAAATCTTTCCTTCTGTTTTACCGGTACGCTTCGAGAACTTATCAAGTTGTCGTAACCATCCTCCGTGACCGTCACTTCTTCCCAAGAAGAATCGTCATAGGATGGTTGATTCCAACCCTTTATATTAATTCTGGCATCATAAAGATCTCCCGCTTTCATATCCGATTTCAACAAAGGACCATGGGAAGTCTTAAAAGAGCCGTCACTGCCGATGATCTCGCGGCTTCCATCTTCGTAGTCCAACACTAATTGCCCCAGAAATGCTACTTTATAGCCAAAATTGTTCTTTAAACTTGCTCCACCCGTAGCCCCTCTCCACCAACCGTCCCCGAGAATGACACCTAGCGCATTTGCGCCTTCTTGCAAAAATGGCGTTACATCGTAAACTTGGTATTGCAGGCGTTTGTAATAAGAAGTGAACCCTGGCGTGAACAGATGATCCGTACCCTCGATTCCGTTCAGATAAAAGCTATACAATCCTTTCGATGTCAGGCAAGCTCTAGCCGATTTGAGCCCCTTTTTCACCCTGAATTCCTTCCGGATATATGGAGCCGGCTTATAGGCGTGAATATCTATTTCTTTCTCCGGTTCAATCCATCGAGCCTTCCAATCCGAAGCGTTCAGCAATCCAGTTTCAAAGAAAACAGGATCGCTGAACGTTGACTCCTCTTCCTGATTACTCCAAACTTTAACTCTCCAATAGATCCGTTCAAGCGATTTTAATTCTGGACCCTCATACACAACAACCTGTGACTGATCCGTCTCAACCTTTCCGCTGTCCCAAATCAGACTAGTGAAGCTCTCGGTCGCCGAAGCTTGAACTTGATAAGCGGTTTGTATGGTGTTCCGGCCGTCACAATGGAGTTTCCAGCTCAGACGCGGCTTTTTCGTATCCAACCCCAAGGGATTTTCCAAATATTCCGTTCGTAATGATACTGCTTTCAACATTTTGGTAACCTCCCCAATCACGATTTAATATATTGAAACCAATCGAACGAGGCCGGAGTTTTGGCTGATTTGCCATTCCCCGTCGCATACAATCCGAAAAACACACCTGTAAAGCCGCCAGCTACCTCGGTGGAGACAAGCGAGCACTCCCCTGAACCGAAAGCCTTACGTTCTCCATTCGGTAATGAGTAGAAAAAAGAGTATTGGAATGGTTCTGCATCCAAACCGAGGATAATGTCCGAGCCTTCAAACTCTTCTACCAGCTCCATTTTCCATAGTGAACCAATTCGCCTGCGAAAGATTACTTGGCGACGTCCTTCAACCCCACAGGTAAGTGCTATTTCATAATGGAACCGCTCATTCATATAAACCGTAAGCCCAGCTTCTTCACCTTCGTGTAAAGGATCAAATGACATTAGCGTAGAAACGCTGCATCGAAAATGCTGCTGTCTCCGTCCGACAAACGCCGGAGAACCGATATCATTTAAGGTCAATGCTGAGCCGTGAAGCGTCAAATAACCCGGTCTTTCTTCCAGAGACCAGTCCTCATCCAGCGGATTTCTTAAGAAATTCCACTCCAGCTGCAGCCGGTTGGAATTAAAATCATCAATGTCAGTCGCCCGAGTCTCATCGACTACAAGTGGAAGTGTCCCTGCATCCATTTTTTCAGCAATCTTGCCACCATCCCCGATAACCGGCCATCCCTCTGCGGACCAGGTAACTGGAGCAAGAAAGGTCTCACGTCCCAAATGATGGTGTCTCCCGCTAAACGGAACGGATACGGGACGAATCCCTAGGAAAACGGCCCACCAGTTTCCATCCTCCAATTGAACGAGATCCGCATGGCCTGTTGCTTGGATGGAATTCCCCGTACTCCGGTGGGTCAAGATCGGATTGTTAGGATTGCTCTCAAATGGCCCGTATGGCGAATCGCTCCTAGCGATCGTAGTCATATGACCATACTCAGTTCCTCCCTCTGCAATCATCAAAAAGTACTTCCCATTAATCCTATACAGGTGAGGACCCTCTGCTGATTTACCGCCTGTTCCTTGCCAGATGAGACGTCGTTCCGATAACAACATACCTGACTCTAGGTCGATTTCTGCTTGATAAATCCCCTTCGGCTCGTCACCGAAGAACCCACCGGTTCCTGTAATGTAAACACGCCCATCTTCATCAAAAAATAGGGACGGATCCACGCTTGGCCAGTCAGGCCATATCGGTTCAGACCATGGGCCTTCAGGACTTTCAGCCCATACGTAGAAATTGCGAAACATTTTAACATTCGTTGTAATCATATAGAAACGGCCGTTATGAAAGCGAATAGTTGGCGCATAGATACCCATTGAGCTTCTGCACCCTTCCAGATCCAACTGGCTTTGGCGGGTGAGGCAATGTCCAATCTGCTTCCAATGAACGAGATCTCGGCTATGAAAAATCGGTACTCCCGGAAAATATTCAAAGGAACTTGTAACCAGATAAAAATCTGCACCTACCCGACAAACACTTGGGTCAGGATGAAAGCCGGGGATTACTGGGTTTGAATATTGAATCGTTGATTCCGTCATTTTGATCGCCCTCTCTTTATCTACCCAATTGTAAAATCAATCTCACCTGCAAAAACAAAGAGCTCTATTAACATCTTAATGTCAATCAAAGTAACTCACTAACACTCTCACGACATATCCATAACGTTTTACCGACTTCCTTTTTAGCCTAAAGTGGCAATTAAAAAACCAGGCCCATTAAAATGGAAACCTGGTCTTAACGCACCTATTTTTTGTTTGCAACCGCCCAAGCATCAAGCTGCTTTTGTTTCTCTGCAATAACCTTATCAATACCCGCGGCTTTCAGTTTAGCTCTGAAGTCAGGCAATTTATCGGCCGGGTCGAGTGTTCCCGACTCCAAACCTTTTGCATACTGATCTGTTACATTTTTGAGCGCAATAACTTCATTTTTGACAGGCTCCGAATTGAATGTGAATCCAAGTGCTTTTGATTTAATCGCTTTTTGATTAGCTTCTGCAGTCAATTTCCACATGTCCTGTAAGTCTGACTTCATTAGATAAGCGATAGATGGATTAGCGTAAATCCAACTTTGAATTGAATATCCAACTGTCTTAGAATCAATACCTGCAGGGTAATCGATTGAATTCTCCGACGCCTTCACATAGTGCTTTCCTTCAATGCCATAGATAAATAAATTAGCAAGATCCTTATCCGTGTACATCAGATTCATAAGCATCATGACGCGTTCAGGATTAGTAGAATTTACAGATATCGTCCACAAACCCCCTTGCGTATTGGACGTAGTCGAATAAATAGTAGACATCAAGGGCGCATACACGAGTTCTTTGCCGTTCGCTCGGATTTCCGATTCTAAGTTACCCGGTCTAAGTCCGATGAAATAAGAAAAAGCCTTGTCAGCCTTCAACAAATCAGAGGCGTTAGCTTGCGTTGTAGCAGCATCCTTGTTGATATATCCCGCTTTAGCCCAACTATGGACTTTGTTCAAATAGTTTTCATACTCCTTGGTTTCGAACAAATTCACCACTTTTAAACCATTGTCATACCCAGGCAACACACCTAAGCGATCTCCCAGCTTATCATACCAAACATAAACATCCGACGGCATGGATAACCCGGCTCCAAGTGGAGCGATATTGGGCTCATTTTCTTTAATCGTCTTATACACTTGATCCAAATCATCAATCGTCTTGATGGATGCTATATTAATTTTGTACTTATCAACTAAATCCTTCCGCATTAATACCCCAGGAACCCCTGTCGTGTAATCCTTATAAACAGGCACACCATAGGTCTTCCCATCAATTTTAACACTAGACAAAAAGGCAGGATCGATCTGTTTTTTAATTCCGTCGCCATACTTATCTAACAGATTGTCGATTGCAACAAAATTTCCAGTTGCTACGCTCGAGCTGTACCCAGCACCAAATTCAAATGACAAATCCAGTTTCTCACGGCCAGAAGTCATTAAATTCTTTTGTTGAGCCCAGGCCCCGATACTAATAGGTATGATTTTGACTGTTGCGTTAATTTTGGCCTTTGTGATTTTGTTTATTTCATCTTGCACGGCTTGCGTATCCTTCGGAACTGCTCCGAATGCCGGCATCGCAATTGCGATCTCATAAGGCTCTTTGGTTGCATTACTTGTACTAGAAGCCGGAGTTGCTGTTGCACCACTATTTCCATCCGTTTTCGAAGATGAACATCCAGCAATGACTCCCGTTAACATAACTGTGACAAGCGACAATGTCGCCAACTTTAATTTCTTTTTCATCTCGTATCCCCCCCAAAGTATCAATCATTTACACCTTCATCATATCCTTCAATGAAGTGGGCGACTAACACTCTACCGACATCATAATAGCGTTTTCACGACTTATTGATCTTTGTTATTTTGACTTCGATATTCCATTGGTCCTAAGCCAACGTGTTTTTTAAATAGTTTTGTAAAATAGGAAAAATTCGTGTATCCTAGCGTCGATGCAATTGAGCTTACAGGGCGATCTGTATGTGACAATAACTCTTTAGCCACTTTGACTTTTTCAATCACAATATAATCCGACAAAACGTACCCCGTCTCTTTTTTAAAAATTCTCGTTAAATAATCGGGATGTAGAAAGACTTGGTCTGCGATCATTTCACGTGTCATATCTTGATCCAGGTTATGCGAGATAAATGTTTTAACGATCTGGACTATTTTCTCTGTCTCTTTGATCGCTTCTGCATGGATCATAGCTTTGTTAACAGCATGACGAGCCCAGATGAGCATATCCATGATGGACCGCCCCGCCGATTCCGAGATATGTCTTGATTCTTCATCGCCAAATAATTGATTGGCTTCAATCCCTTTCAAGTTCAGAAAGGAGTATACGACTTGGGTAAAATTTTGATTGAATTGGTGTAAAATATCAGCATTCATTCCTTGTTTTTTGACAAGACTGTCCAAAATCGTTTCCACTTCATGAACGACTGCATCCTTTGTCGCTGTTTTCATTAGCGAAGCTACTGCGCTGAGTGCTGGCAGCTTTGCATGAGGTTTAGAGGTGTCGTTATCGTGCTGAAGATAGACTTGGTTCACGAAGGCAACATTATTACGGTCTTGTCTCCTTAATTCGGCTACCATTTCGGCCATTTCATAAGATTCTACGGCGTTTCCAAAATAACAAGAGAGATCACAGTAAAAATAATCGTTACACGAATCGATATATTGTTCACAAACTCGGAATAGATGTTCGTATCCCCAATTCGTTCCCCTATTTGCGACCATGATCAACAAGAGCATTCCTCGATCCAAGTGAAAACATATGCCATTTGAACCATCACCAATGATCATTTCTTCGGCTGAATTTTTAAGGGCATACTCCAGAATCTTCTCGTCTCTACGATTTAACTCTTTTCTCCACTTTTGGACCGAAATGAGAATAGGGAGAAAGACCGATTCTTCCGTTATTGGAATGTGATGCAATTCCACTTGACCTCTTATCGCGGTGGGTTGACTAGGTATTGAATGGTTGATTAAGTCCACCCAAAACCTTTCAATAATAAAAGAATGATGCTTGAGCCATAGTTGGTGGGATTGACTGTTTCTATTGAACTCACTGTTTCGATTTATGATGTCCTGTGCCTTTCGTATGGCATTTTCCAAATCAGTTACACGGACAGGCTTAAGTAAATAATCAACACTACCAAGCTGAAGTGCTTCTTTCGCATATTTAAAATCAGCATGACTTGTGAAGAAGATCGTTGCTGTATTCGGATGATGCTCTCTCACCCAAGTTAGCAAATCAAACCCGCTTCCTTGGGGCATTTCGATATCACACAACAAGATATCGATTCTTTCCCTTACAAATATTTCTTTGGCTTGTCTGACATTAATAGCTGTGTGCAGTCTGCTGATGCCTAATTTATTCAGATCAAGGTCAGATTTGACCCCTTCAATGGCCAGAACCTCGTCGTCTACAATGAGCAGATGAACATTCATCTGGTTTCCTCCAATCCTGGGTTTGTAGGGATAATCATCTCTACTCTTGCTCCAAAGGTATCTTGACCGTTATCATATACGATAGATGCAACTTCACCGTACAAGAGTCGTAATCGCCGTTCCACATTCCAAATCCCAGTATGCTCACCCCGTTCATTTTCCACACTTCTGCCTGCCTGTAGTTTTTCAAGTATGTCGTTCTTAAATCCTGGTCCTGTATCTTTTATGCTTATTTTCATTCTGGAGCCATGCTCTTCAATCAGAAATTCAATCTGAACCTCAATAATGAGCGGCTCATCCAACGTAACGGCATGCTTAATTGAATTCTCGACAAAGGATTGAATGACGAGTGGAGGGATCGGGACGTCTAATAAGTAATCCGGTGAGTGGATCGTCCACTTCAATTTTTCTGGAAAACGTAAGTTCTGGATCTTTAAATAATTACGCGTATGTTCAAGCTCATCTTTAAGCGGTACGAAAGACGTATTGCTCCGGAACATAAATCGGAAATATTCGATTAGAGACATCGTCATATCTAAGATCAGATCATAATTCTTAATCTTGGCCAGATTATAAATGATATTAAGTGTATTCAAGAAGAAATGTGGATTAACTTGCAGCTGCAGTCGCTGTAATTCCTCCTTTTGCTTATTCAACTGCTCCTCATAGACGTTAATTCGGAGCCGTTCAACCTCGGACATCATGGCATTAAACGCCCCGCCCATCAGCTGAAATTCTCCTGAAGTATTGCTAAGCTCTACCCTACTGCTCCAATCTCCTTCTCGAACTTTCTTCATTGTGCGCAGTAATCGATAAAGTGGCACTAGAACAGATTGCCTCATAGCATACAGTCCTATAGGGATAAAGAGAAATGCAGCGATCGTGATAAACCAAACAATGGACTGCAGATAAGGAAGCTTGGCTAATATATAATGATCGGGTATCAATACATTTAAACTGAAATCTCCTCGATTAGACAGAGCGCCAACTACAAGAAATTTCTTTTTCGTACCTGAAATATAATATTCGTTTACTTTCTGTTGAAGTTCAATCCCATATTCACTTACTAGTTTTGAATTGGAAATAGGTTCACCTTGTGTATTGGCTAATAAAACCTCTCCCTCTTCACCAATTTGAAGCGAACGAAGGGGGTTTACCAATTCCTCCGTATTAATCAAAGCGCCTAGGTAGGTGTCCCCAGCACGCACAATATCAACAAGGTAATTAACTTGGTTAATTTGCACATATTTCCAAACTTTAGAGGTCCCCCCCTTTGAAAATAACTCAGAATGAATATATGCAATTAGATATTTTTCAATAATGTCATTTTCCTTAATGGCTGAAGCATTCTTCTTAGAAACATTTAAGAAATCTTGCCGATGATCCGTATAGGCAAAAAATGAGCTAATCGAATCGTATAAGTTGATATCCTTACTTAACTTGTTAAACAAATATATTTTAGCACTGTAATATTCTCCATCCGCTGCCTCTTGGCTCAGAGATAACAAATCATATCCTGTACCAGCAACCGTACGCATATACAAATCGATATCGTCTAATTGAGAATCACTCTGATCCGTATACAGGTTCAACGTATTCTTATAAGAATCCGCAACCTGACCCCTTACGACATGAATAGCATAGTAGTTGTTGTATAAGAGCATCCCCACCAACGGCATCGTCATTATGAACACGCTGACGATTAACTTAACTCTCAAAGAGGCTCGTCTCCAGTACCATGCGGGTGTATTCATGTCGTTTCGGCTCCTTTTGTTACTCAAATTTAAATTCCAGATCTATCATACTCTTATAAGAACTGGCAACGCCACAACCATATTAAGTCAGTTGTGGCGCCATCGCATATAGTAGAATCCAACCGGTACTTTATCCTTTTACAGCACCAATCATAATTCCTTTGATAAAGTATTTTTGGAAAAATGGATACGCCACCAAGATCGGGAGGACCCCAATGACGGCAATGGCCATTTTCACAGCATCTGTAGGCATTTGTTGCATAGCATCACTTGCATTATTCGTCATATTCGTGCTTATGAATTGGATATCCTGCATGATTCGATTCAGCAGATTTTGTACACTGTACAGATTAGGATTGGTAATGTAGATCATACCTAGCTGCCAATCATTCCAGTACATGATACACTCGAAGAGTCCAATCGTTGCCAATATGGGGCCCGAAAGCGGAAGCACGATGGACCATAAGGTCCTATACTCGCCTGCTCCGTCTATTTGTGCGGATTCGATCAAAGCACTAGGAATCGTCGTCTGGAAGAAGGTTCTCATCAACATCACGTAAAATCCGTTCATCAGAAGCCCCGGTACAATTAATGCCCAGATTGTATTTTTAATATGAAAGATCTGTGTATAAACCAAGTAGGAGGGAACCAGTCCTCCATGAAACAACATGGTAAAGAAGACGATAAACATAATCAAATTGCGATATGGCGTAACACTTCTGGATAACGGATAAGCCAAAAGAGCCGTCATGGTTACCCCTAAAACAGTTCCGACTACCGTAACGAAGACTGTCACGCCGTAAGCCCGAGCGATCTCTCCCCCTCTTTCGTATAAATACACATACGCAGCGGCACTAAACGTATGAGGGATGAACGAATAACCATATGCGATAATATCATTCTGATCCGTTAATGAAGCGGAAATGAGCAGTATGAACGGGAGAATACAAATGACGGTGAACAAAAACATCGCGATATGGCTGAACCATGTCAAGCCTCTGTTCTCTTTTTTCATGGGTGTCTACCTCCTTTAAGTTTTCTGCGTTACTTCCTGATTATGCATCTTGACGAGCAGAAAACTCGCCTCGGAAGCATTCGCTTAGAACAATGCGCTATCTTTGCTGTATAGTCGCACCATATAGTTTGCAAGCATAACAAGTAAAAATCCAACGAGAGATTGATACACTCCTGCGGCTGTGGACAAGCCAATATCCCCATTGCCCGTTAATCCTTTAAATACATACGTATCGATTGTGGCTGTTGTATTAAATAATGCACCAGAATTCATTGGAACCTGATAAAATAAACCGAAATCAGAGTAAAAAATTCTTCCGATACTGAGCAGTGTCAACATGATAATAACTGGTGTTAGAATCGGCAAGGTAATATGTCGAATCTGCTGCAATCGGCTTGCACCGTCGAGCCTAGCAGCTTCATAATACTCTTCATCAATTCCCATCAATGCTGCAAAGAAAACTATGCTCGAATAGCCAACACTTTTCCAGAAGTGAACCAACGTTAAAATCCAAGGCCAATACTTTTCCTCGGTGTACCAAGAAATGCCATCCTTTATTCCGAACCACGGAAGTACGGTGTGATTCATGAATCCCGTATCTGCACTTAAGAGGGCATATACCAAATAGCTGACGATGACCATGGAAATCAGATGCGGCAGAGTGATCACACTTTGATAAAACTTAAGCAATACTTTGTTTTTAATCTCATTCAACAAGATTGCACAGGCTAAAGACAAAAAGGTTCCAACAACTATAAACAATAAATTGTAAAGAATGGTGTTTCGGGTAATAATATAAGCGTCCGATGTCTTAAAGAGATATTCAAAGTTTTTAAATCCAATCCAGTCACTCTCTAAAATTCCCTTAGCAAAATTTATTTTTTTGAAAGCAATGACGATCCCGAGCATCGGGATATAATTATTGAACAATAGGTACAGAAGTCCAGGGGCCATCATAATTAGAAGTGGCAGGTATTTACGGAAACGGTTTTCTTTTTTCTTGTACGGGATACCCGCCCGTAGTACAGTTGCTGATGCTTTTTCCATCTTAGAAACCCTTCCTTTCTGTTTATTATTTCTCTAATGTCTTACCTTGATTTTAAGGGATACGATCTCGTCCATCTAACAATCTAACGACCACATAGTAACGTTTTAACGACTTTCGTTTCCTCGAAAAAAAAGACTGATCGGGAAAAGCCCGTTCAGCCAATCATTTGTTTAATACGACGTCCAACCACCATCAGCCGTGATGACAGTCGCATTCACAAACTTTGAATCCTCTGATGCAAGGAAAAGAGCAACAGAAGCAATTTCACTTGGATCTACAGGTTCGCGCCGTTGAGTACCCGCTCCATTTTGGAACTCCTGTAAAGCTGCCATATCCATATTGCCCATCGAATTCATGATACTGGTTAGAACACCACCTGGTGCAATAGCGTTACAGCGAATGCCGGATTTCGCGTACATATAACCAACATTTTTGGTAAGCCCCACTAGACCGTGCTTGGAAGACGTATAGGCAACTCCACCTTTGCCCCCAGTTATTCCAGCGGCGGACGCAATATTGATAATGACGCCCTCTCCTCGCTGCAACATGAACGGAAGTGCTTTGCGAATGGCACGCATTGGACCTGTCAAATTAATGCCTATTACCCTGTCCCACAAATCGTCTTCGATTGTTTCGATTAATCTGAAGCCATCCATGATTCCTGCATTGTTAACGAGGATGTCGACTCTTCCAAATGCTTCGGCAGCCCTTTCCACCATAGCCTGGATGTCTTCTTCCTTCATGACATTAGCGACAACGCCTATAGCTGTACCGCCATTTTGGTTAATCGCGTTAACAACTGCTAAGGTGGCTTCTTCATTCATATCCGCTACCACGACCTTGGCGCCTTCCTCCGCATACAGTTCTGCAATCGCTTTGCCAACACCTGAAGCGGCTCCTGTTACTATCGCTACTTTATTTTGTAGTTTCATTCCCATATCCCCTTCCTCCTCTCTTTAGATCGCGTTTTCTTTAGCAATTTTCCCAAGATGGATACCACTTGGCTTAGTGGTACGCTCCTGCGTGTTACGGTCCACTTCAATTAATCCGAAAGTCTTGGAGAACCCAAGCTGCCACTCAAAATTATCCATCAAGGACCAATGCATATAGCCCAAAACTTGGAATCCGTCCGTAATACAATCTTGAACACCTTTCAGGGCCTGATTAATAAAAGCAATACGCCGGGTATCATCATCCGTTGCTATCCCATTTTCAGTAATCATAATCGGCATTTTCAAATGTTCGCTAACATAACGGACAACTGCCCCAAGTGCCTCCGGGTAAAATTCGTTCCCCATTTGTGTCGTCTCTGCATCATCAGGCACGGGGAGAAGGCCATCTGGTCCATATACAGCGCGCGTATAGTTTTGTAACCCAAAGAAGTCATCCTCATGCAGGTATGGAACAAATTGAACAAATTCCTCTTGCCATGCATGTCTCGCATTTTCTTCACCGCCAGGAACACTTTGGATGTCGTAGAGTGACAAGGTAACTCCTACTTTGGTTTGCGGACTAATCTGCCGAATAGCTGCTCTTGCTTCCACATGCGCTTGAAAAATAACTGCCAATCCTTCCTCCGAACGTGGAGCTAAAAACGAGTGAACTTCGGTAGGAGGTACTCCAAATGCTTTACTTAACCCCATGAAGTATTTTTGCATCTGAGCCGCCATATTCTCCATGTTCATGCCTACTTGTGCACCAGGAGAACCAGACTTCATTGCGTATCGCTTCATAATCTTCTTAATCCCGATGGAGATATTCGCCTCATTAATTGTACATACATAGGGGATCAACTCGCCTAATTCACGCATGACATGTGTGCAATATCGTGCAAAACGGGCAGGTGTATCCGCCGATTCCCAACCCCCTAGCCGAATGAGCCATTGTGGTGAGCTAAAATGGTGTAAAGTCACAATCGGAGTTATCTTATTTTCTTTGCATGCAAGTAAAACTTCCCGATAATGTTCAATTTCTGACGCTTCGAATTGCCCCTCCTCTGGCTCGATTCGAGCCCATTCAATGGAGAATCTATAGGAATTCAATCCCAAGTTAGCCATTTCAGTAATATCACTCTTAAAACGGTTATAGTGGTCTACCGCACTGCCTGATGGTTCCTTGAACACCGAGCCCTCCAAGTTTTCCATCAACCAAAAATCAGAATTCGTATTATTGCCTTCTACCTGATGTGCTGCAGTGGATGCCCCCCATAAAAAGCCTTCTGGAAAATGTGCCATATTTGCTCCTCCTCAACTTCGATTAATTGCTGCAATCTCATTTTATAAGGATCCTATAGTGGCAACTAACAATCCAACGACTCTTCACTAACGTTTTGACGACTTTCTAAAAACGAAAAAAAGAGACCTGAACCCTTGGCCCCTACAATAAAAAAGAACTTATTTAAAATTGTCGTTCCAGTACCATAATGTAGTCGTTAAAACGTTAGTGAAGAAACATTGATTGACGTAAAGTTAAACTGAAAAGTCATACTGTGAAACCCGAATTACTAAATCTATTTGAATTTTAGGAGGATTTGATTCATGACAGACTTCACTAGTGTACAAAACAAAGTTGCCATTGTTACTGGCGCTTCAGATGGCCTTGGTAAGGCAATTGCAAAGTGCTATGCAGAAAATGGGATGAAGGTCATTGTATCTGATATTAATACCGAAAAGGGTTCTAAGGTAGTAGAAGAAATTAAAGCGACAGGTGGAGAGGCATCTTTCTTTCGAACGGATGTCAGCCAAGAGGAAGATGTAAAAGCAATGGTCGACTTTGCTATTGAAACCTATGGCCGTCTAGACGGTATTGTAAATAACGCCGGAATTAGCGCTGAGAGTAGGCCGACTCATGAGTATTCAGTATCTGAGTTTGATAGGTTAACATCTATTGACTTAAAGGGTGTCTTCCTGGGAATGAAGTTTGGAATCGAAGCGATCCTCAAGACGAAGTCATCATCAGGATTCGTAGTCAATGTTGCATCTTTAGCTGGTATATTAGGCAATAGTTCCATGGCTATTTATACTTCGGCCAAGCATGGCGTTGTAGGGCTTACCAAGAGTGCGGCACTCGATTATGCACCTTATAACATTACGGTCAATGCGATTTGTCCAGGAACCATCAAGACTTCCATTTGGGGAAATGCACCTGAAGAAGTTATTCAACAGTATGCAAAGTTGCTATCTCCGAATGGAAGACTAGGTGATCCAAAGGAAGTTGCACATTTAGCCTTATTCTTAGCCTCAGATTTGGCTCGTTATATTAGTGGTTCAGCTATCACTGTCGATGCGGGGTCAAGCGCCGGTAAGCTTACTCCCACTCAGTGGGCTCATCCGGAAATATTGGAATAAATGCACTATTTATAATAATTAATGATTATCTCAGTATTTTAAAGGATGGGATAGAAATGGATAAAGAAGCAACTCGAATAGATCCCCGCAAACTCCGTACACGTCAATTGCTTAGGGATGCCTATGTTGATTTGCTTCAAGAAATGGATCCTGAGAAAATAACCGTAAATCGCCTTGCAGAGCGCGCTAGGATCAACCGCGTTACCTTTTACCTGCACTATTTGGATATTCCTGATATGGTGGACAAAATCTCAGAAGAAATGATCGAAAACATTTATGAGATTCTTCGTGACAAAACATCAACACGTCCGACTCCAATAGAGGACAGAGATTCTTTGGTGGAACTTCTTGAGCATATTGCTGAAAACGCTATATTTTACAAAGCCACTCTCGCTACTAATCGTATTCCGATCTTTACAGAACGGCTGTTGAATTTGCTGTCAGAATTGATTATTGAAAAGTTGGAAAATACGCGAAGTCAACCCTGTTCTTCAACTGCAAATATTCAAAACGACATCGCCATTTGGTATGGTTCTTCAGCCTTAATTGGTGTAATCGTTGCTTGGCTTCGAAATGATATGCCATATATGCCGAGTTTCCTTGCTAAACAATTTTCTTTACTGACATTATCACGATAAAAAACCGCCTCGCTGTAATTTTGATATGTCCACCAAAACCCATATAAATTAAGCTTTTCCGATTTTGTTCAACTTACGTTCCTCAAGCTTCTTTATCGCAAGGTAAAAAAACAAAAAAACCTTACAGCAGGAAGTATCTAAGCTCCTCATGAACTTAAATACTCTCCGCGGTAAGGGGATGATTTTTTCTAGGCTGTTGCTTCGACTTCTTCATGCACGGTTTTGATTTGAATCATAACCGTATTCGCATCCGTCAACACTTCAATGCCATCCTTGAAGATCAGGTCAGAAACGAGAAGCTTGTCGCCAGTATCAAGGCCACTGATATCCACTTCCATGGAAGTTGGCAAATCACCAGGCATACAACGAACTTCTACTTCATACATTTCGATCTGCAGAACGCCACCGGATTTAACTCCGATTGCCTCTCCAGAAAACTGAATAGTAACTTTGCTGTCCATTATTTGAGTCATGTTCACATGATGAAAGTCGATATGCAGCAGATTGCCCGACATTGCATCCTTTTGAACGCTCTGAACGATGATCGGAATTACTTTCTCATCGGATGTATTGCCCTGCAGAATAGCTCGTGGATTTTTTTTCAAAATATCCAGCATTTCTTTTTCATTTACTTCTACAGACAAAGTATCTTTACCAATCCCATACAACACAGCCGGGATGCGTCCCTGTTTTCTTGCTTGATTCATGTGGGACTTTGTTTCACCAGTGCGCTTGTTCAATTGAATAAATTTACTCATTTGTTTGTTTCCCGCTCTCTTTGACCATAAATTCTTGTCAAAATGATTATAACATGACCATAAAATCTAGTCAAACTTTGATGAAAATCCACTCGTTCCTATTCATACTCCAGAAATGGATCAGGGATCTCTATCTGATAAGCTTCTGCATCGCTAACACCAACAGAAAGGACTGCACGGCCATTGCCAGACCGTATAAGCCCACCGCTAAAAATGACATCCTCTAAATCTGGCCGTTTGCCAGGACCTCTTGGAAAATCACTTCTTGTCGCTATAATTTTCATTGGTGTTTTCTCACAGGTCTCAGGGTTTATCGAAAATACCATGGAATAATAATGCTTATTTCCAACAGTATCGAAGCAAGCTATATGTCCCAGTACGCCCACATGACCATTCCTCAGTAAATGTGCTTCGTTCGCACCACCCCATTCTTCGGAGACGAATTGCTCTCTAAGAATTTCTGCATCGACAAAGGTTTGCTCATTGAGCTCCTCCAGCGAGTTGATGATTGTAAATCCAATTTGACCTCTTCCGCCTCTTTCTCCTTGCGGTCTAGTAAATACACCTACTCTACCGTCCTTAAGCTCAATGAGTCGAATATCCTTCATCGTACCGGGTCCAGACGAGAAGTGACATAATGTATCTATTTGAAATCCGCGATAAAATTGAGTAACCCACGACACAATCTTACTTGGATTATCGACAGCTGTAATGACTTCAACTCCGCCAACGATTAGTTCACCTTTGATGATG
Organism: Paenibacillus sp. LjRoot56; assembly: GCF_964253335.1. NCBI lineage: Bacteria > Bacillati > Bacillota > Bacilli > Caryophanales > Paenibacillaceae > Paenibacillus > Paenibacillus sp. LjRoot56. The sequence goes on from NZ_CAXURV020000003.1 coordinate 1,340,184, forward strand.
GTCATACATGGATCCTGTAAGTTATACGTGTGTGTATGTATTCGGGGGCTCCAAACCTGATTCTTGCATGTAAAAAAGAAGACTTGAGAGAACTCGCTATCCCGTTCCTCAACTCTTCCTAAGATGACTTCCTCCCCGTCGTACTGAAACGGGGCCGTTATATTGTATACATCGCGATTTCCAACCCCTGAGAACACTAGTTTCTGTACTTTTGATTCTCGAGGGCTTGCATAAAACGTTTCCAGAAGCTGTTTACAGCTCTCCGTTTTAATCGATTTCCTTGTCATTGACGTCCTCCTGATAATCCATCGATGCATCTATCGTCCAATCACTTTCTACATCCATTTCGATGCCAATGAGCTGCCCAGGCTGGACATTAAAATACAGACAAAGCTTTAGCAATAAATCCCTAGGATACTGTACCATCTCATCCTTATACATACGACGAACGGAGTCAAAGTGGTAGTTAATCTCTTTAGCGAGCCTACGTATCGATAATTTAGGATCGTGATTTTCCATGACTTCTTTTAATTTACTGCGTATGACTGACACACATACACCCCCTCAATAAATATATAGGGTATGTCATGGAGAGTCAATAAATTGACAAGAAAAAATGGTCATGTTATAGTGAGAACAAGAAATAATTTTGAATTTTCTGAAAATATCATACTCCTTCCCTCAAAAGAATTAAAGATCTATCTTTAGATTCTTTTTTTTTGTGTTCCAAAAATCGTGTTCCAACATGGAGGCTCCTTATATGAAGTTTACAAGCAGCAATCGGAATATCGTTTTTCTAGGTACTAGCCTACCGAGAGAATGCGGCATAGCTACATTCACACAAGATCTATTAGATGAACTCCAGCACATCAAAGGCTTTAACAAGCCTCGTATTATTGCAATCAATAACAACGAAACTTATGACTATCAAGAGCAAGTGATGAGGGAAATTAGCCAACATAAGCTATCCGATTATATAGAGACAGCCGATTATCTTAGCACATCAGACGTTGATCTTCTTGTTATTCAGCATGAATTCGGTATTTACGGCGGAGAAAGCGGTGAATATTTGATTCCATTCGTCGAGAGACTGACTATACCGTTTGTCGTCATTTTTCATACCGTGTTAACGAAACCTTCTGCCAAGCAGCGTCACATCATGAATCGAGTTGCAGAGCTAAGTATTACCGTTGTCACGATGGCGCAGTCTACGGTAACTGATTTGATCTCCATTTATGGCGTTAATGCCGCCAAAATTGCTTTCATTCACCATGGCGTCCCCCATGTCCAAACCGGGTCAAGATCAGAGCTTAAAGAACAGTATGGCTTTGCAGATCGGAAAATTTTATCCACCTTTGGTTTTTTAAGCCCTGGCAAAGGCATTGAGTATAGCATTGAAGCCATGCGGGGAGTGGTCAAACAACATCCGGATTCTCTCTATATCGTTTGGGGGAAAACTCATCCGGTCGTTAAACAAGAAACAGGCGAAGTGTACAGAGAAAAGCTGATGAATCTTGTTGAAGAATTTGATTTAACGCATAACGTTCGCTTCGTCGACAAGCTTCTATCACAAGATGAAGTCATTCAATCCCTGGTCATGTCAGACATTTATATGACTCCTTATTTAGGAAAGGATCAAGCTGTTAGCGGAACATTGGCGTATGGAGTCGGTTATGGAAGGGTTATTGTCTCCACACCTTACCGATATGCCGAGGAAATGCTGGCAGAGGGCAGGGGCTTACTTGCTAACTTCCGCGATGCAGCATCCTTGGAGGCTTGCATCCTTCAATTACTGAATGATCCTACTCGAATAACGGAAATGGAAAATCGTACGCTCGAACTCGGAAGAACCATGCTGTGGAACGAAATTGCCAAAACCTATGCCGCCATCTTCCAAGAAAAAACAATTGATTCAAAATCAACTAAAGTAAAACACTTAGGAGTGATTTAATGCAAGTACAAACGATACTGCATTTTAAGGCTGATTATCTGCGAAGGATAACAGATGATACGGGCATTTTTCAACATACCAAGTTTGGAGTACCCGACCGTTCCAAAGGTTATACGACCGACGATAACGCACGGGCTTTAATCGCAGCCCTTTTATTGTATAGCAGCCAAAAAGATGCCAGCACATTAGATCTCATTCATACTTATGTATCCTTCATTCACCATGCACAGAATACAGATGGTAATTTTAGAAACTTCATGAATTATAACCGCTCATTTATCGAGGATAGCGGCTCCGAGGATTGTCAAGGACGCACACTATGGGCATTAGGATTCGCCCTCACCCATTCCTCCCTGCTGCCAGATAATGTACTTAATACATGTCGTTATTTAATCAATCAGGCATTACCACATATCGAAAACCTAGGATCTCCTCGTGCGGGAGCCTATGCGATAATCGGTCTAAGTTATTTAATAGAAACTCCTAATGCTTTAACTTACTCCTTCCCCTATCTCCACACGCCAAATACCGCAGAAGAAAAGGCCTTTCTACCAAGAGCATTCATCATCAATTTGATCGAAAAAATAGCGGCCCGACTGCACAATCAATATGTACGTAATAAGGGAAACGGTTGGAATTGGTTTGAAGACAGCCTTACCTACGGAAACTCCATGCTCCCATGGGCACTTTTAAAAGCATCACATATCTCCAATAACATTGGTTTCAAGGAAACCGCTAAAGAAAGTCTGGATTTTCTAGTATCCAAAACCTTTGCTAAAGAAGGATATTATAAACCGATTGGCAGCCATGGCTGGCAGTTGCGTGATGAAAAAGCTGCACTCTACGATGAACAGCCCATTGAAGCCTGTGAAATGCTTCTTACGTGTAAAGAAGCCGCGATCGTGCTCCAAGACCCAGCTTATCTGAGGATAGCTGCCTTATGCTATGAGTGGTATTTAGGCCATAATTCATTACAAACCTCTCTCATAGATCCTCAAACAGGAGCTTGTTATGATGGCATCCATGCCACTGGACTGAACCTTAATCAAGGCTCTGAGAGCATCATTTCCTTCTCCATTGCCCATTTGGTGATGCATCATGAATAAATTTGCTACCATCCTTGCAGGCGGGGGCGGAACCCGCTTCTGGCCACTGTCTAGACAAGAGATTCCAAAGCAGCTTCTAAATATTAGCGGGAATGATATTATGCTAAACGATACGATCGAACGATTCAAAGGCATCATCCCTCAGGAAAATACCGTTATTGTTACGAATCGTTCTCAAGCCGTTTTGATGGAGAGCATCATGCATAGCAGTGTTTCGAAAAGCAATATTTTGATCGAGCCCGTTGCCAGAAACACAGCTGCAAGCATACTTTTCGCGGCATTATCTATAGAGAAATCACACGGAGATTCCTTAATGGTCGTATTACCTTCCGATCATTATATAACCGATGAAGAACAATTTCGGCTTACGTTAGACGAAGCCTGTACGGTCGCAATGGAGACGGATAAAATCGTTACCATCGGAATTAAGCCTACATTTCCATCGACTGGGTACGGTTATATCGCTTTTGATAAAGAACCTATTAGTTCAAATCCTGTGGCTGTATACGAAGTATCTGAATTTGTAGAAAAACCGAACTTCCAGAAAGCCCAGGGCTATCTGTCATCCGGTAATTATTTATGGAATAGCGGCATTTTCATTTGGAAAACTTCCGTCATTATAGATAATTTCAAGCGTTACCTGCCACGGCTTTATAAGACAATGCTTCCAATCAGCGATTATCTAGGCACGGATCAAGCAGATGAAATCATTACTAACATCTATCCAACACTTCAAAATATTTCGATTGATTACGGGATCCTTGAGCGTTCCGATGAAGTCGTTGTCCTGTCTGGCCAATTTGGCTGGAATGATATCGGCAGTTGGGATGCGCTCGGTTCGATCTTCCCTCCAGATCCATCGGGAAACATTATTAAAGCTAACCATATGGGTATAGATACACGAAATTCAATCATATACGGAAATGGAAGACTAATCACGACAATTGGCATAGACGGCTTCATTATTGCCGATACTGGGGATGCACTGTTAATATGTCCCAAAGACAAAGCGCAATCTGTCAAAGATATCGTAGACCTGCTAAAAGAAAAAGGAATGACGGAGTATATTTAATTCTGTCATAGTCCAGAAGTAAAAAAATCATACAATGGATGAGGTAATTTAAATGTTATATCCTTCAATTGATAAACTACTTGAAATTGGTAGCAAGTATTCGCTAGTTGTTGCTTCGTCCATGAGAGCAAGATCTCTACGTGACGGTGCAAAATCAGATTTGAAAGGTCAAAAGTCTCACAAACATGTAGGTGTTGCGTTAGAAGAACTTTACGGCAACTATATCGGTTTTGAGAAAACGGAGACGGAGATAGATAAGTAACCTGCTATACCTAACAACTGACGCCATCGGAGAAATTCGGTGGCGTCAGTTATTTATATTTCTTCTACAAAATCAACTTAAAAATCTTAGACTCTGCCGGTTTTAATTGAACGCTTATATCTCCTGTTGACTGAAGGACAGTTTTCTCCCAAAGATCATGCAGCCAATACGTCGCATTTTTGGGCAGGCCCAAACGTTCAATGGATATTTGTTTCTCAATCATTGCATCTTTATTAAAGTTAAACGCGGCTATCCAACAGTCGTTATCCGTCATTTTGAAAAACACACTATCAGAAGCAGCATCTGTATTTCCCTCAACTGGAACAAAGCTTTTTCCTGTCTCTGCAATTTGTAGTAGCTCAGGTCGACTCAACCAGTCCTCTGCCCTAGTTCTTGCTTCCTCATTTCGGAAATCATCCCCCATGAGGAGAACCGTCCCGGCTATTAAGGAAGCATTCAGACGACTTCTACCTTCCTGTATCATCGTAGGTTCTTGGTTGAAGCTTTTATAGAGTACAGTATGGTCCGGATCATTGTAAGGGAAGAGGGTCCCATTCATCCACCAACCATAGGTGAGTGAATTCAACATATACTCCGTATCTTCCAATGTGCCAAAAGCATCACATGAAATGCGTCTGCTATGCGCGTATTGATGTGGAAACATCGGTGCGATAGACAAATTAATAAAGAATGGTCGCCCGATAACCATGGGATCAAGCCTGTTCCTGATTAAGGCCATACCAAGGTTGTACGCTTGAAGTCCTGTACGAACTTCTTTATCGAAGTGCTTGCCTTCTAATGCACCGTGTCCAAGGAAGTCGAGTTTAATATACTCGAAGCCCCATTTTACAAACCGTTCAAGCTGCCACTCCGTTCGCATCAGATTACCAGGGTGGGAAGGATCAATCGCAAGCCCTCCGTCCAACTCAGGTAAAATTTGCCCCTGATCATCTCTTAGCAGAAGATCTCGGTACGTATATTTGCCATCAGTACCTTCCACAACTCGATCGAAATCTTTCCCCCAGAATGCAAAAGGTGTCCAATATATGCCTGGTTTTTGACCATTATTTCGAACATGACTCACGGCGTTTTCAAGCTGCTCTTGGGATAAATTCGTCCAAAAGGAATCGAAGTTTATATAGACAGTTCCCTGATTATGAAACCCGCCATCGTGCAAACTCTTTAAAAAGTCCGACGTATGGGTGTAAAGTTCATAGTCGAGTTCTCCCCCTGCCGCCGACCAACTATTCCATCCGAAAGGAACGCCGTGGTTCCATTGAAGTGGCGGGGCTATCACGGCATTGGCCTTTCCGTATTCCTCCAGTCCGGTCCTGTAATCCGCATACATGCCCACAAAGATGCGCGGTGAAGCAATTGTTTTGCCGATTAGCATACCGTGAGCAATGGTATCGCGCGTGTACTCACCTGCTGCTCCACCATATACTTCCAGATGATGTATGGCGGTTCCCTCACATCCGACTACTTTGATACCGGTTTTCCAAGTATCATGGGTAACAGAACCAACAACTAACCCATTTCTCGATACAGGTTCAAAAATAGCCGTTACCTCGTAGCTTTCCAGCTGATTCGGCATGGCGACAGATTCGTAACGAACCCATTTGTCATTATCGAAAGGTACCAACAGCGCACGTAGTTCCTTTTCCTCCATATCCAAAGAAATGGCTGATGATCCTGTTGCTGGATTCACCGTCAGTGGAGACATATAGTTCGTCTCCAAAGCTTCCGATTCACCTTCCAGCTCGACTTGAATGAAAAAATATGGCGCTTTTTCATAGAGCCAAAAAATCTGCTTCATATCCGGTAGCGGCTCAGCGGAATGAATCACAGAGAAGCAACAGCCCTTGCCGAAATCATCTTGGATCATTTGCGTTCCGACCAGTTTGTGCTCCGAATATTCGGTCGAAGCAAGGTATTTGCCGTCGATCCGCGCTGCACTGTAAGCGCTGCTCAAGCGGCTCCCGGAATCCCATTCATATTCAGTTAATCCGCTTGCCAAATCGACGACAATTCGGCACACCCCATTTTCTACAACCACTTTCCCGTTTAACTCTTGAAAGATAATCGTACTCGCTATCATCATGATTCGCTCCTTCACGCCTATTTAAATGAAGAAGGAAGCCGGAGCAGTCTCTCGGCTTCCTAATTAGTCTTTTATTTCCAAAGATCCATGCGTTTCTTGTAGTTATCGTTGATGATTTTCTCCACTTTCTCATCACCTGCTGCCTTCATATCGGCAAGCATTTTATCGAACAGTGCAGCTGCATCCGTTTCCGTTTTGGAAATGATCACTTTCGTAATGGTCTGACTCATGATATCTGAAATTTTCTGACTGACGAGCGCATCCGGGGTGCCGCCGGCAGGGCCGAGATTATCATACGCCGCTGTTTCCCACACTGTATCGGACAAGTTCTTGAGTGCCATCTGGTCGATCTCGTTACGTTGATAACGTCCCGGCAAATCGTACGGCGTACCATCGGAGCCTTTACCGTTCTTCACGAACCAAGTCCATTTGCGAATACCTGTTTTCTTAGCGTAGTTATCCCAATCGTCTTTGAAACCTTGAAGTACTTCTGGACGCGGTGTATGTTTACCGTCCTTCTGATCCCAGTGCACTCCCTCAATTCCCCACATCAGCAGGTATTGCCCTTCTTCGCTAGCTAGGAAGTCAATGAGTTTCATCGTTCTTTCAGGGTTTTTATTCGTCTTTGTAATTGCAATTGCATCCCAACCAAGCGAGCTTTTTGGCCCTAAGGTCGTTTTTGCAGGGTCAACGCCTGGTCCGACAATTTTATACGGATAAACCTGCTTCTCAATGCCGCCTTCTTTCTTCAGTACACCGTTAGGCGTGCCGAAATCCCAATAAGCGCCAGGTGAGGCAAATACGAGCCCTTTCGAGATTTTTTGCTCCCACGTTTGTTTCTTGTTGACAGGCCATTCTGGATCAATTAAACCTTCACGGTACAACTTATTGATATACATCAGCATGTCCTTATATTTCGGATCCTTCACATCATATTTCAGCGTTCCATTATCTTCGTAGTACACTCTCATTCCCCACATGCCTTTAAACGTTCCGAGCACAGCGCCCATGTTTTCACCGTTGAAGCTCATCGGGTATACGTCTTTGCCATCTACCTTACCAAGCTTTGTTTTAAAATCCTTCAGTAGAGCTTCGAATTCATCTGTCGTGAACGGCTTTCCTCCTTCAGCTTTGTCAGGAGCAATCTGTTTCAGCCAATCCTTCCGCATATTTATGCCGAATACAGGCTCATTCTCTTGGCCGTACCAGTTAGAAAGATAGTAGTTTTTACCGTCGGTAAAACGCGTCTTTTTCAAAGTGTCCCCATACATTTTCTGAACGTTAGGGCCGAATTTCGCAATGAGATCATCCAGTGGAATAATCGCCCCTGCAGCGATGTACTTACTAACGATATCTCCGCGGTCCATTAGAACAAGATCCGGCAGATCGCTGCTGGCGAGCATCAGATTCAGCTTTTCGGAAGGATTACCGGTTGGCTGCTGAATTTCAATCGTGACTCCCGTTCGTTTCGTAATTTCCTTAGCAACTTCATTGGTAAACGCATCGCCCGTATTTTTATCAAAAAAAGTCATTTTTATCGGTGTCATATCATTTACTTTGTTATCGGTTGTGGCTGCTGGCTTATCACTGGAGGAAGCTGTATTTTCCTTGGTCGTACAACCAGCAATGACTGAACCCATAAGAACCGCTGAAATCAGCACATTGAACGTTTTCTTCGTATTGAACATGAAATAAAATCCCCCTTGACTGAATGTATTTGAAACATGTCTGCATGCATGACTTACTTGGATAATGTCCTAACTTATACGAATGCGCCCAACCACCACCTTTCAGAAATATGAACCTGATTAGGCTTTTACTGCTCCAACCGTCATCCCTTTGACAAAATACTTTTGCAGGAATGGATACACAATAACAATCGGGAGCGTTGCGACGATCGTTGCCGCCATGCGGATCGAATCCGATGATACGGCGAGACGTTTGGCCGAATCCGCCATTTGCTGCGCATCCGACACCATAGAAGACGTCTGATACTGATTCAAAATTTTGACCAGAACCGCCTGCAAGGTCTTCAATTCGGGCTTATACGTGAATACATAGGAATCGAACCAAGAATTCCAGTGACCGATCGCCGTAAACAAACCTATTGTTGCAAGCACTGGCGTTGTTAAAGGCAATATGATCATAACGAAGATTTGCAGATCGTTCGCACCGTCTATCTTCGCTGATTCATCTAATTCCCCAGGAAGCTGTTGAATAAATGTACGTACCAATATCATATAGAAGACATTCATAAGTCCTGGTGCAATGTACACCCAGAAGGTATCAATAAGGTGCAGGCTCTTTAGAATCATATAGTAAGGGATTAAGCCGCCGCCGAAGTACATCGTGAATATGAAAAACAGTGTAATGAATTTACCACCGACCAAATCACGCTTACTCAGCGGATAAGAAAGCAGACAGATGACCAGAACAGCGAGTGGCGTGCCAATCAGTGTACGTGCTATCGTCACTTTGAGCCCATTAATGATTTCCTGATCGCCTAGAATCTGTGCATAGCTTGTCAGGGAGAAATCTCTTGGCCAGAAATAAACGCCGCCCCGGATCGTATCTTCTGCACTATTTAGAGAAAGTACAAGAATGTTCCAGAAGGGGTAGAACGTTGCGATAAACATCAGTAAGAGGAACCCATAAACGAACCAAGCGAAGAAAACATCGCCTTTCGATTTTGTTCTCATGTAAACCCACCCATTCTTATCTTTTCTTAGTTAGAACAATGACTGCTGATTCATTCGCTTGGATAACGAATTGACGCTAACCACGAGGATGAAGGCAATGACTGATTTGAACAACCCTACAGCGGCTCCATAAGAAAACATGCCATTTTGCAATCCGTAACGGTACGTATAGGTATCGATAACATCCGAATATTTCAAGATCGTGTTATTTTGCAATAAATACTGCTGATCGAACCCCGCGTTCAAAATACCCCCTATGGATAAAATAGCCAGAATGACAATCGTAGGGCGTAAAGACGGAAGTGTTACATGGAACATTTGGCGCATGCGACTGGCCCCGTCAACTCTTGCTGCTTCATATAGTTCGGGATTGATAGCGGCTATTGCAGCCAAATACATGATTGCGTTAAACCCCATATCCTTCCACATATTCGAGACGGCAATGATCCCCCAGAAATAATGACCGTTTTGAAAAAATTGCACCGGTTGCTCTGTGATGTGCAGGAGCATCAATATCTTGTTGATCAGCCCCTGTGAAGAAAGCAGTGTGATGATGATATTTGCTGCTATGACCCAAGAGATAAAGTGAGGTAAGTAGGATACCGTTTGCATCACTTTTTTGAATAAACCCGTCTTCACCTCATTGAGCATTAAAGCCAGCAGAATGGGGGCCGGAAATCCGATTAACAGCGATAAGAAGCTTTGCGCAATCGTATTCCGCATAATGATATAGAAATCACCGCTGGTAAAGAAGTACCGAAACCACTCGAAACCGACAAACTTACTTGTAAAAAACTGATGAAAAAATGAACCTCCACCAGGCGAGTAATTGATAAACGCCATGTATAAGCCGAACATCGGACCATACGAGAATAATAGGGTAGAGATGAAAGCCGGCAGGATCATGACGTATAAGTATTTTTGGCTCTTCATCCTTCTGAGTCGCGCTTCCATGTAGTTAACCCGCCTTTTCCAGGCTGCGACGGCTAATGCCGCTCGATCACAACCATCATCATTTTGTATATTCTCATTATAGGAATGGGCAATTAACAATTCTATACAAACATCCTCCGAAACGTACTCCAAATGAACGATCCTTGGGTTTGGTCATTGTTTATTTGAGCTATACGTTTTACAATAAATGGTGTTATAACTGGCGTTTAGAAAGGTGGTAGCGCTCTCAATGTACAGCATACTGCTGGTAGACGATGAAAGAATGGAACTCGAGATGCTCGCCGATTACGTTCGCTGGGGTGACATGGGTATTCGTGTCGCTGGCACAGCGAAGAACGGTAGAGAAGCGCTTCAGCGCATGGAAGAACTTCGACCTGATATCATATTAACAGACGTCCGTATGCCTATTATGGACGGCCTGGAATTCAGCAGGCGAGCCAAACAGATCAATCGCAATGTCCAAATCGTATTCCTAAGTGGTCACGATGAATTTCACTATATTAAAGCAGCGCTGTCGGTTGAAGCGATCGGCTATTTATTGAAGCCACTTGATATGGGAGAGCTTCAACTTTTAATGGAGAAAGTGAAACAGAAGTGTGAGGAATTCCGGATTTCCTCTCAGACCTCGGAAGTCCTCAAAGAATCCTATCTGAGGGAGCTGGTGCAGGAAAGTAGTCCTCTGGTTAGATCCCAATGGATCGAGAAACTAGTCTTGCTGCCATCTTCGATCCCTTCAAGCGGTCTTTTTCAATTGATCTACCTAACTATTGACCCTGTTAACCATTATGGTGTGGAGCTCGTAACACAGATCCGCAATTTCGCACAGGCGGAAATCCCTCGTTCCTTTCTCTGTCAAATGAAAGAAGGAACCTTCCTACTTCTCTGCCATAAGCAAGATACAGCGTCACTCGAGCTATACCATGCAGCAGAGCAACTGATTCGCTATATCAACGACAGCAACAACGCGATCATTTCAATCGGTGTCTCCGACGTTCAGCTGGGCTGGGATAGCCTATACGAGCTATATGATGGCGCTAAACGAGCGAATGAAAGCAAGTTTTATTACGGCTTGGGGACATGTATAAGGGCCGATCAAGCTGTCGAGCCGGTGTACAAAGAGGTGAACCCTGAACAGGCAATTGCTTCACTTTGTCATGCTATTTCCCATTTACAAGAAGCTGTCGCCAGCACTGTTATTCATGACTTCTTTAACGAATTGCGCACCTCCAAGGTTGATCGAGACCTAGTCTGCTCAAGCTCATTGCGCCTTATTACCGCCATCGAGCAGCATTTTACCAATATTATCGGTGGTGACTCCGTGAATGCCATGTATGTCGACGATTGGAAGGGGATAGCCAATTGTTCAACCATCAATGAAATTGAAAATCACATTTTGGGTGTCTGTCATGCCATCCTCTCTCTTATGAAAGAAAAGGACAAGGACAAGAATCTTTATATTATTCATCAAATTACTAGTCTTATCGACAACAGCTTCAGCAGACAGTTAACCATCGAGGATCTTGCGAAACAAGTGTATCTGTCACCCAATTATGTACGAACTTTATTTAAGGAAAAAACGGGAGAAACGATATTGGAATATTTGACACGCATACGCATTCATCATGCAGCTGAGTTACTAAAGGATAAATCCAAAAAAATCCATGAGATTGCTGCATCCGTTGGATACGAAAATGTCTCTTATTTCTGCTCCGTATTTCAAAAGTTCAAAGGAACGACCCCTAACGAATACAGGAAAAAACTTTTATGAAACAGAGACGATTGCCATGGCCACTCCGATTTGTAGCCAAAACGTTTCTTAATCTCAATTTGAATCGTAAATTATTCGCCGTCTTTTGCATCGTTTCCATCTTACCCTTATTGTTTTTCGTCAAATATTCCTATGACACGACCAAACAGGAGTTAACGACACAAATCTACTCCAATATGATTGCAACGACCGATCAAATTAACACGAACTTGGAAACGAAACTTGATTCCTATTCGAAAATATCAGCTTCTCTTTATTTGGATAATACGTTACGTCTGCTATTGATCAAAGATTACTCTGAAGACGAAACAGAGTACGTGGATTCCTACATATACTTCAATAATGTAATGAAAAATGTATTGGCAACGAATCCCGATATTCGGGCGGTATCCATTTACATAAGCAATACCACATTTCCTGCGGATAGCGTATATATTAAGCGAATTGATGCTGCAGCCAAAGCAACCAATTGGTACGCGTCTATCGCCAACTCTCATGGTAATGTGACTTACAGTGTTTCCACAAATACAGATGCCACTGAGCCTGTATTCACCCTAGCACGATTGCTCAATAACAACAGCCTTAACTTTCCTTACGGTATTCTTACGTTCGATATTGCCGAAGCCGACATCTATCGGCTCATGGAGAAAGAAGATAAACATAAAGATATTTATATCGTCAATGAGAACGGCAATATTTTATCCAACCGCAATAAAGCGTATCTGAATCAAAATATCGACACCTTGATCCCCGGTACTTTTGGTGAGAACAAATCAGGAAGCTTTGACAGCATATACAATGGTGAAAAATCGCTCGTCGTTTACAATACGATTAAAAATGGCTGGAAAACGATTTCCGTTATCCCCTACAAGAGCTTCATGACGAATGCTCAAAAAGCCTCTAAACGAGTTCTACTCATGGCTTTAAGCAGTATAGCGATCTCCGTTGTATTAATTTATATAACCTCACGGTTCTTCACCAAACGAATCGAATCCCTGCTTCAAGTCATCCGACGGGTAGAAAGGGAGGATTTTAATGTCAGCATGACGTTTATGGGGCATGACGAAATTGGACAGCTATCCTTTGCCTTCCACAAGATGACAGGTCGCCTCAAAGAATTGATTAATGAGGTCTACAAAAAGGAAATTGCAAAAAAAGAAGCGGAAATGAACATGCTGCAAGCCCAAATCAATCCGCACTTTTTATATAACACGCTGGCTTCTATCTCGGCATTAGCCATTAAGCATGGGGATAACAGAATTAACGAAATGGTCTCGCACCTCGCTAAGTTTTATCGAATTTCATTGAATAAAGGAAAAATGATATTACCCATCAGTGAAGAAATCAAACTCACGAAGTATTACCTTGCCATTCAACAACATCGATTTGAAGGATTGCTTCGACTCCATTATGACATTGATGATTCTGTCCTTGTTTATCAGACAGTCAAACTAGCCTTGCAGCCATTTGTAGAGAATGCCATCAATCATGCTGTTTGGGACGATGAAATGGGCATTAATATCATCATTAGAGTGTACAGGGATGATTGCGATATTTATCTGGAAGTGATCGACGACGGGATGGGCATGCAGCCTGAAACTCTTGAACGTGCTTTAAATAAAACCGATAACATTTCGGGGTACGGGATTACTAATGTTGACCAGCGGATCAAATTAGCCTTTGGCGACGAATACGGTGTTAATCTCTATAGCAAGTTTGGGATCGGAACGAAGGCGCAAATTCGTATTCCTCTGCACGGTATTCATTCTTAACATGGTTAATAAATGCGACTTGTGAAACAAAGGGGCTCTCGCGAGAGCCCCTTTGTTTTAGCTATTTACTGGTCTTTTGGATGAAATAATCAATATCGGCAATAAGGATGTCAGAGAATTCTTTGGTGATCTTCTTGCCGGCAGTTAATACTTGCACAAAGATTCGCAGTGCTTTTAATTGCAGGACAGTCGCATCTTTATTATGGCTGCGCACAATCGCTTCCACTTTGGCAAGCAACTCCTTGCCCTTGTCTGATATTGTGATCGAACCATTCGCAACACCGATATTAATGAGATCCATGAAATGATTGGTATCCATCTCTACCTGCAGCGTATACGTATTTGCCGTCACATTGCCGGCCAGATCCGTCCCGATGATCTCGATCACATGGTTTCCAACGGTTAAGGATGCAGGAACAGCTTGAACTGGATTGCCCGAGTTTTTCTTATCTAGTTGAATACTGCTACTGCCTATACCGCTTAACGCATCCGTGATCTGAACCGATAGGTTCAACGGATCTGTCTGCCAAATTGTTAATGGACCGTTTATTTGGACAACGGGTGCTGTACGATCGATGCCTACCGTCACTTGCTTGGATGCCTCCACATTGCCGTATCGATCCTTCGAACGATAATGAACGCTGTAAGCACCTTCCGTGGATAGCGTAACAGGTCCATTAACCGTTACCCAATTTCCGCTATTTAGCTGATATTCAGTCAACAGTATGCCGGTGCCTCCTTGTTGATCCACTGCGTTGAAGGTCATCTTGATGTCTTTATTGGTAAAAGTGCCGGAACCGCTGATCCCGTCGAAGATGACGTTGGTCGTAGGAGGTACTGTATCTAGCTGAAGCTTAAATAGTTTAGACTCGGCGGGCTTCAGGGTTACATTCAGCATACCGCTCACCTTATCCTCGGCTCCTGTCCATAGATCCGTTCGTAGATAGTTACTGGCGCCATTCAATCCAGCACGGGCCAAATCAATGGACTTCGTCGCAGAGGAAGCTCCGCTGTAATTGAAGACAGCCACATAATACGTGCCATTGTGATTCAACACGAAAGTCTCGGCCGCATTCGCTCCCGTATTCCCTTCCACTGCTTGGAAAGCCTTACCTAGTAAAGCGACTTCATTGACTGCCTTGTTTGTCAATAATTCGTTCATGTAGGTTTGAGCAGTCTCATTATGCACATCATCCGAATTCAAGAAAACCGTACCCGAAATAACGGCAGAATTTACTCTGCTGCGCGCCTCATCCATGGAACTAGCCCTCGACAACGACATATGATCTGGGTCGGTGTAAGGATAAATCGTTCCGTTCTGCCACCAACCATAGGTGAGCGAGTTCAGCTCATATTCGGTTTCACTGATTTTGCCATATACATCACAAGATATTCGACGGCTGTGCGCATATTGACTAGGAAATAACGGCGCAATCGATTCGCTAATGAACATGCTGCCATTTATGACATGATTCACGTACGCCATCCCTTGATTATAAGCTTGAATACCGGTGGTTACAGTCGGGTCGGCATGCTTCCCTTCTAAAGAACCATGCGTTAAGAAATCCAATTTAATATACGTGAAACCTAAAGCTTTAAATTTACCCAAAAAATAGTCCATTCGTGCCTTCGTACCCGGATGAGTCGGATCAAGTGCATAGGCGCCATCCAGCGTAGGGAAGATTTTCCCCGTGCTGTCTCTCAATACGATGTCTCCGTACGTATATTGATTGTTCGTCCCCTCAACCGTCTGACTCATATTCGTGCCCCAGTAGACGAAGGGTCCCCAATAAATACCGGCTTGCTGACCATTTTGGTGAATGGCTGTCACCGCATTTTGCAGCTGAGTATCCGTTAAATTGTCCCAATAGGAGTCTAAGTTAATGTAGAGTGAGCCCTTGTTGTTAAAAGATTTGTTTTGTAGGTGCTCCTTGAAATAATTCGACGTGTCGATAATATCTTGGTAGGTGAGATCGCTGCCGTAGGCTCCCCAACTGTTCCAGCCTACCGGAACCTCGTGGGCAACTGAGCCCTGGAAGCTTAATGGCGGAGTAAACACGGCGTTCGCACGCCCGTATTCCTCGAGACCATCACGGTAGTCGGCAAAGTAGCCGACAAACATAGTTGGTGATGTTACTTCCACACCCGAAATGCTTCCGTGAGGCACAGTATCGTGTGTAATGTTGGATGATGCTCCGCCATACACCGTGAGGTTGTTCAATTTATTATTGGAACCGTTCCAGGAGATACCCGTCTTCCACGTATCATGCGTGACAGAGCCGATCACGAGACCATTCCGATTCACATTATTGTAAATAGCCGTTACTTCATAACCCGTGTTCGAAGTGTTGATCGATTGAGCTTTATACCGTATCCAATTATCATTATCAAAAGGGACAAATAGCGCTCTATTATCCGCATAGCTGCCAATATCCACGCCGCCACTATTGTTCACAACAATAGGTGCTATGGTATTCGTCGTCATGGATGCGGTGTTAGCCGCTTTTAACTGAGTCAGGAAGAAGTTCTTCCCTTCATACAAGGTATAGATTTGATGAAGCGTAGGTTTACCAGGCAATTCGTTGATGACAGTAAAACGAATTCCTACGCCGAAACCGTCATGAACGGGGACGATCGCCGCGTCTGATAAGGTATGCTGTGGATAACTCTTGCTGGTGACGAGCTCGCCCAATTGTAAGCTGCCGTAAACGCCTTTTACAACTTTGGCATCCTTCCATGAATAATCGGCCATGCCGCTATCCGTATGGTACGTAATAGTCGTATCACCATTCGAAAAAGTCGCGCCATACGTATAATGTGTTACGGTAATGGCACCGTACTGTTTCGACTCGCCGGGTTCGCCAAGACTGCTGTCGACATGATCGTCATCACCAGGATCTTGTACAATCTTCGGACCGACGACGATTTTATCCAAATCCGGGGAGTAGCCGTTGCCGTCAGCGAACTGGATCGTGTTGCTGCCAGCCACTAGAGCCAAAGGAATCACATACGTATTCACTGTGTTCCAGTCCGGTGTTTTGGGAAAATCATAGGTCTCCGACGTTCCACCATTTGCACTGACTTGTACAGAGCGAGGATCGCCAGAAATATAAGAAACCGTAACTTGATAATTCCCTGTTGAAGCCACTTCTACCCCATTAAATTGCAGGGAGCTGCCTTGATATAAATTGCCGACTTTTTTGCCTCCTGAACAGTTGCTGCAATTTGAAATGCTTGCTTTGCCACCAAGTGTGTTCGTGGAAGCTTCTGCTTCATAGGTTACACTTTTGGGGGATACAGAGATCTTATCGATATCCGGGGAATACGAATTGCCATCAGACAAGATAATCGTATTGCTGCCCGCCTGTAAAGTAAGATCGACGTCAAATGTACCGACCGTATTCCAATCCGTCGTTTTCGGCAGATCATACAGCTCGGATGCCCCTCCGTTAGCACTGACTTGAACAGACCTAGGATCACCGGAAATATAGGAAAGCCTCACCGAGTAGATACCGGGAGCATTCACTTGGATTTGATTGAATTGTAATGCGCTTCCTTGATATAAGTTGCCGACTTTCTTACCTCCTGAACATGACCCGCAATTAGACACCGAAGCTTTGCCTGTTAGCAAATTGATAGCAGACTCCGCTTCGTAATTCTGAGCGAATACCGGAGGTGGATCACCTCCGCCACCATCTCCAGGATTCTGCGTACCAGCGGGACTAATCAAGATTTTATCAATGTCCGGCGCATACCAATTTCCGTCGTCAAACACGATGGCATTCGCACCAGCATTGAGTTGAAGCGTAATATCAAACGTGCCAACCGTGCTCCAGTCCACCGTTTTGGGCAAATCGTAATTTTCCGCACTCCCTCCATTTACATGGATGTTCACCGAACGGGGATCGCCGGATATATAAGAAACCGACATCTTGTAACTTCCAGCTTCGTTTACTGTTACGCCGTTAAATTGCAACGAGCTTCCTTGATAGAGACCGCCTACCTTCTTACCTCCGGAACATCCGGTACATTCAACCACTGATGCGTTTCCACCTAGGAGATTAACTGTCGCCTCTGCTTCGTAGGTTTGACCTTCCGCATACGCAGTTTGAACGCCAATACCCGCGTTGGCTGGCAACGCGACTAACAATAGCATGAACACAATTAGCCATTTCGCGATCCTATCTCTCATAACATCTCTCCTTGTACAATGAATTTACATTCATGTCTATTATAGGAATGAAGTCGAGGAGATCTCTACGCGATTATCTTCAGATATATAACGTTAATTAACAGTCTTTTTAAATGATCAGTTAAATACAGAGGATCTTATTGTTGTGTTGAATAAATCCAAATGAAAAAGTCTATATGCAACTTCGGATTAATGTGACTTAAAATGATTTCATCGGAATGTGCTTAACTTGCCTCCATGTCAGGCCATAGACCGCAGATTCCTCCAGTTTTTGAATACGTTTTTCTCTAGGAACCGCCGGTTTAGGCGGCTTTTTGGCTTGCCGATCCTTCATGGCGTGTTTGCATGCGGAGATGTCCAGGACAACAAATATCGTCAGGCGATTACTGCGGCGGGTAGCGGTGTAATGGCAGCTATCGATGTCGAGAGATTTTTGGAGCATAACGAAAACCATTAATTCACAATATATGAAGAAGGGATTGATAACCATGGAACGTGGATAGAATTCGCAAGCAGTATCCGATGGATCGCTTGAACGAAAATGTAGCCGCGATTAATACGTCCACGGGACTCGCTCGAGTAACTCCAGAGCAATCGCTCCGCTATAACCTGTACCATGAAGGTTTGCACTTCGCAACCCTATCTACTTATAAAAGATTATTGTCCCAAGAATAGCAAAAGTGAAAAATAGCCTCTCAAAGAGAGGCTCCAAATAAAATTCATCGAAATAGAAAAGTTGCAATTCCTTCCAAAAAGAAGCGATTGTAACTTTTTTCTATTTGTATTTTTCCATTGATCCATCATTCGTTACCTAATCTCCCATCCGATGCCAATCGTCTGCGAATGCTTGGGGGGTGGGCTATAAAGCTGATATTGGTGTCTATATACATATTTGTAGGATTTATGGTTCATATTATAACAAATGTTATTTTCAAAGGTAGGTACTTACATGTGGCGCTTTCGAACAAAAATCAAAAAAATTCTCCTAAAGGATTCAGATACAGATTTTAGGAATCCACATCATATGCATGAGTCGAATAATATAAAAGCTTCTAATGAAAAAACAAAAACAGAAGCTAATATGGAAAAGACACTTGCGAAATTCGGGGATAGTTTTGACCTTGTTCACCGTTCATTTCATCAAGGTACCATTCACCTTATATATTTAAATTCATTAGTAGATTCCAACACATTAGAGTGGGAAATACTTTCACCATTAAGAGAAATGTCATTCAATGATTTCGGAAATTCCCTTCAACAATCCCTTTATAAACAAGTAAATAATCAAGAGGAAATCATACAAGGAATATTAGACGGCAATGTGACAATGTTCACTGGGGAGTATACCTATTTAATAAATGTGTCTGGATTTGAAGAACGTGCCATTTCACAATCTGAAACAGAAACTGTAATCAGTGGGCCACATGACTCTTTTAATGAGGCATTAAAAACGAATGTATCGTTGATTAGAAGACGAGTCAGAAGTTCTCGTTTAAAAATGATTACGTTATCTGTCGGGGAAATTTCAAGAACAAAAGTTCTTATCATCTATATTGAGGGTATTGCAAAAATGGATGTTGTGAATCAGCTGAAAGAAAGGATTCAATCGATTAAAGTTGATTCCATAACTGACTCCAATGTTTTGGTTCAAATGTTAGATGATCATCAAAACTCCCCATTCCCTCAATTTTATACCACGGAAAGACCAGATATTGCTGTGACAAAACTATATGCTGGAAAGATAATTGGACTTGTCGAAGATAGTCCAAACATTTTTTGTACGCCTTCCAGTTTCTCTGATTTTTTCGAGTCACCAGATGACTATAATCAGCGTTGGACTATAGGAACAGCGGTTAGGATTCTACGATACTTTGCTTTATTTATTACCTTAGTACTTACAGCTTTTTATGTCTCTATTTGTACGTTTCATTACGAAATGATTCCACAATCCCTACTACAAAGCCTTATGCAGTCTAGAAGTAGAGTGCCTTTTGCACCTTTCGTTGAAGCTATGTTTTTAGAAATAGTAATTGAACTTTTAAGAGAGGCGGGTGCGAGGCTGCCTACAAAAATTGGTCAAACAATTGGCGTAGTAGGCGGTATTGTGATTGGCCAAGCAGCTGTTGAAGCTGGGGTTACCAGCAATATCTTAATCATTGTTGTTTCTGTATCGGCGATAGCTTCATTCATAGTACCCAGTTATATTATGAGTTCTTCCGTTAGAATCATTAGGTTCCTATTTATTGTAATGGCAGGATTTTTGGGTAATATCGGCATTTTCTTCGCATTAGGAATAGTTATCATCCACTTAACCGGGTTAACAAATTTATCAGCACCTTATGTTAAGCCTGTTTCTGCCACCTTCTTCAAAAATTTGATGGAGGGCATTGTGAGAGGGCCTTTTTATAAAATTAAAAAGGAGCAACCGAAACATTCTTTGATGCAAAACGATGGTGAAAATGAGAGGAATTAATGGTGACAATATGAAAGAACGGCTCAATCCACTTCAACTGTCTTTACTTTTCTATAGCATCCAAAATGGGCTTGTCTTGTATACATTACCTCGAGTAACTGCCGAATATTTTGGAACAAATGGCTGGTTAAGTATTATTTTCATTTTCGTACTCGTTAATATGAATATTACGATGATTGCAATAAGTTATAAGCTGGGCAAAGGAAGATCAATATTTGAAATCATAGAGGCAACAGTTCCCAAGTGGGTAATGGTTCCTTTCTATTTGTTTATCATTTGTGTTTGGATTGGAATGGCAAGCATGATTATGAGGGAATATATCTTCATCATGAAAATAATGTTTTATCCAACATTACCTGCCATATTTTTTGTCATATTCTTTACTCTTCTTAGTTTTCTATTATTAAGAGGTGGAATCTACCATATTGCTAAAGCACTTGTGGCTTTATTCTTCGTCGTGATTCCAATGATTGTTTTGCTTTTTTACCTTATTCCAGAATTTGATTTTGCACGTTTCACGCCTTTCATTTTTAAAGGAGATACAGATTTTTTCAAGGGGACTCTTCATGTTTATTCAGCATTCTTAGGTATTGAAGTTTCCATTCTTTTTTTCCCTTTTGTTGAAAAAAAATGGACGAAAGCACTTTTTATTGGAAATATGCTCTCAACGTTCATTTATTTAATTATCACCTGTATAAGCTTTGGCTTTTTTAGCTTCGATCAAATATTAAATGATCTATACCCCGTTATGACATTGTTTGAATATACAGAAGTTTCATTCATTTCACGCGCCGAGAATCTTTGTTTTTGTGTGTATGCCTTCAAGGTATTATCAACAACTATCATTTATTATTGGGGAGCTCAGCAATTTTTTGGGAATATGGTAAAAAGTGTAAAACCTAATGTTTGGATTATTATCATACTAGCAAGCGGTTTTATACTTGCATTGATTCCAGATTCTCTGTTGGATGTTAAAAAATGGTTGAACTTGTTGAGTAATTGTTCAATCGGAATTGCTTGGGCATTACCTATGTTCGTATTATGCAACCTGTCTATTCAAATTCTTAAAAAAAAGATGCCTAGGGAGACAGATCATGCAAAATAAAAAACTTGTATTGATCGCAATATGCTGTTTGTTAGTAACAGGTTGTGCAGAAAGAAATATTATTGAAGAATTGGCCATACTTGAAGCTGGTGCTTACGATTTGTCGGAAAGTGATGTAAATCCAATTAGAACAACAGTCCTTTTTCCCACTGTTACTAAAGAAGGATTGGTTGATACAATGACGCTTACTGCAAATGGTAAATCCGTTCATGATACTTTCCTAAAAATCCAAAATTTAACGAATTTAAAGTTAGTTGGAG
Source organism: Paenibacillus sp. LjRoot56 (assembly GCF_964253335.1). Taxonomy (NCBI): domain Bacteria; kingdom Bacillati; phylum Bacillota; class Bacilli; order Caryophanales; family Paenibacillaceae; genus Paenibacillus; species Paenibacillus sp. LjRoot56. The sequence continues at coordinate 1,361,899 of NZ_CAXURV020000003.1, forward strand.
GTCAGGGTACGATTCTCTTTGGTGAGGAACTGTTGAAAAAAGGTCTTATCAATGTTGTGAAGTCATTTACAAGGGATCCAGAAATCGGAACTCGCGTTAAATTTGCTATCGTGGAGGGAAATGCAGGGAATTTACTTAAAAAAAAGTTACCCTCTGTCGAAGATAATGCTGAGTTTCTTTACACGTTCTTGGATAAGGCGGGCAAACAAAATAAAGCTTTTATTACAAATAAATATCGTTTTTTAAGAGATTATTATGACGATGGTATTGATCCGGTACTACCCGTTTTTTCATCTGAAGGCGAGAGCATTGAATTAAAAGGATTGGGTATTTTTAAAGGAGATCAATATGTTACACGCCTAACCTTAAGTGAAACACAGATCTTTAATTTATTAATGGGTGACATCAAAAATGGCAGATTAATGATTAATATGAATCCTGAAGAGTCAGGAGAAAATTATCAGCTTTTGTTAAATAATATTAATTCTAAAAATGATAAAAAAATGAACACAGGAAATATGTCGGTCGAAGTCATTTTAGATGTAAAAGGAAGCGTCCTTGAATACACAGGCACCATGGATATAACTCAAGAGCAGTATCAAAGAGAATTGGAAAAACAGGTTGAAAAATATATACTAACCAGTTCAGAAAAGCTGTTAGCCAAATTACAAAAAGTTCAAACAGATCCTATCGGAATAGGAAAGGTGGTACGCAATCATTTATCATATGAAAGATGGAACAATATGAACTGGAATATGACTTATTCAAACTTGAATATTAAAGTAAAAGTAAAAGTAGATCTGACTCATATCGGAAAATCAAAATGATCTTAGGGATGGTTAGGTGCATTATGTAACCATTAAAAAATACGAACGTTAGTTGTAAGTGAAGAAACAAAGTAAGGATTCTATCTCCATTATTGGTGATAGAATCCTTATAGAGGTTTGATGCTATACCTCGCTAAATAGTGCGAGATAGGCACCGTATCCTTTTTCTTCAAGCTCATCTTTTGAAATGAATTTCATGGATGCAGAGTTCACACAGAATCGCAATCCTGTCTCGCCTGGTCCGTCATTAAACACATCACCTAGGAAGGAATCCGCATTTCGACTTCTGACTTCGCACCCAGAAAAGAATCCTTTATTTTTCAGAACAACGTTAGTGGAATCCAGTGGTTTTGTAAAACTCGGCCAGCCTGTACGTGCATCGAATTTATCCTTCGAACTAAACAGCGGCTCGCCTGAAACGATATCTACGTAAATACCCTCAGCTTCATTATCCCAGTATTCATTCTCATACGGCCTCTCGTCCACACCATGCTGGGTTACATTATATTGTTGTTTGGTCAGCGTTTTTAACTTTTCTTCTTTATTAAAATCGCCATGATAACTTTGCTTTGAGTTCGTACTCATGTTTCATCACTCCCAGTCCCACATATTTTGTTCCAGATACCGCGGATCGGAGAAGTACTTGTTCATCGTATTCTTTACCGATAAGCGAACTCTCTTGTAATAGTTCTGATGTTCGTCCTCGGCTTTGTAAAATGTTGATGCAGCGGCGACCTTCGTTACGACTGGTTTAGAGAACTGTTTGGATGCATCCAATTCCATTCGAGATGCTTCCACGATCTCTTTTTGTTCAGGGCTTGTGTAAAAAATGGCGGAATGATCTCCAGCATGCGTTGGATCGACGTTTTTCCAGAAATTCTGAAGCAACTCCCCATACGAAATCACATTCGGGTCGTAATGAATCTCAACCGACTCAAGATGGTCGGACGTTTTAGAAACGACTTTTTTGTAAGTCGGTTTGTCATCTTTTCCACCCGTATAGCCGGTGTATACATCTGTAACGCCTTCAAGCTCACGGAACGACTTTTCCAAGTGCCAGAAGCAACCGCCAGCAAAGATAGCGGTATCTGAAGACGGAGATGAGCTTTCATTATCCGCCGACAAAACATCTTGATCCTCGCTCGTATGCGACCTCAGCGATTTATTCATGCCGTAAATGATGCCTTGGTGATAGGACATGTGCAACGTAGTCGCGTAGATGAGTTCACCGATATTCTCGGCACGCAGTAAATTCTCGCTCACGGGCTCATCCAGTTTATCTTGTAAGGTATCGTGGATATGATTGCGGAGTTCTTTCAAATGAGCGATTAATACGTTCCACTCCGGCGGTTCTTCCCTCCAATCACTTGGTTTCGTACCGTAAGCGAAAAAGCTTTTATAGCTTTCCGGAAGAACTAGATGACGCTTGGAAAGACCAAGCACGTCGAATTGTGCAATGTAAAGAACATGACCCAGATGCCAATGTATGTTGTTTTTATATCCTTCCGGAATGATACTGCGCTTGTCCGGTGGACACTGGTTGCATGCATGTATGAATTGATTCATGTGTTTATCCAATAAGCGCAATGCGAATTCAGCTCTCATTTTATTGTTCCCCTCCCCGAATCAGTAGTTCAAAAAACAATTAATTTCATAAAAAGAGCCCGCAGCTAAAATAATGAGAAGAAATATAATGAATTTTTTTCGCATAGCGGAAAACCCCTTTTTCATGAATTTGTGAATCGCGTTCAATGATGTAACTACTTATAATTATTTTATTGGTTACGAATATATCACGAAAATTGAATGATTACAAGTAACCTCCTATATTAAAATATGATAGTTACAATAACGATTCGTAAACAAGCAACCCAACTATACTTTGGGCTGCATGATTTACCAAATTGATACCAATTAGCTAATCATTTTCCCGCAATCAAAGAATTCGCGGCAAATGACCAAATGATCGGTCAAGCCCATTGCGTCATTGGTGCTGCTGACCTCATCTATCTTTTTGACCATGGCAGTTGCTTCATCAAACATAATCGCACGCCCCACATAAGTAATCGAATACTCCATGACATAATATCCGTTGCCGGTTTCTGTTGACTTATTCAAAATTAATGTAACATCAGGTGCTGAATCGTCGTCGGCTTCGTAAGAATAAATATGGATTTCCCATGTTTTCAAGCAATCAGGACAATCGCAACAATAACAATCATCATGCTTGAATTTGTCCAGTTCAAACCAGCCTTTTTTCATCCATTCACTTCCTTTGCCTTTATGCTCGAAGAGTATAACATGAATAGATTGTAAACAAAGCTGTGAAAAGTCATGAACTGCCTACGAAAAAAGGCAAAACTTTGGATAGCAAAGCATGATAATTTTCATGCTTCTATGCCAAAAGTCATGCCCATTCAACCCAGTAGATGACGTACTGCAAATAGAGCTACTTGTGTCCTATCACGAAGCCCCAGTTTTGCTATTAAACTAGAAACGTGATTCTTCACGGTACCTTCTGTCAGATATAACATGCCGGCAATTTCTTTATTATTAAGCCCGCGTCCCAATAAGGCGAGCACATCCTTCTCTCGGTCAGTCAATGGACTTAGCTTCTCTGGCTCTGCTTTACTTAATGTGTGTGTCTGATTAGGGTGCCTATCCGACATCGTAATTAATTCTTTGAGCAGCATCGACGTGATATCGTGTTGAAGTACCGTTCCGCCATTGTACACCGTTTGAATGCTACTAATGATCGCTTCCGAGGGCATATCCTTCAGTAAAAAGCCATGAACGCCTTTTTCCAACACCTTCATAATGAGTTCCGCGTCATCAAAAGTAGTTAGAATCAACACCTTCGTCTCGGGGTAGTGTTTCAGAATCAATTCCGTACCTTCAACACCATCCATCCCCGGCATTCGAATATCCATCAACACAACATCCGGTCGCAGTTCGGCGACTTTGGCAAAGGCATCTCTACCGTCCTCGGCGGTGCCAACTACTTCCATCCCTAGCTCCAAATTAATGATTGTGGCAAGGCCATCTCGCATCAGCCGCTGATCATCGACAATCAGGATTCTCAAGGATGTCCCTCCATTTCTGTTTGGGCATAGGGAAGCTTCACTTCAACCGAAAAGCCTGTTTTCTGATCGATACCAAAATGTACATCCCCTTTCCACTCCCTCACCCTTTCCCTCATATTCAGTAAACCAAACCCTAGATTCAGTTCGGTAGGCAGTTCGCCATCATTCCGTATACTTAGTGAAAATTCATTTTCGGCAAAAGCCAGCGAAATGACTGCATGGGCCGCATGGCCATGCTTCTGCGCATTCGTAAGCGATTCTTGTACAATTCGATACGCCGTTAACTGAAGATCTCCTGGTAAGGCAACAGGGGTCCCCTCGACTTCAAGAACCGTTTGAACCTTGGCAAATTGGGTGAACTCTTCTGCTATACGGGTCAGGCTTTCTTCTAATGAAGTTGATGTAATCGATTCGTCGCGTATGGCCCTTACGGAAAGACGTACCTCTTGCAAGGCAGACCTAACTAAATCTTCACATACCAAGTAGGTTTGTTCGCTGCGTAAAGGATCCATTTTGCTTAGTTTGCGTGCCACTTGCATTTGGACCAACAATGCCGTTAGTTTATGACAAACCGTATCATGGATATCCCGTGCAATACGTACTCTTTCCCTCGCGGCTGCCCACTCTTCCGTCTGGCTTGCATAGGCCTGCAGTTGTTCGTGAGATTGCATCAATTGTGTATACAATTGCATGGTTTCTTTACTTGCCCTTTGATAAAAATGAATCAAATAACTTACTATGCATGCGAACACAATGAACGAAGAGGAAATAAAATAGCTTGTTTTATCAAATCGTCCATACATATACCAATCAATGCTGCCCATCGTAATTAAATAGATCACTAATAAACATATGCCCGTTAGGATCAGCGTACGGGTATTCTTGACAAACATGCAAATTGCTAAAGCTGTAATGCCATTAAATAAATGATTGGGGATTTGGCCGCCAATATACACATAGCCGTAAGAAGCGGTTAATAAGAAATCGATGATTAAGAGGAACAAGAGCCATTGCTTTTTCATTTTGGCATAATACAGATTCACGAAAAGAAAAACGAACACCGAAAGTACAACAAAACTTAATCTCCAAAAGATCGCAATCGAGTTTTCAACATAAAACATGCCTGTCAGAACCAAATCATAAACGAGCTTCAGCCCGAACAGCCACCTCAACGAAGCAGGATTTTTCCAGACCATATCCGTAACTTTCGGGATCATCGATAACTCCCTTCTCATGTGACGCCATGTAAGGGAATTTATACCCTATTGATATAGTCTTAACCAGATTACGTTGTCCTATTAATACCAAGCACAAAAAGACCCACAGCACGAGGCTGCGGGTCTCCGATTTATAAATGATTATTTCTTAGTGTATCACCTGTTGATTATTATATTGTTGCCCCCACCATGCATCACTAAATCCTCGTGTATAGGCGATGTAAAACATAGCTTCCATTTCTGGTGTAATGCCTGGGTACTTTTTGATTAATTGAACTAAACGTGATTCCATAAGCTCTTTTTCTGCTGGATCCATGATCTTCACCTTTCTTGCTATCCAACCATTAATTCGTTTAGCGCAGCGTCTTGAATGCCGTGCGAAGTTCTGAAGTCACGAACTCTGGCTGCTCCCAAGCTGCGAAATGTCCGCCTTTAGGAAGTTTATTGTAGTGGAGCAGATTCGGATAAGCTTTCTCTGCCCAACTCTTCGGCGCTTCATACAACTCATCTGGATAGACGCTTACGGCAACCGGAAGTTTAACACCTTTAACGCCGAAGAAGGAAATGCCAGCTTGCCCATTCTCCCAATAGATACGGGATGCGGAAATGCCAGAATTCGTAAACCAGAAGAGCGAGATGTTGTCGAGAACGTCGTCGCGCGTTAAACCTTCTTGGACTCCCGCGAAAGATCTCGCGATCAAGGCAAGACTCTTCCAATCGTGGTCAAGCATAAACGTTGCCAAACCGATAGGTGAATCCACCAATCCAGTCAGCGTCTGCGGGCGAGTTCCCATCATGGACGCGTAGGCGAATTTATTTTCGAGAACTTGCGCACATGCTTTCTTCTCTTCGTCAGAGAGACCGGATGGCAGCGGGTTGCCAGACCAAATCGCCGCGTCAACGTCTGACGGAATGACACCAGCCATGTTGGTGTGAAGGCCGATCAATCCTTTTGGCTCCTGAACACCCATGAAATCAACGACAATCGCACCCCAGTCACCGCCATGCGCCACATATTTCGTATAACCCAAGCGAGTCATTAGCTCACCGTAAGCACTCGCGATGCGTTTAGGATCCCAACCGGTCGTGGTTGGTTTGCCCGAGAACCCGTAACCAGGCATCGAGGGAATAACCACATGGAAAGCATCCGCTTCACTTCCGCCAAACGCCGTAGGATTGGTCAGTGGTTCAATAAGCTTCATTTGCTCGAAAATCGAACCCGGCCAGCCGTGCGCAATGACGATCGGCATCGCATTTTCATGCTTCGAACGAACGTGGATGAAGTGAATGTCCAGACTATCAATCTCGGTAATGAAATGAGGCATGGCGTTAATCTTAGCCTCAACCTTACGCCAGTCGTAATCATTCGCCCAATAACGAGCAAGTTCCTGAATCGTCGCTAGCTGTACGCCTTGCGATTGATCCGTGACTGTTTCCTTCTCAGGCCATCTAGTCGCGTTAATACGTCTACGCAATTCAATAATTTCTTCCTCCGGAATATGGACATGAAATGGACGAATCGCGTTGTTGTCAGTACTTGGTTGTGTCATTTTTTAATCTCCTTTTGAATGTTTTGTTTTTTTTGCGTGGATATCGCTAGGAAAGACCGTGATCATAACGGACATGAATAGCACATTTGGGAACTTATCATAGAAAAAAAAGTAATGATTCCACCCGGATCTTACGATCCCTCCGCAATTAAGTAACCCTCTATTTATTTTTTACGGGTTACACAGCGTAATATAGCACGAACTATATTGGAATGCAAGTAACCTTCTATTTTTTTTTAGAAGGTTACTTGTGGCTTTTACATCATTTAGAAGACACTAGCTTAGGAATGATTTGGATGTTACAATAAAATCATTCCACACAAAATAAACGACTACGCCGTCCTCGAGGACATATCGCAGTGTTTATGGAGAAATATAGACAAATTAGTATGTGAAACATATAAAATCTATATTTTGAAAACAAGGGAGTTGCGGCGTGATGCTATGGGACGATTTTATGAAAAGCGACTATCACGACTGGAGAGGTACTGGTCATTCCGAAGACCGACTAGACAAGCCAGGATGGTTGGAACAATGGCTGGCTATCCACAACCTTCCCTATCCAGGCGCTCCGTCGACGAAAGAATTAGATGAACTGAGATGGTTGAGGGGGCACATGCGTCGTATCGTTCAGAAGCTGACGGTGCACGAGTCTGCGGACCCCGCGGATCTGGAAGGGCTGAATCGGGCACTGTCCGGTGGACCGATGTATCTGCGTATCGCGGAATCGGATTCAGATTTCCGTCTAGAATCCATCCCTTTACAAGCTGGCTGGTCCCGTATCGGAGCTGAGGTGGCGACTTCCTTCGGTCGCATCCTTACCGATTGCGAGCCGTCTCGCTTGCGCATTTGCGAAAATTCAGATTGCCTGGCCGTCTACTACGACGAAACCCGAAACCGTTCCAAACGGTTCTGTGACGATAAATTGTGCGGCAACCTGTTGAAGGTCCGGCGTTTCCGTGCACGCCAAAAAGCCGCCAAAGCTGGCGGCTCCTCGATACCCGAAGTATCCGATATTATTCAGTAAGGGTGACTTCATGCACCTTATAAGATCGTTCGACCAGTTGTAGCGGCCTAACGAATTTCACACTTGGAATACGATGGTTGGATTTGCAGTGATATCATTTACACTTTCTTTCGTCGCGCCTCCATAGGTCACGCTGAAGGTATAGGTGCCTGATAATAATTCCTTGTTGATCTCACCGCCGCTCGTATTTCCGAACGGCCGCCAGCTTCCTGCATAATAGGTCACATTGCCAGTGTCTATTAGATTGCCTTGACTATCCTTCAGCTGCACCTTGACGTTCACCGTTTGGAAGACAACCACGGCGTCGGTTTCAGTATTTTGCACCTTCTCATTGTACGTCCCTTCATACGTCATGCTAAACGTATACGATCCGGATAATAACTCCTTGCTAATCTCGCCGCCGCTCGTATTTCCGAACGTCCGCCAGCTTCCTGCATAATAGGTCACTTTGCCGTTGTCTATCGGATTACCTTGACTATTCTTCAGCTGCACCTTCACGTTTACCGTCTGGAAAACAACCACAGCATCGGTTGCGGTATTCTGTACCTTCTCTTTGTATGTACCTTCATAAGTCATAGCGAAGGTATAAGATCCAGGCAGCAACTCTTTGCTGACTTCACCGCTGGTTGTATGGCCGATCGTCCGCCAGCTTCCTGCATAATAGGTCACATTGCCGCTGTCGATCCCATTCCCTTGACTATTCTTCAGCTGCACCTTGACGTTCACCGTCTGGAAGACAACCACGGCATCGCTTCCGGTATTTTGCACCTTCTCTTTGTACGTTCCTTCATAACTCATCGCAAATGTATAGCTTTTATTCGGTAAAGACTTACTTACCCTGCCGGAGGCATCCGTTACACCAAAATCCTTCCATCCGCTGTCATAGTATTTAACTGTACCACCGCTCAATGGATTCCCGTTGCTATCTTTGAGCTGAACCTTCACAGCTGTCGCAGCAAGCGTAAAGCCAAGAATATGAGAAGGCTCAACATTCCCTGCCTGATCCGTTGACTTATACATCAAGCTGATCTGACCCTGGTTATCAAAAGTTACAGCTGACGCGTATAGCTGCCATGTTGTCCCGTTATCCAGACTGTACTCGGTTTTCGCCACACCCGACGAATTGTCGGTACTATGCAATGTTACTGTGACGGTATTCACGAATGTCCCATTGGGTCCATCCGGCTCTACTGGGGATACGCTTGCAGTCGTAACTGGTACTGTTTTATCGATATTGCTGACGATATAGCTGGTGACATTAGATACGTTGCCCGCCGTATTCGTTCCTCTGGCAAATACCGTGTTATTTACCGAAACGACAACAGGAGCTGTATAAGCCGTCCATGTACCATTTTCGCCCACTTTATATTCCTTCACCGCTGCGTCAGCCGGATAGCTGATAGATACAGTCACATTGGCGTTGGTCGGCGTTGTGATATCTGCAGCTAGTGTAGCATTAGATGGTGGTGATGTTGTTATAGGAGGAGCCCAAACTTCAAGTTCCACATAATGGCTGTAGGCATTGAGTGTACTTCCATTCACCCACAACCGTACATACCTTGCGTTGGTTGCAGCAAACGGTATATCCTTTCCTCCGATTGTCTCTGCATACTCTGCGTCTGACCCTATTCCTTGCCCAGCACTATTATCCGTATCATTGTTGAATACCGTTGTTTTTGTCGCAAATGTAGGGTCATTCGATACTTGCACAACTACATCGTGATACATCCTGCCGACTGAGAAATAATGCCACAATTTAATATCATTAATATCATAACTCTCCCCGAGATCTACCTGTATCCAGTTAGCCGTGTTGGTATACATATCGACGAAGTTAGCCGTGCTCTTGTCTCCGTCTGTTAAGCGTGTTCGATTTTGAGCATTTGAACTGGATGTTATTGCTGTCTTATTCAATGCTACATTAGTAGGCCCAGGAGGTGTTGGTGTGGGTGTGGGTGTGGGTGTGGGTGTGGGTGTGGGAGTTGGCGTTGGCGTTGGTGTTGGTGTCGGCGTCGGTGTAACAGGTGCTCCCGTTTTACTTGTAATCGAAACTTTACCTACCTGCGGATTCCAAGCATTGACCGAATCGTGCATGTAGACGATTTTCAAGAACTTGCTGCCTATCGGCAGTGATTCATTATAGCTGACTTTATTCCAGACCCCAGGTACGTTAAGCACTGTAGACCTGATAGGCGTGACTTGAGAATACGTTATATTATCCGGTGAAGAAAAGAATTGAAAATCCGTGATCGGCTCACTGGGTAAGAACCATGTGTCTACAGCGAATTTGTCTATATCCATATTCATAAATGATTTATAGACCAAATATTCGTTCAAGTTTTTAGATCTAACCAATCGAGAAGCATCCCCACCCGTCTGAGCAGGATTGCCTGTGCTAAAATAAACATTGGGCGATAGGTGCTCTCGTTCCCATTCTCGTTATACAACTTGATGGACAAGGTTTCTGGATGATAGGTGGAAAAGGGAGCAATCCATACGGTTTCTATCTTTTGGTAGCTGTCGAAGAGGCCATAATGATCATCGGATCCCGTCTTTAACCAATCCTGGAACTCTCTGCTTCCGCTAATCGTGCGAAAGAACTGTTCATTATCCCTGATATATCGGCTCAGGTTCAGGTTGGCTTGCTTCAGGATCTGGTTACTGAAACGCACCACATCATTATTGATTGCCTCTGAGCTTTTAATGAAGCTGAATGTGCTGACCCCGGTTACCGTAATAAAAATAGTGGCAAAGATGATTAGAATGAGCTTCCATTCCAATGAACTCCGGATCGCTTGAATCATGCTCATTTCCTCCTCGGACAGATGTCGACGCTTTCAGACTCCTTTGTCAAGATTTATGTTACCAAATATTGCCTACATTCACCATATATCTTTATTTCCTGATCTTATATAAGGTCAACTGGCAATCATAAGCAAAAAAGAGAAGTCATGTAAATGACCTCTCTTTACTTTCTAACTGAATCGTCTTTTTGAATGACGTTCTCTCTATAGCTTTTGCCCCAATCGTACATCATCTGCAGTAAAGGCATCAGACTTTGCCCATACCCAGTCAGGGAATATTCCACTTTAGGCGGATTCTCCGCGAATACTTCACGGCAAATCAGAAGGTCCTCTTCCAGCTCGCGAAGTTGATTCGTTAACATTTTCTGAGTAATGCCGGGGATCAGCCGCTTTAACTCTCCGAAGCGCTTCGTCCCTTCCAATCCCAGATGCCACATAATAATTAACTTCCACTTTCCTCCGATAACAGCCAGTGTTAGTTCTTTCTCACAATTAATATCCTGCAAATTAATTCGTTCTTTGACTTCAAGTGCCATTCTGTTGCGGCCTCCTCTCTACATACCCATTATACAGTAGTTAGGAAGAAGCCTTCTACCTCATAACATCATTCTAAATTTGCATGATTTGCATACATGCTGCTCGTATCCATCTCTAGCTTCTGCATGAGGCTTAAGATGACAACATCGTAAAATAAAAGCAGCGTTTGCTCATACAAACTCCCCATAGGCTGTAAGGAGACTGCTGCATCAAATTGATCTTTGCGAGCCCCTGTCAGCGTAATCGTATGATTCGCCATTCGCCCGATAGTCGAGTGTGCAGAGAGCGTAATCAAGACGACCTCCGCATGAAGCGAAGCGGATTTGTTGGCAAAGGCGACAAGTAGGGGCGTCTCCCCTGAACCTGAACCAATAACGAGTAGATCGCCGGCCTTTATTGCGGGTGTAACGGTTTCTCCAACAACATAAACAGGAATACCCAACTGCATGAGTCGCATGGCAAAAGCACGTCCCATGAGTCCCGATCTTCCCGCTCCCGCTACAAAAACCCTTTTCGCTTTTATAATCCGCTCGGCAAGCCCTGCAACTTCACCTTCATTAATTTGCTGAAGTGCTTGATAAAGCTCAGTCGCTACTTTTGATAATCCTGCCGTTTGAGAAGGAATCATGGACTCACCTTGCCGCTTGAACCAGCCGCTGCATCTCCGCAGCAGCTGCTTGTCGATTCTCTTGCCCCGTAATGCCTCCCCCGACAATAACCAAATCAGGTCTAGCCGCCAATACCTCGGGTAGTGTGTGCAGCTTAATGCCTCCGGCGATAGCCGTTTTAGCATGTTTAACCACTCGCTTAATTGTGGCTAAGTCTTCTAACGAGTTTTTCCCAGCCGCTTGGTGATCGTAACCGGAATGAACGCATATATAATCGACGCCCAGTGCATCAATTTCTTTTGCCCGTTTTGCCATATCAGGCACATTGATCATGTCGACCATAATCTTAGTTCCCTGTTTTCTTGCTTCAGCCACAGCACCGCTGATGGTTGTATCATCTGATACCCCCAGCACGGTAATGATGTCCGCTCCCGCTTCAGATGCTTTCATGACTTCATAACCGCCCGCATCCATAATCTTCAAATCTGCCAGTACTTTTACATGAGGATATGCGGCTTTCAATTCTTTGACAGCACGTAAACCTTCATTAATGATAACCGGTGTGCCAATTTCCACGACATCAACATAAGCTGCCACTTCATTTACAATCTCTTTCGCTCCTTGAATATCCACTAAATCTAAAGCTAGTTGCAATTCCATCGAGAATCTCTCCTTCTATTTGCAATTCTGGTGAATGCCATAGACCCATTGTAGGGCCATGCCGCTCATCAGAAAAGTAGGCACTTCTATGTGCGTAGTTACTTGAAAGTAACTGGAGTCTAAAGGAATTCGTGCGGTTGAATAGCGCCAACAAGCCGCTGCCAACGCAAAAAAGACCAAGCCTCCCCCTCGGAGTGCCTAGTCTTTTCACATTATCAATCTAATGGTTAAGCTATTAATTTCAATCCTACTGCAGCACTTAACACCATCGCGATGAACACAATTCTCTTCCAATTCTTAGATTCCCCATAGAACAGCATTCCTACGACTGCACCTCCAACCGTCCCAATCCCTGTCCAGACCGCGTAAGAGGTACCCATTGGTAAGCTTTTCATTGCTTGACTTAGAAATCCAAAACTCATAATGATACCTACGATGAAAATAGCAAAGCTACGAATATTCTTCGCTTTATTGATTTGATTCATACCGACAACACCTACAACTTCGAACATCCCAGCAAATACTAGAAAAAACCAACCCATTAGGCTGCAGCTCCTTTCTCACCGTTTGTCACAAATTTCAATCCAAATACACCGGATAAAAGAAGTAGAATTAGGAATACTTTAAGAAACTGGAATGGCTCTCCGAAAAATAGCATTTCCACAATGACTGTCCCAGCTGTCCCCATCCCTGTAAATACGGCATATACGGTTCCCACTGGCAGTTTGGTAGACGCACTAATAACGAGATGAAATGAAATATATATGGCAATGGCCGTAGCGATCCACGTCCATGTCGTATCCGAATGTTTTAATCCTGTCACCCATACCACTTCAAAAATGACACCAACGAAAATATAGATCCAATAACGATTCATGTGTACAATCCTCCTGCTGTTTTACTTTACTTTTTGATACCACGCCAAAAGACGAACCAGGAAGATTCAAGCCTTTTCATCGACCGAGCAGAACCTCCAAATAGCAATTCTACAAACATGCCATCTAATACCGCAGAGAACGCAACCGTGGCCGTATCGCTGCTTACTTCAGGGCTAATGCTCCCATTATGCAAAGCTTGATCAAATAGCGGCATTATCATGGTTTCAATCTTATCTAGATAGTCGTAACCTTGCTTAACGATCTCATCGTAGAGATGGGACGGCGGGAAAAAGGCCACGCGCAAGAAAAATTTCGTGTTATCATCCTGTTCATAACGGTCTTGATATTGGATCAGAAATTCATAAAGAAGTTGATCAATTGAAAGATGCTTATTGTTGTCGAGATACGTATGAACAAAATGCAATTCTTTCGCTAGCACCTCATCAAACAGAGCAAGAAACAATTCATCTTTCCCTTTAAAATGCGTGTAAATGGATTGTTTTTTGATTCCTACATCCGTAGCAATATCTGCAAGCGATGCACCTTCATAGCCATTTTTAGCAAAATGAGTGCGCGCTACTTCCTTGATCCTTGTTGCTGTCATAAGATCATTCCTTCCGAACGTTCGTCAGGTTAATGATAACATGTTATCTTCCTCAGGGCAACTCGCGATGATCGTAAATAAGTAGGCAAAAAAACATCATCATCGGCTTGTTCGCATGCTTTTCCAATTATTGAATACATATGTAAGTATTCGATAACCAGGAGGACACAAGTCATGTCACAACATGGGCAATCGTTCATGAAAGGAACGTTCGTCTTGTCTGTCGCTGCTTTCATCAACCGTATTCTCGGTTTTATTAGCGGCATGTATATCGCCCGCGTGCTGGGCGCAGAGGGAATCGGCATCTTGATGATGGCTCATCCGCTCGTCCCGCTCGTCATTACGATTACGGAGCTTGGATTGCCGGTCGCCATTTCCAAATTGGTCGCAGAGGCCAACGCTCGCGGCGAACGGATGAAGGTGAGGCGCATCCTGCATGTCTCTCTCGCAGTCACAGGCTTCTTAAGCGTAGCACTCACGACCATATCGTTATTCGGATCAGAGTGGATCGCATCCATTCTGCTTAGCGACCAACGCGCGTATTACGCGATGCTGGCCATTACGCCGATCGCGCCGATTGTCGCTGTTTCAGCCGTTTTGAAAGGATATTTCCGCGGTATGCAGCAAATGAAAACCATTGCCGCTTCCGATGTACTGGAGCATACGGTTCAAATTGCCTGCGTACTTGCGCTAGTCCACCTCTTGCTCCCTTATGGCGTCGCTTATGCGGCTGCCGGAGCGATGGCTGCCTCTGTCGTCAGCGAAGCGATCAGCCTCTTATTTCTAGTGGCAAGCTACAAGCTTTACGGCGAATCCAAGATGCCTGGAGAGACTTGGGCAAGTCACTTGAAACAAGGAAGAAGCACGCTCGGCGAGCTGCTTCAAATTGGATTGCCAACGACGGGGCACGGCGTTATTCATTCGTTGTACAGCACCTTCCAACCGCTGCTCATTACGACCAGCCTAGCGCTGGCCGGCATCGGCACAGCGTTAGCCACGAAGCAATTTGGGATGTTGGCTGGCTATGCGTTTCCGCTGCTGTTCATGCCAAGTTTTATCACACAGTCCTTGTCCACCGCTCTCATTCCTGCAATTGGCGAGGCCGCAGCGAACAAGAACAGTCTGCTCATACATGAGCGGATGAATCAAGCGATGATCTTGGGACTCCTGATCGGCGCACCGGCGACCGTTATCCTATACGTGTGGGCAACTCCACTAACGACACTTGTCTATCATGCGCCGGAAGCAGGCGTGCTGCTACAAATACTGGCGCCGATGTTTTTCCTGCATTATTTCGACGCGCCACTTCATGCGATTCTACTTGGGCTCGGCCGCGCGAAAGCTACCCTGTGGAACTATGTAATAGCCACCCTATTCAAGAGCGTCTCGATCTTCGTGTTCGGCAGCCAATATGGTATTATTGGCGTTGCGTATGGCATCGGTATCGGCATTGTGTTGCAAACACTGCTGAACTTTTTTTCCATCTCAAGCTCGATCGGATTTTATTGGAGTATTCGTCCGTATGTCAAGGTTGCGATCTCCATGATACTGATGATGCTTTGCGGAAACTGGACCTATCACTATTTTGTCGGCAATGGTATGCCACAATTATGGTGCGTAATCACTTCCATCGTTTGTTCCCTGTTTCTCTATTTCGCCACACTCGTATTCACGGGTACATTGAGTCGAAAAAGTACGCGCCACCGGTTTTCGATTCCATGGTAAGTTGAATCAAGATAGGTTGCCGCATCTGTGGGGTTGCAGCCCTCGGTTTCACTGGAGTTAGTCGGTTTTGTCGACTAACTACAGGCTGTAGCCCTCGGTTTCACTCGAGTTAGTCGGTTTTGTCGACTATCTCCGGGCCGCAGCCCTGGGTTTCACTGGAGTTAGTCGGTTTTATCGACTATCTCCGGGCCGCAGACCTCGGTTTCACTCGAGTTAGTCGGTTTTATCGACTATCTCCAGGCCGTAGACCTCGATTTCAATGGAGTTAGTCGGTTTTGTCGACTAACTCCAGGCCGTAGACCTCGATTTCAATGGAGTTAGTCGGTTTTGTCGACTAACTCTAGGCCGTAGACCTCGGTTTCAATGGAGTTAGTCGGTTTTGTCGACTATCTCCGGGCCGCAGCCCTCGGTTTCACTGGAGTTAGTCGGTTTTATCGACTATCTCCAGCAAAAAAGCAGCCATAACCGGCTGCTTTCTTCACTCTAGCTTCAAACTCCTCCAGATTCATTCACCCGCGAGCATCCCCCCATTTCAAGAACCTTCGAGGTGCTGATCGCCATGTCGATTCATCATGTACCACGGTTGCGAGTGTCACATCAGCCATTTCGGCATGCGGACAGATTTCCCATATGGACCGGATATCACAATTGAACCGAGCATCGCGGATGGATCGATATGGTGACCATGTGGAGTCAAATTCGCGGCAACGAACCTCAGATCGTTTTTCCGCTAAAAGAAGTCGTTTTAACTAACTTTATAAAGGCATACCGAACAAGAGGCCCTACAATGATGAGTTGAAGCGGAAAAGCGAAAATAAAATTTTGACATACTAAAGTAAAGTAACTTCCCAGCAAAGATTCTCCCTGCAAGCTATTAGAAAAATAAGCACTCCCCAATCCATACAAGGACATACAAAGAACCATTCCGCTCACCATAAAAAAGGCTAGGAAGAGAATCACAAACAGCTTGTTTGATTTGTCATAGGGTAACGAGAAAGCAATTTTTTTGGCCACTGGACCAACAATAAATAATTCCAATAAGGTTGCAATAATAAAGATTTGTAAAAGTTGAGTGAAAATCCCCCTCACTGATATGCTACCCATCAAACCGTGTGTAAATAGATTATAAAATGTCATGAATACAACCATGCCAAAGCACATCATCAATCCAAAATAAAATTCTTCTTTCTTCGTTGTTGGCACGTTCCATCATCCTTTCTGTTTTCCCTTGTTAGTATAGCGGTAGCAGGACCCTCTTCATAAGTGAACAGTCTGTGAACCTTTTGGAGTCCTCCGACTTATCATGTGAATCATTTTAAATGGAAATCTCACCCCCACTCCCCACATTCCAACCTTACTCGCAAGCAGCATATGACAAAAAGCCTGCAAATTCAATTTGCAGACTTCAAGCATGTTGGAGTCCTTACACCAACAAAGGTATCAATTCTTCTAACGAATTAACAACATAATCTGGAGAAACGGATTGTGGTAACTCTTTATTTCTTCGATTAATCCAAGCAACCTTAATTCCTGCTCTCTGGGCACCTGCAACGTCACTAGTCAAAGAATCACCAACATGAAGAACCTCTGTGGGATGAAGATTATATTTCTGAAGTGCTTTCTGAAACATTTCAGGTCTTGGCTTATATGATTTAACGTCTTCACTCGTAATCATGTTGTCCAAGGATAATCCATGATGACGAATTGCCGATAGAATGTCTTTTCGGTCGATATTAGACAGTATGATTATCGGAGTTCTAATACTTTCCAAGAATGTCTTTGCATCCTCAAATAGTTGTGGGCATTGCCAGTGTTTAAATAAAATTTTACTAAGTTCTTTTGGATTTTCAGACGACTTGTAGAAAGCTATTGTATCCGCTAAGGAAGAAATTTCGATCTCACGTTGGGTTTTAAAGTTATCACCATAAGATGATTGAAAATTGCTAGAGAAAGAATTCCACCAATAGTTCCCAATGTCTCTTGTCGTAGTTTGCGTTGATGTCGATGTCAAAATCCTTTGGCATATATCCTCAATAAAAACATCATCTTCGTGCACGAGTGTACCGTAGAAATCAAGAAATACTGCTTTATACATAGACAAAAACACGCCCCTTTATTTTACTGCGTTAATAGTTTACTACTTTACCATAGTAATGTATCTGGATAGATTTGTACATCACCTAATTGCTCCTTCAATAATTAATTCGTAATACGATGATTCAATTATATCTAGTTGGTTTACTTATGTTGTATAAAGTTAAAATAAATATTACAGACTGGGAGAGTGGTTCAAATGAAATTCCTTAAAACAAAATTGGCTGTGCTTCTTGCAACATCGTGTTTAATGGTTCCAAGCGTCATTAGCGCCGCAACCGAGACTGATGCACCAACCTACACGTATCAGAATGGCTATATCTACACCCTTGTCCATGATATTTATGTGCCCGGCCGTTATTTAATTGATGAAGATACAATAGCCGTTTATATCCCCGGAGGAGTAGGCATCATTGCGGTCGATAAGGATACTGTTTTACCTGAGGGTTCTGTATACTTAAACTAGGATAATCCAAGTTCCAAAAAAGCATCGAGCCAAGGCTCGATGCTTTTTTCACTCAATCAATGGCTTAAATCAGCGTCAATCTTGGCATATCCTGCATATACCGCTGCTTGGGGTACTGCGTTAGCATTGTTAGCCATTCGATCCAATTTGGTATATAGCTGGCCTGAAATATTTTCCTACCTTCTCAAGTTCATTCATTACATATCTAATTTTATCTTCATCTAAATACCAGTTATCTTTGGAAGTACCTGTCTTATCAATCACTGGACTTACGTAAAAAATGGTTTCTCTTGGAAAAATAAATTGATAGGTTAGAAGTGCTCTCCGCGCGTGATAGTTTTTACAAACCAATACTACTTTATTAGGTATAATACGTTTTTCTTCTAATATTTTCAAAGAGAATCGTGCATTTTCAAATGTATTCGTCGCTTTATCTTCTTGAAGTATTGCTTCAGAAGGAACACCTAGTGTTACCCCTACATTTCGTAAAAATTCCGATTCAGTTGTTTCTACATGTGGAGTGGCACCACCTGAAGGTAGGATCAACGGAGCTATTCCCTTATGATATAACATCGCAGCTCTTTCCATTAATTGAGGATGGCTTGCACCAGGAATTAATATTACATCTGAATTACCCAATTCAGTTTCAAAAAACATAAAATCACTAATACAATCGAATGGAAATGGCATATAGAATCTCCCTCTAACCACTTAGGATAGATTAATTTAATTTATATCTAACAATTTAAAATCCTCGACTTATTACTTTTCCATGATACTCCCAACTTGTGCGTTATTACTACTAAGATAATAAAATCCGGTTAATACAGCATCTAGAATTTCTACTAAAATTAGAGACCATCTCCAAAGTGGAGATGGTCTCTGTGCGTGTTGCTTAAAACTATATTCCCAACGCGGCCAGCAATTTGTAAATCATGGCAGCTGCTTCGCCTCTCGTCGTTGTTTGGCCCGCACGGAAAGTGCCATCCTCGTAACCATTCAGGATGCCCCCGGATAGAGCCTTATCGATCAATGGTTTCGCCCAGGACGGAATGTCCGAAGCGTCTTTCAGGCTCAATGCTTTACTCGTCAAGTTCGCAGTACCGTTTCCGTAAATCTGCAAAGCTCTTGCCGTCATCACGGCTGCTTCCGCCCGCGTCACGGTGAGCTCGCCTTTGAAGCTAATCGTGCCAGCTTCCTCGTAACCATGAATCAAGCCCGCTTCCACTGCGGCCACGATGTGCGGCTTCACCCAAGATGGGATAACCGCTTCATCCGAAAAGCTCGTGTCGCGGGAAGCCACTTCAACACCTAATGCCGAAACCAGCATCTTAGTGAATTCGGACCTCGTTACGGTTGCGTCCGGACGGAAGCTTTCGTCTGGGTATCCGGCTGCGACATTCATCCCTGTGAGACGACGAACGTAGCTTGCTGCCCAATGATTCGCCATATCCTTCATCTCTGCCGGTTCATAAGTGAAAACAGCGAACTTCGTGAAGTGATCGACATTCACCTGGATCGTTCCGGCTTCATTTACAGTTCCGCCGATGAATATCCAACGCTTCTGACTTTCGTTATAATAGTACACGGCCGGTTGGTTCCCTGGCTTCAATTGCTTGGCTTCGTAGACGAATGAAAGCTCAAGCGGCTTTGAAAACCGATCGCCCGTCGTACTGGATAATTCGAAAATTTGGCTGACCGATTGAAGATCGCCATTCGCGGGAATCTGGTCGGGTTCAACGACCGCGATATGGATCGTCCCCTTCGAAGACACGGCGCCGGCAGGAATTTGAATCTTTACTCCACCTTCTAGCTCCAACTGGTTGTTTTCTTCCGGGCTCACATCCGTTTGCTGTTCCTTGCTCCCGGAAGATGGCGGCACAGTGCTTTCTCCAGTAGGGGTTTCCTCCGCTTGGTTGCCTTCGTCGACAGGCTCCTCAGTTCCGGAAGAATCCTCTTCCTCCTCGACTGTCACCTTGCGTACCGCTTCCACAGCAGCGTTCCCCGCTTGGTCGATAACATTGTATCGCAGCGTATATATACTTGCTGTATTGGTATTCACTTCGCCTGTGACAACAATCTCGCCTACTGGACCGATATTATCCGTTGCTGTTGCGCCTTGATCGCTATAAGTACTGCCGAATGGTACGGTCACGTTGGACTGTCCATTTAACGTGATGACCGGCGCCGTCTTATCGATGCCGATGGTCAACGTTGCGGTCTCCGTTTTATTACCGGCTCCATCATCAGCGTGATAGCGAAGCTCATTGAGGCCTTCAGCGGAAATCGTTATCGGCTCGCTATACGTGTGCCATGTGTCTCCCGCATCCAGGCTGTAGAACATGTTGACATGATCCAAGCCTTCGCCTTCCGGACGCAAAGTGACCTGTACATCCGAAACGTACCATCCGTTGCTACCGGATTCACCGGCAACCTCCGCTTTCACGGCCAAGGAAGCACCGCCGTTGTCGCTAGTGGAGAGTTGTCCCGATACGTCGAAGCTGGTAAGGGCGTTGTAAGTCGCCTGAATCCCATCTGAATAAAGGCCAGCCTGTGCGGGTTTATTTTCGAAAGGATCCTCTGCATCAAAGATTAGATTGTTGTTCACCCAGACATAGATTTTCCCCTTTGACCGAACCACCTTATAGAAGTTTTGCGCGCTGATCTCTTCACGAAGGGCGAAGGAGAATGGGCGATTTAAATCTGATGGCACGCTCAGTCGAAGTTGACTGGTTTTTACATGATCTGTAAAGTCGGCGATATGATACGCGCCTTTTCCCTTTTCTTGATACGCAAATGGTACCGAGTTCCAACCGTCCTTCTGACTGTCGAACTTGAAATTTGCCGATGTTGAATCGGGCAGCTCAAAGTTCTTGTTCATGTATGGGAACAGGCCATTGAACCACAAAATTTTTGCCGATGAAATTTCCGCTTCTGCACGCAGATCGTACACATACTCACGCTGGCCGTTCTCTGCGTAGTTGCTGTGCCCATAGATCGTATCTCTCGCTGTGGGAGCGACGGCCATGACCTCCTCCTGACCATCCACGACCTTGCGCAACTCGAATTCGTTCGTGGCATAATTCGTACTTGCCGTCACGTAGTTTTGGTCGTCGACATACTCCAGCATGACGCCCGCTTTCCCACTGTCTGGCAAGGCTCCCGTATTTACATTGACCGAAAATTCATGGCCGAGCGTCCGATCACCCTTGACCGTGATCGCTTCCCCGGCAGCAGGGGACTGCAAGCCTTTCTCCGAAACCGACCATGATTCATCCCAACCGTTGATGTACGTACCGTATTCGCTCCAACCAGTCGTTACGGTTACGTTATCCATCCGAACGTTCGCCTTGTTGCTGATCAAGCCGATTCGCCCAGGAGCAGCCATTGCCTCCTGCTCAAACACCGGCCGATCGTCGTTAAGCGTGTAATGATCCAATTCCGCAAACAATTTGGACCCGTTCTTGTAAACTCTGAGCGTATGATATTGCTCTGCAAAGTCTTTAACACGCGAGTCATTTTCCATGAACGCGAACGTCGAAGGTAAATCTGTGATCGCACTTTCCGAAACACCGTCTATGCGAGAATCGACGATAAGTTTCCGGTCATTGCGATCGATCAACACATTCACATAGTTGTTCTCATCCTGATGCCAGGCAACAATACCGGCTTGCCCCTCATCTCCAAAATCGTTGTCATTGAATCGAAGATTAGCCTCTACAAACACATTTTCCGCTTCGTATCCGTTCAGCAGCACTTGTTTCGAATCGCTAGGCGTATTCACATATAACGCCTCGCTATCGATCGATACGCCTGTCTCCGGCATTTCGTAATGCTGCAAGCTGTCTTCCGAATCGAACCTGTCTTGGAACGTTGGTGTCCAAGCCTCCGGATGAATGCCTTCCGAATCATAGGAGGTTGGTCCATCAACGACCATCTCTTGATCCCAGAAGTAGACACGATCCTTCCCTTGCCCTTCATCACTGTTCCAAAAAGCTTTATAGGTAACCCAATCCTCAAAACCATTCGGCCCCTTAATCATATTCGGTTGCGATGGTCCGATAATGTCGGGTTCCACAGGATGCCCGTTCGTATCATACAGACCAAAATCTAGATGGTAGTAATTCAAAGATGCCCCGCCATTTTTACTGATCTCTACGGCGATCACATTCTCGCCGGGCTGAAGCATATCAGCGGGAACTTCAACCATTTTATAGGCTCGCTGCTGACCACCGAATGTGTAGAATGGCTTGCCGTTTACATACAACTTTCCATACCCTTCCAGACGGTAGCGAAGGACCGTGGTCTCAGGTACTACATCCAGATGGAAGGAGCGTTTTGCCCACATGGAGGCTTGACCGCTCGGGTGTGCCCAAATCTCGGATGGCGCTGTTTTCCCGTTGTTATAAATAGTTGGGATTTTCCCCGTTCTCGTATCCGGCCAGCCGAAGCCGCCCTCCCCAGTCGTCCAACCATTCACATCTGAGCCAACCGCGTTCCAGCCTACCTGAGGCGCATTAAAGGTATATTGATATGGCTGGCTGCCATGCTCGGCCGTCGGCAGGATGACGTTGTATTTCAGGAGTAGCCCCTCAATATTGCGTGCCAGCAGCTTACCTGGGTATTTGGAAGCATTCGTTATTTTATCGTAGCTATCGGCTTGCGCTACCCCGGTCTCATACAGTCCTGTTTCCGGGAACATTTGATTTCCGACATACAGCATGTAATACTCGCCATTATGGTAAAATAACTCCGGTCCTTCGAAATTCACGAAGTTCACATTGGCCCAGTGGCCCTTCTGTGTATGAACCGTTTCGATCGCTTTGCTTCGGCCCGGATTGCCCTTCTCATTAAAGAAGGATTGCACATCCCAGAGCCATGCACCGGCATTCGCCGGCTTTGCTGCCCCGGTATTAGGGTCTACCTCGTCCGGATTTACCTTGCGCAGTAAGATTAAATCTCCGTTGTGCGCAACGAATAATTGAGGGTCAATCCCATCATCATATTTCTTATCCTTGAGGGCATACTCGAAATTCGGCGACGTATTCATCTTGCTAGGGTCCCCGTAGATCAGTGAGGTACCATTGTAGATATAGAACATCACCCCGTTATGGAAGAACAAATCGGATGCGCCTAATTCGTTGTGATCGGATGGAGTCACCGCCTGCGGCATCGTACTCGGGTCATTCGAAATTAACCGATACGGGCTTTCCCAGTGAATCATATCCTTCGAGCGATATACCTTCCCCAAAGTTCCGGTTCCCATCGCATAATAGTAACCGTTATACTTCTCGATCGTTCCATCATAGAGGGTAGCCTTCTTGCCAAGGTCGGACCCCGAACCGACTCTGAACAGGTTATCTACTTTCTCAATGGCGGAAGGGATTACAGTAATTTCGCTGCTCGCCGACAAGCCTCCGTCCTCCGCTGTTCCCGTGATGAACGCTCTGCCCAGTCCGACAGCTGTCACCCAGCCGTTCATATCAACCGTTGCCACAGAAGCATCGGAGGTTGACCAGGATACATTCCGATTCGTGGCGTTCTTAGGCCAGATGACGGCTGACAACAAATGCGTCCCCCCCACCGATAACTCAACTTTCGAATGATTCGGAGAGATCGTCAAGACCGAGATCCCCTTAACTGTCACAACCGCAGAAGCCGTATAAGCGCCATCTACTGTCG
This sequence comes from Paenibacillus sp. LjRoot56, assembly GCF_964253335.1. Classification (NCBI taxonomy): domain Bacteria; kingdom Bacillati; phylum Bacillota; class Bacilli; order Caryophanales; family Paenibacillaceae; genus Paenibacillus; species Paenibacillus sp. LjRoot56. Next base: position 1,385,661 of record NZ_CAXURV020000003.1, read on the forward strand.
TTACGGTAATCGTCGCTGTACCTGGCTGAAGTGCCGTAACGACACCCGCTTCGTTAACCGATGCGATAGTTGGGTTGTCAGAAGACCAATTCACCCTCTGGTTCGTTGCATTCGTCGGTGTGACTGTCGATGTTAAGGCCTGTGTCGTTCCTATCAGAATTTCTGCTGCCGCAGGTGTAAGACCGACCCCCGCTACCGGAATATTCTCAACGGTTACGCTACTCTGCGCCGAGTATTTCCCATCGACCGTCGTCACGGTGATTGTCGCCGTACCTACCGATACCCCTTGCACGACAGATTTGAGGCCGTTATTCGACGTAACCTTCACCACGGATTCATCGCTTGAGGACCAGATTACATCCTGAATCGTCGCATGCCTCGGGAAAACTGTTGCAGTCAGCACCTGCGTAAGGCCGGCCCCAACCGTGACCGCTGCCCGATCCAGACTGACGCTTTGCGGGTGGACGGCACCTAAGATAGGCTCGACAGCGGCATTGTACAATCGTACATCATCGATAACCCCGTTAAAATAGGCCCCGGTTGACGGTCCTTCGAAAGCGTCAACCGCGAATCTCGCACCGAGCGCCCCTTCGTTAGCGGCTGCGGCAACTTTATCGAAAGACGTCGTGGTTTCTTTCGCCAATTGTCCGTCTAGGAATAACTTAAAGGATTTTTTGCCAAATGCGACAGCTACGTGATGCCATTGGTCTGCACCAGTCTGCGTTGTGGAAAGAATGACGCGATCAATTGCAGGTTTGTTATTCACAATCGCTGCCTCGAGCTTCCCTCCGTTAATTTGAATAGCCAATCCTGCCCCATTGCCTCCGCGCTCGAACAATACCTGTCTGGTGTTCAAATCTGTCGGCTTGAACCACATCGCAGCGGTGAATGCGGAAAACTCATCCCTCAAGAAGGGCATTGTATTTGTATTGAGTTGAATAGTGCTTGTCAATCCATTGAAGGAGAAGGCTCCTCCATCAACACCACCATCCGGCACCCAACTTCCGATAGCGCTTACAGAATGATGCCCATTACCTGTGGAATCCTCTGCAACTTGCTTGCCATTATAACTGAATGGCGCATCCAACTTGTACCAGGCGCCCAATCCCTCAAAAGGCATGGAGATCCGCGCTGGAAGAACAGTTACAACGCTTGCAGCCGTATAATTTCCATCCTCCGTTGTCACGGTAACGGTTGCACTGCCCGCTTTTTTGCCTTCAATAGCTGCTTGTGTTGAACCGTAAACGGCAACCGTCACGACAGATTCATCGCTGGAAGTCCAGGTGATATTTCGATTCGTCGCGAATGACGGCTGGAGAAAAGCATCTAGATACACCGATTCACCTACCGTCGTAGTCAACTGCGTCTTGCTCAAGCTAACGCCTGTTACTTCGATTGATGGTGTAACCGCTTTGTCGTACAAACGCACATTATCGATCATCCCGTTGAACCAAGCCCCAGTCTGGTTATCCCCACCGAATGCATACACCGCGAATTTTGCACCGATAGCCGCTTCGTTAAGCGCCGTGTTCACTTTTGTAAATGGCACGGTCTTAGTGGCTGCTACCTTCCCGTCCAGGTACAGTGTGAACACGCCATTGTTGAACGTAACCATCACATGATGCCAAGAGGCAGTATCCGTAAAATCGACCGATACAATACCCCTCACGTCGGCGCTCGCAACTGCGGCTTCCAGCCTGTTCGCATTCAATTGCAACGCCATACCCGACGCATTGCCTCCACGTTCGTACAGTACCTGCAGCTTTTGCGTATCGTTGGCTTTAAACCATAACGAAGCGGAATGCTCAGTGAAGGCATCTTTCAGGTACGATCCTGCTGGCGTCGACCCCAAATTCAGCTGAATTAGATCGGATACGCCGTTAAACGATAGAGCTCCTCCGTGTACACCGCCATCCTCGACCCAAGTGCCGTTTGCAGTGATGGAATGATGGCCTTGTCCGGAGGAATCCTCTGCCACGTTCTTGCCGTTAAGATCATAAGGTGTATCCAGTTTGTACCAAGCCAGCAATCCTGGCTCCTCGCTTTTCTCCAAAGCATAAGCTTTGCCACCCGGAATAGCACTGCACATGAGCGCTACGATGAGGATGAATGCGAATAACTGCTGTACGTTCTTGCTCAATTTTTCCCCTCCCTAAAATGTTGGTATCGCCCCAAATAAGAAAGCGCTTTCCAATACGCTTTTTCATTATATTTTATGATTTTCCCTGGCAGGCTCCAATAATATGACATTTCACTCCAAAATTTTGACTTTTTCACATCATCCGCTATAAAGAGAAAACCACTCCAATGGAGTGGCTTGTTTATTCATACTAACTAATTAGTTTTCTTCAGTTTTGCGAGAGTAACATTAATTTTTTCATCCATTTCGTTGCCTTGATTCTTCCCATAGACATAAAATATAAGCACATTATTGATAACGAACGCTTTATGTTTTACAAAATCAATAGGTCTATGATAAAAATCTTCAAGACCTTTCATCCGTTCTTTCTCTGAATTAAATATATTAAAGTAAGTTACGCCATCAGACAACTGGTAAAAGCTCGGAGTTACCTCGTTTATGCCTTGCTGGAATATGTTCTCTTCATTTCCATCTGCTTTATGGAGTTGCATCCCCTCATCTTGAAAAGCTGCAATTACTTGCTCAAGGGTCAATGCTTTGGTTGTAGTAGTACACCCAGTAATCACCATAAGAAATAGAATAATCATTATATGAATTTGCATCTTACCTCCCTATAGAACCACTCCGGATTTTATTATATTTTCCATATATGTCTTGAATATTTCCTATATTTCTCATTTTACCAATACCTCGACTTGTTGAACAATAAGCAAAAGAGGCTACCCCAAAGGAGCAGCCCCATAACCTTTTACTATGGATTCAAAATTTCATCCGCATACCGCTGACCAAGCAGCCTTTGGCTTGATGCATTAAAGTCTGCGCTTTTTGTCGGCAGCAGTTGGCCCGCAATGAAAGGTACGGAAGGACTAACTGAGCCTATTTCTCCGAAAAAGAATAGACCGATTTGGCTGAAAAGGTTTGCGTAAACGATCCCCCTACAAGTGTCACATCGGTCATGTTGGTAAGGTTATCGGTGGCACTGGTTTTAAGCTTGGAGGCTGCAGTAGCGGATGTACTGAACCCACTCACGGTAGCCGTGATATCCGACGATGAGGTGTTAATGACGACGAGCTGCGCTTTGCTGGTTGAGTTGATTTTCGTCGCCACGACCAATAAAGACGGGTTGCTGGATACCGTTTGAATACGAACATAGCCAGGCCTCATTACTCGACTGAAATTGCCCATCGCATACAAAACCTTACTCGTTGCGTACGTGCCTCCGCTCGTGTCCAAATTAATCAACTGTTGCGCCAAGCTCTCATTGCTGCCAACACTCCACCAATACAAGAACCCTTTGGCCGCATTCGAGCCGCCGGTGGTCAGTGCACGATGAATTCGGACTGCGAGATCAATCGCTTGTTGGTTATCGTAGGTCGTGTTGCCAGGATCCCAGAGATTATTCGTCTCGTCCTTAAAATTATATTCCGTCATTAGTTTTGGCTTTGTTTCCGCATACAGCGTGCTATTGTCATTGCCATAATTATGATAGGCCACATAGTCGACGAGGTTCTTGTTCGTTGGCATATTATTCAGGAAATTCATCGCGACATTCTCCGATGTGGCCTCAGGAGACGTTAGCTTGACCTGCGACCTAATCCCTTTGCTGGTTAGAGCGCTGTCAACCTCACCAATGACACTGTCCATTTCTGCGTTATAGTACCGTGCAGTTGCCCATAGGGGATTCTCATAATCAGGTTCATTTTGAACGCTTAACCATTTAATGTTGTATCCGAAATCTCCCCGATATTTCTGGACCCATCTCGCCACATAGTTCGCATAATCCGCATAGCGGGCGGGAAGCAAATGGCCGCCTTTTACAGTAGCTGTATCTTTCATCCACGAAGGAGGGCTCCATGGAACGGCATAGAACTGCATAGCACTGTAGCGCGTCAACGCCTGGTCTGCAAACCACCGTTGGTGCGAATCCGTGGTCCAGTCCTCTGTACAATTGTTCCATCCGCAATAGGAAATCTCAATGCCTGATGAATCTTCACTTAGCTTGTAAGGATTGATTTCCCAACGAATCATCGTAAGTCCAGCATTAGAGCCGCTATTGAGAAAAAGTTTATCTAGAATGGCGCTTTGATTCGCCGTGCTCATAGTGTGCTGCAAGTCGTACACGGGCTTATTCGCCGCCGCTCCAAAACCATCAATCGCCTGGTATGTCGTCCCTTTCGTAAGGGTAATCGTATCGGCTGCTGCGGCAATCGGGATACTGAACGGTAAGCACGTGAAGCCTATCATAACAGTAAAAAGCATCATCACTACTTTGATCGAAAAGATCGAACGATTCGTGTTCAACTGAATACCACTCCTCACCTATAGCGTACTCCCTCGGCCGCGCGTACCGCTGAAGACAACGTAATTGTAAGCGGATTCAAATATAGTCGTCTATAGTCATATCTCGACTTCCATCAAAAACAGGCCGTAAACACGACGCGATAGTCGGATTACAGCCTGTCTATTACATTTATTCGATGTCCAGCTTATTCGATAGCGAAACCGGCAAGCTTTCATTCAGGAGATCCCATGAACTAACCACGAATGCATGCACGTGATAGCTCAGATTATCAGGGTCCGCTACATCGAAGTGTCCAACTACACGATTCCCGATGCCAATATCGTTTTCCATTGCGACATAAGAAACAGGTGTTGTGCCTTTGAGCAGTTGGAAAAAGACAACTTCCGTACCCGCATGATCAGCTGCATTTGGTGTACGGCTAACAAGTACACTCGCACTCAGCCCATTGCTTCTGTTCAATTGACCTTCTAAGGAGAAAGGTAATGGCGTTTCAACCGGCGGTACGACAACGACCTCATCTGTCAATTCAGTCACGAGAAAATCATCAATTCTAGCTGCTTGGTTGGCGACTCGAATACCCGCTTTCCCTTGCGTTAACGTAGGTGGATTCGAAGAAAATAACGTGCCATTATCTATTTCATCGAAAATGAGGTTATCATCGATATAGCCCTTGATCTGATTGCCATTCACGACCAGTCTCAATTGATACCAATTCCCGACGATGTAGGGATAAGGGATTTTTTTGCTGTCCAGCTCCTTCAGACTGCCATTCACCATACGACCCAGGGCCACATAGCCTGTACTGCCGCCCGCTAAGCCATTGGTGCCATTGTGAATACGCAGCATATAGAAGTTCTTCGCATCATCAGAAGCCCGTGCGATTACACCAGGCAGGGAAGTTCCGACCTGCGCTTTGACTCTTGCCCGAACATCGTAATTCGTCCATGCGCTTTGACCAACGGTAAAGGCCATACTCGTCGTTGTATATTTCTCAAGCACCTTACCTTGCTCTTCATCCACGACTCGTAAATGCGAGGAGGCACCATTCGGTGTTGCCCCATTGCTCCACCCTGTAGAAGGATCGGAATTAAAGCTGGCATTTTCAAAATTTTCTTGATAAAGCACCGCTCCGGTCGGAGCCGCTGCATTCGCTACCAAATGCAGCGTATATACCGTAGTTGTGCCGGCCTCCGAGGTAACTGTCACCTTCGCGGTACCCGTTCCATTCACCATAACGGCATCTGAGATCTGCGCTGTTGCCACATTGCTCGCTGTCGGTACAGCCTCGACGATTTTAACATAATTCGTCCTGGAAGGTACGTGAATTGTATAATCCGTTTGCCCTGGGATGAGTGCAATACTCATAGCTGGCAGTTTCTGACCTGGAGATGTCAATGGATCAGTGACCACAGACAGCCTCAAGCTGCTTAGCGTCGCATCAGAGCTCGCTTGCTTAAGCCTAAGCGAATAATAATTCGCGCCATTCCCTTCACTGGATAAGGCCGCAATCGTGTAAGTTTTCTCTTGTCCTACCGCATCAAATGTCACTTGCCCAGAAGCTGGCGCAACGGAGATGCTGCCAGTCCCATAGGCAGAACCTGTAACCGTCACCGTGCTCGTTGAAGAAGGCACAAGTACCGTGTAACTGTTGATTTTAGGATCAAAGCCGTTGATCGTCACGCCATCTACTTGGATACTGCCAAGCAATGGTACGATTGGATATACCCTCACATCATCGAAGCTTGCTAAGGCTTCATGACTGCGCAATCCGAATTTACCACTCGTACGGCTTGTATCTGTCGTTTCAATGACAAGTTTACCATCGACATAGCCTTTGATTGTCGTGCCGATCGTCTCCAGATTGAGCTTATACCATTTCGACGAGTCAATCGGTGTTGATAAATCAATCGTCGCAAGAACCGTCGTCGTTCCGCTGATTCTTTTTTCCAGAATAGCTTGATTCGTCGTACTCGTTCTCATTAATTTAAAATAATACTGACTATTATACGTGCTCGCTCTAGCCAGCAATCCCATCTGCACATTACCTGTGTAACTGCTATTCGCCACCTTTACACGCGCTTCCACCCCGTAGTCCTTTAAGTCATCCCCAAGGATGGCAAAGCTAGGCGTTGTGCCATACGTATTTACCGGAATCGCGTAAGTGTTGTTCGTCACGCTGTCGGTTGCGAATGTCCACGGTGTGGCGGCGCTGCTATACCCTGTCATCGTCCAAGCGGAAGTATCCCGATCGGTGACCGATTCGAAACCATTTTTGTACATGCCATCTGCAAATACTTTCACTTCATTGATCGATAACGGGCCATCGTACGTAGAGCCTGTTACTGTTAGCTTGACATAACGAGCTTTCCCGGTGAACCACGCCAGACTATTTCCCAGAGGCGGCACATAGGCCGGGTTCGAGCTAAATGTCATATCCGATGCTAGTGTAAAATTGACACCATCCAAGCTGGTTTCGATTTTATAGGTGTACCCTCTAGAAGCACTATTCGTCCAATCAATGCCCATCCCCGCAAGCTGGTAAGACTTCCCTAGATCGACTGTTACCGTTTGCGGATACGTGTTGGCGGCGACCGCTGCCGTTGTCTCATAGCCATCAACCAGGTTGGCCCCGCCCGTCATGCCGGGAGATAGGGTTACCGTTTTACCTGCGGACACGATATTCTTAATGCTCGGATCCACGGCTTCCAGCTCGATGAGCATGACTGCGTTTTTCTCCAGCGTTTGGCTTAGCACGATCGTGTCGGTAAGATTGACGATCCCTTCATCGACCATTTGCAGGTCATCAATTTTGTTATACGCATGATTACTGTGAGACTCATCGACAAGCAGTTTTTTGTAGCGTACGCTTTTCCCCTGGAAACCCGCAGGTAAATTCTTCACGCTAATATCCACATTGGCGGATGCTGTACCGTCACCTTGCTTGTTCCAAACCATCATCGTAGCCTTCGTATCGCTATTCTTCGTGGCTAACATCCGTGTCCCATAGATGTCTGTGCTGCCGCCGCTAGCTTTAACGCGCGTATCCCCTAACTGAGCAAACATACGCATTGTGTTGAAATAAGGTGTAAAGAAGGTACGACCGAGCACCTCATAATATTTCAGCTTATCACTCGTCCCAATCAGTTGGAACGTGTTAATGTCTGTATTTCCCCATTTGATATCCACTCTCGCGATTGCTGGGGCATTGGAACCTAAATCAAACTTCAACCACGTCCAGTAGTCGGATTGCGTAAATTGCGTTGCATCGTCATTGTCTGTTACAGCTGCAATGCTAGGATCATTGAGTACATTCGGAATTGGGATCGGATTATTGCTGCTATCAAAGAAGCGAATCTCTTTGATTTTCATTGGCTTCGAAGTCGAAGCGGATTCACGCCAACCGCGTAAGTTCAAATACTGCAAGGATCTAGGATTACTATTGGTAAAAGATTGCCAATTCGTCGTATCCCCGTTGCTTAATGCGTAGTCGACATCGAATTGGTTTTTGAAATAGGCATTGAGCGTATGCACCGCGACCCAGTTCATCGGAATGTCGGTACCTCCACGCGCATAGAAGTAGGCCGAATCGGTCATGAAGGCTGCTTGCTTGGCGAGGCCGACATTGTTCGTCGCATCGCTTAAGCCTCCACCGCCCTTCCAACCGTATTCACTCACAATTGTCGTAGCGTTCGGATAAAACTGATGCAAATAGCCCTTCATCTGAATTTCCTGTGTCTCATTCATCCGCACATCCTCTTGGTAGCGGTGCCATGAAACGAAATCCACTTGATAACCATTGGCATAGGCGATATCAACAAACTGCTTCTGCTTGTCAAAGTTATATCCGGATAACACCGGTCCTCCAACCTTAACGGATTGGCCCGTTAGTCCTTGTGTATTGACCCATTTCACAGCTTCCGACATGCCTTGATACATGCGCATATAACCGGGAATGTCATCCTTCGTATGCCCGTAAAATGCTGGCTCTAGGTTAGGTTCGTTGCCGACCTCGATGTACTCAAGTTCTGGATTCTTTTCCTTCAACGTATAAATAATTTTCTTCATGGCCTTGTCAAATTCCGGCCAATTCATCGTCGTTTCACCCGCGATCAAACGGTTCTTCTCCGGATTCGCATCGCCGCCATAGGAATACGCAAGGGAGATGAGGAGGGAATCAGAAAATTGTGACATGAAATCATACGTTTCTTTGCGTGCGCTCAGCAAATCTGGATTCGTCGCATTCCGTGCATCGTCGATGGAGTAGGCCAAATAATCACTGTTCGCACTATCTTTATTGTAATACCAGTTGATTTTGACAAAATCCCTTACGACCTTCGTCTTAATCCCTTTCAATTCATCCACGACATGAACAGGCAAAGGGGTGTAATTCGTATTATTAAATTGCTCCGTTCTCACGAGCGGCCCTTCGGAGACTGCATAGTCTGCCTCCATGTTTACACTCGCTGCATGGACAGATTGCGGGGCAAAGCTAACGGCAACTGAACTGAGCATGAGGGCTGCGGTCAGCGCAGCACAATGCTTTCTAAATAATCCCATCCTTACCTACCTCCCGATAAATGATAAATCCGGTACAGCATAACGGCTGCTTCCGCTCTGCTCGTATTAGCCAACGGTAACAGCAAGCCATCGCTGCCTTCGATGATCCCTTGCTGAATCAGTGCCTTGATGCTCTCTGAAGCATAGCCCGCTACATCAGCTGCGTCCTTGAATGCGGCCAAATTCATACCAGATCCGGCAGACTTCAGCTTACCCGCGATGGTCAGCGCTCTCGCTGTAAACGTCATCATTTCCTGTCTGGAAATGGTTTGGTTCGGCTTGAACTGGTTATCGCCAAAGCCTTGGGTAATGCCAATCGTTCTTGCCGTCTGAATCGCATCGTGATAGTAATCACTGGCGTTAACATCTGCGAAGCTTTCCCCAGCTGCCGCTGTCATTCCTACTGTCCGCATGAGAAGCAGAACAAAATCAGCCCGTTTGATCGAGGCCGCTGGAGAAAAATCCTGCTCCGAAGTTCCTGCTATGATTCCTTTGGCTGCGAGAGCCTCTATCTGCTTTTGAGCCCATGGAAATTTGGCGATATCTCCAAATGTCTTCGTCACGTAAACAACGGCATATTGGCTAAAATGTGTGGTGGTGAACGTCACTAGCCCAGTGCTCGCGTCGTATTTGCCACTTGTCACAGGTACGGGCTTTCCACTCTCATCAAGATACCAAACCGTGATGTTATCCGGGTGATTCCGCTCCGTTACCGTAGGTTGGTACGGGATCGATACGTTGACAGGCGCTTGGACATTAGTCCAAGGCACAGGTTTACCGTCAAGCTTCACATGAATGTCCACGATGGGCCGATCGCCAATTGCTGCCTTCACTTGCTCCGAGAAGCTATCTGCTTGGATATGACGCAATGTGATAGACACATTTGCTTTCCCTGCCATTTCCTCTGTCGTAAACATGTTGCTAGGCAAAGTTATCGTACCGAACTCGGTTTGAAGCGTCAGCTGTCGGACCCTGCCTCCTGCGGTTAGTGCAGCCGCCGGAAGGGTCGTCTCATAGGCTAGCGCACCATCTACTTTCTGCACGTTCAGCGTCAGTTTGGACGAAGCAGCGCCCTGCACGTTCGCGAAGGCTTGGTCTAGCGCTTCCAGTGTCACAGCCGCTTTCGCCACGCCAGCTGCGTCAGGCCTACTCACAACTTGAAGCTTCAGCTCACCGATGCCGTCAGGCTTCACGGCAGGAAGCTCAGGCTTTGTCGGGGTATCTGTTACAGGATCTGATCCTAGATCTGTACCTGGGTCCGTTCCCGGATCTGTTCCTGGGTCTGTCCCTGGATCTGTTCCCGGATCCGTCCCTGGATCTGGATCACCGCCCCCGCTTGCAATGACTAAGAACGTTGCCACACTCACATCGCTTCCAGAACCAACCTTCACCGTATAACCCCCCAGTGGTGCATTCGTCGGCAATGTTACCGTCATTCCCGCGAGCAGCTCCGCCTTCGTCAGTTGGTCCATTTCCAACATCGTTTGATTCGGTCGCATAATCTGAACGAGGACTTCCTGCAAGCTCGTTATTCCTTGAATCGTCAACGATTCGCCCTGCTTTTTCTGTCCGATCGCAGCAAGGCTCGTTGAGGGCTCAGCTGCATCGACAATGCTTCCCGTGAAGAGCAATACGAAGAGCAATAGCATACTTGTTAATCGTTTTATTAACACCGAATTACCTCCTGTTCCCATCAAAATAGTTGGATATATAATAAGGAAGCGCTTTCCAAAAAGTGATGAAGGTGGACTTTAGGTCAGCAGACTACCTGTTCCTAAAGTCCTTTTCTTTACTTCTCTGGTTTACCCCGATACTGTCCAGGGGTTATACCTTCCATTTTGCGGAAATAGCGAATGAAATTCGCCGGATTGTTGTATTTGAGCTTCTCCGCGATATCCGTGACGGTCATATTCGTCTCACGCAGCCAACGTTTGGCAATATCGAGACGGTATTGAGCCAAATACTCGGCAAAGTTAATCCCCGTCTCCTGTCGGAACACCCGACTGATGTACTGTGGGTGATAATTAATGCGTGCAGCGCATTTTTCCAACGTTAAATCCGTATCAAACGCTTCCTCAATCAGTCGCTTCACCTCATCCGAAATCGTGCGGAACTGCGTATCTCTCCGCTCTTCCAGCAAGCCGATGCTAGGCTCCACAATTTGCTCATAGAACCAAGCTTCAATCTCGCGGGCAGCATGAAGGTGCAGCAGTTCATCGAATAAGGAACGCTCCTTCTGATTCAGCGCATATAACGAGATGCCGGAATCTTGTAGCAGACGGATCAAATCGACCAACAGACGCACGAGTGAAAGCTGATAATCATTGTGGTTATCGACGGATTTGGAGGCATTCTCAATGAATGTCGCTAACGACTCATGTGCACGCGTCTTATCTGACGACTGAATCGCATCGATTAATTGCGCTGCTGCTTCCTTCGGATATTGACTCTCCTTGCCTTTCTTAGGCTGCACGTCCTCAATGAACAATGCCGCCTCCCTCCCAAGCTGCACGCGGTATTTCAGCGCTACTACGCATTCCGCGTAGCCTTGCTCCGCATCCATCCAATGCGTGAAGCTCCGGCTGATGCCTACGCTCGCTTCTACGGATAAGTAACCTTTCACCGCTTCTTGAATCGCTACGGCCATATCGAACACTTTATTCTTGAAGGCTTCTTCAGAACCTGTCTGCGTCCCAGCAATCAATAGCACCGCATCTTGAAAAACGATTGGAGCTAGTCGCTCTTGACTTGGCACTAGTTCCGAAACAATATTGCTGATAGCGAAGAGCAGTAAATCACGGTCCTTCTCATCAAACCGACTTTCCGCTAAATCATCGATTTGGAAGAGCAGCACGCGCATTTTATCCCATTCCAAGGTATAGCCATAATACTGGAGTCGCTCTTGAATCTCGGATGACTTCGCCTCGCCCGTGAGCATTTTACGAACAAGCAGCTCCGTCATATGCTCCTGTTGGCCTTCTAACTGAAATTGCATACGCGATTGATTGGACAAAAGCGATTGTATGCCTTCGCTGATAACGCCTAATTCGTCCTTCGCCTCACGGGAAGTTTTGGCATCTGCAAGGGAGCGATAAATGCTCCTTACAGGCCTATACACGCTGCGTGTACCAAGTACCGCGATGATTACAGACGTACATAAAGCGATGACACTGACCCATAAGGACGTCCATGCAATGCTTTTGGCCCGCTTCGTCATCTCGCTGATTGGGAGCACAGATACGTAAGTCCAACCATTGTAGGCTGATTTACGATAAGAAATAGACATGTCCTCGTCTTGCACTTTGGACTTGAACAGTCCTGTTGGCTCGCTAGATTCCGCAATGTGCCGAATGAACACCTCTTGCGACATATCCTGACCGATCAACGTTCGATCCCGATGAGCAACGAGCTTGTTCATTTCATCCACGATGTACATTTGCCCCATGTTGTCGTCTTCTAAATCGATCAGGTTGTTCGTTTCCTTCCCTGACAACAGAACCGCCATCATCCCCTGAGGCTTCAGGGAGTTGATCGGCCACTTTTTCACATTCATAATCGTATAGTTATTGCTCACGACCAATGATTCCGCATCATAGCGCTCGGATAAGTCCATGCTGACCCACTTGGAGCCAGGTTGCATCGTAGCGAACTCACGCAACAGATCCTTCATTTTCACATGACTATATTCGTTAAAACCTGAATTGTTAATTAACCAGTCATTCTCCAGGCTATACAGGAAGACGTCCTTGATCCCAAGCTCGAAGGTCTGTATCCCCAGAAGGTTATCATAGAGATCGTTGATAAGCTCCGCATCCGTGATGGTAAGCCGCTTGCCAATCGCGCTCGCCATCAGGGGGGTATTCAGCAATTGCGACGCCGTGTAATCGATAGTCTTCAAGGTTTGCTCGACGCGCAGCTGCGTTTGACGCAAGATTTGTGCGTTGCTTTCGTTTACCTTTTCCAGAACGGTATGAGAGGAATACGTATAAGAGTACCACCCCAAAATAAGAACTGGAAAAGCCCCCACAACGAGCGTCAGCACGATTAATTTGCGTAAGTAAGTATGTGTCTTCATGCCCCGGTTGTCTCCTTCAGCAGGCTAGTCTCGGTTACTGCCAATTCCTCTAGTATAACAAATAGGATCTGTGTCATGGGGAAAAACACAGACCCTGACAGCGGGGCACAAAACTTTTATTATTTCTTGGCTGATTTGTTATATTCGGCTGTGTACTCTTCGATCACCTTGCTGCCGCCATTTTGCTTCCATTGTTCCACTACTTTGTTCCAGCCGTTCTCATCAATCGCGCCCATAATAAATTTCGTTCTCGCGTCCTCGATCAATTTATCCAGTTCCTTGCCTTTTTCGCTAGCCGTGTCCGAAATAAAAGCGTTTACCGGATTCTCAATCGCGATTTTCGCATTTTCTTTCCATACATTGTCCCGTTGGTGAACAAGCTCAGGACCGAAGGTTGTCACTTGATCTCTCAATACAGCAAGCTGAGAAGAATCGCCCATCCCGTATTCTACGAGTAATTTAGGATCTGCTGTTTTCTTGTATTCCCCGTTTTCAACCGTGTATTGACGGCCTTCAATTCCGTTATAGAGCATATTCTGCATGTCTTTATCGGATAATTTATCGAAATAGTTCAAAATCGCTTTCAGTTCAGTTTCTGTTTTTACAGATGTTTTGGGAATCATGAATATCCCATAGGATCCTGTTCCAGCAATACTGCGAAGTCCCTTCGGCCCTTCCAATGCACCAATTATTGTGACTTTAGCTTTCGGATCTACCTTCTTCGCTTGTTCTTCAATTCCGTTCGCATCATTCAAGTTAGCAACCCAAGCTCCAGCTGTTCCTTTGTTCATCACTTGGCGACCGTCTTTGACTACAGCGAAATCGAGATTGATCAGCTTCTCATCGTACAGCTTTTTGTAGAACTTCATCGTTTCCAAATACGCCGGTGACAGGTGCGCTGGGCTCATCTTGCCATCCTTCAATTCCCAGTCTGCTGGTCCACCATGCCAAGCCAACATGTCTCTCCAACCCGCTGGCGTTTGCTGCTCGACGAGTCCGACCGTATCATTTTTACCATTTTTATCTGGATCATTATTCGTAAAAGCTTTCAGCACATTGTAAAAATCATCAATCGTCTTCGGTACCTGTAGGCCCAGATTGTCTAACCAATCCTTACGCAGGGTAATCCCGTCTCTTGCCAAATCGCGCTCACGATAAATCCCGTACACTTTCCCATCGATAGAAATCGCGTTCAAGGCAATCGGGTTCATGCGGCTCAAGTTTTTGTAATCCTTCAAGTAAGGGCCGAGCTCCCAGAACATGCCTGAGCGGACGGAATTCACGATGAAAGGTACCTTCTGATTCAAAACGGTAATGACACTCGGCAGCTCACCTGAAGCCACCGTTGCACTCAATTTATCCGAATAGGTCGCAGATGGCACCCAATTCAATTTCAGTTCTGTGTTCGTCACGCTTTGAATTTTCTTGAAAATCTCACCATCAGTTGCCATCGGCTCCGGATTGAAGCTCGGCATCATGATCGACATTTTATAAGGAGCTGCGGGCTTCGCGACTTCCGTTGTTGCACCGGATGGCTTTGCGCTTGCATCGGTACTTACCGCTTCCTTACTTCCTCCGCCACAACCTGCAGCAACCCCAGCAGTCAGTGTTAGAAGAGAAGCTAATGCGATGGACTTACTCATTTTCGGATGTAACCTTTTTTTCATGATAAACGTCCTCCCTTTTTATATGATACATCTATCGAGAAACTGTGGAAACAGTTTACCCTTTAACAGAACCAAGCAACACGCCTTTGGCGAAATGCTTTTGCAAAAACGGATACACAATGAGGATTGGCAATGTGGAAATAACGATAACAGCCATCTTCACACTTTGCTCAGGCGGTTGTACGAAATCAGCTGCGAGTGAAGTCGAATCCCCCAGCCCGCCGCCATCTGACATGATGACAATCTGTCTGAGCAGCACCTGAATCGGCCATTTCGTGGAATCATTAATATAGAGCACGGCACTGAAAAAAGTGTTCCAATGGCCCACCGCGTAGAACAGTGAGAAGGTGGCAATGGCCGGCAGGGAAAGCGGAATGACAATGCGGAACAAAATTCCCGGATCGGAGCAGCCATCGATCTTGGCAGATTCCTCTAAGCCATCGGGCAACTGCTGAAAGAAATTCCGCATAATGATAAGATTGAATGCGCTAATCGCGCCTGGAATCAACAAAGACCAATACGTATCAATCATGCCCAGCTGCTTAATCACCAGAAACGTAGGAATCATACCGCCGCTAAACAACATGGTGAAAATGACAGCGATCTGAATCGGTTTGCGGTAATCCAAATCCTTCCGCGCCAGCGGGTAGGCCATCAAACACGTCATTATGATATTAATGAGCGTACCTGCAATCGTGATGAAAATTGTGACGCCCATGCTGCGCATCAACGTACCGGTGGAGAAGATGTACTCATAGGCACTCATCGAAAATTCCGTCGGGAACAGGATAAAGCCTCTCTGCAGTAATTCCTTTTGGGTCGCAAACGAGCCCGCAACGATATAAATAAAAGGGATCAATGTCACTAATGCAAACACCGTTAACAATGTGATATTAACCGTATCAAACAGTCTACTGCCAAACGAACGATCTTTTACCATGGGATAACCTCCGTTCCATTGTCTTACACGACACCTTCCTCGCCCATTCGCTTGGCGATAAAGTTCGAAGCTGCCACAAGCACCAGTCCAACAATTGATTTGAACAATCCTACAGCCGTGCTATAGCTATACTGTCCTTCCGAAATCCCTGTGGAATACACATACGTGTCGAACACTTCGCCTACCTCGCGATTCATCGCATTCAGCATGAGCCAAATTTGTTCAAATCCGGTGTCCAGGAAATGTCCGAGCCGCAGGATGAGCAGAATCACAATCGTGGAGCGAATAGCCGGAAACGTCACATGCATCATTTGTTGCATGCGGTTCGCACCATCGATGCGAGCAGCTTCATATTGCTGGGGGTCCACACCCGACAACGCAGCTAGGAAAATGATCGTCCCCCAGCCTGTTTCCTTCCAGATCACCTCTGCTGTGATGAACGTTCGGAACCAATCCGCGCTGAGCAAGAAGTTAATCTTTTCACCACCAAGTGACTTAATCCCCTCATTCACCAGTCCCCCTTCGGTTGTGAAGAACAAGTAGACAATGGATACGATGACGACCCAGGACATGAAATGTGGGATGTACACCACGGTTTGAATCGTTCTTTTGAACAGCTCAATGCGAAGTTCATTCAGCATCAGCGCGATAATAATGGGTAATGGGAAAAAGAAAACAATATTATAGATCGCTAATATGAACGTGTTGCTGAGCAGCCGCCAGAACAGCGGGTCTCCAAAGAAACGATCAAAGTGCTTCATCCCCACCCATTCGCTGTCCCAGAAGCCGAGAAACGGCTGGTAATTCTTGAAAGCGATAAGAACGCCGTACATAGGTACGTACTTAAAAATGAGAAAATATAAGATGCCAGGGAGCAGCATCAGATACAGCCATCGGTTACGCAGCAAGCGTTTCACATGTTGCTTACGATGTATCCCTCTCGCGGATGTCGCGGATGCCTTGCTCGCGGCTAGGGCTGATTCCGTGTGCATAACTGCACTTCCTTTCCTATCAGACTGAAGTGGTGATGTTCATGTTCGAACACGTCAATTGCTACCTCTGCATCATAGGGAACACGCGCCATTGCCGTCCATAGTCATTCCTGCACGTGTTTCATGCGAACGTGCAAAGCCTGTCATACCAAGGGTTTTCGCCGCATGGTAGTCATCATCAAACACCGTATAGTCATTGTTATACTCAGTGATGAGGGGAAGAAGAAAAGACGAGAAGCCCTATCCGCTCGGCGAAGGGCAGGTGGATTGAATTTTATTTCAAACAAAGTATTTTATTTAAAATAGTACCTTGACAGTCATAGTACTATGCCGTATTATAATAAATGTGAGGTGATGATATGAGCGAGAACAAAATTACATCCGACCTGCTCCGCGGACATACCGATACGATGATACTACGGCTCTTATCCGAAGCTGACCGCTACGGCTACGAAATTGTCAAATTGATTGCTGAACGCTCGGGCGGCGAATATGAATTAAAGGAAGCCACCATGTACTCCAGCGTCAAGCGGCTTGAGACAGACGGCGATATCGAGTGGTATTGGGGCGATGAGTCTCAGGGAGGAAGACGCAAGTATTTCAGGATTACCGAAAAGGGCAAGAGTGCTTACGTCAGCAACAAAAACAATTGGGAGTATTCGAAGCGCGTACTAGAAAATTTATTATAAGGGAGAGATTGCTATGATGAATCAGAAATTAACGAACTATTTGAACGGTGTTTTCACACCCTATGATGGGGTAAAAAGCGTCACTGAATTAAAGACAGATCTGCACTCCGATTTGCAGGAGCGCTACCGTGAACTCAAAGCTGAGGGCAAAGACGATGAAACCGCGTTTACGATGACCATTGAGAGCATCGGCGACATCGAACAAACGATCTTAGAAGTCGCCAACCTCTCCCGCTCGCTGGAACGGCAATTAGTGACTAACTTTAGCGCAAGCAACCTGGCAATGAGCGACTTTGCAGGCGTTAAGGCTCATAAAGGTCAATTTAATGCTAGCGCGTTACGCGGTGCCGACTTTGCAGGCGCTGACTTAACCGGAAGTTCATTTAAGACCAGTGATCTACGTGATGCCAATTTTGACCGCGCCAATCTGACGGACTGTGTCCTAACTGCAACTGACCTTACAAATGTAAGCTTCAATGAATCGACTCTTGTACGTACCAACTTCAGCGTTTCGGGGATGGAGGGTGCCAAATTCACAGGTGTAAAACTAACCGATGTCACGCTAAGCAAGATCGACCTTAGGAAAACAGTCTTTGTAAATTGTATTTTTGACGGCGTGAACTTTGAATTATCCGACTTGAGCGGGCTGAATTTTGACGGGCAAACCTTTATCGGCGTTAAATTTGATAAATCGGCAGTAAACGAAGTTTCATTTAAAGGCGCTATATTCAAGAATGTGTCTTTCCAAGCGTTCTTTTCATTGACCAATAAGTATTACCGTGCCTTCAAAACCATCTGCTTTGACGGCGCAGTCATGGATAAACTGACTTATGCATCTCTTAAAGGTATGGGAGCCGATTTGTCTAAAGTAACTGTTCGATAAGGAGGGAAAACTTATGCCAACTAATTCGATTCAAGTCGTTGAATTGCACAAGTCCTACAAGCAGCATCAAGTCCTTAAAGGCGTTGATTTCGAGGTGGAAAAGGGCAGTATTTTCGCCCTTCTCGGCTCCAACGGGGCTGGGAAAACAACGGTTGTCAAAATCCTCACCACGCTGCTCAAACAAGACAGCGGAACTGCCACCGTAAACGGATACGATGTTGCGTCAAAACCCGATCATGTTCGGCAGGCCATCTCTCTGACTGGGCAATTTGCCGCGGTGGACGAAATTTTGACAGGACGGGAAAATCTGATCATGATCGCGAAGCTGCGATACCTCAAGGATCCGCGTCAGGTTGCGGACGACTTGCTTAAACGCTTCGACTTGATAGATGCCGCCGACCGCAGGGCGTCTACGTATTCGGGTGGTATGCGCCGCAGGCTCGACATCGCCTTGAGCCTTGTGGGTAATCCGCAGATTATTTTCCTCGACGAGCCGACAACTGGGCTTGACCCCGAGGCACGCATCGAGGTTTGGAAGATTGTCAAGGAGCTTGCCGATGGCGGCACGACAGTACTCCTAACCACGCAGTATTTGGAGGAGGCTGAGCAGCTTGCAGACCGAATTGCTATTCTGCATGAAGGTAAGATTATCGCCAGCGGCACCCTCTCGGATCTAAAAAAACTGTTCCCATCTGCAAAAGTGGAATATATTGAAAAACAGCCATCATTAGAGGACATATTCCTCTCTATCGTCAGCAAAAAGGAGGCGAAGTAAATGGAAACGGCAAAAAATCATTTCTTCACCGATATTAGCGTTATGCTTGGACGTTCCATGCGCCATATTTTCCGCAGTATAGACACCATCATCACGGTCTGCATCACGCCAATTGCCATGATGCTGCTGTTCGTCTATGTGTTAGGCGGTGCCATTCAAACCGGAACGGATAACTATGTGAATTACCTGTTGCCAGGCATCCTGCTTATGGCGATCGCAAGCGGCATAGCCTATACGTCTTACCGCCTGTTCATGGATAAACAGCGAGGTATATTCGAGCGGTTCCACACGATGCCGATTTCACGTTCCGCCTTGCTTTGGGGGCATGTGCTGACCTCTCTGGTTTCCAACGCCTTATCCCTAATCGTCATCATTCTTGTAGCGTTGCTTATGGGTTTTCGTTCGTCCGCGGGCATAATGCCATGGCTCGCCGTAGTAGGCATACTCGCGTTGTTTACACTGGCCTTAACTTGGGTTGCGGCGATTGCCGGACTGTCCGCAAAAACGATTGAAGGTGCCAGTGCATTCTCCTATCCACTTATCTTCCTGCCGTTTATCAGTTCGGCGTTTGTGCCGACCGAGTCAATGCCGACGATCGTTCGCGTCTTTGCCGAAAACCAGCCGGTGACCTCGATCGTGAACGCCATACGTGCACTACTGACAGAGCAGCCAGTGGGCAATGAGATATGGGTCGCGCTTGCGTGGTGCGTTGGGATTTTGATTGTAGCCTATTTCTTTGCAATGCGGGTGTACAAAAATCGGGTGTAAAAAAGTCAGCTTCTTCTGAATTGAACATCCAGCTGAATCCAACAAAGCACCCAAGTGGTGCTTTTTATTTTGCCCCGTGGGAGTCATGTATACAACAAAAAAAGGAATCCCGCCGCTAAGCTGAATTCCCCACTATTTATTAACGTGACACCTCTAACGATTTCTTTCCACTTAGACCAAGAATCCGTGAAGTTGACGTATGAATTTCATCAATAAGCTCTGGATGTTTCAGAAGTGACACACCGTAACTCGGAATCATTTCTTTAATTTTCGGTTCCCATTCCTTAACATGCTCTGGGAAACATTTCGTTACTAGCTCAAGCATAACCGAAACCGCGGTAGAAGCTCCAGGAGAAGCACCGAGCAAAGCTGCTAAGGAGCCGTCAGCTGAACTAATTACTTCCGTACCAAACTGAAGCGTACCTTTGCCAGCAGCCGTGTCTTTAATAACTTGTACACGTTGACCCGCTACAACTAACTCCCAGTCCTCGGTTTTGGCACTTGGGATAAACTCCCGCAGCTCTTCCATCCGTTTTTCTTTCGATAGCATCACTTGCTCGATCAGGTACTTCGTCAATGACATGTTCTTGGCACCAGCCGACAACATCGTCACGAGGTTATTCGGTTTAACGGAAGTTACCAAATCGAACATAGAACCGGTCTTCAGGAACTTCGGCGAGAACCCGGCAAATGGTCCAAATAACAACGATTTCTTGTTATCGATAAATCGTGTGTCCAAATGCGGAACTGACATTGGCGGTGCGCCCAGCTTCGCTTTGCCGTATACTTTGGCATGATGCTGCGCGACAACAGCTGGATTATTACATACCATGAATATGCCGCTTACAGGGAATCCTCCGATATTTCTACCTTCTGGAATACCGGATTTTTGCAGCAGATGCAGGCTTCCACCGCCTCCGCCGATAAAGACGAATTTAGCTGTTTGGCGCTCAACACTGCCACTATTGATATTGCGTATTTTCAATTCCCACGAGCCATCGCTAGTACGTCTCAAATTATCAACGCTGTGTTTGTATTTGATATCAACGTTCTTCTTCTTTAAGTGATCAAATAGTATACGCGTTAAAGCGCCAAAGTTAACGTCCGTACCGGAGTCAATTTTGGTTGCCGCAATCGGTTCATTTGATGGACGATCTTTGATAATCAACGGAATCCATTCCATTAGCTTTTTAGGGTCATCGGAAAATTCCATCCCTTGAAATAGGGAGTTCTTCGACATCGCTTCATGCCGTTTCTTCAAAAACGATACATTTTGTTTCCCTAGAACCATACTCATATGAGGCAATGGCATGATAAAGTCTTGCGGATCACGGATTAACTTACTGTTTACAAGATAAGACCAGAACTGCATGGAATGCTGGAACTGTTCATTAATTTGGATAGCTTTACTGATATCTATAGATCCGTCTGGTTTTTCGGAAGTGTAGTTAAGCTCGCACAGTGCCGCATGACCTGTACCTGCATTATTCCATTCGTTGGAACTTTCCTCTCCAGCATTTTCGAGCTTCTCAAAGACTTTAATTTCCCATTCTGGGACTAATTCCTTCAGAAGTGTCCCTAAAGTCGCACTCATGATGCCAGCACCGATTAAGATGACGTCTGTTTTCGTTTGTCTGTTGCTCATTTTTACCATCCTTATACCCTGAAATTTGCAGAAAGGATATAGGCGCGCCTGCTTCGCGTTACAGCAAGCCAAGTCGCGGCCTAGACACACACCTTTTCTGTATCAATTAATAAGCCAATCGATAAAATATTATTACTATTATATGATAGTTATAAGCACTACGACAAGAAGTGTGTCGAAGAAGTCTTGTCGATTAAGCGAATAACTACTAAGAAAGACCTGCAGCATTCAGCTGTAGGTCCATAGATAGTCAATTTCAACACATATTTACTCAATCGATGACGAAGTCTGTTATTTTTTATGCTCCGAAGGGCCTTGAGCCAAACTTCGCGCAATTCATTATAATCGAAACCGTGCCCTTCAGCAATACTTCTCCCCATAGCCATAAAATAACTTCCTCCCAATTCCCATTATCTCTATATCCTGCTCCTCCTACCTGAAATCCATCCATCGTTTTCCTATGGCACTTACGGTTCTAGACATATCCGATGACATCGCCCCTTTGCACCTTGGCAGACAATTGTTTAATATAATTAAATGAAGGTAATGTAAATAGTTTGCACGACTGCCTTATCTTCCATAGATCTGATCGACTGGGGCTAACTTCACGATGCAACCAAAATCAAAATTAAAAATAACTGTTTTCTTAGTCCTAAGCATTCTTTCGGTTATCTGCTTTAGCGTAGTTGCTTCCCTTATAAAAGGGCGATGGATCGCACAATTCGACAGCAGAGTTATTTCTGTCGTTCAAGGAATGGAATCTCCATGGCTGACTACCATCATGAAATGTTTCACATTCATCGGTTCAACGCCCGTTGTAATTACCATTTCCATATGTTCCCTATTTCTCTTATTTAAATTTCTGAATCACCGACTTGAATTAGTTCTATTCCTAGTCCTCGTGGCTGGCACAGCCATCTTGAATCAGCTCTTGAAGTTAGTTTTTCAACGGGAGCGCCCTACGCTTCACAGACTGATTGAAGAAACCGGATATAGTTTTCCGAGTGGTCATTCCATGACTGCCTTCGCGTTGTACGCTGCTCTTTCATTCCTGCTTTGGCGACACGTCCCTTCGAAAAGTGGCAGAACGATCGTCATTTGTATTAGTATCCTTATGATTCTTATGATTGGCAGCAGTCGGATCTATCTCGGTGTCCATTATCCGAGTGACGTTGTCGGCGCATATTTAGCTAGCGGATTCTGGTTCACTTTCTGCGTTTGGATCTTTCAATGGTATATGGAAAATCGGAAACATCTACCCTCAAGTATTGAGTGAGATTCATGAACCCTGTGAACCCCTGCCTGTCATAGCGGTGCGATGTAAGTAGCTGGCGCTGCATCTAACTACCCGGTATTACTTTTCAACGTTTAAACATACAGCGACAGGTCTAGGACTTTAATTACTCGTCCAAGACTGTCGCTGTTTCGATTGTATCAATCTCTGATTATTCTCCTCCCTTTCAGGGCACGCTAAGCCGCATGGTAATGTAAGGGAATTTGGGGGGATTGGCATGATTGAACGCATCCGTGCTGAATTGAATAATCCAGCTGACCTATTCTATGACACCCTAGACAATGGCTATATGCAAATGGAAGTGATTTACTTCCCATCTCTTTGTGACCTTGCACTAATCAAAAATGGATTAACCGTTCCTTACTCTTACTGCTTTAATCCTGAAGAATTCGATCGTATGCTGAATTCGAACCCTGCCTTCGGCAAAGCGGATCACTCCGAGCACTGGACGTCCCTGCTGCTCAAAGGCACTGTCCTCTTTCAAATTGAAGAGCAGGTCTATCGCTTTGATGTACAGCGGAAGTTCCAAGACAAGCCTGATACCGTTCAGGTTGAGGTTGCCATTCAGGGGCCTCAGAGTGCGCTTACCGAAGATTTGGATTTAAATATTAGCCTCGTTCGGATGCGTTATAATGCGCCCTCCCTTTGTGTAGAAACACATACAATTGGACAAATTTCGAACACGCGAGTCTCCGTTCTTTATGACAAAGACCTGGTCAATGAAGATGTACTTGGACTTTTAAACGAGCGGATTTCCACCATACAAATCAAAATTCTCCAAGCTGCCGGCCAGCTCATGCAGTCGCTCTCGGGACGGAGACATCGTTTTTTCCCGATCATCCTTCAAACAGAGAGACCCGACCGTATCGCAGCCATGCTCGAACGAGGGAAGATTGCCCTTCTTCAAGATGGAAGCCGCTTCGGACTCGTTCTTCCTGTACGGCTCTTTGATTTCCTACATGCCATGGATGATGACTATGAATCCTATTGGATGAGCAAGTGCCTCGTCCTGCTTCGCTATTTCGCCATGCTTTTAACGATTACACTGCCCGCTCTTTATATTGCGATCGTCTCTTACAATCCTGAAGTGCTTCGTGTCCAATTGACCCTTTCGATCGCAGGAAGCCGTGTCGTCGTCCCCTATCCGTCCTTTATCGAAGTCTTCATCATGTTATTCATGATCGAAGCCTTGAACGAGGCTAGCCTCAGGTTACCGCGATATGTGGGCTCGACAGCCACAACGGTTGGGGGGCTCATTCTGGGTCAAGCTATCCAACAAGCCGGGTTAGTAAGCTCCATTATGATTATTGTGACCTCCGTTGTGGCGATCTCCAATTTCGTCATTCCAAATAACGGCTTCGGCTACTCGGTCCGCTTCGTTAAATACATCTTTGTGATAGCTGCCATTTTCTTCGGGTTGCTCGGTGTCGTCGTCCTTGGCTTCATCTTAATCTCCTATTGGTGTAGTCTTCGAAGCTTTGGCCAACCCTATTTGGCCTTCTACATCCCCAAACTTGAGGCGAAAGCACACCACAACAACCTTAGAAAGGGGTCAAAGTAAATCATGTCACGCTATACCTACTATCATGTGCTCTATGTAGGCTTGATTAATATCATGATGTTCGTCCCCTCTCTGCTGATTCGAGATCGGTTCAATGGCGCCGTTTCGGGCATGCTGGTCGCAATGGTTATTGGCTCCATCCTCTCGCTTGGCACCATGGCTTGCTTCGAACGGTTTCCAGGACTCGGCTTCCCGGAAATATGTGATCGGTATACGCCACGTTGGTTTCGTCAAATCAATATCTTATTTGCCGCGCTGTGTCTTTGGTTACCGGCTGGAATTATCGTGATCTATGCTTATTCAGAAACGGTTCGCATGTTCTTTTACCCCGACATTAACCCCTTTCTGAACCTGCTTCTCATGGCAACCGCAGCCGTATGGGCATGCAGCCGATCTACACGTACTGTCCAATTTATTCATGAAATTATGGTCATACTTAGTTCACCATTGCTCATTTTGTTTATCATGAAAGCTATATTCAATGAAAACATTAACTGGGATGCGATTCGTTATGTAGCTGGTTATGTCAATAAGCCTCCTTCTTTCATGACGATTGCTGCCTCTACCTTCCTATTCTCTGGCTATCTCAGCCTCCTTATTTTTAATCGGCTGTATACCGTAGGTTTTAAATTTCATTTTCGCTGGATCGTGCCACTATTTGGCATATTATTCTTGCTGGTTACTTTTTTTGTGCCTATCGGTTTTCATGGTACGGTTGGGGTTGAAAATTATGTGTACCTCTGGAGTATGACGGCTGACTCCATGGTGACGGAATACGGGTTTATTAACCGTGTCTTGTTCGTCTTCCTGCTCCTCTTCACAGGGTTATCGCTGTTGTTCGTCATGAATACCTGGCATACGACCATCATGTTGCTTCGCTACTCAATTAATGGCGCAACTGAAGTTGAAGAAGACCCTGTTCCTTGGATGAACGTATGGCTCGGAGTGGGCATTGGCTTACTTACTCTCCTGTTCATGCGTATTGTCAATCTGGAGCGAAATCAATACTTCTCTGAGGGCTGGCTAATCCTTCGATTTTTCGTTGAAATCTATTTCCTTTTCTTGATGCTTTATTTTGTATGGAAGCAAAAAAAGGAACAGGTACGCCTATGAAAACATTTCTCACCTGTATTTCCCTTCTACTTATCTGTACATGTCTTGGCGGTTGCAGCTTTAAAGATATCGACAAGCGTTTCTTTGTCGTCGCCATGGGTGTCGATTGGACAGGCAAAGAGGATAAACCTTATCTCGTCACTTTGCGGCTTGCCATTCCCGCTTCTAAAGTTGGCGAGGGGCTGGCAGAGAGCCAGATCGAATATCAAGAAGCCAAGAGCATTGCGGAAGCCGTCAGAAATCTTAAAGCTCATGTCGATAAAGAGCTTGATTTCGGTCATTGCCGGATGTTTCTATTTGGCGCTAGTTTAACGAAGGAGTCCTTAGAAGAGCCATTGAATTGGCTTACACGAAGACGCGACATTCAACTTATTTCTTATACAGCTGTCGCTGAACCTACTGCGAGCAAGCTGCTAGAGTCGAACCCAACTACCGAGAGACTTTCCGGTAACTCCTTTTTTCTTACTTTTGGGAAAGAGGGAACGGTGTCTCCTTACACAGTAACAGAGCTTTTGTTTGACACCTTCCGACGTTTCAAAGAAAAAGGGTTAGATCCCTATTTTCCGATCATTAGCTTTGATGGTGATTCTTATGTCGTTGAGCATCTTGCTTTGATGAATAAAACCAATCAGCGTATCGTTCTCAACCCACCTGAGACTCAGCTGTATAATATGAGTGCGAATGAGTTCAGCAAGTCAGGGATTACGATCACATATAATGGGGAACCGCTTGCCTTCTATGTCGCCAGAGTCTCCCGCCATATCTCGATTTCCAATGCAGATATTCCGGTCATCAAGCTGAAACTCAATCTTACAGGCATAGTTGAACAAGGTACGTTAGGCTTGGATATTCATAAGGTTCAGCCGCAACTTGAACAGCATGTCAACCAAACCGTTGAGGCTCTCCTCTACAAAATCAGAGATGCCAAGGTTGACCCTTATGGCTTTGGGCTTCATTATTTGGGACAGTATTTTGGCAAAGAGAAGGATTGGGAGCATTGGCAGTCTGTTTATCCCGAGGTTAAGTTCGTGGTGGAGACTCATGTGAAAATCGAGAGCACGGGTTTGGTGCATTAAAAGAGCGGTAGGCCACCTTCGAGCCTGCTTGCCCCTCGCCTGGAATTAGTCGTTTTCACAGACTAACTCACCTGCAGGGCCTCTGTTTCTTCCGAGTTAGTCGGTTTCATCGACTAATTCCACCTGCAGGGCCTCTGTTTCTTCCGAGTTATTCGGTTTCACAGACTAACTCACCTGCAGGGCCTCTGTTTCTTCCGAGTTAGTCGGTTTCACAGACTATAACACCTGCAAGTACCCTCATATACCAAAAAGAGGCCTTCCCTTCACCTCATCGAGTTGTGGAAAGCCCCTCTGGCTATTCAAATATATTTGATTAAAATACTTTCAACATGCTCCAGATGAACACGCATCGCTTGAGATGCCAGCACCGGATCTCCGCTGAGGATCGCTTCATGAATCACTTTATGTTCCTTCAAAAGCTGAACAGCCACTTCCTGATTCGCGTAGAGCTCCGCGCGCCGAATATCGCGAATCATCATTTCCATCGCATTGCGGATCGAGTCACACGTCTGCACCATGATGGCGTTGTGTGTCGCTTGCACGAGCAGCTCATGAAAGGCAAGATCGGTTCGTTCCCCCTCCGCATCATCGCCCACGGAGTTCTCCATGTCTTGCATGATTCGCTGGAGCTGAGCTAGGTCCTCCGTCGTTCGTTTCCGCGCAGCTATAGCAGCGATCGAAATCTCAAGAGATTGCCGCACTTCCATGAGCTCCAGGAGCGTGGTTCGATTCATCCGCAGTGTTGTCCACTCGGGCAAAGAAACCTCCGCGGGCGCCTGCCGGATGACACGGCAAGCACCCCCTTGCCGAATCTCGATGAGGCCCATCGCCTTTAAGGCGCTGAGAGCCTCACGCATCGTGGAACGACCGACGCCGAAGCGCTCGGACAACTCTTTGGTAGAAGGAAGCTTGTCGCCCATCTTCAACTGACCCTGAATGATCATCTCTTTGATCTGCTGAGCGATCTCATCATAGTGATTCTGTTTCTGCAGCTTCGTAACTTCCATAGGAATACCTCTTCTATCCGATAAGTAGCACGTGCACAATCCCTGGACCGTGAACACCGATTGTCAAATCGTTCTCAATATCCGCCGAGCGGCTCGGACCCGAGATGAAGTGAATGCCGGCAGGCAGATCTTTCCTTGCTATCTGATCGAGTGGGGCGAGAATCTCGCCTAGTCTCGTTTGCAATCGTTCAACCGGCAACAGGACGACTAATGCTGTAGGGAGCAAGCTCACCGATCGGCCCTTTTCTTTCGATGATAACACAGTTAGCGAGCCTGTGTAAGCCGCCGCATGATCGGCTAGGACAATCCCCAGATCAGCATTCGCTGCGCTGGCCTTCCAGTTCGTATCCTCATCGGTGTTCCAGATCGAGAGGTCTACGTCTGGAAGAGCTTCTTCTAGTTCCAATGCATGTAATTCCGCTTGATCCTGATGGATAACTCGTTTAACACTTAACATGCCCACGAGTTCTTGGATGGTTGCCTTCGCCGCTTCCATCGAAGGTACACGGACGACGTGCCCGCCTGCGGCATGGAAGTTCGCCGTGAAGTTCTCGATGCGTTCTTCTGGAGACCAGTTGAACGCTTTCCAGCTATCTGAAGCCCCTTGGAAAGGGTGAGCTGGCTTCTCGATCACACGAGCGCGCCCTAACTTCTGGGCGATGCCCTGGATGAAACGCTCCTGCTCAACCAGCGATTGCTGGTCTAGCTTCGTTAATTTCTCCTGCCACTCGGGCGTTATGTCGCGTTTAACCATGATGATGTCCTCCCTTTTTGCCTCGTGCAGCCAGTGCTTCTGCTAATCTTGCTTGAATCGCAGGATCAGCCTCTGTAAGACCATGGCGAATTTCTTGCTCGAGTGTTTTCCAGCCATCTCGGAAGGATGCCTTCGGCAGGCTTGGCGTCACGCGGTAGGAATTCCACCCTTTGAGCGGTCCTACCTTCAGGCGGATGCCGCCGTCACGAACAACGAGCTTTTGACCAATTCTGCCCAGCTTGAGCACGGCGTTGAAACGCTTCGAATTCCCCATCAACGCAGCAAATCCCTTCATACCTGCGGCCTCGATCTTATCGCCATGGCCGCTTTCGACCTTACGGCGGCGCAGCGACACGAGCATGTCGTGCAGTGGGATCTTCACTGGGCATGCCTCATAACAGGCGCCGCAAAGACTTGAAGCATTGGCGATGTCATCCCATTCCGCCACGTTTTTCTTGAGCGCTGGCGTGAGCACCGCGCCGATCGGGCCGCTGTACGTGCCGCCGTAGGCATGGCCGCCGATATGGCGGTACACCGGGCAGGCGTTCAGACAAGCGCCGCAGCGGATGCAGTTAAGCAGCTCTTGGAACTCGGGATCGCCGAGTTGCTGCGAACGCCCGTTGTCGACGATGATGATGTGCATCTCTTCCGGCCCATCCGCATCTGCTTCTCTTCTCGGACCTGTGATGCCGGACATGTACACGGTTAGCTTTTGCCCTGTTGCTGAACGTGGGAGCAAGGTCGCCATGACCTCAAGATCCGCCCACGTCGGGATAATGCGCTCCATCCCCATGAGCGTGATTTGCGTTTTGGGCACCGTTGTGACCATGCGGGCGTTGCCTTCATTTTCGAACAAGACCATCGATCCGCTCTCCGCAATGGCAAAATTACAACCCGTCATCCCGATATCCGCTTCAAGGAATTTCTCTCTTAATTTCTTGCGAACGTAGCCAGCCAGAATCGTCGTGTCGGGAGCCAACGTCTCCCCAGCATCTTTGGAGAGCAGGTCGGCGATTTGATATCTATTTTTATGAATCGCTGGAATAATGATGTGGGAAGGTGTTTCGTCCGCCAACTGAATGATGTACTCGCCTAGATCCGTCTCAATCGCTTCAACCCCAATGGAGGCCAGCGCCTTGTTCAAATGCAGCTCCTCGGTCACCATCGATTTGGATTTGACGACAGTTTTGGCTTGTTTGGCAGCCGCGATTTCCAAGGAAATTTGAACAGCCTCGACATCCGTATCGGCAAAATGCACATGAACCCCATTCGCTCTCGCATTGTTCGCAAACGTCGTTAAGTAATAATCCAAATGCGCGATCGTGTGCAAACGAATCTGTCTGCCGCGCTCGCGCCAATCGTCCCAATTGCCGTGATCAGCTGCTGCTTTCAGTTTACCACCGCGAAGCCGTTCTGTCGTAAACTTCACCGCTTTGCGCAAAAACTCGTCGTTCAGTGCGAGGTCTGCCCGCTCCTTAACTGTTGACTTACTCGTCGTGTGACTCATGCTCGCTTCACCCCTTCATATAGCAGCTCCGCCAGATGCATCACCCTCACCGGCTCATTTCGATAGCGCAAATTACCCGCAATATTCATCAAACAAGCCAAATCCAGACCGACCAGCACCTCAGCCTCGGTTTCCTTCACATGATCGACCTTCTCCTGCACCATCGCACCAGAGATATCCGCCATCTTCACTGCAAAGGTTCCACCGAATCCACAGCAATCTTCTGCAAAAGGAAGCGGCACTAGCTCCAGATCTTTAACGCCTTGGAGGAGTGCGAGTGGCTCTGATTTCACGCCGAGCAGCCTACTTCCGTGACAAGACGGATGGTACGTTACTTTATGTGGAAACACAGCGCCCAAATCTTCGATGTTTAGCACATTGACGAGGAACTGTGTAAATTCATACGTTTTGTTCTGAAGCTGCGTGGCTTTCTCCAACCACTCCGGTTCATCCTTAAATAAATTCGGATAGTGATGAATCATATACGTGCATGAGCCCGATGGCGAAATCACAAAGTCACTATCATCAAATGCGGTAAGAATCGTCTTCGCTGTTGCTCGCGCCTCATCCCAGTAGCCGCTGTTATAGGCAGGCTGGCCGCAGCACGTTTGCACCGTCGGCAATTCTAACAGGACGCCATAATGCCCAAGCAGACGTGCAATTGCTTCGCCAACTTTCGGATATAGTGCATCACTTAAACACGTAATAAATAAGGAAACCTTCATAAGGAGAAGCCCCACTTTCTTTCGTAAACTTATCAGGTTATCAGACAAGTTGAGTGTATCATAAACCCCCTTGTCTTGAGAAGGGGGTTATTGCGGATAATCCGATCATTATCCAAGTTTGCGCTCAAAAATAATTTCATAGGCCATGGGCTTCTATGGACTCTAGTGGACATCAGCTATGATCGTGATTACGAATGGGTCCGTCCCCATGGAATGAACACCAATCACCTCCCTTTTCAAATAAAACTAAAAGTAAGCGGTTTTTATGAATTACACTGATCCTAACTACAAATATCCCGATCATCGACTGTGCTCAGCAGTAACCATGATCGGGATGTCGTTTCGTTTCACTCAAATATATCACGATGAATCTTCACAACTAACTTCACTAAAGGAACTACACCCTTAGGATGACAGTTCGGACGGTGAACTTCACCAGGCCAAAAGATACTAAAATCACCCGGTAGCAGCTGAACGCGCGACTCCTTCTCGACTTGCTCGAATAACGCGTAATCGCTCTCTTCCAATCGATCTTCCACGCTGCTGTTATGAGGAGAGGCAGGGGCGATGCCTTGCCATTCCTCCCCTTCTACCACAAGGTGGATATCCGCATACTGCGCATGACTCTCAGCAAGCCGTTCCTCAAAAGTAGCTGTCGTAGGCGTTTGCTTCATCACATACATTCTCATTCCGTCTATTTCGAGCAAAGACGGCATGTCAGTGACGTTCAAATGAGAGATAACCGTAAGTGCTCGACGTACAACTTCGCCGTATTGACACTTATTGTTCTCCCAATGGCTAATCGAGTCCAAAATCAAGACAGTTCCCTCCTAACACTCAGTCTTTACAACGAATGACGACGCAGTACATCGCTCTGTGCATAATATTGTTCGATACGTTCGCGCTCTTCCGCTGTAAATTGTTTCAACGGCTGACGGACGGTTGGCGTAGATAAGACACCTTGGAGATACAGCATGTATTTCTCATAAGCAATGACATCGAACTGAATCATATGTGCAATTAATTCATTAGCTTCTGCTTGCATCGCCTGCAGAGCAGCCATTAGAGGCTGTTCCGCCGATGAGATAATCTTAAACATCTCTGCAAACAAACCAGGCATCATGTTGAACGTGCTTCCGATGGCACCATCCGCACCTGCATAAGCACCGCCTGTATACACTTCATCATGTCCGTTATAAATGAGGAAATCCTGTCCGCAACGCGCACGAATTTGCTGCATTTCAAACAGATTCAGCGATGTGAATTTCACACCAATGCATTGCGGATTACGGCTCATCTCCTCATAGAAGTCCATTGACAGGTTAACTCCCGTTGCTCCTGGGAAATGATAAACGATCATTGGCAATGACACAGCTGCCATAATCGCTTCGTAATGCTCGCGAATTTCTTTCATCGTTACTTTATAATAAAACGGCACGACCGCGGATACCGCATCGACGCCTTGGAGCTCAGCATGCTTGGCCAACTTGATCGATTCTCTTGTACTAATGTTGCCGACATGGGCAATAATTGTAACACGACCTGCCGCAGCCTTAACAACCGCCTCCAACACCTGCTGACGCTCTTCACTTGTCAGAATAAATCCTTCTCCCGTGCTTCCGCCAACGTAAAAGCCGTGGATACCTTGCTTGATTTGATGCTCAACCAACCGAGCCAGAGACTGGAAATCAATGTCGCCATTCTCGAACATTGGCGTCAGAAGTGCTGTGAAAATCCCGCGATACGATTTACTGTTTGTCTTTGTCGTGTTCATGGTGTTCGTTCTCTCCTTCGCGCTGCTCGCGCACAATAGTAGTTACGTTATGCCTGTATTGTAGCTCGGAGGAGATCGGCTCATATTTCATTTTTTTATAAATCCTATCATTTCTTTACGAAATAGGAACAGATATAATAGAGCTACTTTGGTCAGGAGGTGAAACAGAACCTAATGTACCCACAATATCTTTTCGAATACCCGAATATCGATACAGATTTTCCATTTCATATGAAAAAGAAGAAGTATACCTCTGTCTTCTCTCATCGTCACGATTTCATTGAATTTTCGTTAGTGCTTGAGGGCAAAGGAAAAGAGCGGATAAACGGAGTCGAGCACGAAATGCTGCCCGGCACGATGGTCTTGCTGCTTCCGTATCAGATCCACGAGTACCGAGCCGACGTTGATGAGACGTTATCGATGTACATTTGTAATTTTGACATGAAGCTAATTACCACTGGACCCGAATCCGCTTGGGGGCTGCATGATCTGTTTCTCGGCCTCGATAGCGCCCAACCGACCTATATTCAATTGCAAGGCGAAGCTTATGAGGAAAGCCTGCGACTGTGGGAGAAATTATATAAGGAACACAATTCATCGCTAACCTGGAAGCCAATTATGCTCAGAGCTCTATTGCTGGAAGCATTATCGTTATTTGTCCGTGGCAGAGATAACAACAAATCCACACATGCAGAGAAACAGTCTTCCGCTGTCAGGAAAAGTATTTGGTCCGTCATCCAGTATGTGTACGATCATTACTTGGAACCTTTATCCTTAACATCATTATCCGAACAATTTCACATTCATCCGACCTTGTTAAGTACACATTTCGGCGAAACCATTGGCATTCATTTCGTCGACTTTCTACATGAACTTCGAGTTCGTCATGCTTGCAGTTTATTGAATTCCTCCGATCTTCCTATTTCACAGGTAGCGTATGAATCTGGCTTTTCCTCCTACCCCACATTTTCACGCACATTTCTGCGGATTAAAGGGATGACCCCCAGTGAGTATAGGAAACGGAAATAATAGGCGGAGCGAAGCACGTGTAGTTTAAAAGCCGCTTCGATTGCCCGGCCTTTTCTCCGCCGCACTAAACAAATAAATGGAGTTAATGTAGCTAATTTTGCTGATTCTCCCCATTTTGGAGCAATAGATGGATTTCATGCTGTTAATTTCCGCCAAAATACACCAAACAGCCCATCATGGTCATATTAGCTGTACTTTTGGAACTAGAATAAAAAGTAGACACCTTGTTAAGAGATGAGGATAATAATCTTATCAGGAGGTGTTCATTTTGGGTGAACAGCGGCAACGGTATAATGATGAATTTAAACAACAGACGGTAAAATTTATTCAAGAACAAACGAAGTCGGTAACGCAGATAGCCGAGGAATTGAACATTCCGGCAGGAACCCTGCACCAATGGGTAGCGAAATATAGACAGTTTGAAAGTGAATCCATTGCAACACCAGAAAGACTCCGCCAGTTAGAACAGCTTTTGAAAGAGAAAGACCGCGAACTTGCAGATAAAGATCGCCTCATTGCAGATGCTCAAGAAGAACTTGCGATCGTAAAAAAGGCCGTACACATCTTCAGCAAACCAAAGAACTAAGGTTCCAGTTCATTGAAAAGCATCGTTCCGAATTTTCAATGGAGAAGATGTGTCAGACGCTTGAGGTTTCCCGGAGCGGTTACTATAAATGGTTACTTGGAAAAGAGGCGGTGAATAGCTACCAGAAGCGCAGAACTGCGCTCTTAGCTCGAATCACGTTCATATTTCATGACCATTTTGGTAGGTATGGCAGCCCTAAAATCACAGAGACACTCGTGCGTGAAGGCTGGACGGTATCTGAACGACTAGTTGGTTCACTAATGAAAGCCAATGGGCTTCGTTCCTGCGTTTCTAAGAAGTTTCGAGTGAACACGACGGATTCAAACCACGATTCACCGATTGCACCTAACTTGCTAAATCAAAATTTTCAAACAACCGCACCTAACAAAGTCTGGGTCACTGACATTACCTATATTCCGTGCCGTGAAGGCCGGTTGTATTTAGCTAGTGTTTTAGATCTTTACACGCGCAAAATTGTAGGTTGGAAGCTCGGAGACCGCATGACAACAGAGTTAGTCCTGGCTGCACTAGACCAAGCTTATGTGGCGCAGCAACCCCCAGTAGGGCTTGTGCATCACTCAGATCGAGGCTCACAATATGCCTCGGAAGATTACCGCGAAAGACTTGAAACCTACAAAATGAAAGCAAGTATGAGCCGAAAAGGCAACTGCTACGATAATGCCTGCATCGAATCCTTCCACAGCGTATTAAAGAAGGAGTTTGTTTACTGTACGAAATTTTGGACAAAGGCACAGGCTCAACAGGACATGTTCGAGTACATTGAACTCTTTTACAACCGTAAAAGAATCCATGGTTCTTTGGGCTATGTCTCGCCTGATCGATTTGAAGAACTATATTACAAAAGCGTTAGTTAATTTCTCTTAGTAGGTGTCTACTTTCTTGACAGAGGTCCATTTCTCCATCTATTTGCTAAAACTTAGGTAGTACGGCAAAATTAGCTGTACATTTTACAGTTATTTGAAAACTAGCTACTCAACTGAGCGCACAGCACACTACTGCTACTTCTCCAATAACAACTACAACTACCCAAGCTCGCAGTCAGCCTGTTAAACATCACGTCCAATTTAAATACACGAAAAAGCCGATCCACAGGATCGGCTCTCTTACACAACACTACCCCCGCCGCTGCAACACCGGGAAACGAAGCACCATCTTCGTTCCCTGCCCCAGCACGCTAGACGGGGTGATTTCACCGCCGTGCGTGGTCACGATCCACTTCGCGATCGCGAGGCCGAGTCCCGTGCCCCCCGTGCTGCGCGTCCGCGACTTGTCGCCGTGATAGAAGCGGTCGAAGATATACGGCAGATCCTCTGCCGATATCCCAGCTCCCGTGTCTTCTACCACCAACTCAATGTCGTTGCCCTTCTTCCGAGCAACGACACGAATCGTTCCGTCAGCAGGTGTAAACTTCATGCTGTTGTCGAG
The DNA here is from genome assembly GCF_964253335.1 of Paenibacillus sp. LjRoot56. NCBI lineage: Bacteria > Bacillati > Bacillota > Bacilli > Caryophanales > Paenibacillaceae > Paenibacillus > Paenibacillus sp. LjRoot56. Next base: position 1,420,966 of record NZ_CAXURV020000003.1, read on the forward strand.
CAGAATAACTAGCAGCTGATGGATCCGTTCGGCATCCCCCAGCAATTCAATCCCACTCTCGACATCCGATTCCAGCTTCTGCTGCTTCAGCTCCGCTAACGGTTCGAATTTCTGCACGACTTCGTGGATAACCTCTGACAGCTGCAACGGCTTCAGCATGAGTTCCTCTTGATTGGAATCCGCTCTCGCCAGCGTCAAAAGCTGTTCCGTCAGCCTGCCCATACGCTTCGACTCCTCCAAAACCACCGACAACGGCTCACTCATGTGCAGAATCGAGCGATCCGGATGACGGAAAGCGAGCTCGACATTCGCCCGAATAATCGATAACGGCATCCGCAGCTCATGGGAAGCGTCAGCAACGAATTGTTGCTGTTTATCCCAGGACTGCTTAATCGGACGCAGCGCTTGATTGGCTAGATACATCCCCGCCAATACTGTTATAGCGCCACCTATCACGATTCCTATCAAAATAAGCTCGAACAATTGCTTCAACATATTTTGCTCCGAGTCAATGAGACTTATGGCTTGAATGGATACGATCTTGGTCGTAGCATCGGTAAAAATCGTTGATGGTGTAATGGCATCTAGTCCCTTCGCCTGGGAAATATCGGTCAATACTTTCAGATTCATCAGTTTCGGCTGCTCGTATTGAACAGCATATACACGATATGAATGATTAGCTATGTTAACCGTTTGAGGCATGGGGAGGGATCGATAAGGCTTGAAGGCGTCCACCTCTTTGTGCATCCCTGCCCCGGTTAATATGGGATAGGAGTTCCCTTGATCATCCCACATGACCAAAAACACACGAGGATCAATCCCTTGAACCTGAATTAATGTCTTCTTCATCGTTCCATCTGCAGGATCATCCGGATTAGGCGTCAACATTTGAGATTTGGTATAGAAAAACTGTGTATCCTGCTGGGCTCTCTGCTGTAACGATTCATCGACTTTGGCATATAATTGATGTCGCAATTCGGTATAGACGACCACACCCAGACAGACGATGATGACGAAGAAAACAACCGCGTTCAATGCTGTCAGACGAATTCGGGTCTTTTTGAACATGAGGTATTCTCCTTCAAAATGTACCCCACGTTGCGAATCGTATGAATCATGTGATCGTAATCGAAGGGCTTCAATTTTTTGCGCAAATAGAAGACATAGACATCTACGACATTCGACCCTACGTCCGAATCCAGTCCCCAGACCCGTAGACAAATTTGCTCACGCGTCAGAATTTGCCCGCGATTGCGCAGCAAATATTCGAGCAGCTCGAATTCCTTCAGTGTCAGCTCCAACGGTTGCCCAGCAATCGCAACTTCCTTCGTTCTGCCTGTCAGCACTAGCTGATTGTAGGATAGGCGATCTTCGACCTCGATTCCTCCGCGCCTTCTCAGCAGCGCCCGTACCCTTGCGAGCAATTCCGGTACCCCGAAAGGCTTCGTCATATAATCATCGGCACCGGAATCCAACCCTTTTACCATATCCTCAACGCTATCTCTGGCCGTGAGAAACAAGATCGGCGTCAGAACTTGCTTAGCTCGCAAACTATGTACAATCTTGACGCCATCCATCCCAGGCAGCATCCGGTCGAGCACGACTAAATCGTAGATGCCTTGCTCTGCCAAATAACAGCCCTCTTCGCCGCAAGCTGTCGCATCCACTTGGTAGCCTTCTTCCACCAGCAACGTTCGTATCGTTTGCAGCAAAGGCAGCTCGTCTTCCACAACGAGTATTCTCATCAACTTTCCTCCCAAGCGTTACCCGCAACCTCACACATGGCTTCAGTATAAAGGGATTAGATGAAGGCTAGCTTAAAATTAGCTTAGGCTAGTCTGTATAAATAAACCAATCTAGTTCTTTGGTTGCTAGTAATTTTTTCTGTCCATTTTGGAATTGGTGGTAGACATTCAATTGATACGACTTCATATCACGAATTTTATAAATGGTATCTTTGTTCGTGTACGTGATCGTGGTATCGTGGAAGCCTACTTGCAGAGATTTGATCGGATCCGTCCCATCCAGCTCATATGTTTGGCTCACGATAATCTCCTTCCCACTCTCACTCAATTCGTCTCTCAGCTCAACAATTAACGAATGGTCCTTCATGCTCGTTTCCACGAAGGTATCCCTTTTTAAATCATAGTCGAAATCAAGCATGACGGTTCCTTGTGCAAAATTAATCTGTGTCCCTATGTGACTTAATGTAAGAGTATAAGGGTACACATCTAGCTCAGCGAAGCCATTCTTCGGATCTTCGATTTCATCCGGTAATTGGAAGGAAGCAGCGTTAACGTAGCCGACCTCGTCTTCACTGGCTCCTTTACCCGAACCTGTGCCTTGAAACGTTGCCGCATCCCCCAGAATAAGCTGCAAGTCTGCCGTTTTATACCCCTTCGGGATCGTACCATAGATATAGATAAGCGCCTTGCCACCCGGTATGATCTTATTGTTGATCGCTGTCATATGCGCAGGGAACACTGTGCCGTCTTCCGCCTTAAATTGGGCAACCTGCTTCCGCAGATCAGTGAACCGCTTCTCCAAATTTTCAACACGCAACTGAACCGTGAATAAATCAGCACCTTCACCTTCGAACGTTTGCGTGGAGCGAACAGAATAAGCAGCACTTTGACCAATATCTGTCAGTGTTCTCGTCCCATCAGTAGGAATCATTTTCATCCCCATCAGCTCTTTATTATGATGAAACGTGAGCAAATCACTCACTTGGTTATCCGCAGTCTTCTCTTGCAAAATGAGATTCAAATCCTTGAAATCGCTCGTATACGGTATTTTCCCCGCTAGCTGTAGATGGACCTCTTTCCCGGGTTGAAGGCTGATCACACGGTCTGTCCGAATTAAACTCGCCTCAACAGTAACCGCATCATCAAGTTCAAAATAACCTTTCAAATCCGGAATGGGCAGCGCCTGATTCCCTTTATTGGTCAATGTGATATTAGCCGCCAAAATGTCTTGATCTTCCCATGGCAATCGCTGCAGAGATGTCAACCGTGCGGTATAGGTGCCTGACTTGTTGGAGAATTCGTAGTCGTTCCCAAGCGAAACCTCAACTTCCACAGCTTCCGGCATTTTGAAAAAAGCAACCGGCAGCTTCAAGCTGCTTTTGCCGTCACTTGTGGTCGTCGTTTCCGTGATGACAAGCTGCCAACCCTCCGCACCCGCTTCCCTAGGAATAGACCCGCTGAGCAGCCCTTCCTTTTCAGCTAGAGGTTGCAGCTCCATGCCTTTACCCACTTTCGTCGCTTGCAACGGATACATGTGCCCTTGGGCGGTGCGAATGAAATAGCTCAGATCTGGCAGCTTGATGCTACCTGTCCCCTTATTTTCCATTTCAAAATAGATCGACGGCAAATAGTTATCCTCATTTCGACTAATGGACGTCCGATGAATGTTCGCGTAGAATGGCGTACCGTCGATTCGAACCGAGCGATTCGCTCCCACTGGTGTCGCCACACTGTAGTCCGCAGAAGGAGACATTTGACCCACCACTCGCTCAAAGCCAGACACCGAGAAATCCAACTGAACGAGCTTAATAACGAGATCCTGAAGCTCGGTCGAAGCACTTACTTTCGCATAAAAGCTATACATCTCGCTTGTACCTGGTGCGATCCGGTTCGTATCACCGCTCTGCGCTAACTGGTTGGCTGTAAAGGTACTTCCAGCCTTGGACTGCAGACGCACCCAATAATTCTTGAAAGACAACTCACTCACACCGCCGTTATGGACATGCACCGTGAAGGTAACTATCCCATCCTGATCGCCAGGCAGCAGCATGAGATCCGTGACTTCCATGTAACTATCCCCGCCGATGGAAGCCTTCCCTAGCGATGTTGATCCTACGACAAGCTCCTCCGCTGACTCCACGGAAGAAGATGCAGCATCCCCAGAATCGGCCGAAGCCGAAACGGGGGAAACTACGCTGCTTAGGAGGAGGAACAGAAGCAAATACATGATTTGATGATGACGAATCGTCATGATGACAACATCCTCCTTAGATGATCGGCACTTCATGTTACTCTTGCAAATACGTGCTGACCTTGTTTTGAATCACCTTCGCAACTTCCTCAGCCGACTTCTGACCTTGGAAGAATGGGGCTGTTTCTTCTACGACGATGTTCGTAATTTTCGGATCGCTTTCACCATTTACGCTAATATTGTTCAGCACTTTCTCTATAGCGGCAGCTTCTTGCTCTGTAGGAGGCGTAACTGCCATTGCTTTGCCATTGATGTTAAGCTTCATGCTTTTGCCAGCGCCACCTTCACCTGCTGTACCCAAGGTTTTCAACAAGTCGATTTGCGCTTTAGCTCCGTTCTTGTTGACCGCAATCCCGCTCAGCTCTCTGGACGATTGCATCTCATCAGACAGCAAATACTTCACGAATTCCCAAGCTTCCTTCTTGTTGGCTGACTTGCTATTGATTGCGAGTGGCAACGAGGAAGTGAACTGCGTTCCCTTGGCTTCGCTCTCGGAAGGCAGGTTATAGTAAGCTCCCTTGCCATCAAAATTCATCTTCGGCATCATATACATATCCATGTACATCAGCACGTTCCCTTTAGGTTGGAACACAACATTGTCAGGGTCCGAATTATCCGCAAGAATCAATTTATCGTCATACAAGGATTTTGCCAGCTTTAGCATGTTAATAAAATCTGGTGAATCGAACTTCGCTTTCTTTGCGCCAACATCGGCGAATTTAGAGAAGCTGCTGTTCAGCATGGAGGTAATCAACTGGTCAGGCTCAATTTTACCGAGCGGATATGTGTCCGGCTTGCCGTCATTATTTTTATCCGAGACTAACGCGCTGGCTTTTTTCTTAAAATCCGCCCAAGTCCATTTGCCGTCATCGACCTGCTGACCACTCAATAGGGCTTGATTACCAATCCACATATTTAATCCCACTTTAATAGGGACTGTGTATAAGGAACCGTTATATGTCATAGCATCAAAAATACCTGCGTAATAGTTTTCCTTTTTGAATGAAGCATCTTTACTCATCAGGTCACTAATGTTCTCTAGCAGCTTCTTGTCCGCATATTTCTGAAAAGGAAGTCCACTCGTTACGATCACATCCGATGCTTTGCCGCTCATAAGCTCTGCGCCGATCGAACTAGCGTATTTCTCGATGTTTTTCGGATCTGGCTTCTTCACCATTACCATCTGCTGCTGTTGGCCTTGTCCTTGCCCCTGTCCGGTCGCCGTTTGAGGTGCAGCCTCATACTCCTTAATGTTGATTTTGGTATCTGGATGCAGGGCCTCGTACTTCTGTTTGGCTAGCTCGAGAAAGCGATCGGACGTCATGACCGATAAAGTAACGGTTTTATTCCCTGTAGCAGGTGTTGTCGTGCTTCCAGTGTCACCTGTCGTAGTCGTCGTATTGGACGAACAGGCTGTAAGAGATAAGAGAGAAACGAGCGAGCAAGCAATAACCGATTGTTTAACTGTGAGTTTGCGCATAAGAAAATTCCACTCCTTCTGATGGGTTAAAATGAATCATAGCAACGGTGCATAGCGCACCTACTACCGCATAATCCAGCGGTTCGATCTGGTAAGACAACCCCGCCCACTGGGCAATGGCGAAAATAATAACAGCTGCAGCTGGCACATAGATAAACACGCGTTGCAGTTGGGCATATACAGGCACTCGTTCCAGCGCCCATAACCGGGCACCCAGCATAAACAGCGGCAAGCCGAACAACATGCCAGCGATAAATAACCTGCCTGTAAGATGGTTAGCGGCGTCCGTCAAAAGCTCCTGCGGCGATGGGACATATCCCATCTGTGCCGCTTCTTGCTGCCAAAGGCCTATTAGCTTTTCCATATAAAATGAAACATCAATAATTTGTTCTGGCACCCATTCCAACGGAATGTAGAGGTGAAACCGGATGCCGATCCAGAGGGCCATGATGCAGGCGGCCATGCCGAGTATAGCGAGCGTAATTAACAGCAATGCTTTTCGCTCGTGAATCAACACATCGGTCCAATTATCTCTAGTCAATCTGCTTCTTAGAACCGTTTGCATAACGGATAATTGCCGCACCATCAACCTCACGAGCAAGAAGATCGCGATCATCCCACAGACAAATAATTGAATGAATCGCCACTGTGTCATGCGCGTATAAGCAAGCTCGTGGTTGACGATGTTGAATTGCGAAGGATTGTGAGCGATTGCTCTGAGCGCTTCCCTCACTTGACTTTCTCCGCCGTCAACCGCGTTAGACTTACCTGCCATTTGAATCGTCTCAATGACTGCATTCGGTTGCACATCGAACAAGGTCGTGACAGGAATCAACACATTCGGGCTGCCATCGTTGGACATCTGCCGAAGCAGAGAGCCTTCATCGTCAAACACTCCGATGACGGTAAAATTCACGCCGAAGAGATCAATCGTTTTACCTACGACTAGATTGGCACGGAATAGCTGCTGAGCAACCGTGTTGCTCACGATAGCTACTCGGCTGTGCTCTTCCACCGAGTTTCGCCCGAACGAAGCACCTGCCTTCAGCTTCATCTCGTTAAAATCCGTGTAGGCGCCGTTCACACCGTAAACATCGGTATTCAGCTTCGCAGCGCCATATACCGCGCGAGTTTGCTCTCTCGCTGTATAGGCAATGGGCAGCGGCGCCCACTTTTTCGTCAACAGCTCGGCATCTTTCAAGGTCAAGCCTGCCCGCTCTGCGGAGCCTACTGGGCTTGCTCGCGCAGCAGATGGATCCACATTCACCGTTAGCTGCTGCACGCCGTGAGCACCGTTTGCCTGCTCCCAGTCGCTGACGAAGGAAGCGATTAATCCGCTGCTGGCCAGCAACAACAGCACACCAGCAAATACCATCCATGCGGCCAATCGGGAACGCTGCATATCCTGCTCTCCTCTCATTTATGGCTCCGCGCGGACACGGTCGCCATCAGCAATTGACTTCGAGCTGGACACGATCACTTTATCGAGCGGCGTAACGCCATTCTCGATGGATGTTTTCGTATCATCCGCATCTCCGATCTGGACATTCGCCCGCTGTGCAACGTACTCTGTACCAAGCGGACCCTTCTTCTCCTTCAAGAGCAGCACGTAAGTCCCTTGATCATCCTCCCGCACAGCATCGTTAGGCAGGAGTGAGCGGAATGCGGCTGTTTTTTTGACAATATCGAATTCGCCCGTTTCCCCACCTTTCAAACGATCATCCTTCAGCGTGAATGTCAGTTCCTTTCCCTTTTCACCAGACTGACCGCTAGCACTCACCGCATCCCGAATATCTGTGATTTGCGCTGGAATTCTCGCATTGTTTAATGTGGCAAAAATGAGCTCCGTCTTATCTCCCACAGCTACATAAGACGCCTTAGCATCGTCAATGATTGACTTCATCTGCTGACCCTTGGACAAATCGGCGATGCTCACTGCGGCTTTCCCGCTCTGAACCGGCGCCCCCTTAACGGCATTAACTGCTGTCACAATGCCACTGACAGGTGCAATCAACCGAGAGGATTCGGCAAGCTGACGCTGTTGATTCGCGATTTGCCGCTCTAGGATTTGCATGTCCAGCTGTGTGCTTTCGATATCACGGGCTGTGCTGCGCATGAGTTTCTCATCACTGCTGCGGAAAGTTTCCTGATAGTTTTCCTGCAGCTTTTCCAAGCTCAACTGCTTCTGGGCATATCGCGCCTGATTGTCTTTCAACGAATCTTCTGTCTCTCTTGTTTTAAAAACCACCAACTCTTGGCCAGCTTTTACCTTATCCCCGACCTTCACTGCGACCTCGTTTGCGACCCAGTTTGTCTCCACATAAACATCTGCTGTTTCGGCCGACTCGACAGTCCCCGAACCCATTACCTCGTGTGACAATGTGCTCGCCGCAGACTTCTCCACCGTCACCTTAGCCAGCGATATACCCAGCAAAGTATTGGAGAAAAATGTTAATGCCACCATAGCGATAATAAAAGCAAAGATGGCCTTTCGGATTCCTTTCTTCTTGGCGCGTTCACCGTCGGCGGCGGCCATTAATACTTCCATACAACGTTCCTCCTATGTATAGATCCATTCGTCCTTATCCCTTAATACCTGAGAGCTGGATACCTTCGACCAAATACTTCTCTGCATACAGCGCAACCAAGAGTGGCGGCAGCATATACACCACCGAAGCAGCAAAGGCAATACCTCGCTCCTCGTCACCAATGACGGCTAAGTACACAGATAACGGCTGTTTGATCGCATCATTTAAGAAAATCAGCGGCTGCTCCACCATATTCCAGTTATCGATAAAGACGAGGATCGAAAGTGCCGCTACGCCGGTCCCGCACATTGGCAGCACAATTCTTGTCCATATGTACAAGTGGCTCGCCCCATCTACACGCGCTGCTTCGATATAGCTGACAGGTACGACCATCATGAATTGCCGCAACAGGAACACGCCAAAGGCGCTGAAGATACCAGGGTAGATAATCGCCCCATACGAACCCAGTAGTCCAAGCTTTTCCGCGACAATAAAGTTTGGCACCAGCGTGACTTGAAAGGGCATCAGCATCGTGACAATGTACAGGAAGAAGAGCGGCTCGCGAAAGCGAAAACGCAAATGGGCGAAAGCATACGCAGCTAGCGATGCCACAAGCAGTTGACCTGCAATGATTGGCAAGGTCATTTTCACCGAGTTCCAGAACATGAATAGGAACTGCGGTCTGCCAACCAATACGGCGTAGAATTGGGATAAGGTGACACGATCAGGTACCCATTTCATGGTGACGAATTGACCATCATCCATATCTCCCGAAAGGGCAGCGTAGTTACTTGAAATTTCTGTTTCCGCCATGAACGAGTTCGCAATGGTCAGCGCCATCGGGAACAGAAATCCCGCCATCAGCGCGGTGAGCACGGTTATGAGCACGATTCGTGCAGACTTCCGCCCTATGCGGACGGTAAGCGGCTTTAAGCGAATGTTTTGCATGCAGGTTCTCCTTTCAAAGCGCCTATCCTCCGTTATCCGAGTGATTTGCTGATGCGCCTCTCCACCACGAATAGCGTCAAGACGAGTAGAACAATCACCACTGCCATTAGAAAAGCGGCAGAAGTGAGCTTCTGATAATCCAGCGACTTGAACATGTTGTTCATATAATGCTGCAGCATATAAATGTTTTCATCGGGGTAATTTCCGGCAATTAAGTACGTCTCCCGAAACATTTTGAACGAATTAATAATCGACATGATGAACACGAAGAAAGCGGTTGGCGTCAAATACACCAAAGTAATCGATCGCCACTGCCGGAATTTACCGGCTCCATCCATCGACGCTGCCTCGTAATAATCGTTTGGAATATTCTGAAGACCCGCTAAGAAAAGGATCATATTGTAGCCGATGTTTTTCCACAGATAGACAATAATAAGCACGTACAAGGAGGCCTCGCTTTCCATCCAGTCATGCGGACGCATCCCCCAGCTAGCGAGCCATGCATTGATCGTCCCGTGAAGGTCGAATAGGGCATTCCATACCAGCACCACCGAGGCCACAGGCACAACAAGCGGGCTCAAGAACGAGATCCGGAACGTTTGGCGCATCGGCAGCTTCCTATTGAGCAGCATGGCCAAGCCTAGTGCAATCAACATGTTAAGCGGTACACAGATCGCCATAAACAAACTTGTATTCACGGCTGCCCGCCGAAAAATGGGATTTCCCAGCAGCTCGCGATAGTTCTCTAACCCCACGAATGAGCCATCCACAGGGCTGTCCATGAGCGAGTAATAAAACCCCATCCCAAAGGGTATTAAGAAAAACACTGCAAATCCGGCCAGACTTGGCCATAGAAATAGAAGAGCTGTAAGACCCTCGTTGCCCCGTAACCATCTCATACAATAAACGACTCCTTCGTCCCTACAGGACGATTGCGATTATCCAAAAATATAACCGGTTTATCATGTGAAACAACTAATTGCTTATATTTGCACAAATGCGTTCCTCCTTCCCTTAGATCACATTCTCTCATCTGAAAATTAGAAATGGATTAGAAGGTGATGCGGATGGAATTCCACACGCACAACAAAAAGCCCAAGACAGATGTCTTGGACGTGATCCCAATTACTCCAATATCTTTAACCCCATTAACCATTCCAGCAGCTCTATCCCCCAGCGAGTTCATTGCGCTGCTAATTCTTCAGCTGATGCCTTGCCGATTACGGCTTCATTCCTGTATACTTTGGCTGTATCGAGCGCCTAAAACCCTACGTATTGCTAAGGAAGTGACCCTGATGTCCTATGTTCGAAATATCGGTTTGAACGAGAATCCACTCTATTTTGCCTATCAGAGAGAAACCATTGGATCCGAGCAATTTCAGGGCACGTTCCACGCCCATCAAGGGATAGAAATCTTAATTGTTCACAAGGGCCACGGCACGTTGATTGTTGATCAGAAGAGCTATGAAGTAACCTCCGGGATGTTATGTGTGTTTCAGCCTTATCAGCTGCACCATATTCAGGTAGACCCTGAGACGCCATTCACGCGCACTGTTATTCAATATGAACCATCTGTTTATGAATCCTACTTCGCGCACTGGCCGCGATTGTTGGCTTTTTTCAAGCATATCCATACCAGCAAGCTGCATGCCCCTTGTCTCTATGGACTAAACGAGGCGGATCAGTTTCATTCCCTATTCCAAAGCTTAGAAACGAAGCAGCCCTCTATAAATAAAAACGATGAGTTAGAGGAGTACTCCCTCTTTCTCATCGCTTTTTTCCGAAGCTTTATGCCGCTGTGGGAGCAGCACGATGGCCAGATTCGTTCTGGCCCTACGCGCAAAACCCATCAAGCCGAGCGCATCCTAAGCTGGTTGGAGGAGCACTACACCGAACCACTGCGTTTGGAGCAGATGTCAGCAGAGCTGCATCTCTCCCCTTACCACTTATCCCATCTGTTTACCGAGTGCACAGGTACCAGCATTTCCGATTATGTAACTGCTCGCCGACTGCAGCAGGCCGTTAAGCTGCTTATGTCAACAGATCAGACGGTCGCTCGCATTGGCGAGGCGATTGGTGTGACGAATTGCTCTTATTTTTGCAAAATGTTCAAAAGCCACATCGGCATTACGCCGCACCAGTATCGCAAGCAACTACAGAAGCAGTACGAGGCCACTCTTACTCAGCTGCCTTAATGATCATAGCATCGCGCTGTGCAATAAGGCACAGTTCCGCTGCTTTAAAGGTATGCTCCTGCGTCATCGCGACTTCCGTGCGATTCAAGCAATCTAAGATCAACTGACCAAAGTAAGGGAAACCAACCTGGCCGCTGACGGCGAAATGCTGCTCCCCATCCTTGTTCACGAGGTACACATGATTACTCGTCTGTTCTCTTGCAATGTCGACATATTTCCGAAGTTCAATATACCCATCGCTGCCCAGAATCGTCATACGGCCGTCGCCCCATGTGCTCAAACCGTCCGGGGTCATCCAGTCTACTCGGAAATAGCCAGTTGCACCATTGTCCCCGACCAAAGTAGCATCGCCGAAATCCTCAAAACTCGGATACTGAGGGTAATTGTAATTCGCTACTTTACTGTGTACAACCTTCGCGTCTTTCGCCCCCGTAAAATACAAGAACTGCTCGATCTGATGACTCCCAATGTCACACAAAATACCACCAAACTTCTCCTTCTCAAAAAACCAATCCGGTCTACTCGACAAACTAATGCGATGCGGCCCTAATCCAATGACTTGATGAACGCGACCAATCGCGCCTTGTTCAATTAATTGGCCAGCATAAATTGCGCTTTCTACGTGTAAACGCTCGCTGTAATAGACTGCATATTTCTGTCCTGTCTCGGCTACCTTCGCACGTGCTTCTTCCAGTTGCTCAAGTGTTGTGAAAGGAGCCTTGTCCGTGAAGTAATCCTTTCCACTGTCCATCACGCGCAGTCCAAGCGGCCCGCGATCGCAAGGAATCGCCGCAGCTGCCACAAGCTTTACCTCGGCATCGCCTAGAATCTCCTCCAACGAGCTTGCCGCACGGACACCTGGGTACGTGCTCAAGAATTTATCCACTTTGGCCGGATCCGGATCGTACACCCATTTCAATTCCCCGCCTGCTTCCCGCAGACCATTGCACATCCCATAAATATGCCCATGATCAAGCGCCGCTGCTGCAAAAATAAACTCCCCTGGCTGACAAACCGTGTTAAAACTTCCTTGTGGTGCGTAATTCATGCCGTCGCTTTTTTGCATTATCGTCAGTCTCCTCTGATATTAGTTAAAAGTACTTCCCGTAGTAATCGTCTGTGGCGCGAAATTCTCGATCGACGTGTTCTTCTCGTAAAAATGAGTGGCCTTCGCCATCACACCGCTTCTCGTATAGAACGCGTCTTGCGTATCGAGGGGGAATTTCACAAGCTCGCCTGTGCTCGCTGATTTGTAAATCCCCGTAATAAGCTCCAACGTTTGACGACCGCTAATCCCATCGATCAACACGGATGCACCCGTCTCAATCGCGGTTAACACATTGTCGATTTGGCCAGCATGTCCTTCGTAGATGACTTCTGGGAGTTGGTTGTAGAAAGTCTGCAATTGCTCCTCCAGCTCCGTGTTCGGCTCTGGAAAACCGTTCGACGTCGAGTTCGACGCTTTCACTTTCCATGGCGCAGACACCCGTGCTTTCGCACCTTGGAAAATCAACTGCTGCTCCTCACCATGATGGACGACTGAGCTCGTGATTTGCCCTAGCGAGCCGTTCGCGAAGCGAAGCATACCGATAGAGAGATCCTCAACCTCGGCGTTATCGTGCGACACGTTGCTCATGAAGGCTTGTACTTCCGTCGGACTGCCCATCATCCAAAGCATGGCATCGATATGATGCACCGCATGGTTCAGCGTCGGGCCGCCGCCTTCTTTCTCCCACGTGCCACGCCACCAGAGGTCGTAATAACAATGACCGCGCCACCAGAAGGAATCAACTTGGACGTGGACGACTTTGCCCATCAGGCCGCTTTCCAGGACGGATTTCATTTTCATCATTGGCGTCTTGAAGCGGTTCTGTGCCACAACGGATAGAAGCTTACCCGTGCGGTTGGCAGCAGCATTCATCAAATCACACTCCTCGAGCGAGGAAGCCATTGGCTTTTCCACCATCACATGTGATCCTGCTTCTAGAAACTCAACCGTCAAGGAAGCATGCGTGTACGGGGGTGTACAGATGGAGACGAGATCAATGTCCTCCAGCAGCAGCTCTTTGTAATCTTTTACCGCTCTTGCTTCATCCAGCTTAAATTGATCAATGCGCTCCTGCGCTTTATCCTCATAAATATCACTAATCGCGACAATTGTACACCGCTCCGGAAATTGTAAATAAGCTTCAATATGCGCCTTCGAGATCGCGCCAGCACCGATAATTGCTACCTTCAGCATCTATTTCATCTCCCTGACATTTGTTGCTCCTAGCATACCAAGAATGCGATTACAATTGTGACGCTATCTTGTGCAAAAATACCGTTACTTTGCGGTTTTGGTTATTTTGCTTTTTATATCGTAAAGCGATGATCCTTTATCCATTCGGAGACAATTAAATAAACATTGTCCTTCATCAAAGAACTAAATGTTGGGTCATTCATGATCTCAAACTGCTCCGGAATTGTATCTAACAGCATGACACCATTCGTTTCATATCCAACCGGTAACTCCCTTAGAATACTTACTTTTGAAATATATATATTTTTCACGTATACAAGATGGTCCTTTTCAAAAATCAAATATTGTCCAACCGTTTCAATCGAAGCGAGTTCTCCTCCCGCCTCTTCATACATCTCTCTGATTACCGTTTGTATAATCGACTCGCCTTCTTCCCTAGTTCCTCCAGGTAATTCCCAGCCGCGAGAATGATGTCTAACAAGAACCAAGTCCCCTTGATAGAAGGCAAAAATCAGGACACAGTTCGCTTCTTCAATGAGACATTCCTTTGATAATATGATTTTTTGATTTGGCAAAGCACCAGAGAACTCATACTTCACAATAATCACCAATCCCTTACTTATGTGATCGTCTTCTTAATCCACTCATTCCGATAAGTCAACATTATGAGGGAAACAAAAAAAGTATTTGATCCAAAGATCAAATACTTTTCCCAACTAAATTCAGTGAATTTAGTAGCTCAAGCCCGGATAAAGCGGGAATTGCGCAGTTAAATCTTTTACCATACCTCGTACTTGTTCATGCACAGCTGCGTCCGATGGATTTTTTAATGTTAAAGCGACGATTTTAGCAATCGTTTTCATAGCTGCCTGGTCCATGCCACGGGCAGTAACAGACGGAGTACCGATACGAACCCCGCTTGTAATCATCGGTTTAGCAGGATCAAAAGGAATCGCATTTTTATTAACCGTTACACCTACTTCGTCCAACAAGTGTTCAGCATCCTTACCGCTGATATGGAGGCTGCGAAGGTCGATGAGCATCAGATGGTTGTCTGTACCTCCGGATACAAGATCAACACCTTCAGCTAGGAGCTCTTCTGATAATGTCTTGGCGTTCGTTACAACATTTTGAGCATACGTTTTAAAAGCTGGTTCGAGTGCTTCACCGAAAGCGACAGCTTTCGCAGCAATGATATGCATCAATGGTCCGCCTTGCGTACCAGGGAATACCGCTTTATCAATCGCTGCCGCCCAAGGCTTGCGGCAAAGGATCATACCGCCACGGGGACCGCGTAGCGTTTTATGCGTAGTAGTCGTAACAAAATGCGCGTGTGGCACCGGGTTCGGATGTAAGCCTGCCGCAACAAGTCCGGCGATATGCGCCATGTCCACGAAGAACAACGCGCCCACATCATGCGCGATAGAAGCTAAAGCTTCAAAATCAATCGTGCGTGGATAGGCGCTGGCACCAGCCACGAGCATGCGAGGTTTATGCTTGAAGGCTAATTTGCGAACCTCATTGTAATCAATCTGTGCATCGTTTTCGCTAACTCCATAAGGAACAAAGTTATATAATATGCCAGAAGCATTAACAGGACTGCCATGCGTCAAGTGACCGCCATGCGCAAGGTTCATACCAAGCACCGTATCCCCTGGCTGAAGAGCAGCCAAGTAAACCGCCATATTCGCTTGTGCGCCGGAATGCGGCTGTACGTTAACGTGCTCAGCGCCAAATAATGCTTTGGCACGATCACGCGCGATGTCCTCAACGATATCGACATGCTCGCAACCACCGTAGTAACGTTTACCTGGGTAGCCTTCCGCATATTTATTCGTCAAAACCGTTCCCATCGCTTGCAACACAGCTTCACTTACGAAGTTTTCAGAAGCGATCAGCTCGATTTTATCGCGTTGACGGCCAAGTTCCAGGTTCATCGCTTCAACAATTTTAGGGTCTTGTTTACGTAATTGCTCCACTTTAGCTAACTCCTTAGAATCGATTTGTTGGTCTTTGGTTCCATAACGCTTCAAATGATTTATACGAGAGCAGCATGCTTGTCACGCGCAATTTTAGTAGCATCCACCATGTTGCGTAAGGAAGCAACCGTCTCTTCGAGTCCGCGCGTTTTCAGACCGCAATCTGGGTTAATCCAGAATAGCTTAGGATCTAGCACACGCAGGGCGCGTTCGATCATGGCTGTCATTTCCTCAACACTTGGAACACGTGGACTATGAATATCATATACGCCTAATCCAATTCCCAGCTTGTAAGTATTCAACTCGAAGCTATGAATTAATTCACCATGGCTACGTGATGTTTCGATTGAAATGACATCGGCATCCATCGCCTCGATCGAATCAATCATGTCATGAAATTCGCAATAGCACATATGCGTATGAATTTGTGTTGTGTCTTGTACGGTGCATGTCGCGATGCGGAACGCTTTAACAGCCCATGCCAGGTAACCGGCTTGTTCCTCTTCCTTCAGCGGCAAACCTTCGCGAACAGCAGGCTCGTCAACTTGAATCATGCCAATACCAGCACTCTCAAGTGCCTCTACTTCTTGTCTAAGCGCGTACGCAAGTTGGTAGGCGATATGTTCACGAGGAATGTCATCACGGACAAACGACCAGTTCATAATCGTGATCGGTCCAGTCAGCATGCCTTTAACAGGACGGCTTGTGCGTGACTGTGCGTACTTGGTTTCTTCAACAGTCATTTCCCCTGTGAAGGCTACATCCCCGAATATCACCGGCGGTTTCACACAACGGGAACCATAGGATTGCACCCATCCATTTTGCGTAAATGCAAATCCTGCAAGCTTTTCACCAAAAAACTCGACCATATCGGTACGCTCAAATTCACCATGCACAAGAACGTCCAATTCGATTTCCTCTTGAAGCTTGATCCAAACATCGATTTGCTCACGAATGAACGCAGCATACTGCTCATTGTTCCATTCGCCTTTACGCCATAATTGACGCGCCTTACGAACTTCTGCAGACTGCGGGAAACTACCGATCGTCGTTGTAGGGAAAAGCGGCAATTGCCATTTCGCTTGTTGTGCAACATGACGCTGGGCAAAAGGACGGGAACGTTCTGGCTGCTGAACACTTAGTGCAGCTACGGACTGCTGAATATCGCTGCGGTTACGCTCATCCGATTGTTGAAGTGCTTGGATGGCGCGATCACATTGTTCTATTTCTTCAAGTACCCCAGCTTTGCCCGAAGCGATTGCTTTCGTGATAAGAACAAGCTCATCCAGCTTTTCTTCTGCATAGGCTAGCGCATTCTTCAGCTCAGAAGTAAGCTTTGTCTCTCTTTCAGTCGTAACCGGAACATGGAGTAAGCTGCTCGACGATTGAATAACCAGATTCTCCGTTGCAACGTGCTTAGTGAGTTCTTCCACGAGCTCAAGCTTCTCCCGAATCGATGCTTTCCAGATACCACGGCCATCAATTACGCCTGCACCCAGAACCTTATCTGCTGGGAATCCTAGTGATTTAATGTTCTGTACGTTAGCGCCCAGACCATGAACGAAATCCAGTCCAATCCCCTTCACTGGCAGAGAGATGATGTCAGCGTAGCGATCTACCGATTCAAAATAGGTTTGCAACATGATGTTTAGATTTGGCACAGCTGCAGCAAATGTTGCATAGATGTTTTGAAGTCTCTCCATGTCCTCATCGCTTAACTTCGTTACGAGAATGGGTTCATCGATCTGTACCCATTGAACCCCTTCTTCTGCAAGCTCCTGAAGGATCTGTACATAAAGCGGTGTCAATCGGCTCAACCAAGCGTCTGTTTCTGATTTACTGTATCCTTTGGATAGCTTCAAGAAAGTTAAAGGACCGACGATGACTGGCTTTCCTTCGATTCCGAGCTTTTCCTTCGCTTCCCGGTAGGCTGTTAAAGGCTTGTTTTCCGTAATGACAGGAGATGCTCCGGTCAGTTCTGGCACAATATAGTGATAATTGGTGTTGAACCATTTCGTCATTTCACTTGCTGTAGCATCCTTCGTTCCTCGGGCAACTCCGTAATAGACTGACAAGGGCACTGCGCCCCCCTCAAAAGCAAAACGTTCAGGAATAATGCCAAACATAGCAGCTGTATCAAGGATATGATCATAATAGCTGAAATCGTTAACCGGAATAAGATCGATGCCTTTTTCCTTCTGCTTGCGCAAGTGATTTAAACGAATTTCCTGCAGCTGTAACTCAAACTCCGACTCTTCAAGCTTGCCTGCCCAGAACGCTTCAAGTGCTTTCTTCCATTCCCTGTCAGCACCAATACGCGGATATCCCAATACACTGCTTCTTACCATTCGACAAAACTCCTCTGCAATAATTTGTTACACCAAATTTATCATAGAGAAGTAGTTATAACGTAACTGGAATTATCTATATCTAGATATAGCCTAAAGCTATATTAGAATGCCATGGGGGCGATTGCCTGTTGGAGTGCTGCTACGTAAGCTGCACCGAGCTTAGATAGCGGAATATGGCTATGGGAAATCCACCCGACATTGATCGTTTCGTCACAATCCAAAGGTACGGGAATAATCTCATTTCCATTCAAATCTGAGCTCAATACCCCGGTCGATATGGTATATCCGTTTAAACCGATCAACAAATTAAAGAGTGTGGCCCGATCATTCACACGGATGCTTTTCTGATGTGACATCGTACTGAGAATTTCTTCGGCAAAATGAAAGGAATTATACTCCCCTTGATCAAATGACAAATACGGATAGTTTTGCAGCTGGTCAATAGTCACGATGGATTGCTTCGCGAGGGGATTTTTAATGCTGATAAAAATATGCGGTTTGGCGATAAATAGGCTGTTGAATTGCAGATTCCCGCTTTTAAGCAGCTTGTTTATAACCTTCCCATTAAACTCATTCAAATATAAAATCCCAATCTCGCTACGCAAGTTTTTTACATCTTCAATAATTTCATAGGTTTTGGTTTCACGTAATGCTAGTTCATATTCATCCTGGCCATACTCCGAAACAAGACTTACGAACGCATTTACCGCAAAAGCATAATGCTGAGTCGACACAGAAAAATGCTGCGATGAAGGCTTCGCATTCAGGTATCGACTTTCCAATAACTCTGCCTGCTCGACGACCTGCCGCGCATAACTAAGAAATTCAACACCTTCCTTGGAAAGTGATATCCCTTTATTTGATCTTTCAAAGATAGCGATTTGAATTTCTTCTTCCAACTCCCGAATCGCATTTGAAAGACTTGGTTGGGAAATAAACAGCCTTTTGGCAGCCTCATTAATAGATCCGCGATTTGCTACCTCGATTACGTATTTTAATTGTTGTAACGTCATGGATATCCCTCCTTCGACTATAATCCGAACCAGCAGCTTACTTAATTTTGAATATTGTAACACACATTATGTGAATCACCGTATCTTGAATGGCATCTATAAGAGCCACATCCATACTAAACTTCCATAGACAAACAATTGAACTGACTATATGATTAGACTAATTAAATAATTGATAGTTAAGGTGCATGCTTATTATGAATAAGTAATGCTTAATTGGGAAGTCTGGTGCAAATCCAGCACGGTCCCGCCACTGTAAATGAATAGCGACTCTATGAATTGCCACTGGTATGACTATACCGGGAAGGTTAGAGAAGCGTTGACGCATGAGTCAGGAGACCAGCCTTAATGTGTATTCACAAACTCTACGGACGATGGAGGGGGTGCCTTTTTGTTGTCTACGACCCATATTGACATCACAGCCCTTGATTCTTTCAAATCAAGGGCTTTTTTGTATGCTCATCATCCCTATCATTTTACTAGGAGGACAATAATGAAACTAACCTATAGGATTTTCACCCTATTCATGGCTCTATTCCTATTTGCAAGCAGTCTAAGCATCGTTCGTGTATCGGCTAACTCGAATTCGGCTGTGGACGATGCTGTAAAGTCTACAGCTGCGTATTTACTTGAAACTATCAAAAAGCCCCAGGTAGGCTCTATAGGCGGTGAATGGGCAATTATCGGGCTTGCCCGCTCCAACTATAACGTACCTCAAAGCTATTACGACGATTATTATAAAGGTGTTGAAACCTATGTCAAAGATGTACAAGGCAACCTTCACGATAAAAAGTACACGGAATACTCCCGCTTGATTTTGGCCTTAACCGCAATTGGCGCAGATCCCACCCATGTTGCAGGTTATAATCTGCTTACACCGCTCGGGGACTTTGATAAAACCATCTGGCAAGGTATCAATGGTCCTATATTTGCATTAATTTCCCTCGACAGCGGCAATTACACTATACCGGTAAATCCAACCGCCAAAACGCAGGCTACCCGAGACATGTATATAGATGAAATCTTATCGAATCAGCTTCAGGATGGCGGATTTGCACTTTCGGGTGTGTCGGCAGATCCCGATATTACGGGCATGGCCTTACAGGCACTAGCCAAATATCAAAATGATACGAGAGTAAAAACAGCTACGGAAAAGGCAATTAACCTTCTTTCCAAATTACAGGACAACGAAGGCGGCTACGCAAGTTGGGGCGCGAAAACTTCGGAGAGCACCGTGCAAGTACTGATGGCGCTATGTGAGCTTGGTATCACTATTGAAGATAGTCGTTTTATTAAGAATGGTCATACCATTGTTGATGATTTGCTATCCTTTTATTCCAAAGGACAGGGATTTAAGCATACTTCTGACGGCAGTGGAGTAACGGGGATGTCGACAGAGCAAGCATTTTATGGGCTTGTGAATGTACAAAGAATCCTCACGGATAAGAGCAGCCTATATAGAATGAACGATGTCAAGCAAGCTACCTCAGCAACAACTGACTACAATAACGGCTTACTGAACAAACACAAGGATATACAAGTAATGCCTGTTATCGATGCGAATAAGACTTTCTCTGATATCGCTAACCATACAAATAAAGCAGCCATTACATCCCTTGCATCTAGAGGAATTATTAACGGTATGACCGACACTCAGTTCGCACCTAATCAAACAATGACGCGTGCCGAATTTTCAACCATTATAACCAAAAGTTTAGGCCTACCTATGCAAAAGCAATCTAAATTCCATGATGTCCCTCCTACAGCCTGGTATGCTGACTATGTAGGCACAGCTTATTCTTATGGCATCGTAAGCGGAACGTCAGAGACCACTTTTACACCGGACAGTACGATTACAAGGCAGGAAGCTGCTGTCATGATCGCCAATGCAGCTAAGCTCACTGGCATGGATACCCATTTGAACACAGTTGAAACGAGAGATATGTTAGCTCAATTTGGAGATTACACACAAACAGCCGAGTGGTCGAGGGATGCGCTAGCTTTTAGCTATCGAGAACATATTCTATCCCAAGATATGCTGAATATTGAGCCGATTACAGCAGTCACACGAGCTGAAATAGCCGAGATGCTCTACCGCTTACTCTCTACCGCTAAACTTATTAAAGAGGCGAACTAATGCGATTAACGAAAAATAAACTCATTGCCGCGACGATCATATTGATCGTCTTGGTGGCAGCTTTCTTCAGTAGCGGAATGCCGCGGCAGCAGACAACGACATCCTCACCTTCATTATCTGAAGCTATCGAGCTAACCCCACCTCCTGTAGAACAGAAAGATACTAATTCTTCTGATATAGCCGTGACGACGTCAAGCACTCCTGCCCTATCTCAACCGTCTTCAACTCCTACTGTGGAAAATAACCCCAAGTCGGAGAAAGACCAAGAATCTCCTCCTGTTTCGGTAGCGACGGAAAAACCGGTGCCTATGGCGACTCAGGATACTGCATCGTTGAACAAGGAAACGCTAAAATCAACTACGCCTGATGAAACCAAACCTACGCCAACTAAAGCGATGGAGCTTGATCCTAAGACGGGCAAGGACCAATACCTTACCGAACCTGTTCCTGAAGGAAAACCACTTCCCATTGAGCCGCAGAATGCGAAAATTTCTGACAAGCAAATGACAGTGACGCTTTCCGTAAGCTGTCTAACGATTCTCAATAATATGAAATTACTTGATCCTGAAAAAGTTGAGCTTGTGCCGAAAGACGGCATTATTTTCAAAGCCCAACAGGTTACTTTTTATGAGGGAGAATCCGTATTTAACGTCCTACAAAGAGAGATGAAGAAGAATAAAATTCATATGGAATTTGTGAACACCCCTATTTACAATTCTGCCTATATTGAAGGTATCCATAATCTGTATGAATTTGATTGTGGAGAGCTATCCGGTTGGATGTACAAAGTAAATGGTTGGTTCCCTAATTATGGAGCAAGTCGTTATCAACTGAAGCAAGGAGATGTCATTGAATGGGTATACACCTGTGATTTGGGACGTGACGTCGGTGACACCTATAATTCAGCAGGCGGTGGTAAGAAGCAATGAGGGATTCCTTTGCAAGCTTCCACCCCCTAGTCAATTTTTTGTATTTTACATGCGTAATCTTGTTCTCAATGATTTTCATGCATCCAGTAAGCTTAGTAATTTCTCTTAGCTTTGCCTTTGCCTATTCCATCTATCTGAACGGAAAGAAAGCAATCAAGTTCAACTTTCTCTATATGCTCCCTTTTCTTGTCATAACTGCACTAATCAATCCTGCCTTTAATCACGAAGGCGTTACGATATTAATGTACTTGCATAACGGAAATCCGCTAACCCTAGAATCTATTACCTATGGTCTTGCAGCAGCAACCATGTTCATTTCCGTTATCTGTTGGTTTTCTTGCTATAACGCTGTGATGACTTCTGATAAATTTATTTATTTGTTTGGAAAAGTCATTCCTGCTTTATCGCTCATTTTTTCGATGGTGCTGCGTTTTGTACCCCGCTTAAAGGCTCAGATTACCATCGTTTCTAATGCCCAAAAATGTATCGGTCGGGATATATCCACAGGTAGTCTCATTCATAGAATCAAGCATGGTATTCGGATTCTATCTATCATGGTGACCTGGATGCTTGAGAATGCCATTGAAACAGCAGATTCGATGAAAAGCCGAGGGTACGGATTACAGGGAAGAACCGCATTTTCCATATTTACATTGGATAGCCGCGATAAAACTGCACTAATCACTCTAGTTGTAAGCGGAGGTTATATCCTAATAGGAGCTGTAACGAAGGCTATGTATTTCCGATAC
The DNA here is from genome assembly GCF_964253335.1 of Paenibacillus sp. LjRoot56. NCBI lineage: Bacteria > Bacillati > Bacillota > Bacilli > Caryophanales > Paenibacillaceae > Paenibacillus > Paenibacillus sp. LjRoot56. Next base: position 1,443,513 of record NZ_CAXURV020000003.1, read on the forward strand.
TTCCCTTCCATGCGAGGTGTAGGGCTTTCATTTTACAGTATCAGTGTCTTTACGACTTATGCATTCCTATGCGCAATACCGCTTATTATAAATATTTCGGAGGATATCAAATGGAAGTCTTTACAATCCGACAACTAACATTCTCCTATCCTGGATCCCATGGGAATGCGTTACGTGACGTAACTTTGACTATAAAACAAGGTGAATTTATTACCATCTGTGGTAAGTCAGGATGCGGCAAATCAACCCTCTTACGACATTTGAAAACAGATCTTACACCGCACGGAGCGCGAAGTGGGGAAATTTTATTTGATGGGATGCCCCTTGAACATCTAGACCGACGTATACAAGTCGCTCAAATAGGCTATGTCCTACAGTCTCCTGACAACCAGATTGTAACAGACAAGGTTTGGCATGAGCTTGCTTTTGGTCTTGAAAGCCTTGGTTACGACACCCTCGAGATTCGTCGACGTGTTGCTGAAATGGCAAGTTTCTTCGGCATACAGGAATGGTTTCACAAACCAGTTACCGAATTATCAGGCGGTCAGAAACAGCTGCTGAATCTTGCTTCCATTATGACCATGCAGCCGAAAATATTGATATTGGATGAGCCTACCAGTCAACTCGATCCTATTGCTGCAGCGGAATTTCTAGCCGCCATTGGGAAAATCAACCGAGAACTTGGGGTCACGATTCTCATATCCGAGCATCGACTCGAAGAGGTCCTTCCGCTGTCAGATCGTGCAATTGTGATGGATAATGGTGAAATACTCATAGCTGGAACACCGAAGGAAGTCGGTGAACAACTTCGGGATATGCAGCACGACATGTTTGTTGCAATGCCTACTCCCATGCGTGTGTATGCAAGAATTGAGAACCAGCTCCCTTGCCCCATTACAGTCCGTGAGGGAAGAGAATTCTTACATGTACTTGCACATCAGCAAGAATTCACGAAAGACATCCTTCCAGCTGATCATCCAGTGCGTAAAGATGAACCTGCGATCGAGCTAAACGAAGTATGGTTTAAATATGAAAAAAGTTCCCCTGATGTGGTGAAAGGCCTGAGCTTACGTGCATTTCCAGGTGAAATTTATGCGATTGTTGGTGGTAATGGATCGGGTAAAACAACCACCCTTTCTCTGATATCTGGACTTCGCAAACATTATCGTGGAACTGTCCTGATGAATGGGAAACCCATTGACAAGTATTCGGACAGTGAGAAATTCAATGGACTTCTTGGTGTTCTCCCTCAGAATCCGCAAGCGCTTTTTGTACAAAAAACAGTGAAAGCTGATCTTTTGGAGATGCTATCCGGAAGCAAGCTGGACATGGCATATAGGCAACAATGTATCGATGAAGTTTCGGAGTTATGTATGTTACAGCAACTTCTCGACCGACATCCTTATGATTTGTCTGGAGGGGAGCAACAACGTGCCGCTCTTGCTAAGATCTTACTTCTTCAGCCAGCCATTCTTCTGTTGGACGAACCGACGAAAGGTCTAGACGCACATTACAAATTGATGTTTGCCGAAATTTTAATCAATTTAAAACAACAAGGAACGACCATTGTTATGGTCAGTCATGATATCGAGTTTTGCGCTAGCTTTGCTGACAGGTGTGCGATGTTCTTTGACGGGGCGATCGTATCCGAGGGCAATCCACAGGATTTTTTTGCTGGAAATAGCTTTTATACCACTTCTGCAAGCCGAATGGCCAGAGATTTGATTCCAAAAGCCATTACAACCAATGACATCATTAAGGCCTTTAATGGCAATGAAGAAATGCATAATGTGGACACAAAACCAAAGGTGCAACTACCTCCATCGTTCCGTAAACATAGCACTATCTCAACCGTATCAGTCCCTAATGAGCAAACACCAGTCGAACAAAGAAGTCTCTCCAAACGCACATTGACCGCCATGCTCATGATTCTTTTATTAATTCCATTAACTATTTGGTTTGGCATTTATTATTTGGACGATAGAAAATACTATTTTATTAGCATGCTTATCATTTTGGAAACCTTGCTACCTTTCATGATGATTTTCGAGGGGCGAAAGCCGCAGGCAAGAGAGCTTGTAGTCATAGCGGTGCTATGTGCGATTGGTGTAACTGGCAGAATGGCATTCTTCATGGTTCCTCAATTTAAACCCGTTGTTGCGATTGTTATTCTTTCCGGTATCGCATTAGGAGCTGAAACCGGCTTCCTAGTCGGTGCAGTCACAGGTTTTGTATCGAATTACTTTTTTGGTCAAGGGCCTTGGACACCCTGGCAGATGTTCGCTTTCGGGATCATTGGATTTCTTGCTGGAGCACTGTTCAAAAAAGGTATTCTACGCAGAAACAGAATTGCTCTCTGTACGTTTGGAGGATCAGCGACATTTCTCATTTATGGTATGATCATGAATTTTTCTTCCGTCGTAATGACAGGATCAAAACCCACAATAGGCGCACTTACACTTGCATGTATCCGAGGAGTTCCATTCGATTTGATTCATGCCATAGCATCTGTCATATTCCTATATATCCTAGCACGACCTATGCTTGAAAAATTAGATCGAATAAAAGAAAAGTATGGGTTGGTTTCGTAAAACAAAAACAGCACCTCCTTGGTTAATAACTAACCATGGGGGTGCTGTTTTTTATGTCCAAATGCGCAATTGCATCCGACTGGGAAAGAAGAGGATTTCTCTCCTTCTTTGTTAAAGCCTGTTCTACTTTTTCTGCTCGTGCAGTCTCGTAATAACCACTGCGACCATCTCTCTGGTTACAGGAAGCAACGGGTTGAAATATCCGTTATCCTCTGTCAATAATCCGGATTTAATAGCTTGATTAACGTATGGTAATGCCCAGTCAGCAACAAATGATTGGTCTTTAAGGTCAACCGCTATCTGTCCCTCCATCGCAACACCTTGTAAACGACCCAGAATTACAGCCATTTCCTGTCTGGAAATCGTTTGATTCGGTGCGAAGGCATGGGCTGAAATCCCTGTGATCAATCCCTTCGATTTCGCGGTTACGATATACTTAAAATACCAATCTTCTGTGCTAACATCCTCAAAATCTGACCCACCGCTTACTAACTCGCTTCCTGTATAACGGACGATGAGCGCAGCAAACTCTGCTCTCGTTAATTCACGTTTGGGCTCGAAATTAGTTCCGGTTCCTTCCATGTACCCCAAGGTAGTGACTTTTGCTACAGCATCCTGTGCCCAACTGGAAATAGCACCAGCATCTTCATATTCTGCTTCCAGCGTGATTTTGGTTTCTTCGTTTGGTTCCGCAGGCTTACCAGGGTTATTAGGGTTAACAACGTTACCACTACCCCCTCCTACTGGCGGGGTATAGGCATTACCAATGTCTTTCCCAAGATCTTTCGTGTACTGCCAACGAAGAACGTCGTTATTCTGTAATGTGTAGATACCCGCGCTGTATTTTGGAAAGACCCCGTTCACGGAGTACATCCAACCACTTAGCTGTCCTTTATCAAACTCCCCTAAGTGATCAATCGATTGTACATAGATGCTTGCACCTGAACCTGTATAAGACAGAGCTGTACTTTGGGTACCAAGTACCCGTTGTAGCAACGTAAACGCTGTATCGCCAGATTGCAAGTTAACCGTTATTGGAGCAATGATATCTCCTTCATTCAGAGAGCGTTTTTCAACAGAAAGTGTAACCTTTTGTGTAGTACTAGGTCCAGATCCACCACCAGGACCAGGCGCTGTTACTAACGTCGATTTAAAGGCTAAGAACTCCGTGAAATGCTTCGTTTTAATAATTAAATCGCCATTCTCACTGTAAGCATACACATCATCGTTTCGATAGTTGCTGTTGTCATATTTAGGTATTGCAGTGAAATTACCGTTTTCATCTATGAAACCGGCGTTACGATCACCCATCCCCTTCAATTTCAGTGTAACGTGTTGATTAAACTGAATGCGGCTATCACCACCCACTTTAATGCGTGAATCGATACTGTCTAGTCTACTACCGCTGCCGGTAAGTACTCCGCTCACTTTATTCGTTACAGAATTATCGGTTGTACTCAGAATGCTTGGCAATTGAATCTTATTATTCCACGCAACTGATGTAACTTCTGTATAAGCCGGTATGTCTAACTCCGTACTGCCTCGTTTAGCAATAACCTCTGGCAAAAATGGTGTCGTGAATGAAAGAGTAATTTTGTTCGTCGCTGGATCATTTTCATCTGTCGAGAAGGTTACATTGGACTCATTTGCGCCAACATTGACAATCTGATCACCCGAAGTGCTCACATTATGAATGGTCAACTTATTACTTGCCGAGTTACTAACCAAGGCTGCTGGCAATGCTTGGAGCTTAAGAGCTCCTGTTTGACCTTGACCTGCAAAAGTAATAACAAGATCTTGTTGATTGCTTTCTTGCGTTATATGATCAATCGTCAATCCTGTAGTGCCAGAATCGAAGCTCCAATTTGCTGCCGTATTGGCACCAGAAGTGAACGTATCGCCGACTAGCTTAATCTGCAAACTAGGGTTAAGTATTCCGATGTTCGTATTCGAAGCGATCGCAATGGAAGGCCAACGCCCATAATAAAACGTAACGATATCATCGTCATTTAAAATATAATTTGCTGCACCGACTTGCGGTGATACCCCGTTAACTTTGTACATCCAACCGTCGTATCCGCCAAGAGTTCCTGCAGTTTGACCTGCAATTGAGGAGAGATAGGGGCCATAACTACTGTTTTGAATGACAAAGTTGATGTTGGACTTCTCAAGTACTTGTTTCAAAGCATCCATGGCCGTCGGCTGACTGCCATAGACTGCCGCAGTTATCGACTGCTGTGGTAGGATCGGGCTGTTAATGCCATTAACGTTTATTTGTACGGTAGTTAGATTTGGCTTATCCGCCAAACGTTGCCAAACTGATTTACCCTGCTGAATATCTGTTAGTGCGATTAACACTTGTTCTGTTGCCATTAAGTTCTGTTTTAGATCGGTCACTTGCCAGGAAAAAGTGCCATCTGGAAGCACGAAGTTATAAACGGCATCTACAACTGTTTGATTGTTGACGACCCAGTTTGGGGACAAAACGTCTTCTCCAATAGCCACCAGACCTGATACAGACGTTGCCCAGCTGTTGGAGTTGTCCCCATTGCCCCATTGACCTGGGGAATCAAAGCCAGCATTAGCTAATTGTCTTTGCTTTAATAAAGCCTTAGCATGGTTAGCCGCAGTTACAGCAGCACTATTCGATTGATAATTCCCTAAAGCTAGCAGCGCCATCCCTGTAATATCTGTATCTGATTCACTTCCAAAGAAAGCAAACCCGCCATCAGACAATTGTAAGCTAAGTAAGTAGCTTAACGCTTTCTCTTTGGCTGCATCGTTCCAGCTCCCGACGTTATGTCCCCTTTTCTTACCTGTATCCAGAGCAAGCATCGTCCAAATCTGTCGATTAGAACCTCCAAAGGAACCTGTTGATGAATTTTGCTGAGCTGCTAACTCTGCGTACAAATTACGATCCGTTTCCCATGCATGGGAAGGATCAAGATTCATAGCCAACAAGCCAAATATTAAATTGATATGGTATGTACTGCTGTCAGTAGCTAATAAATCACCAGGATCACTTTGTTCCCAAGAAGGCAGCGTCCATTTGCTATTATGCAGATCTTCCCCTGCTCCCCATAGCGCGACCATCTGCCACCATGAATTGAGATCAGACCGATTTTGCTCATAAAATGAGACGGTATCCGAGATCATGGTATCCAATTTCGTACTTGGATCTGAATCAACGGCTCTAGCAGCTTGCGGAACGAGCAATAAAGTTATAAGTGCCAAACTTAGAAGAGCAGAAATCCCTTTTTTCATCAAACGGAACAAACTAATCACCTTCATCTTCCTTAAAATAGTGGATAAACGAAAAAAACACCTTTCCCCGATTTCTAGAGGAAAGATGTCTTTGTAAGAATCGTGTTAATCCAACGACTAACCACTCTTTTTGGCAAATTCAAAGAAACATCTTCCTCCCATCCTCGTGAGAAAAAAAATAAAATACTTATCAGGCAGGTCTCCTGGCTTCGCTTCATCGCTTATACAATCTCCTTCCCCTCATGTTATCGAGAGTGGCTATGATTGTTAGCTCAGCGTTACAGTGGCGGGACCGCATCGGAATTGAACCGAACTTCCCTATTAAGCTTCCGCTAGATTCAGCGGAAAGCACCTATTAAGCTAGTTTATGAAATTGTTTGTAATCATGACGAATTTTACATGACTTCATCGTAATAGACAATCCTTTTTTTCACAAACCCAAAAAGGCAACCCCACCAAGACCCCTAGGCCTCGTGGGATTACCTCTCTTCTTACCCGAGCAATCCGTAAATTAATATCTACAAATGCTGCGTGTAATAATAACTAGCAAAATGAAAAGTACTAGGATACTAGCGGCTGAATTGTTTTTCGGAGGACAAGCAACAGCTTGCGTGTGAACCGGTTTCGGGAACACAAATTCAGTTTGTTGGTAGGACGCGTGCAGGTGGATATTATTGTGCATCGGTTGTTGCATAATTGGCGCTGGCGCTGGAAGCGGTGTAGGCGTCGGCATTGGCATTGGCATCGGGGTTGGCATTGGCATTGGTTGCATTGGGTAATTCGGGACTTTAACATATTCCATGGAAGAGCACCTCCTTCAAATTTTCCCCAAAGGGACTTTCACAAGCTTACGGTTAACTCAAAGGTTATTGTTGGAGTTGGGTGAATAGCTTACAACATCAGTCTATGGGGAAGCACCTACGTTGCACACGGTAAATACCCAGTTTATAAATAAATTGGGTGGGTGTCATGGGCGAACGAGCATAATCAGGAGATAGTCGATTATTTCGACTTACAGCAGCTACATCTCCACTTACTCATCCTGCAACTCGATTATTTCGACTTACAGCAGCTACATCTCCACTTACTCATCCTGTAACTCGATTATTTCGACTTACTCCTCTTCCCCCTCCATATATGCAAAAAAGGACTGCCCCCTCATCAGAGGGAGCAGTCCTTCAAATAATTACACGTATGGGTTATTCTCACGTTCGAAGCCAATCGTCGTCTTGGCGCCATGCCCCGAATAGACGATGACGTCGTCATCCAGCAGGAACAGCTTATCCTGGATGGAATCCAGCAGGGTATTGTTGTCTCCACCAAGCAGGTCGGTACGACCGACCGATAGTTTAAACAGCACATCACCGCTGAACAGGTGTTTGTCATACAGGAAACTTACACTGCCTGGCGAATGACCAGGGGTGTGGAACACTTTAAGCTGAATGCCCAGGAACTCCAGCACTTGCCCCTCATCCAGCGCGAACTCTGCTGGATCCGTCTCAACTAAAGTTCCAAGTTCTGGCCAGCGAGCGGAGCCATTCTTCTTCGGATTCGTCAGCCAATCGGCTTCCAGGTCGTGAATATACACCGGACAGCCCTTGAGCTTACGAATTTCGTCAACGCCACCGATGTGATCGAAATGCGCATGCGTCAGCAGAATCGCCACAATATCCATGTCGGCAATTTTCTTAATCAGCGACTTCGGATTCATACCAGGATCGATAATAATACCTTGATTCGTCTCTGGATTCGACAGTAAGTACGCGTTCGTCTGAACCGGACCCAGGACGAAGGATTGAATGTTGATCATCGTGATGCCACCCTCACCTTTTAGAACGACTCGATCAATGAACGAAGTTCCTTCACAATAACAGCATGATATCCGTTACCTTCGCCATATTGACGACCCATTTCGGCTCTGGCTACTTGAATTTTTTCGTTATAATCTGCCGCATCGCGATCTGGATTTTCTTTCTTGAATTGCGTCATAACCGCTTGCACGTTCTTCGGACGAGGTCCCCAGTGTCCAAGTGAGAAGCCGCCAGTATCCGTGAATACGACGATTGGAATCCCACGTCCGCCGCCTGTCAGGAACTGATCAATGACATCATAGTTTTGTTCAATGATAAGAACTTCCGTTGGAATGCCGCTATCTTCCAAAGCCTTGAAAACCACAGGTACGTTGCGAACAACATCGCCACACCAGTCAGCAGCAATAATCAAGCAGCGAAGATCATCGCGATTGTTAAGGGATTCGAAATATTCCTTATCCTCTTCATTGTCCCAAGCAAAGCCATCATAATACGCTAAGAATTGCTCTTTATTTTTTTCCATACTTTCGATAAACTGTTTCGGCTTCAAGCCTGTACCCAGTTTACTAGCAAGATTTGCACCCATCGTTGTCATCCTCCCAGGATCATCCTATTTCTCATTCATTGTATCAAAAGCAAGGCGAAACCGCCAAATCAACCTTACTAGACTCTCGTTTTTCTTTTGAGATAAAATTGATAGCCCGCATACAGGATCGTCAGCACGACAGCAGCGATAATCAATGGTTTAATATAAGGCCCCGCGTACTCGCCAATCGTCTCCCAGTTGTCCTTCAATTTCATGCCCAAATAAATATACAAGAATGAGTAAGGAACTAAAGCTAACGCCGTGTACAGGGAGAATTTCCCCAAAGGCATCTTCGCCATACCGCCTGGCAATGAGATCGCATGACGCACAATCGGAATAAATCTCGCTGTAAAAATCATCCCCGTACCATACCGATTAAACCAGTTCTCCGCCACATCGATGTGATGTTTGCTGATCAGCAGGTATTTGCCGTATCTCTCCAGAAAAGGCCTGCCGCCATAACGCCCTATCCAATAGAGCACGATTTGGGCCAAAGTTCCCCCGACGACCGCGCAAAGCATGGCACCTACGAAGTTAATTTGACCTTTGGATACGAGGTATCCTGCATAAGCTAAAAGCAATTCGTTTGGAATAACCTCAAGCATAAGTCCAAGGAAAATCCCCCAGTACCCCAAGCCTTCCAAATACACCAAAACACTTTGAATCAAATCATGCATGCGTAACCCTCTCTTCGTTTCACTTTCCCTTACATTGCTACATACTTAGCTGGAAAAAGTACATCTAATTGGGCCCATAGGATCAAAAGAACGAGAATAACTGGATTATAACCATCTAAATCCTTCCATGCCTCTCGAAATTCACCTATAATCCGCAAAATAGCTGGATATTTTCCATGTATTCTAATTCTGCCATTGGAATCCTCATAATTAGCTGTAGTTTTTCCTGTTAAATGCCTATTACTTCCCCTATGAGGTCTAACTTGTACGTGTTGCCCATTCTAATCTCATCCACATTCTATCATAGACATGCCGCTATCCTCTACTTGTATGCAACTCATTGCTGAAATACGCCAAGATATGCGATTTGCAAGCTTCCACAGGTGCGCTTAGGTCTTTGCCTGCACGGTGAACCAGCCCATGTTCCAACGGAATCGCTGTCTCTGACGCAACGCGAAGCAACTGACCCGCTTCAAGCTCTTTCTGAACAGAAGTGACCGGCAGCAAGGAGAGGCCCATGCCGCACATCATCGTCTGTTTGAGCATTTCCGTACTGTCGAAGGCCATTTCGGTAAACGTAGCGAGCCCTTTGTCCGTCATCAGTACCTGGGAAGCCAACGATTGATAAATACAGCGGCTGCCAAAGCCGATGACCTGTGTCTGTGCGATCGCTTCCCAGCCTTCCAGCTCGATGCGCTTCACTAGCGCTGGAGCCCCTACCCACACCAATTCATCCGCGAGCAGCGGGATAAAAGTGAGATTCCGCACCTTAGGATCACGCGGCACAATGCCTAGATCCACACGGTACGCCGACACCTCCTGAATAATGTCGCGTTGAAAGCCCGTTTCCAGCTGCAGCTGTATGTGCGGAAACTGCTCGAACAACGTCGGCAGCATCATCGGTAGATGCGGCACGCAGAACGATTCCAGCGCGCGCAGGCGCACCACACCTTTGGGCTCCTGCAAGCCCGTTAGTTTCTCCTGCAAGGATTCTCCCAACTGCAAGAATCGATAGGCAAAAGGCGCCACCTCTCGGCCCGCCGCTGTCAATTCAACGCCACGCGGCAACCGTGTAAAGAGAGCTTGTCCTAAGGTTTGCTCCAGCTGCAAAATATGCATCGTCACCGTGGATTGTACATAACCAAGCTTAAGCGCGGCTTTGCTGAAGCTCTTCTCCTCCATCACCGTAACGAAGGTTTTCATACTTCGCCCATCCAGTTGTTCCAACATGTCCCCGCACCACCCATCGGATTATCAAATGCCAATTATCGCAATCATTCGTTATTCAAATACATATTCTCATGATACCATATGAAAATGAGAAAACCATTAAAGAAAATGGGAAAAATAACAAAGAAAAGAGGCACCCCACATGTTCACTCGTCTTCGACTGCAACTCTCTCCCATGTTCATTAAACTCATTCCCGGCATCGGCGGCTTCATCGCCATCCTGCTGTGCAGCTTACTCGGCGACCTTGCTCGCACCTCGCTGTTGATGGCCCCCTTCGGCGCCTCCTGCGTCATCGCCTTCGCGCTCCCGCAGAGCCCGCTCGCTCAGCCCCGCAGCCTCATCGGCGGCCACGTGCTGAGTACGCTCGTCGGACTCTGCGCCCTCACCGCGTTCGGCGTGCACGCGTGGAGCCTCGCCCTCGCGGTCGGCGCCGCCATCACGCTCATGCAGCTGACGCGCACGCTGCATCCGCCCGCAGGCGCCGACCCGCTGCTCGTGATGCTCACCGGCGCGGGCTGGAGCTTCCTGCTCACGCCGGTGCTGCTCGGAGCAGCGCTGATCGTGCTCGTTGCCTGCGGGTATCACCGGGCAACCAAAGCCCACTACCCCACGAAGTGGTGGTGAAACGGTCCGTGCAATTCCAATTCATGCGCTGACAAGCCTCCGCATAAGATGTACAAGACCCTTGTACAGGAGGCGGACCCTATGTCCCGAGTATGGATTGTCAAACGCAAACATTTCTATCAGCTATCAGCCGCACTTCTACTCATTCTTATCGGTTGGGTGTATCTAAATCGGGAAAACATCCTGCCAACCTTAGGTGAACCCACATCAGAACGCACCATTCACATGGTTGTTGGGGAGTTCAAATCCACCACAGCTGATGGCAAAACCATCGAGGCTTACCGCTGGGATCCCGGCACCATTCCCGTTAAGAAAGGCGAGCGTATCAAGCTTAGCATCCTTGGCATCAATGGCGAGAGTCACCCCTTTTTCATCGAAGGACTCAATATCAGCGGTGAGATCAAAAAAGGCAAAGAAACCATCGTTCATTTTACCGCGGGCCAAGCGGGGACGTATCGCCTCATCTGTATGACGCATACCGATATGGCGCATAATGGTCCGATGATCGGCTATATCGAGGTCTACTAGAAACCTCCCTGGTTCTGTTTTATTCCAGCGAAACCTTATGCTACCTTCTGCCCTTCGAATCGTCACCAGCAGGCGACTCGATATCAGAAGTGGCATTAAGGTTTTTTTTCGTTTACACTGAGGCCAAGCTCAATTGATTCCCAATGAAGAAGGTGCTTCCCCAATGAAAACCCATATACTCGTCGCCGATGACGATGCCCATATTCGCGAGCTGATGCGCTTCCTTTTTTCCAAAGAAGGGTATGCGGTCTTTGAAGCAAGTGACGGTGAGCAAGCTTCGAGGCTGCTGGAAACCGAACAAATCCATCTCGCCGTTGTTGATGTCATGATGCCGCTGCGTGACGGCTTGGAGCTATGTGCGGAAATCCGCGCGCACTACGATATTCCGGTTCTTCTTGTGACCGCCAAAGGTGAGATTGAAGATAAAGAGCGAGGCTTCGCCTCAGGCACCGATGATTATGTGGTCAAGCCGTTCGAGCCGAAAGAGCTGCTCTTCCGTACGCGTGCTTTATTGCGGCGATACCAGTTGGTTTCTTCGGAAATGATTACACTAGGTCAAACGGTCATCAACCGCAAAAGCTATGAAGTCACGATCGCAGGTGAAACGCTATTGCTGCCGCTCAAAGAATTTCAGCTGCTCGCCCAATTGGCGAGTCATCCAGGGCGCATTTTCACGCGTGAGCAGCTGATTCACATGCTGTGGGGCACGGATTATGAAGGTGACAGCCGAACCATCGATGTTCATATCAAGCGACTGCGGGAGCGTTTTTATGAGAAAACAAGTGACTTTATGATTACGACAGTGAGAGGACTTGGTTACAAGCTTGAGGTGACGGAAGGGTGAAAACATTATATTTTCGCATCGTTGTTACGTTTATTCTCATCGCCATGGTCAGCTCGGTACTCGCACTCTTTCTTTCGAATTGGTATTATCTAACGAAATTAAGGGATCAGAACGAGGAACAAATTTGGAAAATCACGACCGAAATCCGCTCTCTTTATGAAGAAATGCCCAACGTAGAGCCTGCCACATATTTCACTCATATCGCCAATATGGGGTTCCAGCTGTATGTCGTGAATGACCAGATGACAGGGACCTTCTATGGGACGCCATATAAACATACGCAGTTCGATCCGGAACAGATTCAGCGTGTTTTGGCGGGAGAAACGTACCGTGGGATGCTGCAGGAACGGCATGTTCTGATGGTGATCGGCTATTTTGAAAATAGCCTCCGCAACAGCATCGGTGTCCCTGTTCAGGTGCAGGGGAAAACGTATGCCTTATTTGTTCGGCCTAATCTGGAACAGCAGATTGGCGGCGTGCGCGTGCTGATGGCTTTTCTGCTCGGACTTACCTTCCTGTTCAGCATCGTTCTTATCATTATTTTCTCCCAATTCATCGTGAAGCCTGTCAAAAGATTGCGAGAAGCCACACGACGAATCGTTGGCGGCAGTTACGAGATGACGATGGATGTTTCCCGTCAAGATGAAATCGGGGAGCTTGCGCGAGATTTCACCTACATGGCGCAATCGCTCAAACAGGTAGAGGCTATGCGACAGGAATTCGTGGGCAATGTCTCCCATGAAATCCAGTCTCCGTTAACCTCGATTCAAGGCTTCGCCCAATCCATATTGGATCAGACGACCTCCGAAGAGGAGAAGGAGCGCTATCTTCATATCATTTTAGACGAAAGCAAACGATTGTCCTCCCTCAGTAAACAGCTGCTAACGCTAGCCTCATTAGATAAAGAGAGTCATGTAGTTAAGCGCACTATGTACCGGCTGGATGAACAAATCCGCCAAATTCTCATTCATACGGAGTGGCAATGGTCCGAAAAGGCGCTCGACATCGAACTGGATCTACCGGAAACTGACGTCTCGGCCGACCACCAATTGATGCATCAGGTTTGGCTTAACCTTATTACGAATGGTATCAAATACACTCTTCCTCATGACGCATTACACATTGCGATTCAGTCCTCCGAGATGGAGGTCACCGTCGTGGTGAGCGACACAGGGATTGGCATGTCGGAGTCGGAGCTGCCTCATATTTTCACCCGCTTCTACAAAGCGGATCGCTCCCGAAACCGCGCCAGTACGGGCACGGGCCTTGGTTTATCGATTGTTCAAAAAATTATCGAACTGCACGGTGGCAGTATTCATGTGCAGAGTGAGCTCGGCAAAGGGACAACTTTCACCGTACACCTGCCCCGAATGTAATCTTGCATTCATCATCCGTTCATATTCCTCTCCTACTATTTGAAGTAGATTTAGGAGAGGGGATTGAACCTGCCATGAAACATGCATTAACACGTCTTGCTCAGTTCGTAAGCAGTGCCAAAGGTGTCAAAATCGTACTCATCAGCTGGCTAGCTGCCATCCTTTTATTAAGCGCATTTGCGCCATCTTCCAAAGAAGTCGCCCAAAGCGGCGGTGAAGGCAGCTTAGCTGGCCATACACTATCGGAAGAAGCTAAACAGTTATTACAAGAGGCCTATCCTTCCTCGGACGGCTTAACTGCCATCCTCGTGTTCCATTCCGAGCACCCTATCACGGATGCTGAACGTGGCGCTATAACTAGTATCAGTGCGTGGCTGTCTTCTGATCAGAAGCCGCCATACGTCACGCATTCTATACCCTTCCATCAAATGCCCGCCGCGCAGCAAGAGCTCTTATTTTCCGCTGATCGTACAACGCTCTTGTTAACGCTCTCCCTCCAGAAAGATCTGGCATCTGGTCCTGTCTATGATACGCTCGAACAGATTCGTCAAACGTCGGATCAGATTGGCTTAGGGACGATGAAGCTTGACATCACAGGTCCCGCGGGCATCTCATCCGATACCATTATGCTCTTCAAAAAGGCCGATTTTGTGCTAATGCTCGCTACACTCGGTATCATTCTTATCATTTTAATCGTCATCTATCGATCACCCCTGTTGGCCTTGTTACCCTTGATTATCGCAGGCATGGTGTATGCAGTTGTCGATAGAGTCATAGGCTTAGCAGGCAAGATGGGCTGGATTTTCGTCGAGAAGCAGTCCCTCTCCATCATGATGATCTTGCTTTTCGCTGTATTGACCGATTACTGCTTATTTATTATTGCGCGCTATCGTTCCGCCCTGCGGACAACGGATTCTAAGTACGAGGCGATGTCGAAGGCTTTCTCCAACGTGGCTGAACCGATTTTCTTCAGCGGCGGCACCGTACTCATTGCCATGCTCACGTTATTCGCAGCTGTGTTCAAGCCCTATCATAACTTTGCACCTGTCTTTTCAATTGCGATGGTGGTTATTTTGCTCGGTGGACTGACGTTAATTCCTGCTATGTTTGCCTTAATTGGGCGAAGAGCTTTCTGGCCGTTTATCCCACGTTCGGAAGTGGCCCATCTGAATGAGGAGCCGCGCGGCTTCTGGGCTTGGGTAAGTACTCACGTTACCTCAAAGTCGCGGATAACCGCTCTCGTGCTTATTATAGTTCTGGTGGTACCTGCTCTATCTACGTTAGGTATGCGCTACTCGTTTAATCTCATGAAATCCTTCCCTAGCGATATTTCTTCTAGACAAGGCTTTGACACGTTAGAGGCGCAGTTTCCTCCTGGGCAATTAGCGCCAGTCACTGTTCTTTTGGAGTCGAAGAAAGAAATCGTTTGGGATGAGGCATTTATTAGCAAAATGAATACACTAACCGGGCTTATCCGGGAGCATGAGGGGATTAGTTCGCTAACACCGGGGGGCAATCAAGTTGAGTTCACTCCTGCGAATGCCAATTTACCTAAGCATACGATGAAGTTTCAATTGATTTTGAAGATGAATCCCTATGATCAAGCTGCGCTAGAGGTGATCTCCGGCTTACGTAAGGATAGCAATGCCTTGCTTGGGCAGAGTGGCTTCGAGGCGGGCCAGTTCACTCTGCATTACGCAGGCCAAACGGCGGAGCAGCTTGATGTCCGTACCCTGAATAAGCGGGATACGTTGGTTATTTTCTCACTCATTACGTTATTGATTGCCGTTATGCTGATCTGGCAAGCCCGCTCCCTACGATTGGCGCTTACCATGATGGCTACCATGTTGCTGTCTTACGCAGCTACAATGGGAGTGGTCTGGAGTGTGTTTCATTTCGGATTTGGACACGATGCCTTCAGCTACCGTCTGCCCGTGTATACCTTTATCTTTCTCATCTCGTTAGGCGTAGACTATAACATCATTTTGGTGTCTAGGGTGCAAGAGGAAGCGCGGCGTCATCCTTGGCGAGAGGCTGTGCAACGCGGCGCGGCGTTAACGGGCGGCGTCATCTCTTCCGCCGGCATCGTACTGGCGGCGACCTTCTGTGTCTTAATGACGCAGCCGTTGCAGGAGCTCCTGCTGTTTGGTTTTGCGATGGCTGCTGGTATTCTCATCGACACCTTCCTCGTTCGAGGCATGCTGCTTCCGGCGCTGATGACCACTATGGGGCCGCGTGAGGTGAAGCATTCTGTGGTGTTGGAGAAGTAGTCCTGCATGTAAACTGACACCATGCTGCATAACTGCCTGCTCTTATATCACTCCATGCGAGCAACTCCACTTCTGCCACGAACTTGGGCGCTGTAGGTCCTTGTCTCGAGTCGCTCTCCGCCCTCTCTGTGCATACACATAACAGAGAGAGGAGCGTCGATCCCTGTATGGTGTATCAGAAACAAAGTGAACGACATAAACAGCAACTTCCCAATGCTCGTGCCATTCGGAGAGCATGCAACAAGGAGTTATATCGAACAGTGAAGCGGCTCAAGATTTGGCTCACCCCCGAGCAGCTCAAGTCCGCTGAAACTATCTACGTGAAAAAAGTGATGCTGAATCTCCCCTTCATCGTCGAGAATGGCAGCAATCGTCGATTGCTCGCTGATTGGTTTGGCGAACACGTAGGCCCCGAGATCGCTCCTATATGGAACGTCGAACTGGAAACCTTAAAAGAAGCATTTCGCGATGCGTTTGGTGGCTAGAGCGATCTGTTGATCCAGTTCGACCATGCGTGATAAGAGCGGTAACCCGCTCTTATTTGCGTTGATGAAGTTCATTTCCTCCCCCTCTAAGCTACTCCTAGACCATGTATTCTGCTACTATTCTGTTCCTAGCCTACTGATTTCCTTTACTACTCGTATCCCACTTAATTCCCACTACTAGCTACTCCTAGACCACCCACTCACTTCCCGCTACCATCCTGCTCCTAGCCTACTGATTTACCTTCACTACTTCTATCCCACTTAATTTCCCAAGCCACCGCCTCTTTCTCTCGTCTTCCACCAGCTGTTATAGCTGCTAATGTCCCCGATCAGCCAAATAGTGGGAAAAAGTACAGTTAAATCCTCGATAATCCCACTTTATTATCAAATAACTGGATAATATGTAGTTAATTCCAACCATTTTCATCAGAACAACCGAATAAGCTGAAAATAACTACCTATTTTCCATCTAATCGTGATTTTCACCCTTGAAACGTGAAATTATCTGTAGATTTTCCAGTTAAACGTGGCGCCCAGCCCCGGCGAGTTATTAATGCTCTTCTGTCAAAATGCGCAGAACGCACTTAGAAGCGGTTTCTACAATGCTCAAATTAAAAAAGGCCGCGGGGACCATCATCCCCACGACCAAATTTCTTACTTATACTCTGGCAACCACTTGCCATGAGCCTCAATCAACTCATCGCACATTGCGATGATATCGTCCATCGACAACTCAGCTGATGTATGCGGATCCAGCATAGCTGCGTGATAAATATGCTCACGCTTACCTGTAATTGCTGCTTCAATTGTCAATAACTGCGTGTTGATATTCGTGCGGTTCAACGCCGCCAGCTGTGGTGGCAGATCCCCTACGTAAGTAGGTGTTACACCGTTACGGTCAACCAAACATGGCACTTCCACAACAGCTTCGCGCGGCAAGTTCGTGATCAAGCCGGTATTCATGACGTTGCCGCCAATTTTGAATGGTACATCTGTCTCAATCGCTTCGAAAATGTACGAAGCATACTCATGAGAACGCACATGCGTCAAATTCGCATCGTTCACGAGATCCTCACGCATTTGCTTCCAGCGGCTGATTTGATCAATACAACGACGCGGATACTCATCCAGCGGAATGTTGAAGCGGTCAACCAACTCTGGGTAGTTCCGTTTGATGAAATACGGGTGATACTCAGCATTATGCTCAGAGGATTCCGTAATATAATGGCCGAATTTCAGCATCATTTCGTAGCGAACCATGTCTTTGTGCTTCTCTTTTTGCTTCTCAGCCGCGCGTTTCTTAATCTCCGGATAGAGATCGACACCATCCTTGGACACTTCAAGCAGCCATGCCATATGATTGATCCCAGCGATTTTCGCTTTGACCCCAGTTTGATCTATTTCCAAGTGTTTAAATAGCTCCGGTACACAAGTTTGCACGCTATGACACAAACCAACTGTATTCACACCGCCATACGTATTCATTACATTAGTCAAAACAGCCATCGGATTTGTGTAGTTAAGGAATAGCGCATCTGGACACACTTCACGTATATCCGCAGCGAAATCCAGCATAACTGGAATCGTTCTCAAGTTTCTGAAAATACCGCCAATCCCAACCGTATCTGCAATCGTTTGACGCAAACCGTACTTTTTCGGAATTTCAAAATCTGTAATCGTACATGGATCATAGCCACCTACTTGGATCGCATTTACCACAAATTTGGCGCCAGTCAAAGCCTCTTTACGGTTTGTATAAGCTTTAATAGTGGACGTACTTCCACTCGTTTTCTTGATGTTATTCAGCATATTAGCAGAATCTTGTAACCGTTCATGATCAATATCAAAGAGAGCGATTTCATAGCCTTGCAACGCGGGGGTAAGCAAACAATCACCTAGTACATTTTTTGCAAAAACCGTGCTTCCTGCACCTAAAAAAGTAATTTTGGACATGTGAGATTCTCCTCCAATAGTTCATCTATTAACATATCCTTACTATAGCGCAAGCCCGATTTGAAAAATATGGATTGAAACAACTCTAATATGGACATTTGTAGTTTTTTAGATTACGCTACATCTAAAAGCAAAGTGAGGCTACTATGCAACCAGATCATACTTACTTCGACATCAGCATTAATCCTTTACATAGCAATCCAGACTTATCTGTCCTTTTCAGTGGCGAAGGCAAGCCGTATCCCCAGCACAAAATGGGACCTGCCGTTCACGATTATTACTTGATGCATACGGTTCTCTCGGGGAAAGGCACCTTCGAAATGGGTCAGCGAACCTATTCTTGCTCTACAGGAGATACCTTTATTATTTACCCAGGTGAGTTATTTTCGTATACAGCAGATAGTACAACACCTTGGCACTATGTCTGGGTTGCCTCCACGGGTCGATCCGTCGATTCACTACTTTCACAAATCGGGGTTTCCCCACAGCAAGCCGTGGTATCGGGGAATAATCCGCGCACCATTCGTCACTTTTACCGACATTTGCGCGCATGCTTCAGCCAGACCTCTTTCCCCCAGTTAGAAGAGCTGGAAGCTGAAGGTTGGCTGCGCCTGCTTATTCGCGAGCTTGGACGGGTGAACACGCACCATATTTCTGCCAAGCCAGCGATTGAAACCGATATCCAACGCCAGATCGGACAAGCTATTCGCTATTTAGAATTACAGTACACACAAGCGGTCTCCATCGAGCATCTCGCTCGCAGCTTAGGGTATCACCGCACCTATTTGTGCAAAATGTTCAAACAATCCACCGGATTATCTCCGATGCAGTATCTATTCAACATCCGCATGGAACGGGCCAAGCAGCTACTGATGACAACCGCCATGACCATTGATCAAGTTGCCTCCTCCGTCGGCTTCAATGATGCCCTATACTTCTCGAAGCAATTTCACAAGTGGAGCGGTTATGCACCATCTGTGTATCGGAAAGAGCTTAGAAGTGTATAACTCAAAAAAATCCAGCTATTACTGCCTAATTTCATCGAAAATAGGAAGATAGCTGGATTTTCTCTTTATTTTAAGTCTTTCCACGGAAACGCCAATACATTTCCTCTAAATCTCAATATCCACGATTAAGCTGTCTACACGGCCGACTTCACGGATATACGCGGCTACTGCCTGATGCTCCGGGTTCGGACCATAAGCTGCCAATGCAGCTTTATCTTCAAAACGAACGGAAAGTACGACTTGGAAGCCTTGATTTTTCTCGGAAAAATTAAGACCGGCTTGGATATCAACGATACCAGTCAGATGGGGACGCAGCGCTTTGAAACGGTCAACTACTTCTTGCAGCTGCTCTTGCGTAGTTGTTTCAGCAAATTTTACAAGGACGATATGATCAATCATGATGTGAACCTTCTTTCTATACTCATTTAGGACATTAATAATGAACGACACTAATCTTATCAAAAACGCAAACCGAGTACCACTCCCATTTTCGTGGAGCTGAGGCAGACACGCGGCTGAACTAGCCGATCATCTACCTGCAATAGAGGCAATCCGATCGGAGCTTAATACGTGAACTCCCGTTTTCCCCGACTTAGCTGCTCTTATTAAGCCTGTAGCAATCGTTCGTGCATGAATGGGACGATACTTGCGAAGACGACCCGTCATCAGCGGAGCAATGGCCCGCGATACGACGCCTCCCAGTTTCTCACCTAATCGGAACTCCCCACGGTTACCAAGAATGAGAGAAGGCCGAAGCAAGTGAAGAGCGCGAAGTCGCATCCCCCGCAGCTTGTCTTCCACTTCTCCCTTTACCTGATTGTAGAAAAAGGAGGATGTGCGGTCTGCTCCCATCGCTGTTACAATGGCGAAGCTATCTGCTTGTCCCTTGCTCGCCACTTCAGCTAACATGAGGGGATAGTCTCGGTCTACTCGGCGGAATTGCTGTTTCGAACCTGCTTTTTTGATCGTTGTTCCTAAGGTACAGTAAACATGAGCATGCGAGAATTCCGAGGACTTCAGACTCTCACTCAGCTTAGCGAAATCAATTACTCGCTGCTCGAGTTTCCCCTGTCCATTCGGCAGCTCTAGATCCATTTTCTTACGAACTAACGCAATAATCTTATCATAGTCCGGATCGTTCACTAGCTGTTTGATCAGTTCCTTGCCGACTAAGCCCGATCCTCCCGCAACAATCGCCGTTCTCCCTTTCATAGCACACCTCCGCGTCATAGTTATACATGATCATCTTCATCATACAACCTTTTGGTATCAACTTCGACACGATTTCTTCCACCTGACTTTGCACGATACAGCGCATGGTCTGCCCTAGAAACCATATCTTCCAGCACCATCGTTCCGTATTCCAACGTCGGTGAGTATTCCGCGACCCCGATGCTTGCGGTTATTTTGACCGTTAACGACTCTTTGCTAAAAGGTTCATCTATTAAAATATTTCGTAATTCCTCAGCTACTGCAGCACTCTCTTCGGCATCCTTCCGCAGTAATAAGAGAATGAACTCTTCCCCGCCATACCTTGCCACAATCGCATCCTCTCCTGCATACCGTCTTAGGATACCCGCGACATGATGGAGAACACCATCACCAACCAAGTGACCATACGTGTCATTAATTTTCTTAAAATGATCAATATCCATCATCAAGACAGAGCAGGTCTGTCCGGAGTAAATACACGACTGCAATTGCTTATTGCCTTCTAGCATCATATAGCGTCGATTATGAACATCTGTCAATTGATCCATCCATGCCGAATGCTCCAGCAACGAAATGTTAGATTTCAAGCGATCGGACATCAGATTGAATGTAGCCACTAATTGTCGCAGCTCCACGGGAGCTTTTCTAATTTTATCCACATTGATCTGGTAATCGTAATTCCCCTTCTGAATGATCTTCGTGGCTCGCAGCAAGTAGCGAATCGGCCTCTCGATCTTGGAGGCAATCATCACCGCAGCCGCGACACTGAGGAGCAGTGCGATCAAGGAAATGATAATAATCGTCATACTTAATTCATTTAATTTCCGAAAAATTTCTTTCTGGGTAATTTCCCCAACAACAAGCCAGTTTTTCCCCTGGGACCATTGGTATTGACCATACACGATCTCCCCACGGAAGCCATTATACGCACTATGATCCGTACTATTCGACACAGCGCGATGATAGATTTCCGATGCCACACTTTGAGTAATTGCATCATTCTCCGAGCGGTTAGATGCCGTTACAATATTGCCTTGTGCATCCAGCACATAGACTTCCCCCGTATCCCCGAAGCTAAGCTGAGCAATCAGTTTATTCAACATTTCAAGTGTAATAATCCCCAGCACAATCCCCTTGAATTCACCGTGATCGCCAAGTACCGGAGAAGAAAATGTAATAACAGGTGCCCCATTGTCTTTCGACATCACGACACCCGAAACAAAGCTTTTCTTTTCCTTCCCGAGCCTGTAGTACTGACGATCTCCCACATAAATCGAAGTCGTATCAGTCCGAATGTTACCATCCGGTTCAACGAAGGTTATCGAGTAAAATTCCGAATTCACCTTTGCATAATCCTGAAACTCCCGTTTCAAATCACCAATGCGGTGGAACTTGGCATTATCTGAAAGTGCGAAACGTTTAATCGCGTCCAATTTTTCCTGATTCCAGCGTTCGATATATAAGCTCTGTAACGCAATCACTTGTTTGAGTTGAACCCTAGCCTCTTCTAACCGATTGCTCTTCTCTATAAAGTAAAAAGGAACGATGATCGAAAAAGCCAGTACCAATATAATCGCGCTTATCCAGAGTTGAAGTCTTGTTTTAATGGTGTGATCAGAAAAAAGAGAAAACATATGCCCCATCGAGGTTTCCCCCCTTTTTATTCTATATACCTCCATTATACCTTATATTAGGGTGATAATAGACAAATTTCGCTGATTTTCGGCATAAACGTACAACTATTTCGAGATATTACCCGTTTGAAAAGTAGGACCCTTTCGCTTATGCTATTTGGTATGTAGAAAAGAGGTAAATGTCCCCATGAAAATTCTCGTACTGACTGAAAAACCAAGTGTAGCCAAAGAAATTGCTCGCGTACTGGGCTGTAACCAGAAGCAAAAACACCACTTCGAAGGTGCCAAATATGTCGTCACTTGGGCACTTGGACACCTCGTCACGCTTGCTGAGCCCGATGATTACGATCCCAAGTTCAAGACATGGAACCTGGAAGATCTGCCCATTATCCCTGGCAAAATGAAGCTCAAAGTCATGAAAGAAACCTCGCAGCAGTTTCGTGCTATTGAGCATCTCAGCCGCCGTGGTGACCTGTCGGAGCTGGTCATCGCAACCGATGCGGGGCGCGAAGGCGAGCTCGTCGCGCGCTGGATTATGGAGCTGATCCGCTGGAAGAAGCCGTTCAAACGGCTTTGGATCTCGTCGCAGACGGATCAGGCGATTCGCGAAGGCTTCGCGCAGCTGAAGCCTGGCACCGACTACAACCGGCTGTATCAAGCAGCCGTCTGTCGTTCCGAGGCCGATTGGCTCATCGGCCTCAATGTAACCCGCGCGCTGACCAGCAAGTTCGGCGCGTCGTTATCCGCTGGGCGCGTGCAGACGCCCACGCTGGCGATGATGATCAACCGTGAGGCGGAAATCCGTGATTTCCGGTCCGTCGACTACTGGTTGATCGAAGCCGAGCTCGGGTCCTTCCGCGCCCAGTGGCGGGACCCGAAGACCGGCGACTCGCGTATCTTTGACCGCGAGCGCGCCGATAGCTTGAAAGCCAAGCTGCAAGGCCAGAGCGGCCGCATCGTGCAGGTGAATAAGACTGAGAAGCAGATCCCGCATCCGCTGGCTTATGATTTGACAGAGCTGCAGCGCGACGCGAACCGTAAATTCGGCTTCTCCGCGAAGCAGACATCGAATGTCCTGCAACGGCTTTATGAGCAATACAAATTGGTCACTTACCCGCGAACCGATTCGCGGTATTTGACCTCAGATATGGTACCAACCTTGCTCGGCCGTTTGAAAGGAGCTGCTATTGGTCCTTATGCGGCGCTTGCGGCACCTTTTATCCGCAAGCCACTGACGATAACGAAACGAATCGTCGACGACTCCAAAGTCAGCGATCACCATGCCATCATCCCAACAGGTGAAGCCATCTCACTCGCTACGCTAAGCGCAGATGAACGTCGACTCTATGATCTGATTCTTCGCCGTTTCTTAGCTCTATTCAGCGGTCCTTGCCGCTACGATGAAACGAAGTTAACGATTGAAATCGCTGGTGAGAAGCTCTATGCTTCAGGGAAAGTCGTGAGGCAAGCCGGCTGGAAAGAAGTCTATGGCGCCACCGATTTCACCGATCCCGATCGGGAAGACAATGAATCCGAGGAAGATACAGGGCAGCTGCTGCCACAAGCTTCAGAGAAAGACGCGGTTACCGCTCGCAACGTTCGGCAAGTTAGCCGCCAAACGAAGCCGCCTTCTCGCCATAACGAGGCTTCGTTGCTGTCGCAGATGGAGAAATTCGGTCTTGGCACACCAGCAACTCGTGCCGATATCATCGAGAAGCTTGTGTCCTCTGACACGATTGAGCGCCAAGGCTCCTTGCTCATCCCTACCGGCAAGGGCACACAGCTCATCGAGCTTGCCTCCGAGGAGCTTCGTTCACCCGAGCTTACAGCACGCTGGGAGCAGGAACTTGAGCGCATCTCCAAAGGTAAAGGAAGCATGGAAGCTTTCCTCAGCGGCATTCGCAAGAAAGCTGCCGAGCTAGTCGATGAGGTCAAACGCAGCTCTGCAGCGTATAAACCGCATAATTTAACGGGCAGTAAGTGCCCCGATTGCGGCGAATTCCTTCAGGAAGTCAAAGGCAAACGAGGACGTTATCTGGTTTGTTCCAGTCGTGAATGCTCCTATAAACGTGAAGCTGACGGGCAATTAACGAACCATAGATGCCCACAGTGCCATAAGAAGATGGAAATCCACACGGGTAAAGCAGGCAAATATTTTCAATGCCGTCCCTGCAATGTCGTTGAGAAAATCGACGGCGATTCTAAAGGGGGCGGCGGTCGCAAAGCTACAGCCAAAATCAACCGCCAACTAATCGAGCAATTCTCTGACTCTGCCGGGGTTGGGAACTCCCTCGCAGACAAGCTGCTCGCTGCCCTTCAGCAGAAGAAGGAAGACTAATACCAAGAATAAAGCCCAAGCGATGAATCTTCGCTTGGGCTTTTACATATATGACGACATTTTATGCTCTGGTTAATATCCTGCCTTTAACCGCTAATTCGAGATCTTCTAACGTTGTGATTCCCAAGCTAACCAGTGCATCTCCTGCTTCCATGTGAACATTGGCTAGGATATGCATGCTTGTATGAGGCACTAGTGATTTCCGAAACTCGTGAAAAAGCACCGCATTATAAGTTTTGAGAACCGTCATAAACTCAACATTTGGCGGGACAAATCCGCGAATTTCAGACGATCGCCAGAAAAACTCCCTTACATGCATAATATCCGATCCCGTGCGGTTCAATTTTCGAATCATCGCAAAAAACTCATCAACAAGCACTTGTCGATCCGTTTTCATGTGACTATCCCTCCAATGACGTATTCCTACTTGAAGGATACCACAAATAGTTCTTTAGATCTATATAAGCATCCCATTTAAGGGCTTAAATACCTAGTTAATTTGTGGATTCTTTCTATTTCCCTTCCATCTGCCTCTCTGCGATACAAGCATGTCCACCACATACAGTACAACACCCAGATTAATGGCAATATCCGCTAGATTCATAATCCCATTCCCGGAGTTAATGACGATGAAATCGGTGACTTTCCCGAATAGAAGCCTTTCAATTCCGTTCCCAATCGCCCCACCAACAAGGAGTGCAGCTGCACTTTGTTTTAAAGTCCCCGGAAAGCCTCCTTTTTTACGGTACCACCAAATGCCTGCGACAATGAGAGCGGCTAGAACACCGAGTATAGGAGCCCATCCCTGCAGCGAACTTCCTGCTGCCCCGCTATTTTGATAATACGTGAATGAAATGAAATCTTTATAAAAGGGCATGGATTCACCAACCGTCATCACCGAGCGTATCCAATACTTAGACAACTGATCAATGGCTGTAATCACAACAATGATTGAATAAAATAACATACTACCACTCCCATCAACTCTCAAACTTCACCTTCACTCTTATTTTACTTGAAACGGATGGCAACCTGTTAATTCTGCGATTTCCGATTTTCTTGCATGGTAAAAAGCCCCCTCAGTCCTCCCTGTGGCGGCTCTTGACTATCTCTGCTGCAGTCCTCAACTTAGGTTTATTAGTGTTCGGTATAACTCACTAGGCGTATTGGCCATATGGTCCGGATTTCCACTGAGGAGTAGCTGAGGTGAATCATATCCCCATGTCACAGCTACGATTGGCACACCTAACTTTTTACAGGATTCAATATCCCGTAACTCATCCCCGACATAAATCATCCGTGTAGGCGTGGTTCCCCATTGCTTCATCACTTTGCGGATCGAGTGGTGTTTACCGAAAATATGCTTCGCTGAAATGATCTCTTTAAACGCGCCTTCCAGCTTATTTTTTCTTAAAAAAAGCCGAATATTCGCCTCTGAATTGGATGAAAGAATCGAACTCTTAACCCCTTGTGTGGAAAGCTTCGCAATAACCTCTTTCATACCAGGCACAATTTGTAGAGATCGAATGTTCTCGTGGTAGAGCTGCCGCCCTGCCACCATCAGCTTAGGGATTTGGAGCACGGGTACCCCTAATCGATCTACGCGTTCAGAAATCGACATCGAGCGTAATGGACCCAAGTCCTGATCGCGGATGGGACGGAAACGATATTGGGTGGCCATTTCATTATAAAGCTTAACCAGGAGCGCCCTGGAATCGACAAGTGTCCCGTCAAAATCAAATAGGATGTGTTTTACCATCTGGGCGTATATACAAATAAGGCCGGACCCTCGGGCGGCACTTGGCGAACTTGGTTATGTTTAAACTCTTGGGCTGGATCTAGGACCACATGCGGATTACTTACGGTTCGCAAATCCTCCCACGTACAAGAAACACCGTGGTCGTAACCCGTTGCACCACCTGAGAACATTTTACAGCCATTGCAGAATTGCTCCTTTTGCTGCGCATCCAGTTTTACGATTTTATTACGAAGACAACAGTAAATTTCATTAACTGTGTTACATACATTAACATGAGTGATCATAGCCATTTACCGTCAACTCCTTGCGGCACTTTGAGTGTGTAATAGTAAGTTTATCGAACTACTATTAAGTGTATGACACAATTTTGTAAACGGAATAACATTTCTCACGATGGGCCGTCCAAATTTGCTACAATTAGGAAATACAATAACAGGTTTGGAGGTTCTTCCCCATGCAGGACGCTTTGCATTATGTAATTCCGATTCTTATCTTTGGTTTTTTTATTTATCGACGGGTGAAGCGCACCATTGGCTTTCAAAAGCTTTCCCGTGGCAGACTCATCTTTCGTCTGTCGCTGTTCAGCCTCTTCGGAGTGGTCATCTTCCTCTTGGGCTTCGTTCATCCCATCCATTTCATCGGTTATTTGATCGGGCTTGCTGGCGGTGCCTTGCTCGGGCGAACTGCGATTCGCCATACCCGCTTCGAGCATCGAAGTGATGGCTGGTACTATCGCACACATCTTTGGATTGAGGTCACCGTCCTTGTTCTCTTCCTAGGTCGCATCGCGTATCGCTACGCCAGTGTGGCTATTTCTACGGAGCCAACGACTACCTTCAGCCCTGCTGAACTCTCACAATTTACCAAAGATCCCGTCACTGCAGGTGTTTTCTTCATCATCGTGTCGTACTACGTTTTGTTTTTCAACTACTTGCTGCGCGAAGGAACCAAACTGGATCCAGCAGGATTGGCGGATAGCGACGATGTCGTGATTGGGAGCCATGGAACTCCCGACACCGGGCTTTCTAGTCCGCAGGTGAATGTTCGGGTAGAGTAACGGAACGTGAGGGCACTAAATGGAGGATTCCGCCAATTCCAGTAAAGTTGCGGAACGTGAGGGCACTATTTCAGATCGATACGCCAATTTGTGGCTGTAGATTCGGAGATAGCGAATCTTCGTTCCGTTTCTCTGCCTCCGGCAGCTTACTCCTACTCCTACTCCTACTCCTACTCCTACTCCTACTCCTACTCCTACTCCTAAATTCGTCCTCTTACTCACACACTTGATCATTTAAACAAATTAGTAACTTAACAAGAAAGGGATACTCCCTAGGTCAATTGACCTGAGGAATATCCCTTTTTATTTTGCGGGTTAGCGATCTGCCTGTGCTGTGTCGCCGATTCGGTGGGCGATACTCTATTTAGCGCCCTTTTAAGGCGTTATTTACTACGCCGAGGGCTTCCCGCTACGAAATAAGGCCCTTTTGGGGCCTTATTTCCTGCGTTTCCACCCATTCGGTGGCAATACTCACATTTAACGCCCTTTTGGGGCGTTATTTACTACGCCGAGGGCTTCCCGCTACGAAATAAGGCCCTTTTGGGGCCTTATTTCCTGCGTTTCCGCCCATTCGGTGGCAATACTCACATTTAACGCCCTTTTGGGGCGTTATTTGCTGCGCCGAGGACGTCCCGCTCTGCAATAAGACCCTTTTAGGGCCTTATTGCCCGCATTTCAGCGGCTGCTAGCCTACGCCGCCCTTCGCTGCCTCCTCGGCAACCTTCGCGAACTGCGTGCTGTACAGCCGCGCGTACAGCCCTTCCATTGCGAGCAGCTCGCTGTGCGTCCCCCGCTCCACGACGCTGCCCGCTTCGATCACCAGAATGTGATCGGCGGCCAGCACCGTGGAGAGCCGGTGCGCGATCACGAGCGTCGTGCGCCCTTGCATCAGCTCCTCGAGCGCCGCCTGCACATAGGACTCGGATTCCGAGTCCAAGTGCGACGTCGCCTCATCGAGGATGAGGATGCGCGGGCGCTTCAGGATCGCGCGAGCAATCGCGATCCGCTGGCGCTCACCACCGGAGAGCCGGTGGCCGCGCTCTCCGACCATCGTGTCGTACCCATCGGGGAGCGACACGATGAAATCGTGGATGTAGGCCTGCCGACAAGCGGCCTCCATCTCCTCACGCGTAGCGTCCTCCCGCGCGAAGCGCAGGTTGTCGCCAATCGTCGCGTGGAACAGAAAAGACTCCTGCGTCACGTACGCGATCTGCGCGCGCAGCGACGCTAACTCCACGTCGCGGACGTTCACGCCGTCGACCTCAACAACACCGGCTGTCGGGTCGTACAGCCGCGCAATCATTCCAATCAGCGTCGACTTCCCGGCGCCGCTAGGTCCAACAAGCGCAACCATCTCACCTGGCTGCGCCTCGAAGGTGATGTCGCGCAGCGCATACTGCACCTTCTCCCTTTCCCCGCTTCGATCTATCAGCTTCCCTCTCTCAGCTCCTTCGCCTCGATCCACCAGTCTCTCTCTTTCGCTTTGTTCCACCGTTCTTCGCTTCTGGCCTGCCTCCAACGGCTTCTCAGCTTTTCCGCCTCGCTCCTCCTGCTTCACTTTCTCCCTCGCTCTGCTTTGCTCCCCAACCTTATAAGCAAAAGACACCTGCTTATACCTCACATGCCCCGCCACAGGCCCTAACTGGCGCGCGCCCTCAGCATCCATGACATCAGGCACCATGTCCTGATACTCAAAAATTCGCTGGAATACCCCCAGCGCTGTCGCTACCTCGACATGTAGATTCAGCAAGGTCCCTACTGGCATATACAACCGTCCCAAATACGCCGTAAACGCGACGATCGAGCCTAATGTCATATCCCCTTGAATGACGGAGTAGCCGCCATAGATATAAATAATAGCCGTGCCTAACGGCCCTAACGTGCTCGTTGCCATTCCGAACCAACGGCCGACAAGATTGAGCCGCAGCTCGAGATCCATCACCTTTTGATTCATCGTTGTGAATTCTTGCTCTTGCTGCTTCTCTCTGCCAAAAATCCGCGTCAACAACGCACCCGAAATGCCGAAATTCTCATTTAACTGCGAGGTGATGTCTGAACGTACCTTTTGCGTTTCGATCCGTAACTCTTTCCGCAGCTTAGATACCTTTTTCACAGGCAAGACGAAAAGTGGCAGAATGAGCACTGATATGATCGCCAGCTTCCAATCTAACGCAAACAAGATACCTATTGTTGTGAAAACAATGACGATTTGCGTGATCGAAGAGACGACAATGGACGTAACCACACTCTGTACCGACTGCACGTCCCCTGTGATCCGCTGAACAATTTCACCAGATCGCGCGTCCGTGAAGAACGACATGGATTGCCGCTGCAGATTGTGAAACAACGACTGCCCCAAATCCCGAATAACCCCTTGGGTTACTTTGGTATTGAGATGGTTCTGCCATACGCCTACCATTCCGCTCAACACAGGCAGCACGATTAACAGCAGCGCCATCACGGACAATAGCTGAACACGTCCCTGCGGAATTGCGGTATCAATAATTTCCTTCATGACTAGAGGCGGGATCAACCCCATCACTGCCGCAAGCAGTGCCAAGCCGATAATAACCAAGAGCTGCCCCCAATATCTTTTGAACAATAACAAAATCCTTCGTATCGATACATCCTTCAACTTGGCCTTTGGACGATTCCGGTCGGAAAGCCGCCCCATTCCTCCTGGCCCACCTGGTCCCATCACTCACTAATCACTCCGATCTTTCTCCTCTTTGCTGCCCCTCAGCTACAAAGGAATTGCATAAACAATTGCACGGATTACTTCTTCTGCCATCTGCATAACACGAAATAACGAAGTCGTTTGCAGGACATTATACTGTCTAGGTCCATCCACGTTCACGATCGCCGCAATCGTGTAATCACCAATAGGCGGTAAATCTTTACCTACAGATTTTCCTGGAGCCAGTGGCTGGTTCGACAATTGGTACAATCCCACACTCAATTTCCGACCTAAACACGCATCTATCGCAATAACGACAACACTCGGTGGAATTTCCTGCAAGCGCAAGGCCAAATTAGTAGCATCACACGGTGCTGCAAGCGTACCAATGACATAAGGATAGCCTAGCTCTGCAAGCCTACTTCCCACAAGTGGACCTAGTGAATCGCCTGTTGAGCGATCTGTCCCTATACATACAAAAGCAACCCGACTAGGCTCCAGCCCCTTACTCAAGGTAATCATGTGTAGAAGCTGACCTAACTGCTCGCCATCTACTTTTTTCCAAAACTGCTCCTCCAGCTCCATCGGTTCTTTCTCCATCTTTGCCTCCCTTTCAGGCATGTACACCTAACCTTTCACCTCATGCATGATAGTTCCATTCTTTCATATGGAGGTGGGCTGTGTCCACTTGCATACTTCCGTATTCACATACACCAAATAAGCGTTACTCGACGACCGAGCAAAGCCTATTCATGCCGCTTATAGATCTGACTATTAACCATCTTAATGTACGCGATTCATTCGAACAATGCGATAATAGAGCTGACCGCTGACCTCTTGCTCCACTTCCAGATAGCCTTCAGAGTGAACATAATCCCCTAACATAAACGTGGAAGCATCCGCCGAATCGGCATGTGTTAGAAAGAGCAGTGCTACTTTATCATCCCCAACCACAAATCCTACCTGTTCCTTCACCTGAAATTTCTCAAGAATTTTGCCATGATGTGATCTCACGATATGATGGAACCGCCAAGTGCCTTCTTCTTGTATGATAAAATAAAGCACACGATTGCGATGCGCATTGCTAAACTCCCGCGTCACACCGATCATACACACCTTCTCACCAACACGTAAATATTCATCAACGACATAAGATTTCAGTCGTAACCGATTCACATTCTTGCTCTGAATATAAGTTTCCATCTCATCTATGGAGCGCTGATCCCTTGGATCTTGT
The DNA here is from genome assembly GCF_964253335.1 of Paenibacillus sp. LjRoot56. Lineage (NCBI taxonomy): Bacteria > Bacillati > Bacillota > Bacilli > Caryophanales > Paenibacillaceae > Paenibacillus > Paenibacillus sp. LjRoot56. Next base: position 1,474,674 of record NZ_CAXURV020000003.1, read on the forward strand.
TTTGTTGCGTAAAATACTTCTTTAATAAACGTATCTGTTTGGTATTCCCTAGCCCCTTTGAAATGGTTATACGTATGAAAAAATTGCTTAATTACGACCCGAATGTCTTCCGGTATGGCAGGACCTGTTTCCACGTTATACATGCGATCTGTTCGACCCGACAATTTAATTTTATGAAACCAGCTTTTCCAGACACTGACTTGCATGTCGTACGCGTCACCTACTTTCTTCCAACCATTGTTCCATTATAGGCTATAATTCTCAAAAATTCGATAAAAATCGCACAAATTCGCGCAAAAAAAAGAGCATCTGCCGCTTTACCTTCCATACAGAAAGACATAGCGAACATACGCTCTTACACCGGTACTTATACTTGATTTCGTAACTATCTTATAACACCCGTTTGGCACCTACATATCTTGAGCCCCAATAGGAGCTAGCGAGACTATCAACCGTTACACCAACGGACGTTGTCGAGGAAATGAATTGATTATTTCCGATGTAAATGCCTACATGATTGACGATACCAGAAGCAAAGAAGACGAGGTCCCCCGCTTTCAAATCCGTCACTCTTGACCCCGCTTGATCGTACATTTGCACGGAAGTGCGTGGCAGCTCGATCCCTTTGGCCTCGTATACATAACGAACGAATCCTGAGCAATCGAAGCCCTTAGGTGTAGTTCCTCCCCATCGGTAAGGTGTCCCTTTAAATGTCGTTGCTGCTTGAATAATTTGAGCTGCAATGGATGACTGAACGACCTTGGCCACTGGGGCTGCTAGAACTGCAGGTGGCGGTGCAATCCAGGCTGGCTTATGAGTCTTGCCGTCCTCTTCCACGATGGCGATTTTATTCGCATCGTTCCACGCAATCGCAGATCCAAACGTCTCTGTAACGAAGCGTAGAGGGACATAAGTACTCCCCTTAACCAAAGTTGGGCTGCTCTCTAACTCAACTAACTTACTGTTTACGATCGCTTGCTCATCGTCCGTTGTGAGTTGAATTGCCTGTTCCTTGTTCTTAAGCGTGACGACGACTTCATCGCCTTGCTTTGCCCATCCCACTTGATAACCTAATTTCTCCGACAACACACGCAGTGGCACCTGAAGTGTACCTTCCGTATCAATAAACGGCTGAACTTCCGGGAACTGCACCAATTCATCATTGACTTGAACCTTCACTGAAGAAGTGTCTGGGGCAGCAGCATGCGTGGATGGAGCGGCGAACAGAGAAATGGCTGCGCCTACAAGAGCGCATGAACAAATAAAGCTTTTGGTAAAAAGTTTCAAAACGTTGTGCCTCCTTGAAGCCTCCGAGGTTAGTTGACGGGTTCGGGAAGAGGTTTTCCCTAGTACGCCCCATTAGCCTATGGCTAACTGAGCATTCATTCACCCCAAGTAAAGAAGTCCCCCGTACCAGAGCTTTCGATGCTCTGAGATTCGGCATTTTTTGTCTATGTTAGACTAGCATAGTTCGTTTTGCCTTGACAACTTTTGCGAGATGGTAAGTGTTTCCTTTTCTATGTAAAAGCACACAAAAACAGCCACTCTTCTCAGAGCAGCTGCTTATACACTTCGGTAAACAGGATATGCTTACAGGGATTAAACTCTTTTTCCGTCATCGGACTAGGATAACTCATGATGTTGAGAGGCAATGTGAGTTGCCCTTCTCTGAGGGGAGGCTGCGCATAAGGGAATAGGTTCAAATGGAAACCGCAGCGCTTATAGAATTCAATTCTCCGCGTAGCATCTGAGGCAGTCGGAGGCTCGACTTCAAGTACGATAGGCGTGCTTGCACTGCTCATATACGTCGTCAGCATTCGCTTGCCAATCCCACCGCCTCTTGTGGCAGCACCCACTGCGATATGTTCCACGAATCGAAACGTGCTAAAGCTCCAACTGGCCAGGAAGCCAAGCAGTTGCCCTTGTGCATCTCTCTCGACATCGATGCTGTAATTAGGATGAGATAACAGCGCCCGCTGACCTTCATATGTCCTTATTTCGGTTACAGGAAAAGCCGCTTCCATCAGCTCGAATACCTCTTCAAATGAATCCACTTTTTCCATCTGTCAGCACCTCCCTTCAAGTTAGCTATAGGTTATCCAACCGGGAAGCTTCTTACTTCAGTCCCTACCATTTTGAGAAAAAGGCATGTGCCGCAGCATGGGAGCCAGGAGGTGTCGCATGTCCCATGAAGGGGTACACTTCAATAGATTTGTGTGAAGATTCGATTCGGTTATACGCAGCAAAAATGGCTTCTGGTAAGCAACACGTATCCTTCAATCCTACCGTAACGTGAACAGGCTGCTGAATACGATCACCTAGGTTCATAATATCAAAATAAGAAACCGTTCGCAGTACGTCAGGCAGATATTCTGGGAACCGGGTAACCAAATCCGCTGCCTCACTAAGCGAACTAACCGAATTCAACAGGCCTAAATCCATGTGGCAAAGATTCGGTACATGGGCAATGGTTGCCCGAATGCGCTTCTCTAACGCAGTTACGAGTAGGGCGAGCCCTCCGCCTTGGCTTCCACCGTATACGAATACACGCTGACTGTCGATCTCTGGCTGCTCTAACGCGCATTGCACAGCACGCAAAGAATCGATCGCAACTGCTCGATAATAGCTTGTCTCCGCATTGAGAATCCCCTGTGTAATCCAGCCCCTCGTCATGCCAGTCTCCTGTGGCAGCAGATTACCGCTATCGCCACCTTGCCCGCGTACATCAACTGCAAGTACCGCATACCCCATAAGCAACCAAGCTGCATGATCCTCAGGTCTTCCTTTGGAGCCCGTATAGCCTGGGAATGTAACAATACAAGGTACCTTAGACTTGCTCTCCGCATTAGGCAGTAACAACCAAGCATGAATTGGTGTTTCCGCAGCGCCCTGCAAGACGATCTTATTCACTTCCGCTTGTACAAAAGGTGATGCCACCGTCTCTCTTGTATAAGAAGCTGCTTGCGTAGCTTCCGCGTATGTGCGCTCCCAGAATGCAGCCAGATCAGCAGGCGCCGTTAACTCCGAATGATACTGATGTAACCCATGAATACGATTTTCAATAGCGTTCATTTCGGTAAGTCCCCTTTGCATGTTTTTCCCATTTTAACCTAGATACACGTGTATGACTATTGAAAAATATGAATATGAGACGGAACGTCGATGCTCCATATCGATGAGTCTGCCGATTCGTGTTTAGATGTATAAATTACAGCTAATTTGCTCGAATCTGACGTATTTTCGTGATTAGGTGGAGAAAGTACATTTAATTTGTATGAAGTTTAAAGAATCGAACAAATCTAAGGAATTTAACTACAGGAAATACAGTTAATCTTTCGAATTCGAGAAATCCGCTTCAAATAGATGGAGAAAATCCAGTTAAATTGCAGGAAGTGGGAAGTAGGTTATTACTCATCGGTCATTAACAAAAAAAGAAAAAGAGCCTGTTTCATAAATTGACTTTTGAGACAGGCTCTTTCTTGTGTAAGCGGGCGGCGGGAAGATGGTATATTGGGACGGTCGAACCCTAAGGGGTTCAATTCCCTAATTATGAAGAAAGAGACCACCCGAAGGTGGTCTCTTTCTTTCTTTCTTTCTTAAGCGGGCGGCGGGAATCGAACCCGCGCGATCAGCTTGGAAGGCTGAAGTTCTACCATTAAACTACGCCCGCATATAAAAAATTCTAAAATGGTCGGGACGACACGATTTGAACATGCGACCCCCTGCTCCCAAAGCAGGTGCTCTACCAAGCTGAGCTACGTCCCGTAGTGAATATAAAGTGTAAATGGCGCGCCCTGAGAGATTCGAACTCCCGACCTTTTGATTCGTAGTCAAATACTCTATCCAGCTGAGCTAAGGGCGCAAATATTGGAGCGGAAGACGGGGATCGAACCCGCGACCCTCGCCTTGGCAAGGCGATGCTCTACCGCTGAGCCACTTCCGCACGGTGTAATTTCTCTTTCGCTCAGCAAGTGTTTCTCTGAGGCGACAAGGAATAATATATCAGGTATTCAAAACAAATGCAACTTTTTTTTAAATTTTTTTATTATTTTATGAAAACGCCGCCAAATGGCAGAACTTCCCGAGCTATGCGGCGCAGCAAGCTATCCGATTTCATGTGCTCGTCCAACTTAGGATCCGGCTTACAAGGCTGCATGAGTACATGACCATGCCCCGTAATCTCCCAATGATAATTCATGTGCTGGCTTGCTATTGTATTGCCATACACACATAGCCGTAGATTCGCCTGCCGCGGATACGCCACCAGACAGCTAACATCTATAAACAAAGGCTGCTTCGGATCTAAAGCCATCTGATGCAAAGGACCCGCTGTTAATAAACCTAGCGTTCCGGGGCCATGAAATTGCATTTTGACAAGATCCTGCGTGATCAATGTATTCTTGACGCTCTGGAGGTGCGTTGTAAAGGTCACGCCTTCCGTATAGAAGAGAACATGACGAAACTCAAACAAGAGGTCATCTTCCGCTTCTAAAGGTACTACAGCCAAACTATACGCTTCAGGCAGTCCCATAAGTAATTGGCCTGGCCCTCTCACCCGTGATTGGATCAAGCGCTTTTTCCTATACATACCAGGAAGCTTCATCAAAGCATCCTCGCGCAGCTCTGGCATCCCTTGAAACGCTACAATTTGGTTGGGATGAAGGACATAAACGGCTTCGCCATAGTCAAGCTGAAGCGTAGCCATCCTAGCTTGCAAACTCGCATTTTCAAAGATGACCTCCATGACACAACCTCCTCACACTAGCCTGCTAACGCAGCCCGCGTTTCTGTCTACGCCAAACGAAGAAGCGAAACACACGTCCAAGCAAGAAATAGCCTACAACCAACGCGGCAGCCGTAATCACCATGTAGGTTATTTTGCGATTTCGTTTATCCTTATCCAGCGCTACTTGTTCCATCGCCTTCAACCGTTCTTGTAACTGCTCGTTGTCCTTCTTAAGTGCCTCATTCTGACTGAGGAGACGATCCTCGATTTCTTGCGACTGCCTGACGGCTTCCGACAACTTGTCCTTTTGCTCTTCTAATTGCTGCTTCGTAGCCTCATAATCCTTCTGGATTTGTTCTACATTGCTTGGCAATTGATAGATATCTTTTACCCGATCCAACCAAGAAGCGTGGGCAGCGGGCGTTGGATACATGAACCCGACGATGATGATAAAGACACCAATAGCCCGTCCAATCCTAGATATACTACGTATTCGCACCCGCTATCCCTCCCCATGGTTGGCTGCTCGACATTATGTTCTATTTTACAGCAAAATTCACCCCATCACCACTTCTACCGCTTCAACAGGATAGCGCAAAATCGTTTTCATTTTGGCAGACTCTATCTTCCTCGGATCTGATAAGTAAATCTCATGATGAAGACCACAGTACCTTAGCTGATTGTCCTCTAAGAATTGCTCCATTCGAGCAAGTGTCTCTGGTTCTGTTGCATACGGACCTACATGCAGCATTTGGACACAGGTTCCCTCATTCAAGGATTCATAGCCAACATCAGATATCACCTTCAGCTCCTTTTTCTTAGCCATTGCAGTTGTACGCGCTTCTTCCACAATCTCAGCTGACACATATGTCGGCATGCGAATCAATAACTTCCAATGCCATTCTTCCCTCGGTACCTCCAAGGCAGTTCGGGGATCTCCATCAACCCACCATTGCCCTTCCAGCTTCGCTACTGTGAAATCTTTCTCCAGCTTCTTGTAATGTCCTTTAACGCCGTACGCGACCGTATACAGCGCTTCTGTGGCGTTAGCAAAGGTGGCACCATCGGGATCTCCTTTGCCTACAATGGTTACATAAGAAATAGGTTCAAAAACAACGAGTTCTGGCTTCGTTGGAGCTGTGTAATAAGCTTTATAGGCCTTGGCTAGATCTAATTTATCCATGATGCACTTCCTTTCTTTTTCTATTACTATATAAAATAAACCCTGACAACCTTATGTCAACAAACAGAAAAAACTTACCTCTTTCGCATAATTGCGAAACAAGTAAGTTTTTGTCTCATGAATAGGGTATGTAATTATTCCGCAGCTGGCGGCGTGAAGGAACGTTGTGCAAATTCCGCATCCAACATATAGAACGCATTGCTATCTTTATCGATACGTTTCAACTTGTTGATAATGCTATCGAACATGGCTTCTTCTTCAACCTGCTCGTCAATGAACCATTTCAAGAACTGCATCGTCGCATGCTCTCTATCATTCAATGCCAAATCGGATAGGTGATAAATCCGTTTCGTTACTTCTTGCTCATGCAGGTAAGCATGTTCAAAAGCATCCAAAATCGATTCGTACTGATTCACAGGCGTGTTCATACCAGCAAAGCTGACTTTTTTCCCACGGTCATTAATAAATTTAAAAATCTTCATGGCATGGAACTTCTCTTCTTCTGCTTGTACTTTAAAAAAGTTCGAAAATCCATCCAAGCTTTCCGCAGCGCAATAACCAGCAATAGCTAAGTAGACGTGCGCGGAATAAAACTCATAATTCATCTGCTCATTGAGCGCTTCTGTTAGTGTATCGTTTAGCATCTGTGCACACACCTTTCTGTATGGTTATCTCTTGCGTGTTCCCCATACATACAAGATTAACAGAATTGTGCATACAAATACAAACGGAAGTAACAATTTCAGCAGATTTAAGTTCAAGCCGTCACACTTTTGGCCTTAGACGCCGATATGATTTCTTTGATCTGAGCATATAAATGGTCTGGTGACTCCGCGCAAAGCAGCTTCTTCTTCCCTATCATGGCGATACATTCTTTCTTACAATGCCGGCAATTGCCTAAACAGTCCTTCTTCTTCTGCTTCAAGTCTGGGTACTCGTGCTTCAACGACTTATATATTTGTTTCGATCCGAATTTCTCATTTCTGCAGCAGTATTTAATCGTTTTCAAATGCGATCTCCTCCCGCCATTTCGCGTCAATCACTACTCTTGATATTAATGATAATAATAATCAATGTCAACCAGATTTTATAAAAGCTTGTACGCAAAAAAAGAGCTTTCTTCGATCCCCGTTAAAGGATACAAGAAAGCTCTTTTTGTTTGGATGCGCGTAGAGGGACTTGAACCCCCACGGTCGCCCGCTAGATCCTAAGTCTAGTGCGTCTGCCAATTCCGCCATACGCGCATGCTGTAAATAAGGCAAATGGTGAGTCATGTAGGATTCGAACCTACGACACCCTGATTAAAAGTCAGGTGCTCTACCAACTGAGCTAATGACTCATATTGTATAGATAAAAAATGGCGGAGCTGACGGGATTCGAACCCGCGGTCTCCTGCGTGACAGGCAGGCATGTTGGGCCACTACACCACAGCTCCACACTATGTAATTCTCCTCTTGGTAAGAGGTTGGTTGCGGGGGCAGGATTTGAACCTGCGGCCTTCGGGTTATGAGCCCGACGAGCTACCGGGCTGCTCCACCCCGCGACAATACAAGCATGATATTTAATATTCCCAGAGAAAATCCAAGACATCCTAACTTTCTTCTGAAAAGATA